>NZ_CAXSBH010000026.1:0-26419 GCF_964235535.1 uncultured Sphingomonas sp.
TCGATCCGCGCGCCCAGCACCGTGTGCTGAGGCTGCTGCGCGGCCATGTCGACGGGTTCGTGGGAGGGGGCGGGGCCTTGGTGGTCCTCCACGACCTCGACCTCGCCGCGCGCTATGCCGACCGGCTGGTGTGGATGGCGGAGGGCGCGATCGTCGCCGACGGCCCGGTCGCCGACACGCTGACGCCCGCGCGCATCGCCGACGTGTACGGCGTCGCGGCGCGGGTCGAAGGCGGGCGCGTGCTGATCGACGGTCCCGCGTGACCGCATGCACCCTGATGGTGCAGGGGACGGGCTCGGACGTCGGCAAGTCGCTGCTCGTCGCCGGGCTGTGCCGGATCGCGAAGCGGCGCGGCTTGTCGGTCGCGCCGTTCAAGCCGCAGAACATGTCCAATAACGCGGCCGCCTGCGCGGACGCCGACGGTTCCTGGGGCGAGATCGGCCGCGCCCAAGCGCTGCAGGCGCGCGCAGCAGGGATCGCGCCGCATGTCGATTTGAACCCGGTGCTGCTCAAGCCGCAGAGCGACGCCCGCGCGCAGGTGATCGTCCATGGCCGCGCGATCGGGACGGAGGACGCCGCCGCCTACATGGCCGGGCGGCGGCGCCTGCTGCCCGCCGTGCTCGACAGCTTCGCGCGGCTGACGGCCGCGCATGACCTGGTGATCGTCGAGGGCGCGGGCAGCCCGGCCGAGGTCAACCTGCGCGCCCGCGACATCGCCAATATGGGTTTCGCGCGGGCGGCGGGGGTGCCGGTGGTACTGGTGGGCGATATCGACCGGGGCGGCGTCAGCGCGGCGTTGGTCGGCACCCGCGCGGTGATCGACCCTGCCGACGCCGCGATGATCGTCGGCTTCGCGATCAACAAGTTCCGCGGCGACGCGACGCTGTTCGACGCAGGCGTCCTCGCGATCGAGCGGGCGACCGGGTGGCGTTGCTTCGGCGTGATCCCCTGGCTGGATGCCGCCGCGCGCCTGCCCGCGGAGGACGCGGTCGTGCTGGAGCGCCCCGTCGCGCGGCGCGGGGGCGGCGTGAAGATCGTCGCGCCGATGTTGTCGCGGCTCGCCAATTTCGACGATGCCGACCCGCTGCGGTCGGAGCCGGGCGTCGAGTTCGACTTCATCCCGCCCGGGCGGCCGATCCCCCGCGACGCGGACGCGGTGATCCTGTTCGGGACCAAGTCGACGATCGCCGACCTCGCCTTCCTGCGCGCGCAAGGGTGGGACCACGACATCCTGGCGCATGCCCGCACCGGCGGCCGCGTGCTGGGGGTGTGCGGCGGGTTCCAGATGCTCGGCCGCGTCATCCGCGATCCGCGCGGGATCGAGGGCCCGCCCGGCGAGGCGGCGGGGCTGGGACTGCTCGACATCGAGACCGAGATGCTGCCGGGCAAGCGTGTCCGCCCCGTAGCGGGCCGCTGCGCGCGGACGGGCGCGTCGGTGAGCGGCTATGAAATCCACTCCGGCCGAACGACGGGCGCGGCGCTGGAGCGACCGATGCTGACGCTGGAGGACGGCCCCGACGGCGCGATCGGTGGCCTGATCGAGGGAACGTACGTCCACGGATTGTTCGTGGACGACGACTTCCGCCGGGCCTGGCTCGATCGGCTCGGTGTCGCGCCCTCGCCGCTCATCTATGACGACGCCGTGGAGGCGGCGCTCGATGAGGTCGCCGACGGGATCGCCCGTGCGGTCGATGTCGACGCGCTTTTCGCGGCGGCGCGCGCGCCCGGCTGGAGTCCGGATGCGTGACGATGCATGCCGCGACCATGTTGGCGGCGCTTGCGCTTGAAGGAGTGCTGGGCTGGCCGGATGCGGTCCATCGCCGAATCGGCCATCCGGTGAGCTGGTTGGGCGCGTTCGTCGACCGGCTCGACGCCACGCTCAACCGACCGGGTTTCGGACCGGCCGTCCGCTATCTGCTGGGAATAGTGGCGACGATCGCCGTGGTGACGGTTGCGGTCGGCACCGCGCTGGCCGTCGCGGCGGTTCCGGGGCCGATCGGGATCGGGCTGGAGATCGCCGCCGCTGCGACGCTGGTCGCCGCGCGCGGTCTGTATGTGCATGTCGATGCGGTCCGCCGCGCGATCGAGCATGACGGGATCGCGGCGGGACGGACGGCGGTCGCCCGGATAGTCGGGCGTGACGTGACGCTGCTCGACGAGGCCGGGGTGGCATGCGCCGCGATCGAGAGCCTGGCCGAGAACCTGTCCGACGGCGTCGTCGCCCCCCTGTTCTGGGGTGCGGTCGCCGGGCTACCGGGTATCGCGGCGTACAAGGCGATCAATACGCTGGACTCCATGATCGGGCACCGGACCGCGCGGCACGAGGCGTTCGGCGGGTTCGCGGCTCGGCTCGACGACCTCGCGAACCTGATACCGGCGCGGCTGACGGCCGGACTGATAGCGGCGGCGGCATGGTCGTGGGCAGCCGCCCGGATCGCTTGGCGCGATGCGCGGCGGCACCGCTCGCCGAACGCCGGCTGGCCGGAGGCGGCGATGGCGGGCGCGCTCGGCATCCGTCTGTCGGGTCCGCGCCGCTACGGTGACCGGATGGCCGACGAACCCTGGCTCAATCCGGCGGGCACCGATCCTGACGCGGCGGCGATCGGACGGGCGCTGTCGGTCGCGGTGCGTGCCGTTCTGCTCGCGGCGGGCCTGCTCGCCGCGGCGACGTTCGCGTGAGCGGCGATCTTCTCCACGGCGGCGCGCTGGGCGCGATGCGCGCGACGTTTCCCGCCGCCCCGGAACCGTGGATCGACCTGTCGACCGGGATCAATCCCTGGCCCTACCCCGTGAGCGCGATCGAGCCTGAAGCCTGGTCGCGGCTGCCGACCGACGAGGCGCGCGCGGGGTGCATCGGCGCGATGGCCGGCGCGTTCGGTGCCGAGGCGGCCGCCATCCTGCCGGTGCCGGGCAGCGAACTCGCGATCGGCCTCTTGCCGCTGGTCCTGGTCGCGGCGAGCGTCGCGATCGTGTCGCCCACTTACGGCGACCACGCCCGGGCTTGGGCGGCTGCGGGCCGATCGGTCCGGGCGGTGCCGACGCTGGATGCGGCGCTGGCCGCCCGGCCGGAGGCGGTCGTGCTGTGCAATCCCAACAATCCGGACGGCCGCGCCGTCCCGCGGGACGCGGTGCTCGCAGCGGCCGATATCCAGGCGGCACGGTGTAGCTGGCTGATCGTCGACGAGGCGTTCGCCGAGGTCGCGCCGCACCTGTCCGTGGCGGCGCATGCCGGCCGGGCAGGGCTGATCGTGCTGCGATCGTTCGGCAAATTCTACGGTTTGGCGGGGTTGAGGCTCGCGGCGGTGCTCGGGCCGTCCGACATATTGGACGGGCTGCGTCCGCTGATCGGGCAATGGGGCGTATCGGGGCCGGCGCTTAGCCTGGGGGTGACCGCCTATGCCGACGATCGGTGGCGGCGCGAAACGACCGACCGGCTTGTCGGCGCGGCCGGTTCGCTCGACGCGGTGCTGGAACGCGGCGGGTTGACGATCGTGGGCGGGACGTCGCTATTCCGGTTCGTGCACGCTCCCGACGCGCATGCGCGGTGGGCGACGCTCGCCGGGGCGGGAATCTATGTCCGCCGGTTCGCCGACCTGCCACACCATCTCCGGATCGGACTGCCCGCCGACGATGCGGGTCCGATGCGGTTGGCGGCGGCGCTGGCCCTTTAACCCTTCAGCGTGAGCGGCAGACCGGCGACGACGAACTCCACCCGGTCGGCGAGGGCCGCGACCCGCTGGTTGAGCCGCCCCTGCTCGTCCCGGAACGCGCGGCCGAGCGGCGTTTCGGGCACCAGCCCCATGCCGACTTCGTTGGAAACGAGCAGCAGCGTGCCCGACCGGGGTGCGATCATCTGATCCAGCAGCGATCGCGTGGCCCGTTCGACATCATGACCACCAAGCATCATATTGGAAAGCCACAGGGTGAGGCAGTCGACCAGCAGCAAGTCATGCTCGACCTTCGCGTCGGCGATCGCGGCATGCAGGTCGACCGGTGCCTCGACCGTATTCCAGCGTTTATCGCGTTCCGCCCGGTGGCGCGCGACGCGCTCGATCATCTCTTCGTCGTAGGCCTGAGCCGTAGCGATAAACGTCCGGGATCCTGGGAGCGCATCGGCGATGGTCAGGGCCCTGCGACTCTTGCCGGAACGCGCGCCACCCAAAATGAAGATCGCGGTCATACCGCCTTATGCGCGGTTCGGCGGTCGTTGCACGTCGATATTCATGAGTGCTGAAAAGCTGGGCCACGCGGGTAGGGCAGAACGATCGCTCCCGCGCCGCTGCCCGACCGGTTTCCGGATGCCGCATAAACAGGATCGTCGCTATGCGCGCTTATCGATGAAAGTCGCCTCTTCGGCTGTGCGGCGGCTGGATCGTAGGATCAGCCTACCTTGCGACGCGGCCGCGCGGTCTTGTTCTCGCCGGATACACCCCGTCGCGGCTTTGCGACGACCGGCTCGGCGGCGCGTTTGCGTTCCTCGTGAATGATCAGCAGCGACTGCATGAGTTCCTCGTCGGCACTCGACATCACGCCCAAGACCTCCGCCTCCTCGCATCCGTCGCCGGCGAGGTAGGCATGGCCCATGTTGGAGTCGATGTAGACCGACTGTCCCTGTTCAAGGATCATCGGATCGTAGAATTGCGTGTGGACGGCGACGCGGCCCTTGAGCACGTAGACGTATTCCTCGCCAGCGTGACGGACCAGCTCGCCGAATTGTTCGAGCGACTTGGCGCGGATGGTCGTGATGACCGGGATCATCCGCTTGCGGCGCAGCTCCGTGCAGAGATAGAAATAATCGTAATTCGGCGTCTCCACGCGCACGGCGTGGTCGAGGTCGCCGACGCTCCGGCGCGCGGTGACGGTCTGCGCGGTCTCCTCACCCTCCTCAGCGAAGAGTTCCGACATGCGAAGCCCGAGCTTGCGGCTGAGTTGGAGCAGCTTGTCGTAGGTGAGCGTGAGCCGGTCGTGCTCGACCTTCGAGAGGGTCGAGAGCGGGATGCCGCAATGCTCGCTCATCTGCTTAAGGGTCCAGCCCTTGCGATCGCGCAGGCTGCGGAGAAGTTTTCCCAGCGTCGGGGAGGCGTTGGACACGGCGAAGGATTCTTTCTGCTGCCACTACGACCAAAATCGACGACGGTGTTGCTTAGGCGGGCCTCGAAGACGCAGTCGGAGTTGCCGCGAGCATAGTCGATATCGACCGTCGACCACACCTTGGCGGGTCCTAGCAGACCGGAGACGTGCCCGTCCCGACTTGTCTGCCGCCTGACCGATGGCCAACCGATTTCCGAAAGCCTAGTGTCGAACGTTCCGTGACACGATCGGAAAACAGCCAACGAAGACAGGAGAGAAAGTATGCGCAGGCTGATCGCGCTTCTCGCATCTACGGCGACGCTGCTTACCGCCGGGGCGGCGGCGCGGCTCGACGCACAAGCGGGTACGCCGTTCGACGTGATCGTACGGGGTGGGACGATCTATGACGGCGAAGGCCGCGCGCCTTTCCGGGGCGACGTGGCCGTTCGCGGCGGTCGCATCGTCGCAGTCGGTCCGACGATCGCGGGACGCGCAGCGCGCGAGATCGTCGCGCGCGGCCTGGCGGTCGCGCCGGGCTTCATCAACATGCTGAGCTGGGCGACCGAGTCGCTGCTCGTCGACGGGCGCGGGCAGAGCGACATCCGGCAGGGGGTGACCCTGGAGGTCATGGGCGAGGGCTGGTCGATGGGCCCGCTGAACCGGGAAATGAGGAGGCTGGCTCTCGAGCGGCAAGGCGATCTGAAATACCCGATCAGCTGGACCACGCTGGGCCAATATCTTGAGACGCTGGAGCGGAGGGGCGTGTCGCACAACGTCGCGAGCTATGTCGGCGCGGCGACCGTGCGCATTCACGAACTGGGCGAGGGCGACGTGGATCCGAGCCCCGCGCAGCTCGCCCGGATGCGCACGCTGGTCCGCCAGGCCATGAACGAGGGCGCGATGGGCGTGGGCAGCTCGCTAATCTATGCGCCGGGCTCGTTCGCCGAGACCGACGAGCTGGTCGCGCTGACGACGGAGGCGGCGCGCTGCGGCGGCGGGTACATCAGCCACATGCGCTCGGAGGGCGACCGGCTGACACGGTCGGTGGACGAACTTATCGAGATCGCGCGACGCTCGGGCGCCAAGGCGGAGATCTATCACCTGAAACAAGCGGGTCGGGCAAATTGGGGCAAGCTGGCCGAGGTCATCCGGCGGGTGGAGGCGGCGCGCGCGGCGGGCCTTCGGATCACGGCCGACATGTACACCTACACGGCGGGCGCGACGGGGTTGGACGCCGCGATGCCGCTCTGGGTGCAGGATGGCGGGCTGGAAGCATGGGTGAAGCGGCTGGGCGACCCCGCCGTCCGCGCGCGCGTGGCGGCCGAGATGAAGCGGCCGGGCGCCGATTGGGAGAACCTGTATCTGGGCGCGGGGCCCGAGGGCATGCTTCTGGCGGAGTTCAAGACGGACGCGCTCAAGCCCCTTGCCGGCAAGACGTTGGCGCAAGTCGCGAAGCTCTGGAACAAGTCGCCGGAGGAAACCGCGATGGAGCTGGTGATGCGCGACGGCTCGCGCGTCGGCACGGTCTATTTCCTGATGGACGAGGAGAATGTCCGCCGACAGGTCGCGCTTCCCTGGATGAGCTTCGGTTCGGACGGGTCGAGCCAGGCGGCGGAGGGCGTGTTCCTGAAGTCGGGTTCGCATCCCCGCACCTACGGCAATTTCGCGCGGCTGCTCGGCCGCTATGTGCGGGACGAAAAGGTGATCCCGCTGCAAGAGGCGGTGCGGCGTCTGACCTCGCTGCCGGCGGGCAATCTGGGCCTGACCGACCGTGGCGCGATCCGGGTAGGCCACTATGCCGATCTCGCCATCTTCGATCCCGCGACGGTCGGTGACCGCGCCACGTTCGAGAAGCCGCACCGATATTCGGTCGGCATGCGCCATGTGTTCGTCAACGGCGTCCAGGTGCTCCGCGACGGCGAGCATACGGGCGCGACGCCTGGACGCGCGGTCCGCGGGCCCGGTTACGGCAAATGCCAGCCCGTCAGCGCCGCAACAGCCGGTACAGCCCCACGGTCATGAGCGGCGCGAGGTAGATCGCGAAGATCGTCCAGGCGAGCGCGCGGTAGCCGCCGCCGATCAGCGTGACGAGCCCGAACCGGTCCGCGACGAAGATGCAGCCGATCAGCAACGCCGCCGCCAGCCCCGCCCGGGCGCGGTGCGACAGATCGCGCCCGCGGCGGACGCGCCACGCCGCCGCGATCCGTTCGTTGACGGCATGCACCGCGCCCGTGCCGCTTTCCAGCAGCGCGGCGAAGATCATCAGCTGGAACAGGAACTGGAACCAGGGTGCGCCCAGCGCGCGCAGCATCACGTCCGACGGCAGCGTCTCGTCGGCGATGCCCGGATAGAAGGCGGCCATGCATGCGAAGAACAGGATGGCGGGCGCCATCGCCAGCGGTCCCGCGACCAGCCCCGCCGCCACCGCCTCGCGGGTGCGGGTCAGGTGCCGCAGCACTGGCAGGATCACGACCGCGCCCACCACGTTGTAGCTGGCGTAGGTCAGGCCGCCGAGCGCCCACCCGTCGCTCGTCCCGCTCCGCGCGAACCCGGCGGGGATCGCGTCGCCGAACGCCGACAGCGCGAGCAGGAGGAACAGCGCGTAGACGCCGTAGAGCAGGAACGTCACCCATTTGAACAGTCGCTCGACGGACGCGTTGCCGAATCCGGCGAACAGCGCGATCGCGGCGGCAAGCGCCAGGGTGCCGGCGATCGGCGGCAACCCGAACGTGGCCGCCCCGATCGCGCCCGCCGCCGCCCCGAAGACCGCGAGGATCAGGATCACGAACAGCAGATAGGCGATCTCGAAGGCGATCCAGCCCGGGCCGAGCAGGGCCTGGAAGAACGTGCGATAGTCATACGCCCCGACCTTGAGCGCGAAGGCGAAGGTGGCGGCGCAGACGACGCTCCAGACGATCGTCGCCAGGATCATGCCGGCAAGCCCGCCCCAGGGCCCGGACGGCAGGAAGAACTCGGCCAGCTCGCGACCCGTGGCGTATCCGCCGCCGATCACCACCGCCTTGAAGGCGAAGCCGGGCAGCAGGTAGCGCTGGAACCGGTTCGCGCGCGCTTCGCTCACGCGGACCCCAGGCAGGCGTCGACCAGACGCTCGAACGTCGGGCCACCGCGAATGGGATCGGCGACGGGCAACCCGAGCCGCTCGCCCTCGCTGGCGAGCAACGCGTCGGCCGCGGCGGCGTCCAAGCCCGAGGTGTTCAGGCTGATGCCGCCGCACCGGACGGCCGGGTTGGTCAACCGCCCCAGCCGGAGGTTGAGCGCGATCGCCTCCTCGATGGCGGGAACGGCGAAACCGGGATAGCCGAGGATCTCGGTGCGCCCGACCTCGTGGCAGACGACCAGCACGTCCGGCTGGCTGCCGTGCAGCAGCCCCAGCGACACCGCGGCGTAGGCGGGGTGGAACAACGAGCCCTGGCCCTCGATCACGTCCCAGTGACCCGGATGCGCGTCGGGACTGAGCAACTCGGCGGCGCCCGCCTCGAAATCGGAGACGACCGCGTCCATCGGGATGCCGCCGCCCGCGATCATAATGCCGGTCTGGCCCGTGGCGCGGAAGTCGGCGGCCAGGCCGCGCGTCGCCAGAGCGCGCGCGATCGCCAGCGCGGTGTATTTCTTGCCGAGCGCGCAATCGGTGCCGACGGTCAGCAGGCGCTTGCCCGACCGACGGCGGCCGGTCGCGATGGGCAGGCCCGGCGGTGGCACCCGGACATCCACCAACCTGCGCCCGCACCGCTCGGCCGCGTCCCGCAACTCGGGCACATCGCCCAGGCGGACATGAAGCCCGGCCACCACGTCGAGCCCCGCCTCCAGCGCCTCCAGGATCGGCGCGATCCAGGCGTCGGGAACGACGCCGCCGATATTGGCGACCCCGATCAGCAGCGAGCGGGCCCCGGCGGCGTGCGCCTGGGCGGGACGCATGGCCGGCAACCCGACCGACAGGCCGCCCGTCGTCGACGCCCACTCGCCGACGCAGCGCTCGGGTGCCCAGTCCTTCAGCCCGAACGCCGTCTTGGCGAAACGCGGATCGTCGACGTCGCCCAGGAACAGGAGATAGGGGGAGGGAAGCCGGTCGGCTTCCTTCGCGACAGCGCGGCGCCGAGCGATCGCTTCGGCGGTGGTCACCCGCCTAAATCCCCGCGCCGAGCGTAAGACCGAACGAGCGGGGACGGACGATCCCGGTCTGGATGGCACCGCCGGGCACGTTGCCCAGCACGCCCGCCGAAGTCTTGCCTTCGCTGTTGGTTGCGTTTCGGGCGTATGCTTCGATCGAGAACCGTCCGAAATCGACGCCTGCGCGGAAGTCGACCACCTCGTATGCCTCCAGGTAACGCTGACGGCCGAACTCGGCGCTGTATTCCGGGTCGAAGCCGCCGGGCTGATCGGACAGAAAGCGGAGCGAACTTCCCACGAAGGCGCGCGCGTCGCCGCCGAGCGACCATTCGTAATCGCCGTTCACGCCGATCGAATATCTCGGCGTGAAGGGCAGGCGATCGCCATCCAGACCGCCGACGAGGGGCGGCGCGTCGTCGCGCAGCTTGGCATCGGTGTACGCACCGTTGACCGAGAGGTTGAAGCCGGTGGTCGGTCGAAGGGTCGCGGTGAACTCTACGCCATCGCTTCGCGCCTTGCCGCCGTTGGTGTTGATGCCGAAATCGTTCACGACGGCGAACAGCTGGATGTCGTTCCAATCAATATGAAACGCGGCGAGGTCGATCGAAAAGCCGCGATCGGCGGTCTCCGCCTTGATCCCGACCTCGTAGCTGACGACCGTGTCGGAGTCGAACGTCCGGGGAGTGTCGGCCGGAGGGTTCGGCGGCAGTACGTTCGGCCCGCCGGGGCGGTATCCCTTGGCTACCCGCGCGTAGATCGCGGAGCGGTCGTTCAGCTTGAACTTGGGCGCGACCGAGTAAGTGAACACGTCCTCCGTCGAGCGCGCCGTCGGCAGCGTGCTCGGCCCGCCCGCGAGCACGCCGTCGGAGATCGTCGACGCGCGCTGCTTGTTCTCGCTATAACGTCCGCCGAAGGTGAGATCGAACCGCTCACCGAGATGTACGGTGGCGTTAGCGAAGCCCGCGATCTCGCGGTAGCGCGACGGAACCAGCGCCGTGCCGAGCAGCGGCAGCCCCGCGACCGGGGTGAGCGTTCCGGGGTTCACCGCCGCGAAGGCCTGGTCGATCTCCCCCTTTTCGCGCGTGTAGAAGCCGCCGAGAAGCCACTCGAATGTGTCGCTGACGGCCGACTGCAGCCGCACCTCCTGCGTGAAGCGCTTCACCTCGGTCGTCTGGTTCAGCAGGAACTCGTTCGGGACCTCGAACACGGCCTCCACGATCGGGCTGAACTGGGTCGTGAGGTCCGTGCGGAAACGCTGCTCGATCGTGCTGTAGCTCGTCGCGCTGATCAAGTCCGCGAAGCCCAGATCGAGCGACGCGACGCCGCTATAGACCCGGTACCTGACGTCGGTGAACTCGGGCACGAACTGCGACTGGGTCCGGCGATCGAACAGCGTGTTCGCCCCGAAGAAGTCGCTTTCGACCGTCGTGGAGGCGTCGTTCTCGATATTCTGCACGAACGCGGTCAGGCGTACCGAGAACGCATCCGAAGGCTTGAACAACAGCGAGCCGCGGCCGCCATAGCTCCTCGAATCGTTGATGTTGCGCTCCGTGTCGGAGCCGCCCGTGCCGACCGAATCGATGAATCCCCCGAACTTACGGTAGAAGCCCGTGGCGCGGATCGCGAGCTTGTCGCCCACCGGAAGGTTCACCAAAGCGCTGCCGAAATAGGACAGGTCGCCGCCGTCCACCGTCTCCACGCTGGCGCGGCCGCGCGCCTCGATCGAGTCGGTTTGGGGAGCGTTGGTGACGAACTTGAGCACGCCGCCCAGCGAACTCGCGCCGTAGAGCGTGCCCTGCGGGCCGCGCAGCACCTCGATCCGGGCGACGTCGAACGTGTCGAAATCACCCGCCTGGATCGCGCCGTTTGCCTGGCCGCTGCTGGAGCCGAAGGTGGTCTCGTCGACATAGACGGCCACGGTGGACGCGACGCCGCCCGTATTGATGCCGCGCAGGATCAACCGCCCGACGCCTTGCGTGTCCTGATTGAGTTGCAGGCCGGGCACCAGCTTCAGATAGTCCTGGAAGTTGGTGGCTTGCTGCCGCTCCAGCGTCGCGCCCGATACGACGCTGACGGACTGCGGCACGTCGATCAGCGACTGCTCGCGCTTCTGGGCGGTGACGATCACGTTCTCGCTCTGGCCCGCCCCGGCGTCATCGGTCGACTCGGTCCGCGCCGAGCCGACATCGTCGCCAGCGCGCCCTTGGGCACCCGTCTGGGCCGCGGCGCCGGTCGGATTCGGATCCGCCGCCCGGGCGGGCGCGGCGATCATGCTCACCATCGCCGTCGCGGCGAGTAGCGCGTATCTGTCGGTGCCCACCCTACTACCCTCCCATGATCAGGATCGGCGTCCGTGGCGCCTACCATCAGTCCCGATCAGGCTAATGTTCGTCCCAGACAGAGAATTGTCAATCGTTTTCACCCGCCCCGCGCCTCTCCGCCTCGATCCGCTTCTCCAACGGGTTCAGGCATCCCAGAAGCAGCGCGGCCGCCGCCGCGATGGCGGCCAGCATCGCGAAATAGACGGGCCGCGGCATGCTGCTCCAGAACGTGCCCACAAGCCCGGCCGACAGGCTGCCCGCGAAGATGGCGAGGTACCAGGCGGCGACCGTGGTCGCGCCTGCGCCCGGCGGCGCGACGCGCGCGAACAGTCCGAGGCCGGTCGGCAGTATGTACAGTTCGCCGAGCGTGAACACGACGAAGAAGGCGACGAGCCACGGCCAGTCCGCGCGGCCGCTGCCCGCGGTCCAGGCGGCGGCCGCGAGCAGCAGATAGGCCGCAGCCACGATCAGCGCGCCCATCGCCATCTTGCGCGCCGCCGGCGACACATGGCCCGCCTCGGCGCGCCGTCGCCAGCGCGCGAGCAGGAACGGCGTCATGAGCATCACCAACAGCGGGTTCAGGGAGATGAACCACGTCATCGGCACGACGTATCCGCTGATCGTGCGGTCCACCCCCGTGTCGGTCCATAGCGCCACGGTGTTCCCCACCTGCTCGTATGCTCCCCGGAAAAGCGTGACGCACAGCGCCACCGCGACGAGCAGCGCGAGCGTGGACCGGCCGAGCGACATGGAATGTCCGGCCGCCGCACGCGCCGCTTTGCCCCGGTCGGGCTCGGGCGGGAGATAACGCCGACCCGCTACGTAGATGACGAGCCCGGCGACCATGCCGATGCCGGCGGCGGCGAAGCCGTAATGCCAGCCATACAGCTCGCCCAGCGTCCCGCAGATCAGCGGCGCCAGGAAGCCGCCGACATTGATGCCGAGATAATAGACGTTGTAGGCCCATCCGCGCCGCGGGTCGTCCGCCGCGTACAGATCGTTGATCTGGCTCGGCAGGCTCGGCAGGAACAGCCCGTTGCCCAGCGCGATGGTGGCGAGCGCGACGTAGAAGAGCGGCTCGAACGCCATCATGAAGTGACCCACCGCCATGATGGACGCGCCCGCGATCACCGCGCGCCGTTTGCCCAGATAGCGGTCGGCGATCACGCCGCCGACGATCGGCGTGAAGTAGGCGCAGGCGGTGTAGGCTCCGTAGATGAAGGACGACCGCTCCTGGCTTAGCAGCAGCTCCTTGGTCATGTAGAAGACCAAGAGCGCGCGCATGCCGAAATAGGAGAACTGTTCCCACATGTTGGTGAGGAACAGGATCGTGAGTCCCCGCGGCTGCCCGAACCAGGGGGATGGTGCGGACGCGGGCGCGGCCATGACGGCGGTCGTCATGCCGGAACCGCTTGCGGGCTCCCCCAGACCCCGGGTCCGGCGAACAGCTCGCCGCCTTCGTAGGTGACGCTCGGCGACCGGTCGGCGGCCAGGAAGGTGGGCCCGTCCAGGTCGACCAGGTCGGCCAACTGCCCGAGCACGAAACCGGGCGCGGTGGCGAGACTGGTGCCGACCATGGTGCCGACCATCACGCCGAGCCCGAGCCGGCGCGCCTCGGCGGCCATCATCAATCCCTCGGTCAGCCCGCCGCATTTATCGAGCTTGATGTTGACCACGTCGAAGCGCCCCGGCGCGCTCGCCAAGTCCTTCAGCGAGAGCAGGCTCTCGTCGCCCGCGATCGGGATGGGCGAGTTGAAGCCGTCGAGATCGGCCTCGCGCCCACGCGCCAGCGGCTGTTCGAGCAGAGATACGTCGTGCGCCCGCAGGCCCGCGACGAGCAGGTCCAGCGCGTCGGCGGCGAATCCCTGGTTGCCGTCAACGCCCAGCCAGACGTCCGGCCGCGCGGCACGGATGGCGCGGACGCGCTCGAGATCGAGATCGAGATCGCCGGTCAGCTTGACCTTGATCGACTTGGCGTGCGCGAATTTCTGGGCCTTGGTCGCCATGTCCTCCGGCGCGCCCGCGCCCACGGTGAAGGTGGTGCGCAACGGTCGGGGCTCCGGCAGGCCCGCCAGCGCCCAGACCGGTCGGCCGCTTCGCGCCGCTTCCAGTTCCCACAAGGCGCAGTCGACCGCGTTGCGCGCGCCGCCCGGCGGAAGGAGCCGGCGTAGTTCCTTACGCGTCGGTCCCGCTTCGACCGCGTCACGCGCGCCGTCCAACGCCGCGAGCATCTCGGGCAGGTCGTCGTTCAGATAATAGACACCCGCCGCCTCGCCGCGACCGCGGTGAGCGCCGTCGCTCAGCGTCACGACCAGCGCGTCCACGTCCTCGAACACATGACCGGCGATACGGAAAGGCTCGACCAATCGCAGCGTCTCCGTCGCGACCCCCATCTTCAGGCGCGCCATCAAAAGTCCACGGTCATCGCGACCAGCCCGAAGGCGACGGCGACGTACATCGCCGTCAGCGCCGCGAGAAGGACCAGCACCGCCCACAGCCTGGACGTCCAGCGCCTCCGATGCCGCCAGGCAAGCGCCACGTTCCAGGCGGCGAACATGACGATGCCGACGAACACCAGCAGTCCGGCGATCTGCAGCAGCCACAGCAACGCGTCGACGGCGCCGAGCTTGGACAGGTCGGAGAAGAGCACGCTGACCGCGATCGCCCAGCCGATCAGCACCGCGATCGTCAGGCCCGCAAGGGCGCGCAGCCACCGATAGACCGAGCGCGACTCGCCCTCGACCGCGAGCGGCACCTTATAGTTGCGCCGGACCAGCGCGGACACCGGCCAATGGAGGAAAGTCAGGAGCAGGACGGCGATGCCCGCATAGAGAAGCGGTGAGATCCAGGTCGCGGACCTTGCCGCGGGAACCCGGTCGAAGACGGTGAAGGGCGACACCATGTCGAAGCTCCACCGGACCACCTTGCCGTCGACCACCTGAGCCGCGAGCCGATCCTCGCCGCCGACCTGGCGCCAGACGAACGGAGCGATCTCCACCCATTTGCGTACCGCGCCGCCGGCGTCGGTGAGCTCGGGTATGACCAGCTCGCCCTTGGGCCCCACGCTGACGGTGGTCTGACCGGTCAGCCCGTACACCGCACGCAGGAAGCCGGTCTCGATCCGTCGGCTGCCGGTCCAGTTCCCGGCCATCATACGGGCGTGCTCGGCGGCGAGCTTCGGATCAACGCGACCGTCGCCGGGGCCGCCGGGGTAGTAGCGGTCCATGAAGTCCTGGAAGAACGCGGCGCGGACCCGGCCGGCCGCGCCCTCCTTGCCGCCGCTGTTGACCGACAGGTAGATGCCGACATTCTCGCCCGGCAGGATGTGCAGCGACGTATGGAACGCCTGCAGGTCGCCCAGATGCCCGATCACGCGCCGGCCGTTCGCGTTGGTCTCGAAAAAGCCGAGCGCCATGCGGTTGAGCGGCGGAAGCGACATGGTCGCCGTCCGGTGCATCAGCCGCGCGGTCTCGGGCCGCATCAGGCCCGCGCCATCGTTCAGGTGCGCGATCATGAAGCGTGCCATGTCGGCGCCGCTCGCCGACATGCTGCCGGCCGGGGCGGGGTTGACGAACTCGAACCCCTTCGGCTCCACCGACGCCTGGGAATAGCCCGTCGACATGAACGGCCGGAGCTTGGGCGGGAGCGGCTGGCGGAAGCTGGAATGCGTCATGCGGAGCGGCCGGAAGATACGTCGTTCGACATAGTCGTCGAACGGCACGCCGCTGACGCGCTGGACGATGTATCCGGCGAGCGTCGTGGCCCAGTTCGAATAGGCGGGAGTCGTGCCGGGCGCGAAGATGCGCTTGGGCGTCCAGAGCTTCAGATAGGCGTCGAGCGCGTAGGTCTGCGCGGGGTCGTAGGTGATCAGATATTTGGCGCGATCCTCGAACCCGGCCGTGTGCGTCAGGATCTGGCGCATGGTGATGGGCTTGCCGTCGCGCGGCGGGATGCGGAAATCGAGATAGCGGTTCACGTCGGCGTCGAGGTCGATGCGGCCGCGCTCGACCTGCTGCATCACCGCCGTCCAGGTGATCAGCTTCGATACGGAGCCGGGTCGGAACAGCGTACGCTCCGGATCCACCGGCCGACGCGACGCCAGGTCGGCATAGCCGTAGCCGCGCTGGGTGAGGATCCGGCCGTCCTTCACCACCACCGCGACCGCCCCGGCGATGTCGCCCGAACTCAGCGCGTAGGGCATGAAGCCGTCCAGCCACGCGTCCACATCGGTCCTGGTGAGCGATCCGCCGATCGCGGCGCCCGGCGGCGTCACCGTCGCGACCGGCGCGGGCCGGTCGGCCGGCGCCATGATGGGCGGGGCCAGCGCCGGCGCGAGTTCGCCCCCGTCCTGCGCCGGCGCGATTCCGCCGACCATCGCCAGCACGCCCGCCATCATCGTCTTCAGGAACCTCATGCGACAGCACTCCCCGCGCTTGATCCCGCCCCGCACCTTGCGGTCGATCGCTGATGATTATTCCAATCGGGACGATCGTTATCCCAATCAGGCTTGTCGTCAACGTATAAAGCAGTCGGTGTCGGGCCGCTCGGCTCGTCGGCTCCCCAGGGCGGCCGGCGCCGCGTCGACCTCGTCCGCGGTATCGTGACGGCACGCGCCGAGGAGCAAGGGGCCGCCTCGGTCGGCCAGCCCCAGCGCCTCCATGGTCTCGACGGCGTAGAAACGGCCCGCCCAGGCGAGGACGCCGCGATCGGCCGGATGGCGCGCGACCGGCGACGCGCGGTCGGCTCCAGCTCGCGGTCGAGCCGCTCGAGATGGGCGATCGTTCCCGACATGCGCGCCTGTGCCTCGAAGGACTGCGTTCCCGTCCCTGACCGGGGAGCGTCACGGGCGGGGGAGATTTCCGGCCCGATCCCTTCCCCGATCGTCCATTGACGTCGTCCGGACAGGCTGACACTTTCCCCATGAGAAAAGGAAAGGGAAGGGCCGCATGGTCGGGGTGACGCGTCGGAACGTGATGGGCAGCGCACTCGCACTGACGGCGTTTCCCATGATCAATGTCGGCGAATTTCAGGTGCACGCCGCCTCGCCTCGCCGCTATTCCCGGCGCGCGGTCGATCTGGTGCGGCGGTTGCTGGTCATCGACATGCTGGGCCCGATCAAGATCGACATGGGTCCCGACTTCTACACCAAGCCGCTGAGCGACCGGGACGTCGCCGAGTTCCGGGGCAGCGGCGTCACCGGTTTCCATCACGCGGTGGGGATCGGCGGGCCGAACGCTCGCGAGAGCGCGCTGACTTTTCTCGGCATCTGGGGCAACTTTGCCGCCCGCAACAGCCATGTCTTCACCGCGGTCGACAAAGCCGCGGACCTAGTCCGCGCCAAGCGCGACGGCCGATGCGCGGTCATCATGGGGTTGCAGAACGCCGACCAGTTCCAGCGGCCCGAGGACGTCAAGTTCTTTCACGAGATCGGCCTCCGGTGCGCGCAGCTGACCTACAACAGCCAGAACCGCATCGGCTCGGGCTCGACCGATCGGATCGATGGCGGCGTAAGCGATTTCGGCGAGTCGATCGTCAAGGCCATGAATGATGCGGGCATGCTCGTCGACGTGTCGCATTCGGGCGACCGGACCACGCTGGACGCGGTGGCGATGTCGCCCCGACCGATCGCGTTCACGCACAGCAATTGCCGTGCGCTGGTCGCGGGCCACCCGCGCGCCAAGACTGACGAGGCGATCCGCGCGCTGGCGGCGAAGGGCGGCGTGATGGGGATCACGGGGGTGCGGAATTTCGTCAGCAGGACGGATCCCGTCACGATCGTCAATTATGTCGATCACGTCGACCATGTCAGGAAGCTGGTCGGCATCGATCATGTCGGCATCGGCTCGGACAGCGACCTGAACGGCTATGACGATACCCCACCCGCATATAACAAGCGTCTCCGGGGCGCGTACAAGGCGAGCTACGGCTTCCGCGAAAAGATCGATGTCGACGGCTTCGACCATCCGCTGCGCATCTACGACCTGACCGAGGAACTGATCCGCCGGCGCTTCTCCGATGCGGAGATCGCGCTGGTGCTGGGCGGCAATTTCCAGCGGCTGCTGACGGCGACCTGGGGCGGCTGAACAGCGGTCGACGACCGGCCGGATCACCTGCCTGTCGACCATCATTGGCGTAATTTCGCCACACCTGGAGGCCGTAATCCTATTCAGGATATATTCTCTTGCCGGAAATATTGAAACATGATTGTCTCACGATCGGATCGGATCGGATCGGATCGGCGCTCCGCTCTTTCTTTGAAGAAGCGTCCCGGGGGGACTCGCGCCGCACACCGAATCAAGGCCGGTCGATGACGGACCGGTAAAGGGGGATGATCATGAGGACCGGCCGCTTTATCTTGCTCGCGAGCTCCGCGCTGACGCTCGCTCACGCGGTGCCCGCGACGGCTCAGGTGACGGGGCAGCCCGACCCGGGCGCCACACCGTCCGAACAGGCGGGCGCGGGCGAGAGCGGTGACGAGAACGAGGTCACGGTAACCGGCTCGCGCATCGCGCGCGCCGGCTTCGACCAGCCGACGCCCACTACCGTCATCGGCGATGTCGAACTGCGCCAGGGCGCGCGCGCGAACATCGCGCAGGTGTTGAACGATCAGCCGCAGTTCCGCGCCACCGTGAGCCCCGCCGTGTCGGTGGGCAACACTTCGAGCGGCACCGCGCCCGTCGATCTGCGTGGGCTGGGCACGGCCCGGACGCTGACGCTGCTCAACGGCCGCCGCTTCGTGGGTGAGGGCAATCTGAACCTGATCCCGTCGGGGCTGATCGAGCGCGTGGAGGTCGTGACGGGCGGCGCTTCTGCCGCTTGGGGATCGAACGCGGTCGCGGGCGTGGTCAACATCCTGCTCGACACGAAATACGACGGCCTGTCGGTCGGCGGGGCCGCGGGCGTGTCGTCGCGCGGCGATGCGGCGCGGTATCAGGCGGACGCCAAGTTCGGCACGAGCTTCGCCGGCGGGAACGGGCGCATCATCGCCGGTGTCGAATATGTGGATGACCGCGGCGTCACCGACCGCAATTCCAGACGCAATCTGGGCAGCGCGAATTTCGTGCGCGTCAACCCGACCAGCGCGACGGACCTGTCCACCGTGCTGGCGCGCGACGTGAACTACGTCAACCGCAGTGGAGGGGGCGTGGTGGTCGGCGGCGCGCTGGGCGGGCAGACCTTCAATCCTGACGGCACGATCCGCTCGTTTCAGGGCCCGAACGCGAACGTGGCCGCGGTGCCGGCAGGCGCCAGCCTCGGCGTCCAGCTCGCCGCGTTGGGGGTCGGCGGAACGGACGCGATCGGCCTGTATGACGACGTGTACGGGACCAGCCCGTTCGAGCGGGTCAATGGTTATGCCCGGGTCAGCTACGACATAGGCGACGCGACGGTGTATGCGGAGGGCCTGTACGGCAAGGCGAAGTCGACATACCCGTTTTTCCCCGATCTGATCCTGTCGTCGCAGTCGATCAGCGCGGCCAACCCGTTCGTCCGGCCGGAAGTCCGGGCGCGTCTGACCGCCGCCGGGCAGGCCAACTTCACGGTCGGCCGCGTGTTCAACGACATCTTCCTGAATACGTTCGATCTGGAGCGCGAGAACCGCGAAGGCTCGATCGGCGTGGACGGCAATATCGGCGAGCGGTTCACCTTCAACGCCTACGGCAGCTACGGCGAGGTCGAGAGCAACGAGCGCGTCACCGACAGCCGCATCGCCGCGAACTACACCCGCGCGGTCAACGTGGTGACGGGCGCGGCGGGCCAGCCGGTATGCGCGGTCAACGCCGACGCGATCGCGACCAACGACGACCCCGCCTGCTCGCCGCTCAACATCCTCGGGTCGGGTGCGGCCTCGGCCGCATCGCTCGCCTATGTACGCGGCGTCCAGTCGCAGCGTGTGCTCAACAAGCTGACGTCTTTCGGGTTCCAGATCCAGGGCGACGTGTTCCGGCTGCCGGGCGGCCCGCTAGCCGTGGCGGTGGGCGTGGAGGGCCGCAAGGAGGAGCAGACCACGCTGCGCGATCCGCTGACCCGAACGCCCGGCTATTTCGGGTTCCAGCTGTTCGCGCAGGATTTCGGCGGCGAGTTCTCGGTGAAGGAAGGCTTCGTCGAGGTCGCAGCGCCCGTGTTCAACATCGAGGGAACGGCCAAGCTGGACCTGAACGGCGCGGCCCGTTACTCCGATTTCAGCACCAGCGGCGGCATCACGACCTGGAAGGGCGGCGGTACGCTTCGCCTGTTCGACGACCTGCTATTCCGCGCCACCCGGTCACGCGACATCCGTTCGCCGGGCATCGGCAACCTGTTCTCCACTCGGGGAACCACCATTGGCGTGGTGGCGGACCGCGACAGCGCCGGGCGGGCGGCGGCCAACCCGAACTACAACAGCACCCCGACCCAGGTGTTCACCTTCAGCGGCGGAAACCCCGATCTCGACCAGGAGCGCGCGGACACGCTGGTTCTCGGCGCGTCATACTCGCCCGGATTCCTGCGTGGGTTCAATCTGTCGGTCGACTATTACGATATCGAGATCGAAGGCGCGATCACGACTCTCAACGGAAGCCAGCTGACGCTCGCCTGCGTCAACGGCAATCAGGCGGCCTGCGACCGCGTGGTGCGCGATACCACGGGCACGATCACCACCGTGTTCGCCAACGCGCAGAATATCGCCAGCTTCAAGACGCGCGGCATCGACATCGAGGCGGCGTACCTGCTGCAGATGTCCGATGTGAGCCAGGGCATGGCGGGCTCGCTGCGCCTGCGCGCGCTGGCCACCTATGTCGACCGGTTCATCACGAACGATGGCACGTCGGCGATCGACCGCGTGGGCGACGTCGGCAACACGGTGGTGGGCGTGCCGGAATGGCGCGGAACGTTCAGTGCCACCTACCAGACCGACGAGTTCGGCTTGGATGCGCGTGTCCGCTATGTCGATGGCGGTCTGTTCGACAGTCAGCCGCCGCTCGCGACAACGCTCGTCAACAACCGGATCAAGAGCCGGACCTATCTGGATCTCGGGGCGCAGTTCAAGGTGGCCGATCGCTTCACGCTGTTCGGCAACGTCAACAACGTGTTCGACCGCGATCCGCCGCTCGTGACCGCGGGTACGGCGCATTACGACGTCGTCGGCACCTACTTCCTCGCCGGCGCGCGCGTGAACTTCTAGCCCGCGCGCACCGGCGGCGCGGACCGGAAGGCGGGCGGGTTCGTTGGGGTCACCCGCAAGGCATCCGCGTGATGTGGGCCGACCATCTAGCGCCGCGCCGCCCCGACCCGCACCGTTCCGGTCGCGAGCGGCGCGTCGAACATCGGCCTGCCGTCCACCAGCAGCGCCAGAGCCGGCCGACCGTCCGCCTGCGGGTCGGCCTCCTCGGCGAACAGCGTCGCCGCGCCCAGGCGGCCGTCGGCCCGACGTACGACGCCCGTGACGCTCGCCCAGCCGGCCGTCGCCTGAAGGATGCCGGGCGTGAATGCGAACGCGCCGCCGGCCAGGCCCGTCACCCGAACGGTCCCGGCCGGCCGAGCCGCGCCGGGACGTTGCGCGAGGCGGGCCGAGACCCGCACGCCGTCCGGCAGCGTCCCGTCCACCGCCAGCATCCGCGCGGCGCGGAGGTCCATCGGCCGTCCGGGCTCGTGCCGCGACCGGGCGAGGGGCCGGCCGGCGGGCGCGTCGGTCGCCCGTCCGGCATCGACCGCGAGCACGCCGTTCACCAGCACGGTCTCGACGCCGACCGAGGGCAGGGTGGGATCCTCGATCGTCGCCCGGTCGATCACGGTCGCCGGGTCGAACACCGTCACGTCGGCGATCATGCCGGGCAGCAGGTAACCGCGCTCGGCCAGGCCGATCATGGTCGCGGGCAGCGCCGTCATCTTGCGCACCGCCTCCGGCCAGCCGACCAGCCGTCGCTCGCGAACATAACGGCCCATGAATTTGGGAAACGCGCCCCAGTTGCGCGGGTGGCCCGTCTTGGACGCGGTCGCGCCGCAGTCGCACGACATCGCGGTGAGCGGGTGGGCGACGATCCGTTCCTGGTCGGCCTCCGTCCCGAAGCGCAGCAGCACGCGCCGCCGACCCTGCTCCAGCAGCCGGATGATCGCCTCGCCCGGGCGGACGCCGCCCATCTCGCCGATGACGTCCGTGAGTTCGCGACGCATCTCGGACAGGTAGACGCCGCCCGGTCCGCCCCAGCGCACGTTCAGCTGGTCCTCGGTCTCCGCCGCGATGCGGCCGCGAAGCTTTGGATCCTTGAACCGGGCCAGCATGGCGACGTTCCCGCCATCCTGCGCCCAGGCGGGGATCGTCAGCTGCTCCAGGCTCGTCGAACCGAAAGTGTAGGGGTAGGCGTCCGTGGCCATGACCACGCCCAGGCGCGCCGCGTCCCGGGCGAGCGCGAAGGCCGGGCCGACCTTGCCCTGGTCGCGGCCCTGCAACTTCATGTGCGTGACGATCGGCTGCAGCCCCGCTCGCCCACCGATCGCGACCGTCTCCGCCATCCCCGCCATCGAGCTGTAACCGTTACCCGCATGGACGCGCTCGTGATTGGTGAAGCCCGTCCGCCAGGGCGCGGCCGCCCGCGCCACGGCGACCACCTCGTCCGTGGTCGCCCAGAAACCGGGCTTGTAGTCGAGGCCGGCGGACAGCCCGAACGCGCCCGCCCGCATGCCTGCGGTCACGAGTGCTGCCATCCGCGCGACCTCGGCCGGACCCGCGCGGCGGTTCTCCTGGCCCATCACCTCGGTCCAGACCGAGTTGAAGCCGATATACGCGCCGTAATTGAGCCCGAGCGGCCGCGCGAGCTGCTTGGCGATATCGAGCGGACCGCCCCCGTCCGGGTTGGTGATCGCGGTCGTGATCCCTTGCGTGAGGAGGTTGACCGGGCGTGCGTAGGAGTCGGGCACCGAATGGTCGTGAACGCTGACGAAGCCCGGCGTGACGTAGCGGCCGCGCGCGATCCGCTCGACCCGCGCCCGCTCGCGCGACAGGTCGCCCACCGCGACGATGCGGTCGCCGACGATCCCGACATCCGCGACGCGGCCGGGACGGCCCGAGCCGTCGAAGACCGTGCCGCCGCGGATGATGACGTCGTAGCCGGGAGTCGATGCGGGCTTCGGCGCGGTCTGGGCGAGTGCGGTGCTGGCCGAGGTGAGCGCAAGAGCGGCTGCAGCTGTTCTGAACATATGGCCGTGCTCCTATCCCGACCCGGTCCGGAATTGCGCAAGCAACCGGTCAACGATCCGGCCGACCCCGTCCGCGACCGGATCCTGCGCGGGCAGGCCCGTCAGCTCTTCCGCTTCCACTAGCGCCCGGCGTCCCTGGTCGGGATCGAGCGATGAAGTGTTGAGCGACACGCCGACCGCGATCACGTCTGGATTGGTCAGCCGTGCCGCCTCCAGGTTGCGATCGAGGCAGGTCCGAAGATCGGGAAGCGCCCGGCCCGGCACGTGCCGGACATGCGCGCGGCCCGGCTCGTGGCACAGCACCAGCGCGTCCGGCTGGGCACCGTGCAGCAGGCCGAGCGACACGCCCGCAAAGCCCGGGTGAAACAGCGATCCTTGCCCCTCGATCAGGTCCCACCCCCCATCGTCGCGCGGCGGCGACAGCAGTTCGACCGAACCCGAGATGAAGTCGGCGATGACCGCATCGACGGGCATGCCGTCCCCTGCGATCAGGATGCCCGTCTGCCCCGTCGCGCGGAAATCGGCGAGGAGCCCCCGCGCGCGCATCTCGCGCTCGAGGCTCAGCGTCGTGTACATCTTGCCCACCGCGCAATCCGTTCCGACGGTCAGCAGACGTCGCCCGGCGCGGGGCTGGCCGTCGCCGACCGGCAGCCCCCCGGGTGGGCGGCGGACGTCGAACAGCAGGCGGTCGCGCGCCTGCGCCGCGGCCCGGATCTGCGGGTGGTCGTTCAACCTTTGATGCAGCCCGCTCGCGACATGCAGTCCCGCGCGCAAGGCCGCGAGCACGTCCGCGATCATCGCGTCCGACATGACCCCGCCCGCATTGGCCACGCCCACGACCATTGTCCTGGCACCACGCGCGGCGGCATCCTCGACCTGGAGATCAGGCAGGCCCAGGTCGACGCCCGCGCCGCGCCGGAACTGGCCGAGCGCGAGCTCCGGCCGCCACACCGCGATCCCGCGCGCGGTCTTGGCGGCCAGCGGTTCGGCCACGTCGCCGAGGTAGAGGAGATATGGGCCCGGGATCACGGCGCGGGTTTGGGCGGGGGAGCGCCTGCGTCGAGCCGGTCCCAGTTCAGGATCGCGTTGAAGCCCAGGAAATAGCTTCCCTGCGTCTGCCAGCGCCAGAAAGGCCGGTTGGCATAGAGCACCATGTGCCCGCGCCCGACGGGCACGTCGACGATCAACGCCTTGTCGGTCAGCGCCTGGCCGCCGCTGAGCAGGCCGCTGAGCAGGATGTCGTCGGCCTTGCTCGGGAAGCGCATGATCAGCCGGGGCTGGGGCGCGGGCGGTTGCGCGTTGGCCGCCGCCGGGGTCGCCGGCAGGATCGGGGCCGCGCCGGCGACCGCGTTCGGTACGGGCGTACGGTTCGCCGACGTCGCCTGTGCCTCCCAGGGCGACGCGGTCGACGTGCCCGCGTTGGGCGTGAGGTTCTGGACCAGGTTCTGCCCCGTCAACGGCGGTCGCCCGGGCCGCCCGATCGACAGCACGGGCGCCTGGCTGAAATAGATCGGCATTGCCTCGCCGCGGTAGCCGTAGGTGAGGGGGCTGGCCTTGTCGGCGATCACCCCGCGCATGATCGCGCCCTTGGTATAGAGCTCGGGCGGGCGCGACAGCGTGACGCCGGGGGCCACGCCGAACTCGGCCAGCATCTCGGCGGTGCTGCCGTCGCCCATCAGCAACCCGCCCGCCTCCACGAACTTCTTCAGCTCGGCGAGCCCGTCCACGCCCAGCCCGCCGCGAATGTCGTCGGCCGAATCGAGCTGCCCCAGATGCGGCGTCAGCGCGGTCTTCCGGTACGGCACCGGCTCCCCTACGTCCTTGGGCACGCCGGCCAGCGCATCCTGCGCCGTCGGTCCGACGGTGGGGTAGATGATCACGTCGTACTTGGCCCTAAGCCCACCGCGTCGCGCCTGGATATCCGCGAAGTAGCCGTAGGGAATCCCGTGATGGTCGAGCGCCGCGCGCCACCAGCCTTCGTCCTGCGTGCGAAGCCAGGAATGCATCAGGCCGATGCGCGGGGCGGTGAGCGGGTGCGATCGGACGGCGGGCGCGCTCGCCACCGCTTGCGCGGACAGGCCCAGTTCGGCGACGACGCGCTCCACCTCGGCGCGGTTCGCGTTCGGCAGGATGAACGTGCCCGCCGCATAACTCCGCCCTTCGACGCTGAACGCCTCCTCCGCCGCGAGCATGCGCGCCCCCCGGAGCCTGAAGCGTATGGAGACGAGTTGGTTGTCGCCGGTGTGGTCGATCAGGATCACGGGTCCCGACCCCGTCACCACGCCGCGCGGCGCGATATCGGCGGTGATCGGCGTCGTCGCAGCCAAGAACACCGCCGGATCGCGCACCTCGCGGAGCGTAACGTTGCGCATCAGCTGCATCGTCCAGCCCGTGTCGTCATAGGGACGCGGGTTCGACACGGGGTAGGTTTGCACGCCCAGATACATGTCGAGCAGCGTCCGGTAGGGCTGGTCGGCGCGGATGACGTAGTCGCCCGCCGCCACCGACACGTCGCCCGCGGTGAAGGCGGCGTTCGCCGTGCCGATCTCCACGCCCTGACGCCGCAGCGTGTTGACCATGTCGGCCGCGTTCAGCCGCGCGACCTGCGCGGCAGGGATGATCCACGCGTGAACCGCGCCCGCCTTGCGCCCCGCCTCCACCGCGCGCTTGTTCTTGAGCCGGTAGTTCTCAAGATACAGCGCGCGGTCGGTCGCCACCTTGTGGAGCGCGATCAGGACACCCGATTGCGAGATGTTGACGTGGTTGCGCGGGCCCCATTTGATGGTCGGGAGCGGCGGGTTCTGCCGGTACCATTCGCGGCTGGTCGACGCCGCCTCCAGTTTCACTTCCGGCCGGATGTCGGGGCCATAGCTCTGCACCTCGTAGAAGCGCCCGAACGAATTGTGCGTGTTGGCGATCCAGAACAGGTAGTTGGGCACCCACCCGTCATAGAAGCCGTAGGTCCAGACGCCCGGCACGCCGCGCTTGGTCATCTCCATGACCTCCGTCTGCGCCAGCAGCCACCATTCGTTCGACGCGATCGGATCGAGCGACGGGTTGTACGGTCCGGACCCGGTGGAGGTGTAAAGGTAGGGAAGCGACTCGTGCAGGTCGTGCAGCACGGTCGGATGCCATTCCAGCACCCCGCGCGTCATCGCCTGGGTGAGCTTCAGCAGCTGGCCCATGCCGTCCCGGTTGTTGTCGTGCGCAACGTACCGACCCCAATAGACGAGCGGCGGTTTCGGTTTGCCCGTCTTGCCGTAATAGTGGGTGTCGACCATCTTCTCGCGGCCGTCGACCTCGACCACCGGCGTGATGAAGGTGATCACGTTCTCACGGATGTGCCGGATGAAGGCCGAATCCTCGACCGCCAGCCTGTAGGCGAGCTCCATCAGCGTTTCCGGCCCACCCGTTTCCGTCGAATGGATGCCGCTGGTCAGCCAATAGATCGGCTTGGTCGTGCCGATCAGCCGCTTGGCCTCCGCCTCGTCGGTCCGGCGCGGGTCGGCGAGCGCCGCGAGCGCGCCCTTGTTCTCCTCCAGCCTGGCCAGCACCGCCTCGTCGGCGACCGCGAGCACGACGATGTCCCGGCCCTCTTCCGTCTCTCCCAGCTTCATGTAGCGGACGCGCTTGGAGGTGCGGCCGAGCTCGGCGAAATAGCGGTGGATATCCCGCGCGTAGGTCAGCTCGTCGGGCGTGCCGGGTATGCGGCCGAAGAACTTGAGCGG
>NZ_CAXSBH010000026.1:26519-34920 GCF_964235535.1 uncultured Sphingomonas sp.
TCGGGTGGATCATGTTCCGGACGGGCCTGATCTGCAAATAGTTTACGATCAGGATTGCGTCATCGTCGCGCGTGCGGTGTGATGGGGCCGAGAAAAGATCGGGAGGACGGACGCATGCGCTGCAACCAGTTCGCGGCCCCGCTGGGCTTGGGCACCGTGCTGGCGTTGGCGACGGCGTGCCCGACCGCGACCGCGCAGACCGCCGCGACGGCGAACGACCCGCGCCTCGCCGCGGCGATCGACGGGGTCGCGGCCAAGGCGCTCGCCGACAAGGCGGCGGCCGGTTTCGCGGTCGCGGTGCTGCGCGACGGGCGCGTGCTGCACGCGAAGGGTTACGGCATGGCCGACCTGGAGCACCGCGTACCCGTCGCCGCCGACACGGTCTTCCGCGTCGGCTCCGTCACCAAGGAGTTCACCGCCGCCGCGGTGCTCAAGCTCGCCGAGGCGGGCAAGCTCTCGCTCGACGACCGGTTGGACAAGTACGTGCCGACCTTTCCGCGCGGCGGCGAAATCACCTTGCGCCGGCTGCTCGACCACACGTCGGGCATTCGCAATTTTACCTCGGTCCCGGGCTTCATGTCCCGGGCACCGCGCGAGTTCACGACCGACGAGATGGTGACGCTCATCGCCGGGGCGACGCCGCTTTACGATTTCGCCCCGGGCACGGGCTGGAACTACAGCAATTCGGCCTTCTACCTGTTGGGCATCGTGATCGAGAAGGCATCGGGCCAACGTTATGCGGACTATATCCGGACGGCGCTGCTGGCGCCCGCCGGGCTGTCCACGATCGCGGTCGACGACATGGCGGAGATCGTGCCGGGGCGGGCGGAGGGATACGACAAGGCCCCGGGAACGCCGACGGGCTTCCGCAACGCCGGTCACCTCTCGCTTAGCGTCGCCGCCGCGGCGGGCGCGGCGCGCGCCACCGCCGTCGACCTCGCGCGCTGGCACGAGGCGCTGCTCGGAGGCCGGGTGATCAAGCCTGCAAGCGTCAGGATGATGCTCGAGCCCGGCCGCGTCGCCGACGGTCGCCTCGCGAGCGCCGCGCGCAAGCTGGAGCCGGGCGAGACCGAGCCGCCGTCGGATTTCGGCCTCGGCATCTACGCCACGACGCGCAATGGTCGCCGCAGCGTGGGGCATGGCGGCTCGATCAACGGCTTCAACGCCAACGTCCAGACCTTTCCGGCGGAGCGCATGACGGTGGTGTTGCTCACCAACACGGGCGGCGGCACGGCGCCGTTGATGACGAACCTGACGGACGCGGTCTTCGCCGTTCCCGGCCGGGCACCCCCTGGCCAGTCACCGAAGTGACCGGCCCAGCCGTCTACTTCTCCTCCACGTAGCGGTACTCGTGCTGGCTGTCGCGGATGGTGAGCGTGCGCCCCTCCGGTCCCCGTCCCACCAGCGCCTCCATCCCGATGGCACCCGGGGCGACCGTGACGACCGACACGCTGCCGTCGGCGTTGCGCCGCGTGGCGAGCGGCGCGTCGATCACGCCCGCATGCATCCAGATCCGACCGCCCTCGATGCGCGTGGTCAGCGGGCCGACCTCGGCGTTGCGGTAACGCCGGGCCAGGTCGGCGAGCACCGCCGGATCGCCGGGGAGCGTCAGCCGGGCTCGCTTGGCGTCGCCCTGCGCCTTGATCCGCGCCGCGGCCGCCCCGATGTCCGCCACCGCTTCCGGTCGCCCGTCATAGACCACCTCGAGCAGGCGGCGCAGGAACGGGTCCAGCATCGCCGCGCCCTCGTCCGAATTGGTGAGGACCACCGCGCCGATGCCCGCTTCGGGCAGCACGAAGAAGTTGCTGCGGTAACCGAGCAGCGTGCCGCCGTGCGTCACGACCGGCACGCCGGCATGGATCTGTTCGAACAGGCCCATGCCGTACCAGCTGTCCTCGCCCACCACGACGCCGCGACGACGACGCTCCAGGACGTTCGCCTCCGACACGAGCCGCCGGCCCTCGGGCGTCATGCCCTTGGAGAGTTCGAGCATGGCGTAGCGCGCCATGTCGTGCGTGCTCGACCAGGCGCCGCCTGCGGGGCGGTGCGCGATGATCGTCTCGTTGAATCCGTTGCCGATCTCGACGGTGCGCCCGTCCAGGTCGCGCCCATGCGGCCGGGCCCAATCGCCTTTCATGCCGTCGGCGAAACTGAAGGTCGTGTCGCGCATGCCGAGCGGCCGGAAGATGCGGTCGTCCATCGCCCGGTCGAACGCGGCGCCGATCTCCATGCGGGGATAGGCCAGCGCACCGCCGAGATAGCCGGCGGCCGACGCCATCAGGTTGTTGTACTGGAACAGCTCGCCGAAGCTGCTGGTCGGCTGCGTCACCGCGAGCTGGCGGAAGCTGTCGGTCGCCGGCGCCCCCGGCTCCGACAGCACGAAGGCGTAGTCCTTGCGCGGCAGGCCCGTGCACGCGCAGACGAGGTGGCGGACCTGCGTGGCGCGCGTGGTCTCCGCGTTCCCAAGTCGGAATGACGGGTAGAGTTCGGTCACCGGCTGGTCCCAGCGCAACTTGCCCTCGTCGGCCAGCTTGGACAGCAGCAGCGTCGCCATGCCCTTGGTGTTGGACGCGATCATGAACTTGGTGCGCGCGGTCACGGGCTCGGGGTTGCCCAGCCGCTTGACGCCGACCCCGCCTTCCCAGACCACCTTGCCCTGGTCGATCAGCGCGATACCCGCGCCGGGCACGCCCAATGTCCGGGCGGCCTCGGCGGCGAAGTCGCGCAGCATCGCCACCCGCTCGGGCGTCAGCCGGTGCGCCGCCTTGCCGGCGAAGCTCTCGCGCGTGTAGCCCGCGGGGCGGAGGCTCTGCTGGATGAGCGACGCCGCCGCCAGGCGCTTGCCGAACGCGGACTCCGCGCCGTCGACGATCATCACCGTCCAGGCCGCGCCCTGGCGCAGCGCCAGCGCCTGGACGACCGCCTTTTCGCTGGGCGAGGTCTCGTAGGCGATGGTGACGCGCTCGTCCCAACCCTCGCGCGCGGCACCGGGCGTGGCCAGGCGAACCGTGCGTCGGGCTTGGGGAGCGAACATGGCCCAGGCCTTCGCCGCCGCGGCCCGCGCATCCGCCGCAACGCCTATGTCGACCACCGTGATGCGCAGGTCGCCGCCGGGCGCGGTGAACACGGTCGACGACCCGCTCGTCGCCGCGCTCCAGCCGCGCGGCTGCGTATAGCTGACGCCGGCGGCGGTCTTGCCGGCGATGTCGGCCGCCATGGGCGCTTGGGCGCGGGCGGCGAGCGGGGCGCTCGCGAGCAGTAGGATGGGCAAAAGCGATTTCATGGGCCACCTTTCGGAAAACGTCGTCGAACCTGCGCGACGCGGACTTGCCTCCTGCCGCAGGGTCGTCCCGAAACCATCCGGCCGCACCGCTTCCGCCAATCCCGCTCGTCGGATCGTAACCACGCTCGATATAATCCTCAATGGAGAATGCGGGGCCGGAGCGGACCGTCGCCGGGAAGCGAAGACCGCGATGCACAGGTCGAACCGGCCCAACTCCGCGATCGATGTCAACGCGGGACGACCTTGCCGGCGCGCGCGGCCGGTCAGGACCTGCGACCGCGCGTTCGACTCGGCCGGGGGATGCCGCCGCGACCGGAAGCTTCGTGGTCGCCCTCGGCGGCGGCGGCGGCGGCGGCGACGCGTTGGCACGTCGTGTGCGCTCCGTCCGCGCGCCTCCGCGTCGCCGGCGTAGCCCCGCCTCGCTGGTCGACCGACCTCCTCCAGCCAGGATTACCTGACGGATCAGGTATCGGCCATCAGGCGGTAGCCGACGCCGAGTTCGTTCCTGATGATCGACGGCGCCGCCGGCGAGGGCTCGATCTTCTGGCGGAGGTTGCGGATCACGATCCGGAGATATTCCACCCGGCGGTCGTGCTCGTACGGCCAGGCGGCCTGAAGGATCGTCTGGTGCGTGACCACCCGGCCCGGCGCCGCCGCCAGCACCGCGAGCACCTCATATTCTTTGCGGGTGAGGTGCACCGCCTCGCCCGCTTTGCTGATCCGCCGGTTGACGAGGTCGATCTCGACCTCCCCGGCCCGGACGACCGGCGCGGAGCCGCGTTCGTCGAGTTTGTGCCTCAGCGCCGCGCGAAGACGGGCGAGCAGCTCCTCGGTATCGAACGGCTTGTTGACGTAATCGTCCGCGCCGAGGTCGAGGGCGGCGACCTTGTCGTCGGTCGCCTCGCGCGCGGACACGACGATGATCGCCGCCTTGCCCGACTTCTTGAGCAGCGGGACGAGTTCGAGGCCGTCACGGTCGGGCAGCCCCAGATCCAGCAGGATCGCCACGGGGGTCGATGCGGCGGCCATGTCCAGCGCCTCGCGCGCGGTGCCCGCCTCCAGCGTCCTGTAGCCGGCGCGTTGCAGCGTACCGTGGAGCAGCCGACGGATATAGACCTCGTCATCGACGATCAGCACCGACGGCTCGTTCACAGGTCGCGCTCCTGATCCAAGTCCTTGACCAGCAGCTCTTCGGGGAACTTGACGCTGAAGCACGCGCCGTCGCGATCGATCCGGTTCGAGGCGGCGACGGCGAGCCCCATCGCCTCCGCGAACCCCTTGACGATCGCGAGCCCCAGCCCCGTGCCGCCCACCGCGCGGTCCGATCCCTCCAACCGCCTGAACGTCTCGAACACTTCGCCCTCTCGCCCGGGCGGGATCCCGGGTCCCTCGTCCAGCACCGATAATTCCAGCGCGCCCGGGCGACGGTCGCCGCGGATGGTGACGGGGGTGCCGGGCGCGCCGTAACGCCCGGCGTTGTCGAGGAGGTTGAGCAGGCAGTGATGGAAAAGCTGCGGATCGACACGGACCAGGGGCAGGTCGGGAGAGACCTCCAGCCGGATCGAATGGCCCTCCAGCGACCGGCGCGTGTCGTGGACGGCGCCGGCGACGGCGTCCGTCAGGTCGACCGGCTCGATCGCCAGGCGGAGCGCCCCGGCTTCGACGCGCGCCATGTCCAGCAGGTTGGCCACAAAGCGGTTCAGCCGCGCCGCCTCCCCCTCGATCGTGTCGATCAGCTCGGGCGTGCAGCCGCGCCGAAGCTCGGCGGCGGCCACCATGACCGAGGTCAGCGGCGTGCGGAGATCATGACTGACCGACGACAACAACGCGGTTCGCAGGCGATCGCGCTCGCGGAGGCGATCGACGTCGCGCATGTCGTCCTGGAGCCGCATCCGTTCCAGCGCCAGCGACGCCTGGTCGACCAGGCTCATCAGGAGCGGCCATTGATCGGACCGTACCGGACCCCCGCCGTCGTCGCGCGTCAGGCCGAGCACCGCGAGCGTTCGCTCGCCGGAAGTGAGCGGCTGGAAATACCATTCGGAGGCGGCGAGCGTCCCCGATCCGCGGCCTGCGGGCTTGCCGGTGTCGAACGCCCACTGCGCGGCCGCCCATTCCATCACCTCCAGGCGATCGCCGGGCTGGCTCGCCGCAAGCGTCGTCAGCCTGGATCCGTCATGCTCGATCACGACCGCGCGCAGGTCGAACAAGCGCGCGATCTCGCCGGCGACCGTCTTCGCGATCTCGTCGCGGTCGCCGAGCGCGGTAAGCTGGCGCAGGAACCCCGCCAGCGTGGCGTTCGCGCGCGCGCTCGCGGCCGCAAGATCGGCCTGGACGCGCACGCGCGAGGCGAGCTGACTGGTCGCGACCGCGATGCCGAGCAGCACGAAAAAGGAGACGACGTTCTCCGGATCCCGGATCGTGAGCGTACCGGTCGGCGGGATGAAGAAGAAGTTGTAGGCCAGGCTGGAAGTAACGCCGGCGAACAGGCCGGTCCTGAGTCCGAACAGGCTGGCCGCCACCATCACGGGCAACAGGAACAGCAGCGCGACGTTGCCGAGGTCGATCACCCGGAACAGCGCGCTGGCACCCGCGGTCATCCCGGCGACCATGAGCGCGGTCCAGGCGTAACCGCTCCAGGCCTCCTGATTCCGGCGTACGCCGGTTCCTCGCCGCGCGGTGGTCCCGGTGGGGGTCGCTTCGTCGAACGGAAGCACATGGACCGCGACGCCCGGCGTTTCGCGAACCAGCCGGTCGACGACGGAACCGTGGCGCAGCTCGAACCAGCGCGAACGGGCGGACTTGCCGACGACGAGCTGCGTGGCGCGCGCGTCGATCGTGAACTGCTTCAGTCCCTCGACCGCCGACGTCGCCGGAACGCTCGCCACCTGCGCGCCGAGCTGGGTCGCCAGCGCCAGCACGTCGGCGAGGCGGCGGTGCTCGTCGGGGCCGAAGCTGCGGCTCCGCGGCGTTTCGATATGGACGGCGGTCCAGGGAGCGTGCTGCGCGTCCGCGATGCGCTTGGTCGCACGCACGAGACCGGCGGCGCCGGGCAGTTCGCTGACCGCGACCACGATCCGTTCGGAGCCCGCCCAGGTGCCGTCGACCCCGCCCGCCCGCAGATGCTCCAGCATCTGCGCATCGACCGCCTGCGCCGCGCGGCGCAGCGCCAGCTCGCGGAGCGCGGACAGGTTGGATTTGGCAAAGAAGCTACCGAGCGCGCGCGTCGCCTCCTCGGGAACGTAGACCTTTCCCTCCTTGAGCCGCTCGATCAGCTCGTCGGGCGGGATGTCGACGACCTCGATCTCGGCCGACTCGAAGACGCTGTCGGGCACCGTCTCGCGCACCCGGACGCGGGTGAAGGAGGCGACCACGTCGTTGAGGCTTTCGACATGCTGGATGTTCACGGTCGAATAGACGTCGATCCCGGCCGCGATCAGCTCCTCGACATCCTGCCAACGCTTGGGGTGGCGCGATCCGGGCGCGTTGGTGTGCGCGAGCTCGTCGACCAGCGCGAGCGCGGGCCTGCGCTCGAGCAGCGCGTCCAGGTCCATCTCGCGCAACGTCCGGCCCTGATATTCGACCTGGCGCCGGGGCAGGATGTCGAGCCCGGCGGTGAGCGCCTCCGTCTCGCGCCGGCCATGGGTCTCGACGACCCCGACCACGACGTCGAAGCCGGCCTTGGTGCGCGCGGCTCCTTCCGACAGCATTTCGAACGTCTTGCCGACGCCCGGCGCGGCGCCGAGGAATATCTTCAGCTTGCCCCGGCCTTCCTGCGCCGCCTGGCGCAGGAAGGCTTCGGGCGAAGGCCGGTCGCGGTTGGGCGTCAACGGGCCGCCGTGACGCCGCCGAGCCGGTCGAGGTCGCGGTTGAGCGCCAGCACGTTGACATGCGCCTCGCCCATGAAGCCGAGCGTCGGACCGCGCGTGTGCCGCGCCACGAGATCGCGAACGGCCGTCGCGGGCAGCCCCCGGACCCGCGCCACGCGCGAAGCCTGCGCCAGTGCGGCCGCCGGCGACAGGTCGGGATCGAGGCCCGATCCGGACATGGTGACGAGGTCGCCCGGGACGGGGCCGGTCACGCCGTCGGCGCGGCGGGTCGCCAGGTCGGTCTTGACCCGGTCGACGAGCCGCTTGTCGATCGGCCCGAGGTTGGATCCCGCGGAAGCGAGCGCGTCGTAACCCTTGCCCGCCCCCGACGGCCGGGTCTGGAAATAGCGCTCGCTCGTGAACGCCTGGCCGAGCACGGTCGAGCCGATCACGCGCCCGGTACCGTCGGCGCCGTCGCGGACCAGGCTGCCGTTCGCCTGCGACGGGAAGATCGCCTGCGCCAAGCCGGTCATGGCCAGCGGATAACCGATCCCGAGCAGGACGGCGAACAGGAGGGTGAGCACCAGCGCCGGACGCAGCCCGCTCGTGAAGTCGTTGCCCATGCCGGATATCCTTCAGGCGAGACCCAGGCCGCTGACGGCCAGGTCGATCAGTTTAATGCCGATGAACGGCGCCACAAGCCCGCCCAGCCCGTAGACGGTGAGGTTGCGGCGAAGCAGCGCGCCCGCCCCCATCGGCTTGTACGCGACGCCCTTGAGCGCGAGCGGGACGAGCAGCGGGATGATCAGCGCGTTGAAGATGATCGCCGACAGGATCGCGCTCTGCGGACTGGCGAGTCCCATGACGTTCAGGATGGCGAGCGTCGGATAAAGCGCTGCGAACATGGCGGGGATGATCGCGAAATACTTGGCCACGTCGTTCGCCACGGAGAAGGTGGTGAGCGACCCGCGCGTCATCAGGAGCTGCTTGCCGAGACCGACCACCTCGATCAGCTTGGTCGGGTCGCTGTCCAGATCGACCATGTTCCCCGCTTCGCGCGCGGCTTGCGTCCCGGTGTTCATCGCCACGCCCACGTCGGCCTGCGCCAGCGCCGGCGCGTCGTTGGTGCCGTCACCGCACATCGCGACCAGCTTGCCGCCGGCCTGCTCCTTGCGGATCAGCTCGAGCTTGTCCTCCGGCGTCGCCTGGGCGAGGAAGTCGTCGACCCCGGCCTCCGCGGCGATCGCGGCGGCGGTCAGCGGGTTGTCGCCGGTGATCATCACCGTGCGGATGCCCATCGCGCGCAGCTCGC
>NZ_CAXSBH010000027.1:0-32929 GCF_964235535.1 uncultured Sphingomonas sp.
CACCGTCCTCGCCCGCGCCTTCGCCCTCCACGAGCATGCGTCGCAGCGCGGGGTCTAGGATAATGCGCTGACCCTCGAGCTTGATGACGATCTCCGCGCCGGCACCGGCCCCGTTCTGCTCCGCACCCACATGCAGGCTCCCGCCGCGGACGAGCGCGTCGGCGGCGACCAGCACGAGGTTCAAAAGCACCTTGGTCGCGGGCTTCGAGAGCGTCGGCTCCTCGACGAACCAGCCGAGTTCCAGCCGCTTATTGTCGGCGACGAGGCCGCGCACGGCCGCTTGCGTCTCGCGCGCATCCACCGCATCGCCGAAACCGCCGCCCGCGCCGAACGCCAGTCGAAAGAACTTCAGCTTGTTCGCCGACACGCGCGCGCTCTCGCCGAGCAGGTCCATGCAGCGCTCGCGCATCGCCGGATCGGTCTCGTCGGCGAGCAATTCGAGACCGTTGTTGAGCGCGCCAACCGGCGACAGCAGGTCGTGGCACAGACGCGAGCATAGGAGGCTCGCGAGATCGACCGGCGTGACGCTCATGGGTAATCCTCAACGACGAACGGGGTCCTCTGGCGAAGGGGGACCTTCGATGCAAGCGAACGCCACCGGATCGAACCGGCCGTGGCGCTCGCCCGTGGGCACGGCGCGCCATAGCAGCAACTCGTCTGCGCCGACGATGAGCCATAGCCAGCCGTTCGGCTCGGCGGCGGCCGCGTCGCGCGGCGACGGGTCGGGCGAACCGGACGGATGCGAGTGGTAGCAGCCGATGATCGCGGGGCCGCCGCTCCGCTGCGCGCGATGCGCGGCGAGCAGCTCGGCGGGATCGATCTCGAAGACCGAGCGGGAGTCGGCGGCGACATTTCGGGCGGACTGGTAGGCGGCGACGGTGTTGGCGGTCCCGAACAGCAGGCCGCATACCTCCCGGGTCGGCGATGCGGCCGCCTCCGCCTCGATCGCACGAAGCAACGTCGTTGATATGCGGACAGGCGACGTCATATCGGGTCGCAGTGGAACGGGGGTCGGTCATCGAGGCGCGCATCGGCGTCGAGGGCGCGGGCGTCCGGCTCGACCGCGCGCTCGCGGATGTCATCCCGGCTCTCTCGCGCGAGCGGATCAAGGCCTTGATCGGCGAAGGTGCGGTGAGCAGTCTGGGTAAGATCGTATTTGACGTGTCCCGCAAGGTTCAGCCGGGCGACGCCTTCACTGTGGCGGTGCCCGAGGCGACGCCCGCGACGAACGCCGCGCAAGCCATTCCGCTGGTCGTCATGCACGAAGACGAACACCTCATCGTGATCGACAAGCCCGCCGGGCTGGTCGTGCATCCGGCCGCGGGCAACCTGGATGGCACGCTCGTCAACGCGCTGCTGCATCATTGTGCCGGTCGGCTGTCGGGGATCGGCGGCGTCGCGCGGCCGGGGATCGTGCACCGGATCGACAAGGATACGTCCGGGTTGATGGTCGCGGCCAAGACCGACCGGGCACATGAAGGCCTGGCCAAGCAGTTTGCGGCGCACACGATCGATCGGCGGTACCGGGCGATCGTCGGGGGCGTGCCGCGCCCGGCGGAGGGAACGATCGACGCCCCGCTCGCCCGTTCGCCCGCCGATCGCAAGAAGATCGCGGTCGTCGCCGGCGGCAAGCGCGCGGTCACGCATTACCGCACGCTTGAACGGCTGCGCGGCGCGGCGCTCGTCGAGTGCCGGCTGGAGACGGGGCGCACACACCAGATTCGCGTACATTTCGCATCGATCGGCCATGGATTGCTGGGCGACCCGGTCTATCGACGATCCAAAGGCGGTGTCGACCTGGCGACCGCGCAACTTGGGTTTCATCGACAATCGCTTCATGCTGCTTTATTGGGGTTCCAACACCCTGTGACGGGCGTGTCCATGGCCTGGGAGAGCAGCTGGCCGGACGACATGCAGGAACTGTTCAGCCACCTTCACGTATAGACTAGCGATCGTTCGCGTGGGTGCGCGCGAGCGTTCCTCCATTCAGCGGAGATAAGATCATGGCGGCGAGAAGCAACGTACCGGCGACGATCCCGGCGCTCGGCACCGAGCAGAGCCTCAACCGCTATCTGGCGGAGATCAAGAAATTCCCGATCCTGCAGCCCGAGCAGGAATATATGCTCGCCAAGCGGTTCGCCGAGCACGGCGATACGGACGCGGCGGCGCAGCTGGTCACGTCGCACCTGCGGCTCGTGGCCAAGATCGCCATGGGTTACCGCGGCTACGGCCTGCCCACGTCCGAGCTGATATCGGAGGGGAATATCGGGCTGATGCAGGGCGTGAAGAAGTTCGAGCCGGATCGCGGCTTCCGCCTGGCGACATACGCCATGTGGTGGATTCGCGCGTCGATCCAGGAATATATCCTGCGGTCGTGGAGCCTCGTGAAGATGGGCACCACCGCGGCGCAGAAGAAGCTGTTCTTCAACTTGCGTCGGATGAAGTCCAAGCTCGACGCGTTCGAGGACGGCGATCTGCGCCCGGCCGACGTGACCAAGATCGCGACCGATCTGGGCGTGGCCGAGAGCGACGTGGTGTCGATGAACCGGCGCATGGCGATGGGCGGCGACACGTCGCTCAACGTCTCGATGCGCGAGGACGGCGAGGGTCAGTGGCAGGATTGGCTGCAGGACGACGCGCCGCTCCAGGACAAGGTCGTCGCCGACGCGCAGGAAGCCGACGTCCGCCACGGGATGCTGGTGGACGCGATGGGCGACCTGAACGACCGCGAGAAGCATATCCTGACCGAGCGCCGCCTGACCGACGATCCCAAGACGCTGGAGGAGCTGAGCCAAGTCTACGGCGTCAGCCGCGAGCGGGTCCGCCAGATCGAAGTGCGCGCGTTCGAGAAACTGCAGAAGGGCATGATGCGCCTCGCGGGCGAGAAGCGGATGCTTGCGTTGGCGTAAATACAAACGATCGGTGATCCGGACTCGCCGTGGTTCGGATGATGCTTAGGGTCCAGACTCGTTCACATCCAGAATGCGAGGGCTGCGGCGAGCGCCACGCCTGACAGGTAGTTTCTGGCGAGCTTGTCGTAGCGGGTGGCGACGCGCCGGAAGTCCTTGAGACGGCAGAACGCGTTCTCGATGAGGTGGCGACCGCGGTAGCGTTCCCGGTCGTAGCGCACGGCGCGCTTGCGGTTGGACCGGCCGGGGATGACCGGCACGACGCCCACCTGGCGAAGCGAGCGCCGAAGCGGATCGGCATCGTAGCCTTTGTCCGCGAGCACGTAGCGGGCGCGGCCCATGCGGGCCAGGAGCTCGGGTGCAGCCTTCACGTCCGCAACGTTACCCGGCGTCAGCAAGAGCGCGTATGGACGGCCGATGACATCGGTGAGCGCGTGGACCTTGGTCGTCCAGCCGCCGCGCGAGCGGCCGATCGCCTGCGCTTTAGCCCCCTTTTGCCGCCAAATGCGGCGCGTTGCGCCTTGACGTAGGTGCTGTCGATGGACGTGCTCCGCGTCACCGCGCCCGCATCCACCAAAGCATCGAGCAGCTTGAGCCAGAAGCCCCGGTTCGACCACCTGTTGAACCGGTTGTAGATCGTCGTCGCCGGCCCGTACTCAGGCGGGCAGTCGCCCCAGCGGCAGCCGGACTTGAGCACGTGGAAGATGCCCGAGATTACCCGCCGGTCGTCCACACGCCTCGCCCCGGGCTGGTTCCTGGGCAGGTGAGGCTCCACCGCCGCCCACGCTTCATCCGACAACCAAAACAGCGCCATGGATCACCTCCATCAGCCCCGCCCCACGCCGCTGAATCAGAAAACCCAGCCCGCCTCAAGCCGCTGATTGAGTTTGGACCCTAGTGCGCCACTCTTGATCAGGGTGGCGCATTTTTTTTGATGACGCAGAGTACGATGCTCTACCCTCGTCAGCAAGTCTTCGACATTCCAAATACTTGTCGCAAAGTTAAAGAGTGAACAACGCAGATCACTCCTCTTCCCAAACATATGATTTTAGGGTAGGTACCGTACCTTAAGTGAGTTGGCGTCCCTGACCGGACCGGGCTTATTATCGGTGGGTCCTATTTGATCATAATCAAACAGGGAGTTGATCGATGAGCAAGCTTTTAGCGTACGCCATATCGGGATTTTTTGCAGTCGCTCCGATCGCTTCGGCGCAGGCGCAACGAGTAGATCCGGGGTTCAGAAGCAGTACGCTGGCGCGCAATGATGATGGTTTCACCTCGAACCTCTCGCTTGGATTTTCTGCCAATTATTTTGGTACAACCTACACCGACACATTCCTGAGCAATAACGGTTATCTCACCTTCAACTCCGGCCAGAGCACCTTCACCCCACTAGGGCTCGGTGCGGGTTATTCCGGGCAGCCCATCATCGCCGCTTTTTTCGCGGACGTGGATACCAACAATCTGTCCAGCGCGCTCGCGGCTTATGGCACGGGAACATACAATGGCCGCACCGCTTTCGGAGCGACTTGGGACGGGGTCGGCTATTTCAACTCGAAAGCCGACAAGCTCAATTCATTCCAGATCATCCTGGCCGACCGGTCGGACGTCACGGCGGGCGACTTCGACATCTATCTGAATTACGACCGGATCCAGTGGGAGACGGGAGATTTCAACGGAGGCGTTCTGGGTCTTGGCGGTAATTCCGCGGCGGTAGGGTTCAATGCAGGCAGCGGCAACGCGCCGGGTACGTTCTTCGAGCTTCCGGGCTCGCGCGCGCCGGGCTCGTTCCTCGACGGCGGGTCGGACTCGCTGGTCAGCGGCACCAACAACGGCAATCCCGGTCAGTATCTCTTCGCCGTGCGCAATGGCCGGATCGATCCCATTCCAGCTGTGCCGGAGCCTGCGAGCTGGGCGATGATGATCGTCGGCTTCGGCGCGGTCGGCGGCGCCATGCGGCTGCGGCGAACGACGGTGCGGTTCGCAAACGCCTGAGTGCTCTCGGGGCCGCCGCTCGCGGTGCGGGCGGCGGCCTTGCTTGGTCGACGGACCGGTCGTGGTCGAAACGGAGGAGCACCGCCCCGGGCGGGATTGAAGCGGGCGGCGGGTGCGATAAGAACGAGCGATGCTTGGCCCTGTTCGATGGTTGTTGAAGATCGTGCTGGTGTTGATCCTCGGCTCGCTCGGGTGGGTCGTGCTCTACCGCTTCGTGCCGGTACCGGTCACGGCGACGATGGCGGGCGATCTGTTCGCCGGACGCGGGATCGACAAGGATTGGACGCCGCTCGGCCGCATCGACCCCGACATGGCGCGGGCGGCGATCGCGGGCGAGGACTCGCGGTTCTGTGCGCATGACGGCTTCGATTATCGCGCGATCATGGGCGCGGCGGCGGCGAATGCGCGGGGCGGGCGCATCCGGGGCGGATCGACGATCAGTCAGCAGACGGCGAAGAACGCGTTCCTGTGGCAGGGCGGCGGGTTCGTCCGCAAGGGGTTGGAGGCGTGGTTCACCGTGCTGATCGAGGCGCTGTGGCCCAAGCGGCGGATCATGGAGGTGTACCTGAACATCGCCGAGACCGGGATCGGCACTTACGGTGCCGAGGCGGGAGCGCGGCGGTATTTCGGGCACGGCGCGGGGACGCTGTCGCCGACCGAGGCGGGGCGGATCGCGGCGGTGCTGCCGCTGCCCAAGAAGCGCGCGGCGGTGGCCCCGAGCGGGTTCACGCGGCGGCACGGGGACCGGCTGGCGCGGCAGGTGGGCGTCGTGCGACGGGAAGGGTTGGATCGGTGTTTGCGGGAGTAAGCTCCCTCTCCCGCTTTTGCGGGAGAGGGAGAGACGTGGCGAAGCCGCGGCGAGGGTGAGGGGCGGGCCTTTCCGGGAGAGGTCCGCCCCTCACCTTGGCGCTTCGCGCCTGTCCCTCTCCCGCGAAAGCGGGAGAGGGTTTTATATTAAAAGGGTAATTTGAACCCTGGCGGCAGCGGGATGCCGGCGCTCATCTTGCTCATCTCCTCGCCCGATTTGGCGTCGGCCTTGGCGCGGGTGTCGTTGAAGGCGGCGACGATCAGGTCCTCGGCCATCTGCTTCTCGGAGGGCTGGAGCAGCGACGGGTCGATATCGATCGCGATGATCCGGCCCTTGGCCGATGCGCGCATCTTGACCAGGCCGCCGCCGGACTGGCCCTCGACCTCGATCGTATCGAGGTTCTCCTGCGCCTTGGTCAGCTCGGCCTGGACGTTCTGCGCCATGGCCATGATCTCGTCTAGGTTGTTCACTGTGCTACTCCTCGTGTCCAGTCGATCAGCTCGGCTTCCGGGAACGCCTCGAACGCCGCCTTGACGAGAGGACTATCGAGGACGGCCGCGCGTTCCACTTCCTCGGCGGCCTTGGCCTGCTCGCGCAAGGTGGGTCGTCCGGGCGCGTCTTCCACCAGCACGCGCCACGTCCGGTCGGTGATGCGACGAAGCGCTTCGGCAAGTTCCTTGGCCAGGTCGGGCGGAAGCGGGCGCGCGCTGCTCAGCACGAGCTCGGGCGCGGCGTAGCGAACGACGCTGGCATTGTGGGTCAGCCGGGCGGCGAGCGCGTGCTCCCCAGCCCCTTCCAGCGCCGCGACCAGCGCGGGGAAGTCGGCGGGGAGCGTGTTCACGGGCTCCGGCGGCACAGGTACCGGCTCGGGAGCGGCGGGCGGGCCGGAGCTCGCCGACGCAGGTGGGGCGATCTCACCCGACATCATCCGCCGCGCGAGTTCGCCCGGGTCGGGAAGCGTGGAGGCGTGGACGATCCGGAGCAGCGCCATCTCCGCCGCCTCGATCGGGAGCACCGCGCGCGCGACCTCGTCGTGACCCTTGAGCATGAGCTGCCAGAGCCGGTGGAGCGCGGGGAAGGACAGCCGCGCCGACCAGTCGGCGTAAGCGGCGGCCTCCTCGGCGGGTTGCGCCAGGTCGGGCGCCGCGCCGACCTTGGCGAGGGTGACGCCGTGGACGGTCTCGAGCAGCGAGCGGAGGACGCCCTGCGGATCGACGCCCAGATCGTATTGCCGCCGCAGCAGCGCGAGAGCGCCCGGGCCGTCGCCGCCCAGCACCAGTCCGAGCAGGTCGCGCACTGCGCCGCGGTCGGACAGGCCCAGCATCTCGCGCACCGCATCGGCTGTGACGATGCTCCCCTCCAGATCGGCATGCGCGATCGCCTGGTCGAGGATCGACAGGCCGTCGCGCGCGGAGCCCTCGGCCGCGCGGGCGATCAGCGCGAGCGCCTCCGGGTCGGCGGAGACGCCTTCCTTGCGGCAGACCTCGGCGAAGTGGTGGCCAAGCAGCTCGGCGGAGATACGGCGCAGGTCGAAGCGCTGGCAACGCGACAGCACGGTGATCGGCACCTTGTTCACCTCGGTCGTGGCGAACAGGAACTTGACGTGCGCGGGCGGCTCCTCGAGCGTCTTCAGGAGCGCGTTGAACGCGTTCTTGGACAGCATGTGGACCTCGTCCACGATGTAGATCTTATAGCGCGCGGTGACGGCCGAATAGCGCGACGCCTCGATGATCTCGCGCACGTCGTCGACGCCGGTGTGCGACGCGGCGTCCATCTCGATCACGTCGATATGGCGGCCCTCGGCGATCGCGCGGCAGGGCTCGCACACGCCGCACGGGTCGATGGTCGGGCCGCCCTCCCCGTCCGGTCCGATGCAGTTCAGCGCCTTGGCGATCAGGCGCGCGGTCGAGGTCTTTCCGACACCGCGCACGCCCGTCATCAGGAACGCGTGGGCGAGCCGGTCGCGCTTGATCGCGTTGCCGAGCGTGCGAACCATCGCGTCCTGGCCGATCAGCTCGGAGAAGGTTTGGGGGCGGTATTTGCGCGCGAGGACGCGGTAGGGGGCGGGCGCGGTCGCGGGCTGGGGCGGGTCGCCGAGATCGAAGGTGGTGGCCATCAGCGGGGGCGGACGCGAGGAAGTTGAACAAAGTTGACGCGTGGACATGCGTTCTGGCGGGCTCGGCCGTGATTCGACGGGGGCATGAGGGAGACCCTGGCGGAAGCAGAAGCGGTAGGACAGGGGTTTGTTTGGGGATCTTCCTACCCTCGTCACCCCGGGCTCGACCCGGGGTCCCGCTTCTTCTTGCGACGGCGGACGTAAGCGGGACCCCGGATCAAGTCCGGGGTGACGAGGAAGGAGAAGCGGTGAGAGTGGCCGCGTCCCGGCAAAGCCGTGACGTCGATCGTGGCGGTGCCACGTCGGCCGCGCTTGGGCGTCTCGACGCCAGCTTTGCTGGCGGCGTGCGCCCGGCGCGGTGAGAGCCGGACGACCCGCGACGAAATCGTTGCGGCTGCTTCCTTCCGGACCTGACCGGGTTGGCGACGGCCACGCCCGTCCGACTCTCGGGCGGGCCTATGCCCAGCACGGTATTGAAAGGCAAGATCAGGCGGTCGCGCGTTCGGGCAGGATCGCATCGAGGGCGCGCGCGGCGGTACGGACGAACGGGAGCATCACGAGCGCGCCCGCGACGTTGAACAGGACGTGGGCGTTGGCGATCTGCTGGCCCGTGTTGTTCGCGGTCGCCCGGCCGAAGCTCGCGAGCGCCTCCACCAGCGCGACGCCGAGGAGGACGGAGGCGATATTGAACAGGAGGTGGAACAACCCGACCCTGACGGCCGCGCGCGAGCGGCCGGCGACCGCGACCAACGTGTCGGCGCAGGTGCCGATCTCCGCGCCGAGCATGATCGCGACGCCCGCCGGCAGGGTGATCAGCCCGCCGCCCGCGAGCGCGATGACGATGCCGAGCGTGGCGGAGGAGGACTGGATCGCGACGGTTACGGCCGCGCCCGCGAGCACGCCGAGCCACGGGCTCTCCAGCCGCCTCAGCCACGCCGTCACCTCCGGTCGTTTCGCGAGGGGAGCAGCGGCGTCGCCGATCAGGTGCAGGCCGAACAGGACCATGCCCAGGCCGAGCAGGACGGAGCCCCACCGCTTCGTCGCCTCGCCCCTGGCGAGCGCGCCGAGCAGGAACCCGATCGCCATCGGCACGGGCGCGAACGCGTCGACGTTCCAGGCGAAGAGCTGGGAGGAGAAGGTCGTGCCGATATTCGCCCCGAGCACGACGGGGAGCGCATGCGCGAACGGGATCAGCCCGGCGTCGACGATCGCCACCAGCATGATGATGACGACCGAAGACGAGTCGAGCGCGATCGTGGCACCGACGCCCGCGCCCACCCCCGCGATCCGGTTCGCCGAGGCGCGGTGCAGGACGTCGCGCAACCGGTCGCCGCCAGCCTCGCGCAGCGCGCGGGCGAGCAGGTCGACGCCGAATACGAACAGGACGAGCCCGCCGAGCATCGCCATTCCGGTCGACAACCATGGGATCGCGCTCGGCGGCGGGGCCGCGGACGAGAGCAGGGGCGCGCAGCAGGCGATATGGCGTCGGATCGGCTCGGCCTCCGGATCGGGCCCCCGCCCTGCGCCGGGCGCGTGACGGTCTCGTGACCCGTCAGGGTAGTCGTACGCTCATGCCGTCCAGATCCGCGTTCAGTCGTATCTGGCAGGCGAGACGGCTGGTCCGGGTCGCGTGGAAGGCGAGGTCGAGCAGTTCCTCCTCCTCCTCGGTCGCGGATGGCAATCGGTCGAAATCGGCGGGGTCGACGATCACGTGGCAGGTCGCGCACGCCATCTGGCCGTCGCAAGTGCCTTCGAGAGGCTGGCCGTCAGCTTGGGCGACGTCGAGCAGGCGTACTCCGTCGGTCCCTATCGCTTCGCGCGCGGAGCCGTCCGGGGCGACGAAGCGCACGCGGATCATGCCGCGATCCGCTGCGCGTCGGCGGCCGCGTGGATTCGGTCGATCGCGGCGAGCAGTTCGTGTTCGGTGGTGTGGCGGCCGAAGCCGAGCCGTATCGACGAGCGCGCCTCCGCGTCGGACAGCCCGATCGCGCGGAGGACGTGGCTGGGCCGGCCGGAGCCGCTGGCGCAGGCGGACCCCGCAGAGAATGCGGTGTCGCGCAGCTCGGACATGACGCGCGCCACGTCGAGGCCGGGCCGGTGGACGTTGAGGTTGCCGGGATAGCGGTACTCGGCCGATCCGTTCAGGGTCCACCCCGCACCGAGGCGTGCTCGCGCGGCCGCGAACAGCGTCCGCACATGCGACGCGTCGGCTTCTTGGCAGTCGCGCATCAAACGCGCGGCCACGCCGAAGCCGGCGCAAAGGGCGGGGCTGAGCGTGCCCGACCGGCCCGGCTCCTCCTGCCCGCCGCCATGGAGCAGGGGCGCGAGCTTCACGCCGTCCCTGATCCAGAGCGCCCCGACGCCCTTGGGGCCGTGGATCTTGTGCGCGGAGACCGCGACCAGGTCGCAGGCGGCGGGGATGGGTATGCGGCCGTACCCCTGAACCGCGTCGCACAGGAACAGCGCGCCCGCCTCGTGCGCGAGGGCGGCCAGCTCGGCGATCGGTTGGATCACGCCGATCTCGTTGTTGACGAGCATCGCCGCGACTAGGCCGGTGCCGGGGCGGATGGCCGCCTCGGCTCGGGCGAGATCGACGATGCCGTCCGGGCCGACGGGCAGGATCGTCGTCGGCCGTCCGCTTGCGGCGACGGTGTCCAGCACGGCGGCGTGTTCGGTCGCGAGCGTGATGATGGGGCCGCCCCCTTTATCTTCAGGCGTGCCCTTGATTGCCCAGTTCAGCGCCTCGGTTGCGCCGCCGGTGAAGGCGAGCCGGCCGCCGGGCGGCAGGAGCTCCGCAACCCGGTCGCGCGCGACCTCGACGGCCGCGCGGGCGCGGCGGCCCTCGCGGTGCGGCGAGTGCGGGTTGGCGTGCTGGTCGCGGAGCCAGGGGAGCATCGCCTCGAACGCTTCGGGCGCGAGCGGAGTCGTGGCCTGATAGTCGAGGTAGGTCATGCCGCGATCCGGCGGGCAGTGCGGGCGATGTCGCGCCAGACGGCGACGGCGGCGTCGATCTCGGCCTCGGTCGTGTCGCGGCCGAAGCTGACGCGGACGACCTCGCGCCCGGCCTGTTCGGTCCAGCCCATCGCGCCGAGCACGTGGCTGGGCTTCATGCTCCCGCTCGAGCAGGCGCTGCCCGCCGACACGGCGATGCCGGCCAGGTCGAAGCGGATGAGCTGCGCCGCGCTCGCGACGCCGGGCATGCGGTAGCTGCCGATGGCGGCATGGCAGGGCGAGCCGTCGCCGACCACCTGCCCGCCCGACCGGCGGACCGCATCGTCGAGCCGCTCGCGCATCGCGGCCCATTGCTCGACCGGCTCCGGCTCGGCGAGCGCGGCGGCGTAGCCGAGCGCGGCGGGGAGGTTCTCGGTGCCGGCGCGGTAGCCGAATTCCTGACCGCCGGTGGGGGACAGCGTGCCGAGATCGCGGACGAGCAGCGCGCCGACGCCGGGCGGGCCACCACGCTTGTGCGCGGAGAGCGCGACGAAGTCGGCGTGTTCGGCTACGTCCGGGTCGATCCCGGCGGGCATCTGCGCGGCGTCGATCAGGAGCAGATGGCTGGCGGCGTGGACCTGGCTTGCGATCGCGGCGATCGGCTGGCGCACGCCGGTCTCGCTGTTGGCCCATTGCACCGCGACCAACGCGCGACCGGGATCGGCCAGCGCGGTGGCCAGTCCGCCCCCCGCTACCCGGCCGGAGGGGTCGACGGGCAGGATCCGGGCCTGCCCCGCCGCGCGGAACACCGCGTCGTGCTCGACCGCGGTGATCGCCACGCGGTCGGCGGTCGAACGCCCTAGCGCGACGGCCAGCGACTCGCTCGCGCCGCTCGTGAACAAGGTCGACCCGCGCCAGCCATAAGCTGTCGCCACGGCCGCCCGAGCGTCCTCGAGCGCGCGTCTGGCCGCCCTGCCCTCGCCGTGCGGCGAGCTCGGGTTGGCCCACGCCACCAACCCGTCCGCCACCGCGCGGATCGCGGCGGGACGGGGTGGCGTGGTCGCGGCGTGGTCAAGATAGATGCGGGTGGGCAAGCGCATGGTTCCAAAATGGCGGTTTACGGCTATATGGCGCGCATTAGCGGCGGTTCATCCGCCCTGTCCGATATAGTCAGGTCCCATCCATGCCCGAAGTCATCTTTCCCGGCCCCGAAGGCCGTTTGGAGGGGCGGTTCGCCCCCGCTCCGCGTCCGCGCGCCCCCGTCGCGATGATCCTCCACCCGCACCCGTCATCGGGGGGCACGATGAACAACCGGATCGTCCAGGAGCTGTACAAGACGTTCCAGCGGCGCGGGTTCGCGGTGCTGCGCTTCAACTTTCGCGGCGTGGGCAAGAGCCAGGGCGTGTTCGACAACGGCGTGGGCGAGCTGTCCGACGCCGCCTCCGCGCTCGATTGGGTGCAGAGCTTCCACCCGGAGGCGCAGACGACCTGGGTGGGCGGCTTCGGCTTCGGCGCGTGGATCGGGATGCAGCTGCTGATGCGGCGGCCGGAAATCCGGGGTTTCATCTCGATCGCGCCGCCCGCGAACCTGTTCGACTTCACCTTCCTCGCGCCTTGCCCTGCGTCGGGCATCATCATCCAGGGGGAGCATGACGAGGTGGTGACCGCGGGGCCGGTGCAGAAGCTAGTCGACAAGCTCAGGACGCAGCGGCACATCACGATCCATCACGATACGATCCCGAAGGCGAACCATTTCTTCGAGCAGGAGATGCCGCAGTTGATGGGGAGCGTGGATAAGTACCTGGATATGCGACTCGCGCCTGACTCACCCATAAGATGAGCTGATGCGCTAACCTGAACAGGCGCGAGCGGCCGGCGGTGCTCCCGGCACCGTCCGACGGAATGGGCTTTGCCCATGCCTGCCCCGCCATGCCTACAGCGTCCAGATCAGGACGTTCGCGAACAGCACGACCGCCATCACCAGCATCAGCGTGCCCTTGCGCACGTCCCGCCGCTTGACGACCAGCAACCCGCCCCCGGTCAGGAATGCAAAGCATGCCAGCATCGCGATCGCGGGCGCGGCGGCGGCAATGCCGGTGAGCGCGTCGGTCATGCCGCCAACATGCGCGCATAGGCGGCGGGGTCAATGTTCCCGCCCGACAGCAGCACCAGCATCCCCGGTTCGGGCGTGATCCGCCCCGTGAGCAAGGCGGCTAGCGCGACCGCGCCACCGGGCTCGATCACAAGCCGAAACCGCTCGGCCGCCCAGCGTTGCGCGGCGGCGGTCTCCGCCTCCGACACGGCCACGCCGGTCACGCCCCTTCGCGACAGCACGTCGAAGGTGAGCGGCGAGACGCGCAGCGTCTGGAGCGAGTCGCAGGCGGTCGGCGGCGGGTTCGGGCCGACCGGCTCGATCCATCCCGCCTCCAGCGAGCGGCGCATATCGTCCCAGCCTTCCGGCTCGACCACCGTCATCCGCGCATCGGGCAACGCGAGCGCGAGGCCTGCCGCGAGCCCGCCGCCGCCGCACGGAGCGACGACGTGCGTCGGTTCGGGCAGGCCGGCGCGCGTCATCTGCGCAGCCGCCTCGACACCGGCGGATCCCTGCCCCTCGATAATCCAGGGATCGTCGAAGCTGGGGACCAAGGTCGCGCCGCGCGCCTCGGCCAGCCGCGCCGCGATCCCCTCGCGACTCTCGGTGGCACGGTCGTAGCCGACGACCTCCGCGCCCAGCGCGAGCGTGGCGTCGCGCTTCACCGCGGGCGCATCGTGCGGCATCACGATCGTGGCGGCCATCCCCAACCTGCGCGCGGCCCAGGCGACGCCCTGCGCATGGTTGCCCGAGGAAAAGGCGACGACGCCGCGCGCCCGCGCGGCTTCGTCGAGCGCGGTCAGCCGGTGCCACGCGCCGCGTATCTTGAACGCGCCCATCGGCTGGAGCGACTCGGCCTTGAAGGCGATGGTCACGTCCTTGATCTCACACGTGAATAACGGCGTCGCGGGCAGGATCGCGGCTATCTTGGCGGCGGCGTCGCGAACCCCAGCGCGGGTCGGTTGTCGCAAAAACGTCATTTTTAAGGGCCCGGGCATAATAGCCACTTTACATGGGGGTCCCCCCGCCATATTTCGCATCCCGCTGCCCCATGGGACTTCCAACCGCAAGGCAGTTTTCGAACCGTATGCCGCGAGGCAATTGGAGGTCCCTTGATTTGCACCATCATTCTGCGCTGGGGTTAGCGACGACCCATTCGACTGCCGTCCCCTCGGATGGTTTCGACATCGCCAAGCGTCGCCCGGTTCAGCCGGTGACGCTCGTTCGCCCCCACGCCGCCGAGCGTGCGGCCCGGTTCTTCGCCGAGAAGTTCCCGGGACGCTCGATCTATGCGGTCAAGGCGAACCCGTCTCCCGACCTGCTCCGCATCCTGTGGGACGCGGGCGTGACGCATTACGACGTCGCCTCGATCGTCGAGGTGCGGCTCGTACGACGCACGTTGCCGGGCGCGACCTTGTGCTTCATGCACCCGGTCAAGGCCGAGGAGGTGATCGCCGAGGCGTACCGCGATCACGGCGTCCGCGTCTTTTCGCTCGATTCGGAGGAAGAGCTCGACAAGATCGTCCGCGCGACGGACCGGGCCGACGACCTGACGCTGTGCGTCCGGTTGCAGGTGTCGTCCGACTATTCCAAGCTGAGCCTGGGCGCGAAGTTCGGCGCGTCGGGCGCGGAGGTGAAGCCGTTGCTGATGGCGGCGCGGCAGGCGGCGGATGCGCTGGGCATCTGCTTCCATGTCGGCAGTCAGGCGATGACGCCCGACGCCTACTCGTTCGCGATGGAGCGGGTGCGCGCGGCGATCGTCGAGGCGGCCGTCACGGTCGACGTCGTCGATGTGGGCGGGGGTTTCCCCTCTTCCTACCCCGGCATGGAGCCGCCGCCGCTGCAGCGGTATTTCGACGTGATCCACCGCGCGTTCGAGAGCCTGCCGGTTTCGTACTCGGCCGAATTGTGGGCGGAGCCGGGCCGCGCGCTCTGCGCAGAATACAGCTCGATCGTGGTGCGCGTGGAGAAGCGTCGCGGGACCGAGCTGTACATCAACGACGGCGCGTACGGCGCGCTGTTCGACGCGGCTCATATCGGCTGGCGGTTCCCCGTCACGCTGCTCCGCGAACCGGACAGCCGGGCGCGGGACATGGCGTTCTCGTTCTACGGGCCGACCTGCGACGATCTGGACCGGATGGCGGGGCCGTTCCTGCTGCCGGCCGATGTGCAGGCGGGCGATTACATCGAGATCGGGATGCTGGGCGCGTACGGTTCGGCGATGCGGACCGCGTTCAACGGGTTCGGATCGGACGAGACCGTGGTGGTCGAGGACGAGCCGATGGTGTCGATGTATGCCGAGGCGGAACGCCGCGTGACGGGCAACGTCGTCAAGTTGTAACGCCCGAGGCTCAATAACCATCCGTTCGCCCTGAGCTTGTCGAAGGGTCGTTCTTCTCGCTGGCAGTGAAGAAGAACCATGCTTCGATAAGCTCAGCACGAACGGGATGGGGTTACCGACCTCCTTACGAGTTGAGCCCTGCGCTCGCATTGGGTTTCCGCGTCCCCATAAACGACGGCGGGTCTAGAACGAACGGACCTGTATATGAACGACCTTACCCCCAACGACACCCGCAAGGCGGAACTGCTGTCCACGCAGGTCGAGCATATCGACATCACGAAGTTCGACGCGCGGCCAATCGTCGATGCGATGAAGAAGATGTCGTTCACCAGCCGCGACCTCGGCCGTGCGACCGATATCTACAACCAGATGCTGGCCGACAAGGACTGCACCATCTTTCTCGTGATCGCCGGATCGACAAGTGCCGGCGGATGCATGGATCTGTATGCCGAGCTGCTGCGCAACAATATGATCGACGGCATCGTCGCGACCGGCGCGTCGATCGTCGACATGGATTTCTTCGAGGGCCTCGGCCACAAGCACTACCAGGCGCTGGAAGTGCCGGACGACGACACGCTGCGCTCGCTGCTGATCGACCGGATCTACGACACCTATATCGATGAGGAGCAGCTTCAGCACGTCGATCACACGATCTTCGAGATCGCCGAGACGCTGGAACCGCGGCCCTATTCGAGCCGCGAGTTCATCCGTGAGATGGGCAAGTACCTGGTCGAGCACGGCAAGAAGGAGAACAGCCTCGTCAAGCTCGCCTACGAGCATGACGTGCCGATCTTCTGTCCGGCGTTCGTGGACAGCTCGGCGGGCTTCGGTCTGGTCAAGCATCAGGTCGATGCGGTGAAGGCGGGCAAGCCGTATATGGTGCTCGACGCAATCGCCGACTTTCGCGAGCTGACCGAGATCAAGATCAAGGCGGGCGTTACGGGCCTGCTCATGATCGGCGGCGGCGTGCCCAAGAACTTCATCCAGGATACGGTCGTGTGCGCCGAGATCCTGGGCCATGACGACGTGCAGGTGCATAAGTATGCCGTCCAGATCACCGTCGCCGACGTGCGCGATGGTGCCTGCTCGTCCTCGACGCTGCAGGAAGCTGCATCGTGGGGCAAGGTGAATACGGGCATCGAGCAGATGGTGTTCGCGGAGGCCGGATCGGTGATGCCGCTTCTGGCGTCTGACGCGTACCACCGCGGTCTGTGGAAGGACCGCCCGGTCCGCCGCTGGGGCAAGACGTTCGACTGAGTTGCGCATCCGACGCGGATGACTAAGCCTCCCCCGAGCAACCGGGGGAGGCTTTTCATGGACCGTTCAATGCTGCAGCCGGTGGTGGCCCTGATCGCCTGGTCGTTGGTGATGCTCGCCTGGATGGTCGTCGTCCGGCTACCTGCGATGAAGGCGGCGGGCGTCGATCTCGGCAAGGCGCGGGGCGGTCGGCCCGGCGCGCTCGACGGCGTGGTGCCGGAAAAGGCGCAATGGCCCGCGCACAACTACATTCACCTGATGGAGCAACCCACGCTGTTCTACGCGGTCGTATTCGTCATTCACCTGACGGACACGGGTGCGGGGCTGAACGCGATGCTGGCGTGGACCTATGTCGCGTTGCGCATAGCGCACAGCTTGGTGCAGGCGACCTTCAATCGCATTCTGGTGCGTTTCGTCTTGTTCGCGTTGTCGACGGTCGTGTTGATAGCGCTGGCGCTCCATGCGGCGATAGCGGTATTCTAATGGCCAAGGACAAGGAAGTATTCGAGCGTCATCGCCAGCCCTGGACGCCCGACGAGCTTCAGAAGCTACATCAGTTCGCCAAGAAGGGCATGGCGCTCAAGGCCATTTCAAAGGCGCTCAAGCGGTCGGAGGAGTCGACCAAGGACCGCGCCAAGCAGGACGGTCTGGCGATCGCCAAGCTGCGTTAAGTCACGCGGCGGCGAAGCGCACGAACTCGTCGGCGCGGCCATGGAGTTTGGTCGCAGCGCCCGCCAGCGACCGCGACAGATCGCGCAGCGCCTGCGCGTCGCCGCCCAAGGCGGCGGCGTCCTCGCTGATCGCGCCGACGCGGCGGCCGACTTCGCCGCTGACATCTACCGACTGCGCCACCTCGACCGCGATCGCGCGCGTCGCTTTCGCCTGCGCGTCCAGCGCGTCGTCGATGGCGAGCGACGTCCGGCCGATCGCATCCATCGCCGCTTCGATCTCGTGATGGCCGCCGATCACGTCGGCGAGCACGCGGTGGCCGGTCGCGATCCGGTCGGCGATGCCTTTGGCCGCGTGTCCCGTCTGGCTGGCGAGCGTCTTCACCTCCGACGCGACGACCGCGAACCCGCGACCCGCCTCGCCCGCGCGCGCCGCCTCGATCCCGGCGTTTAGCGCCAGGAGGTTGGTCCTGGACGCGATCTCCTGGATCAACCGCAGCATGTCGTCGATCGCGCCCGTCGAGTCGGCGAGCGCGGTCATGCGGTCACCCGCCGCCTGCACGGTTCCGGTCGCCTGCTCACGGATCCGCCGCGCGTCGGCGGTGGCGGTCGCGATCCCGCCGAGCGTGCCGGTCAACTCGCGTCCGCGCGCGGCGATCTCGCCCAAGGCGGCGGCGGTCTCGTCCGCCCCGATCGCGGCGGACGCGGCGTCGATGCTGGTGTCTCCCGCCCGCGCGCCGAGCTGGCGCGCCAACGCGTCGACTTCCGCCGAAACGCGCGACAGACCGGAAACCAGGGCGGAGACATCGCCGGAGAAGGCGCGGCCGGCCGTGCCGATCCGCTCCATGCGGGTGGTGCGCTCGCGGGCGAGCTCCGTCTCGCGCGTGGCGGCCATCCGGACGATGTCGCGCGCGTCGAGCGCCCGCGCGAACCGCCCGTCACGCGTCAGGATCAACCCTTCGGCGCCCGGCGCGGCCGCGTAGGCGTCGAGCAGTCCGGCCTCGGCGGTCGCGCCGTCGACTTGCGGACACGACAGGATCAGCCTTTCCAGCGAACCGCCGAAGGACGGGTTCATCATGAGCGCATGCCCGTATGGGTTGAACAGGATGGAGCGGACATCCAGCTCGCGGATCGCGCCGACGGGTCGGTCGTCGCGGTCGACCACCGTCAGCAGCCGCATGTCGGGCCGGGCGCGAAACCGGTCGATGACGTCCACCAGCCGCGCATCGCGCGCGATCGACAGGCGCGCGCCGGTCGGATCGGACGCCGTGGAAGCGCCGGGGCGGAAGTGCGTCGGATCGAGGAACATGGGTTTCGATTAGTGGGGAGGCGGTAAATGCCGGGTTAGGGTTGTGTTACCGCACGACGACAACGTTGATTTATATTTAGATCGATCCGCCGAAGAGCTGCCCGAGACTCCGCTCGAGCATGAGGAACTGCCAGAGCGTGCGCCCATGGTCGGCGCGGCCGGCGCGGTGGTCGGCGGCGAGCACGGAGAGCGCGGGAAGGTCGAACCAGCCGGTGTCGGCCAGCACGCGCGAACGGGCCAGGCCGGCAGCGGCGGCGGCGAGCGGACCGCGGAACCAGGCGGAGACCGGGGTCACGAACCCCATCTTGGGGCGGTAGAGGATTTCGCGCGGGAGGTGCCGCTCCAGGCTGCGCTTCATCAGCCACTTGCCCTGGCCGCCGCGCAGACGGAGCGCGGGCGGGAGCGTCGCGCAGAATTCGAGCAGACGATGGTCGAGCAGCGGCTCGCGCGCCTCCAACGAGACAGCCATGCTGGTGCGGTCGACCTTGGTCAGGATGTCGCCGGGCAGCCAGTGCTTGATATCGGCATATTGCGCGCGGTCGAGGCCGTCCCGGGCGGGCGCGGCGCGCATGGTGGCGATGTAGCGGTCCTCGGCGCGGTAACCGTCCAGCGCGCGGCGCGCCTCGGCGGAGAACAGGCGCGCGCGGAGTTCGGGCGTGGTGACGCCGACCGCGCGGGCGTATGCTTCCTCTCCCGATCCGGCGAGCGCGAGCAGGGTCGATTTGGCGCGCAAGGGTCGCGGTGCCCAGTCGGCTTTGGGATAATGGCGACCGAGCGTGCCGAACAACTTGCCGCGGGCGGCGGCGGGCAGCAAGCCGCGCATCCGTTCCTCGCCCGCGTGGAAGCGGTGGCGGCGATAGCCGGCCATCGCCTCGTCCGCGCCGTCGCCCGACAGCGCGACGGTCACGCTTTCGCGGGCGAGCGCGGACACCTGGTAGGTGGCGAGCGCGGAGGCGTCGGCGAACGGCTCGTCGAAGGCGTGGGTGAGCGTGTCGATCAGCGCGAAGTCGTCCGGGGACACGACGCGTGTCCGGTGGTCGGTGCGGAAGCGGTCGGCGACGATCTGGGCGTGGGCGCGCTCGTCATGGCCGGCTTCGTCGAAGCCGATCGTGCAGGTGAGGACCGCGCGGCGGTCCGCCTCCGCCATGAGTGCCACGACGGCCGAGCTGTCGACGCCGCCGGACAGGAACGCGCCGAGCGGGACGTCGGCGATCATGCGGCTGCGCACCGCCGTTCGCATGCGGTCGAGCAGCTCCTCGCCGAGAGCGTCGGCCGATCCGGTCGCGCGGTTGGAGAAGTCGATGTCCCACCAGCGCCGGGGTTCGGGGAGCGGCTTGCCGCGCTCGACGAGCAGGAAACAGCCGGCGGGCAGCTTGCGCACGCCCGCGACGATGCACGTATCATCGGGAACATATCCGAGCCCGAGATAATCCTCGACCGCGCGCAGGTCCGGCTCGCGGCGGAGCAGCGGGTGGGCGAGCAGGCCCTTCAGCTCGGACGCGAAGGCGATCGACCCGTCGGCGAGCTCGGCATAATGGAGCGGCTTCGCCCCCACCCGGTCGCGCGCCAGGAACAACGTGCGGCTCCCTCCGTCGTGGAGCGCGAAGGCGAACATGCCGTTCAACCGGTCGAGCACGCGGACGCCCCAGGCACGCCAGCCATGGAGCAGCACCTCCGTATCGCCAGCCGTCCGGAAACGGGCGCCCAGCGCCGTCAGCTCCGCGCGGAGCTCGGCGAAATTGTAGATCTCGCCATTGTAGGTCACCGTCAGGTCGCCGTCGGACATGGGCTGCGGCGAGCCCTCCAGGTCGATGATCGACAGGCGGCGGTGGCCGAAGCCGACGCCGGGCGCGGTCCACACGCCCTCCCCGTCCGGGCCGCGGTGCGCCATGGCCGCGATCATCGCGCCGATCCGCGCGGGATCGACGGGCTTGGGGGTGGCGTTGTGGAACACGCCCGCGATGCCGCACATCAGCTTGGGTAGGCGATGCGGTCGATCGCGGGGCCGATGGGGCCGAGCGCTGCGGCGAACCGGCCGATGGCGGCGCGGGCGTCCGGGCCCTCCGCCGACAGGTGCAGCGCGACCGCGCGCTGGTCCGTTCCCAAGAGGCGGGCGCGGGCGGTCTCGAACTTCGCGTAGGCAGGATCGGCGGTGGTCACGTCGCCGACGCGGTACCATGTCGCGACCACGCGTTCCACGGGGCGCTCGTCCGGTCCGGGCGCGGTGATCCGCATCGTTGAGCCGCCCGCCACGGCCGGGCCGTCGGAAACGCGCACCCAGCGGTCGCCTTCGCGGAGTGGCCCGACCCCGAAAGCGACGAGCTCTCGTCCCTCTCCCTGCCGGGCGTAGAGCGCGACCGCCATGTCGACCGCGCTCCCTCGTCCGTCGACATAACGACCGAACAGGCCGTGGTCGGCTCCAGGATAATGCGGTCGCCACGGCGCGGTTCGGCTCAGCGGCGCGCGCGTCCAGCCGGGAACGGCGGGCAGGTCGATGCGGGCGGGCGACGGGGCCTCGCGCCCGGCGATCGCGGCGGACCAGGCGGGCGCGGCGGCGGCGACCGCGACCACTAACAGAGTAGCGGGCAATAGATCCACTCGGTGCCGGACCGGTTCCGCCAACCGCGCCGGATCGAACGCGGGATCGTCGGGCGCGCGGTCGAACCAGCGCCAGCCGAGCGCGAGGACGCCCGCCATGACGAGCGCGAAGAACACCCAGCCATAGACGATATGGTCGAAACCCGACGCTGCCTCCACCGATGTCAGGTCGGCGGCCCAGATCGTCGCGAACGCGCGCACGCCGTTGGCGAGCACCGGTACGACGACGCAGGCCAGGAGGAACGCCGCCCGCCGCCGCCACGACCAGAAACAGGTGTCCGCGACGAGCACCCCGAAGGCGAGCATCGCCAGCACGAACTTCGATCCCGAGCAGGCTTCGGCCACCTCGAACCAGTAGCGGCCGGCATGGATCAGTACCCCGTCCACGACCGCGGGCAGGCCGGCCAGCCCGAGCAGCGGGGTCACCATCGCGACCGTCGCCTGCTGGAGCGGCGGTTCGAGCTCCTGGCCAAAGGGGACGAGGAACGACAGATAGCCGAGCGGGAAGACCAGCCCGCGCGCGACGTTCGGCCCAAGCAGCGACGCGACCGCGCCCTGGAGCATGACGACCAGCCCCAGGTGACGGGCCAGCGCCACGCCGCCCGCGTCGCCCAGCAGCCATGCGAACGCGCCCGCCGCGACGACGGCCAGCCCCGGCCACCAGGCGACGGGCGTCAGCACCGCCAGCTCGCGCCGTCGCTGCCATACCAGCCAGGCGACGACGGGAGCGACGAACAGGCAGTGGCCGTAGGTCGTGCTCGTCCACCATAGCCGCACCAGGTCGGCGAGGTCGGTGCGGAACAGGAGCAGGATGGCGACAACGGCCAGCGCGAGCGCGACCCCGTGGCGACGCCAGACCGAGGAGCTCAAGTCGAACGCGCGTGCCGGAACCGCGATCGTCATGCGGCAGGTGCCAATCCACCGAAGCCGAGCAACGCATCGAGCGGGGCGAGGCGCGCAGGCCAGGCGTAGCGCGCGAGCATCCACGCCCGCGCCGACGTTCCGAGCGCGCGCGCCTCGTCCGGCCGGTCGAGCAGGTCGCATACCGCCGACGCGAAGCTATCGTCCGCCACCCGGAGCGATTCCCCGTGATCGATCCCCTTGGCTGCAGCTGGCGTCGCGACGACCGGCCGCGCCATCGCCATCGCCTCGAGCACTTTGTTCTGTATGCCGCGGGCGATGCGGAGCGGCGCGACGGCGATGTCCGCCGCCGCGAGCCAGGGGCGGACGTCGTCGACCGTTCCGGTTACGATCACGCCCTCGTATCGTTCGAGCGCCCGGACCGCCGCTGTCGGCGCGCGGCCGACGATCGCGAAGCGCGCCGCGTCGTGGCGGGCCCGGATACGAGGGAGCACGTCGTTCGCGAACCACGTCACCGCGTCGATGTTGGGTTCGTAATCCATCTGGCCGGTGAACACGAGGAGCGGGCCTCGCTCGTCCAGCCGCGCGAAGCTCGCGGCGGGATCGTAGAAGGCCGCGTCGATCCCGTTCTCGACCGCGAGTATGCGGCCCTCCGCACCGCCCGACCGGAACAGCGCCGCCTCCGCCTCCGTCACGAACAGGCCGGCGTCGACGCGCGCCGCGACCGCGCGCTCGTAGGCGGCCAGCAACCGCGCCTCGCGCCGGAGCACCCAGGCGAGCTGGCCCCTACCCCGCTCCGCCAGCCCTGCAAACTTGGCCGAGTCGACATCGACGAAGTCCATGACGGTGCGCTCCGGCCCGGCATATTGCGCCATCTGCCCGGAGAAGATGTAGGTCGCCGCGATCGAATGCTCGGCCCTGATCCGCGCCGCAGCCGCCGCTACACGCCGGTCGGCGAAGGCGAGCAGCGAGACCGGCTTGCCGGTCGCCAGCGCCTGCATCGCGGCCCAGGCGCGCGGCTTGGAACGCGGCACTATCGTCCAGGAGGCGAGCCGCGCCGCCAGCTCGGGCGGCGGCTCGCGGTCGGCGGGCGTCTCACCGAATGCGACCAGATGCACCCGCGCCCGATCGGCCAGATGATGGAGGACGTGCCAGCTCCTGATCTTGTCCCCGCGGTCGGGCGGGAACGGCGCGCGGTGCGCCAGGAACAGGATATCGCTCACCCCAGGCCCCGGCTGATCCACGGGCCGATCGCGGTCGCGACGGGGAGCGGCAGCCGTTTCCACAAAGCCACTTTGGCGGCGTATCTGGAGTCGAGCGGGTTCACGGCCCGCGCCGCGCCGACGCTCCGCTTGGCGTAGGCGAGCGGGGTCCCCTCGAAGCCCCAGTTTTTCTTGAACGCGGCCGCGCCGGTTCCCGCCTTGGAGCGCCCGAAATCGAAGCGGGTGCAGCCCCGCGCGCGGGCATGCGACATGAGGGCGAGGTACATGCGGTCGTTCGCGCGCAGGCCGCGCGCCGCCGCCCTGCCGCCACCCCAATAAGGATAGACCGTGCCGTCGGCGTAAAGACTGAGCACGCTGGCGACCGCCATGCCCTGGTGCCGGATCGTCAGCACGTCGGCGTCCATCGACCCGATGACCGCGCGGAACAGCGCGGCGGGAAAGACGGGAGTGCCGAGATGGTGGACGGACTCGGCATAGACGCGGTGATGCTCGGCGAGGGCGGCACGGTCGCGGCCGGCCGCGATAGTTAGGTCGAGCCCGAGCGCGCGGCGGACCTGCGCGCGCTGCTTGCGCGGGATCGCCAGCAGTTCAGCCTCGTCGTCCGCCGCGAGCGGGCGCGCGAACCCCAGATACGTTGCGTCGTCGACTGTCCAGCCCGTCGGCACCGCGCCGCCGCGAAGCTCGACCTCGGCAATGCCGAGCCGCTCCGCCAGGGCCCAGGCACCCGACGCGAGCGGCTCGACCGCGTCACCCAGCACGCCGCCGCCTACCGCGAAGCCGGCCGAAACGAGCGCGCGGCCGAACAGTCGCGAGCGGATTTCGGTGAGCGGTAGGACGCCCGCGATCGCGCCGTCCGCGCGCTCCGCCACGAGGTAACGCGCTCGCTGTCCGCAGCCTTGCTCGACCGCGCGGCTCCAGGCGGCGAGATGGAAAGGCGAGCCCGCCCGTTCGCGCACGAACGCGTCGATGCGCGCGCATTCGGCGGTGTAGCGGAGGTCGGCCTCGCGGACGCCGACGGGCGCGGCGACGGCATGGAAGGTCATGCGACCGCCCCCACCTCGTCACCCCGGGCTTGACCCGGGGTCCCGCTTTTCTCGTGGATACGCACATCCGCACCAACGAAGCGGGACCCCGGGTCAAGCCCGGGGTGACGGGGGTAGGTGTGAGCAAGTCTTGTCAGCGCCTCGTCCACCCTGCCCCACTTGTGCCGTTCCAGCAGACGGCGCAGCTTGCCCGGCATCGCGCGCAGCCGCGAATAATGCCGCAGGCGCGACCGGAGCGGCGCGTTCCGAACGCGCGGCTGACCGGGATCGATCTCCCATGGGTGGAAGTAGAACATCGCCGGCTGCCCGTCGCGGTTCACCTGGCGGACCGCAAGATCGGTCAGCGCCGCCGGGAGCAGCCTGAAGAACCCGCCGCCCGTCGCCACCCTGCGCCCGGCGATCTCGGCGACCGTCACCGGCACCTCGATCAGCGCCGCATCGGCGAGCGGGCGAAAGGCGTAGCGCGGAGCGTCGCGCCAGCCGTAATGGTCGTGGCGCACGGGCGCGACACTGGATGAATAGATGTAGCCTTCCTCCGCCAGCACGGGGTGCGCCCAGAGCGTGCGCGCGTCGATCGAGAAGCTCGGGGCGCGGTAGCCGGCGACGCCGACACCGCCTGCATCCTCCAACGCCACGCGGGCGCGGGCCAGGTCGGCGCGAAACTCGGCCGGGGTCATGGTGAAGACGCGGCGGTGGTCCCAGCCGTGGCTCGCCAGCTCATGCCCGGCCGCGACGATGCGGCGGATCAGCGCGGGATGCCGGTCGGCCACCCAGCCCAGCGTGAAGAAGGTCGCCGTGACCCCCGCCGCTTCGAACAGGTCGAGCACCGCGCCCGTGTTGCGCACGACGCGTGACTCGAGCCCGTCCCAGTCGCCTCTGGCGATCACGCGCTCGAATGCGCCGACCTGGAACCATTCCTCCACGTCGACGGACATGCCGTTCAAGATTTTGCCGTCCGGCATAGGGTTCAAGCCGCACGTTCGCGCAGCGTGCCTAGCAGCGGTGAAGCACCGTCACCCTCGATCCAGTCGACGAGAAGCGTCAGGACACGCCGGAGGGCGACGTCCTGCAACTCGATACGCTTCTCCAGGGCGGCGATCCGCTGGATCAGGTCGGCATCGGGAGCGGCCGGACGGATCGGGATGGCGCGCGACAGCTCGGCGCGGATTTCCGGAACTTGATCGGCGACGGGCGCGGGCGCGGCCATGTCCGCCTGCAAGTCGGCGGCGACCGCCTCGACCGCGGCGGCGTCGATCAGCTCCAGCCCCTCCATCGCGGCATGAAGCATCACGCGTCCGGCGAGCTGGTTCAAACGGCGCGGCACGCCGCCCGACGCCCGGAACAGCGCCGGAAAGGCGTCGACCGTGAAATCGGGCCTACCGGTCCAGCCGACCACCGACAGGCGGTGCGCGATATAGTCCGCGACCTCGTCCTCGCTCATCGGACCCAAATGATGGATCGCGATCACCCGCTGGCGCAGCTGCTCCAGCCGGTCCGACCCCTGCAGCCGGTCGCGGAACTCGGGCTGGCCGAGCAGCACGATCTGAAGCAGCGCGTGGCCGCCGCCCGCCTGGAAGTTGGAGAGCATCCGCAGCTCCTCCAGCGCCGATACGGGGAGCGCCTGCGCCTCGTCGACGATCAGCAGCATGCGCCGCCCCGTGCGCGCGACGGCATGCAGCCCGCGCTCGATGGCGGTGAGCAGCTGCGCCTTCGCGAGGCCCGCCGGATCGACACTCAGACCGGTAGCGACGATGCGGAGCAGGTCGTCGGCCTCGATCGCGGTCGAGGTGATCGTGAGCGGACTTAGCAGCGTGCGGTCGAGATCGCCGAGCAGATGCCCCATCAGGGTCGTCTTGCCCGCGCCGATGTCGCCGGTGACGACGATGAAGCCCTCGCCCTGCGCCAGCCCGTAGCCGAGGTAAGCCATCGCCTTGCGGTGCGTCCCCGTCGCGAACCAGAAACCGGGATCGGGGGTGAGCTGGAAGGGCCTGCCGGTCAGGCCGAAATGCTGATCGTACATGGGTCTTATCCCTAAAAGCTGTAGCGTGCGCCGAGGAGCGCCTGCGCCGACCATTGATCGTCGAAGTCACCGACCTGGAAGCCGTATATCCCGGCCGAGGCGGTCGTCTGGAGGCGCCCGAACCGGTGGAAATAGGTCGCCACCGCGCCGCCGGCATAGACCTCGTCGTCGCCCAGGCCGACGGTGTTGTAGTAGTTGAGAAACGCCTGCGCATTGAAGCCAGAGGCCGGCGTCAGCGAGCGCGCGTAGAAGAGCGAGCCGTAGACGCTCTCGTCCTCGACGCCGAACACCGTCACGCCGACCGGCAGGCGGCCGGCATGGAGGCGGCGGTTGGCGTACCCCGCGCCCGCGCCGAACTGATGCACCCCGCGCGTCGCGGAGATCACCGCGTCGATCCCGCGCGCGCGGTAGCTGGTCGTGTTGATCGACTGGAACACTGCGTTCAGACACCCGCCCGGCGTCCGCCCCGAAGTGCCGAACACGCAGCCGTTATATGTTTGCGTGAACTGGTCGCGCGCGGACACGAAGCTGGTCGGGAGGTTGGCGATACCCTGGCGCAGCTGCCGCCCGAAGGTCTGGACGCCGTCATAGACGCCGACCGCGAGGCCGACCGACTCGGACGCCTGGTAGCTGAGCGAGCCCGTGCCGCTGAACGATCCGTACCGTTCGCCGATCGACGCGCGGGCTTCGGTGCGGCGATTGGGCCGCCACACCACGCCCGCATCGTAATAGACGCCGTCGGTGCGGTAATCGACGCGGCGCGGCCGGCTAGGATCGCTCAGGAAGCGGCCATCGTCGTCGACCGCGATCGCGCCCTCGGGCGTGACGAGCGGCTGTCGGCTGCTCGACTCGATCTTCTCATAGCCGACGCCGGCCGCGAGCGCGACGGTGGCGGATACGGGCGCGAGCACGTCGCCCCGCACCAGTACCCCCTCGTACCGCTGACCCAGCTGCCCCGCATCCTCGCGCTCGTATCCCGCGCTCAGCGCCAGCCCGACGGGCAGGACCGCACCCGGCGCGACGCTCAGCCGCGCGGTCGCGAGGTGGTTGGTCGCGTCGTCGTAGAAATCGCGCCGCCCGAGGCCCGGGGCGAGCAGCACCGAGTCCGGCGTCTCGACCTTGGTATAGCCGATCCGGTACCCGGCATCGAGCCGCGCCATCCCGACCGGGCGCGAGAGCGTCGGCCCCGCATAAAGCGAATAGATTTGCGTGATGTTGTCGGGCTCGCCGATCAGCACCCCGGGCGCGGAGCCGCGATTGTCGGAGCGCGCACGCGTCGCGATGCCGCCGGCCTCGATCGTAAGGCCGGGCGCGACCAGATATGATCCGCGCGCGAGACCCGACAGCACGTCACTATCGCCAACATCGTCATCCCACGAGATCAGCCGGTCGTAGCGCAGGCCGATCTGCGCCTCGGAGCGCGCGGTGTTGACGCCCGCATCGACGCCGACCGACAACGTGGTGAAGGTGACGATGTCGCCGTCATTAAGGTCGGCGGTCAGGATCTGGCTCGCCTCGACATAGGGTCGAACGTACGTCCGCGCGCGCCGAGTAGCGGCTTCCTGAGCGCTCGCCGAGCCCGCGACCGTCAGCGCCGACGCCGCTGCCAACGATAAGCGCGCGCGGATCATTCCGCGTCCTCCCGCTCGTAATAGCTGCCGAAGCGACGGCCGCCCGGCACGAACTGGACCGCGTTCAGGAGCAGCTCGATATGTTCGCATCCGTCGAGGAGCGACACCGCCTCGCGCAGCTCGCCGTCGCCGGTGCGGTCGGCGCGGACCACGAGCATCACCTGCCCCACCTGCGTCGCGAGCACCGACGCGGGCGACGCGGCGAGCGCCGGCGGGGAGTCGAACAGCACGACGCGGCGTGGGTTGGCCGCCAGCAGCCGCGCGATCACGGTGCGCGTCCGCGCGCTCGCCAGCAGTTCGGTGTCGGCGGAGGTCCGCGTGCCCGCCGACAGCACGGCTAGGCCGGGCACGTCGGTCCGGATCACCAACGCCTCCGGATCGACCGTGCCATCGTCGAGCGCGTCGAGCAAGCCGCGTCCGTCGGGCAGGCCCAGCTGCCGGCATATGTCGGGCTTGGCGAAGTCGGCGTCGACGAGCAGCACCTCGGTGTCACGCTCCGCCGCGATCGAGAGCGCGAGATTGATCGCACAGAAGGTCTTGCCGTCGCCCGGTCGCGCCGAACACACCAGTATCGTGCGCGCGCGGTCGGGATGGTCGCCCTCCGCGATCAGCCGCTTGAGACCGAGCAGGTGGCGCTTGACGAGCCGGAACTCCTCGGCGAGCGGGCCGACGGGCGCGCCGGGCACGATCATGCCCCGCTCGGCCAGCATCGCGCGGTCGATCGTGACCACCGCCCCGTCGATCGGCGGCGGCGTGAAGTCGTCATGGTCGGCGCTTGCCAGGAACTCGGCCGGGATCGCCGCCAGCGTCGGATCGATCGGCATCGCCGCGGGCACGGGCGCGATCGCCGGAGCGGCCGGGCGAACGTAAGCTCGGAAATCGTACGTTTGGGCGGCGCGTTCGAGCAGCGAGCCGCCGGGCGCGGGCTTGGTCGCGGGTTCGCTCTTCATGCCGCGAGCCCGCGCTGAAGCATTTCGACGCCGAGCAGCAGCAGGTAGGCTCCCGCCAAACCGCCGACACCGCCCGCGAACAGCTTCAGCCGCCGTCCGCGCTCGTCCGCCTGCAGCCGGGTCACGACCTCGCCGATCGATCCGATCACCGTCATGCCGCTCGCCCGCTCCAGCCGCTGCGTGGTCGGATAGGTCTGGCGGAGCTGCGCCAGCATGAACGCCGCGCCCACGCCCCCCGCGAGCCCGGCGAACAACACGCCCGTCAGTAAAAGCAGCCGGTTGGGTGCGCTGGGCGTCGACGACGCACGCGGCGGGTCGATCACCGAGAAGCGCACCGGCGCGGCTTCACTCTGCGCCTGCCCGCGCAACCGGAGCTGCTCGCGCTGGGCGAACAGCTGATCGTATTGGTCGTTGAGCACCTGATAGCGCCGATCGACCTCGCCCTGCCGCGCCGCGACCTCGGGATCGATCGCCAGCTTGGCGGCGAGCGCGTCGAGATCGCCCTGGATCTGGGCTTTGCGCATCCGGAGTGCCGCGACCTGCGCGCCGCGGTCCGCCTGCATCGACTGGAGCGAGAGATAGAGCGGATTGGGCGTCCCGCCGCCGCCCGTGCCGCCCATCAGCGGCTCGCGCCGCGCCGCGGCCGTAGCCGCCGCGAGCTGGCCTTTGAGCGCGATCACGTCCGGGTGGCTTTCGGTATAGCCCCGCGTCCGCGCATCGGCGAGCTGCCCCTGCACGGCCGACAGCCGCGCGCGCGCCGGTCCCGCGCCGGCCGCCATGCCGGGCACCGACACCGTCGCCGGCGTCCCCGCGAGCTGGCCCTGCACCGCCGCCAGGCTGGAGCCCGCGCCCGCCAGTTCGCTGTCGACCTGCGACATCTGCGCGCGCGCCGCGCCGATCCGGTCGGCGACCGTGCCGGTGCCGGGCAGCGATCCCAGATACCCGTTCTGGAAGTCGGCGCGCTTCATCTCGGCGTCGGCGAGCTGCTTCTGCTGCTCGACCAGCTGGCCGTCGAGGAAACGGAGCGACTGGGCGGTCTGCGTCCGGTCACCCGCCAAGTTCGACTCGACGAAGATATCGATCAGCTTTTGCGTTATGTCTCGCGCCAGCTTGGGGCTGGCCGCCGATGTGGCGATCTCGAACAGGTTGTCCTGCGCCGCCGTCACCTTGATCGACTGCGCCAGCCCGGCGGCGCGGTCGGCCACCTCGCGGTCGGTCGAGACGGTTTGGGCCAGGTCGGTGCCGCGCACCACCTTTTGCAAATTGACGTTGGAGATCAGCGTCTGGCGGATCTGATCCACGTCGCGCTGCTGGTCGTTCGGCACGCCGGCGAGATCGGCGGGCAGGATCGACCGCATCTGCACGAATACCCGCGCCTTGGCCTCGTAACGGCTGGGGATCTGCGACACGACCAGCCAACCCAGGACGCACACGCCCCAGGCGACCGCCAGCCCCAGCCAGCGCCGCGTCCATACCGCATGCAGCGCGAGCCGCGCCTCGTCGAGCAGGCCGTTCATCGTCCGGCCGAACTCAGAACATGGACTCGGGGATGATGATCACGTCGCCCGGCTCAAGCCGGACGTTTGCCGTTGAATCGCCCTTCTTGAGCAGCCGGGAGATGCGCAGTCCGTATTCGCGCTGCTTGCCCGTGTCGCGCTCGTACCGGACAAGCCGCGCCTTGTCCCCGGCGGCGAACTGGCTGAGCCCGCCGACCGCGATCATCGCGTCGAGCAGCGTCATGTTCGCGCGAAACGGGATAGAGGCGGGCTTCTCCGTCGCACCGACGACGCGGACCTGCTGACTGTACGTCCCCGAGAAGTTCTCGACGATCACCGACACGATCGGCGCGTTGATATATTCGGCCAACGCTTTCTTCATGTCGTCGGCGAGCGTGGCGGGCGTTTTGCCCACCGCGGGCATGTCGCTGACCAGCGGCGTGGTGATGCGGCCGTCGGGCCGAACCTGGACTTTCGAGGAGAGTTCGGGATTCCGCCACACGAAGATCTGCAGCTGATCGAGCGGACCGATGACGTATTCCTCGCCCGGCGTCTCCTTGTTCGCGACGTAGGAGGCGGGCGGCAGCACGGGCCGATCACCGGCGCTCCCGGCGCACCCGGACAGCGCGGTCGCCGCGATCAGGCCGGTGAGGATGGAACGGGATACGGGCATGCAGGAGGCCTCCTCGGGCCGAGCGGCTCCGTGGGGCGAACCCCGAAAAAACCGTGCGGCTTGAGCTTCGGCTATGCTCGCGAGGGGTGAAGATAGCGTTAGGAACGTCCGCTGCGTCGGCTCGGGGTCGGTCCGTTTCGGGCGTTCAGGCCAAGAGCTCGGTCGCGGGCGGATGGCCCAGGAACGCCGTCGGACTCGCGGTCGCGCCGTACGCGCCCGCCATGAAGACCGCGACTAGGTCGCCGACTTCCGCATGCGGCAACGCGATCCGGTCGCCGAGCCGGTCGAGTGGGGTGCATAGGCAGCCCACGACGGAAACCGTCCCGGTCGCGGGCTCGCCCATGCGCCCGGCAACCGCCAGCGGGTAGTTGCGCCTGACCACCGTACCGAAATTGCCCGAGGCGGCGAGCTGGTGATGCAGCCCGCCATCGACCACGACGAACACCTCGCCCCCGCTCTCCTTGCGGTCGACGACGCGGGTCAGATACACCCCGCACTCCGCGACCAGCCAGCGCCCGAGCTCGATCGCGAACCGCGTGTCGGCGAGCATCTCGTGCCGCTGCTCCAGCGCTCCTCCCAGCGCCGCTCCGACCCGCTCGACGTCCAGCGCACGATCGTTCGCGAAATACGGCACCCCGAACCCGCCTCCCAGATTGACGACCGGCGGGGCTGCTCCGGCTTCATCCGCCAGCCTTGCGACGAGCGAGATCGTCGCGGCTTGCGTGTCGATGATCGCCTGCGCGTCGAGGGCTTGGCTGCCCGCATAGATATGGAGTCCACGCCAGTCGGCACCCGCAGCGACAACGCGGCGCACCAGCGCCGCCGCGCGGGCCGCGTCGACCCCGAACGGCGACGGGCGTCCGCCCATGCGCATCCCCGAACCGCGCAGTTCGATGTCCGGGTTGACCCGCACCGCGAGCCGCGGCATCGAACCGATCCGGTCGGCGATCGCCAGCGCCCGCGTGGCCTCGCCTTCGGACTCCAGGTTTATCGTCGCACCCGCCGTGATCGCCTCGGCGAGCTCCGCGTCGCGCTTGCCCGGCCCCGCGAAGCCGATCCGGGCGGCGGGCTTGCTTCGAAGCGCGAGGCGCAGCTCGCCGGCCGACGCGACGTCGAATCCGTCGACCAGCTCCGCCATCCGCGCGACCAGCGGCGGATGCGGGTTGGCCTTGATCGCATAGCTCAGCGCGACATTCGGGAACGCCGTGCGGAACCGCATCACGCGGGCGGTCGCGATGGCGAGGTCATAGACGAACAACGGCGTGGCCTCCGCCGCCCAGTCCTCCGCCGTCCGGCCAGCGATCGTGAGCGCGCCTTGCTGCTCGACGAACTCCGGCGGGATCGGTCCCACCGCCTTCATATCGATGATCCCCGTAGTTCGGCCGCGATCGCCGCCCGGTCGAGCTTGCCGTTCGCGTTGCGCGGCAGCGCGCCCCGCCACTCATACCGGCCCGGCTGCATGAAGCTTGGCAGCTCGGTGCGCAGTCTCGCGCGGAGCTTCGGCTCGTCCGCAGGATTGCCCGCCAGTACGACCGCGATCATCTGACCAAGCCGCTCGTCGGGTACCCCGACCGCAATCGCCTCGCTCGCCTCCCCACCCGCCAGCACCGCCTCCTCGATCTCGGTCGGACTGATGCGGTTGCCCGCCGACTTGATCATCTCGTCATTGCGTCCGACGAAGCGGAACAGCCCGCCCGCGTCCTCCGTACCGATATCACCGGAGAAAACGGCTTGCCCCGACATTTCGAACCATGGCGGCGCGGAACGGTAACGCTCGGGCATGCGTGCCGGGTCGCGCCAGTACCCTAGCGAGACCAACGGTCCAGCATGAACGATCTCGCCGGGCTCGCCAGGGGCGGCACGCGAGCCATCCGAGCGGACGATCGCCACTTCGGCAAAAGGTATGGCTCGCCCGATCGAATCCGGATGCGCGTCGATCAGCGCGGGCGCAAGGTAAGTGGAACGGAACGCCTCGGTAATGCCATACATCGCATAGATTCGCGCCGCT
>NZ_CAXSBH010000028.1:0-32532 GCF_964235535.1 uncultured Sphingomonas sp.
TCGACCTCGAGCGGATCGAGCAGGAGCGGACGCGCGTGGGCACGTTCGACGATGCCGCCCGCCTTCACGGCCGGCCTGAAACCCGCTTCCGACGGATCGCGTTCGAGCACCGGCCCGCGCGCGCGGATACGGGCCTGGTGCGCGCGGTCCGCCGCTTCCCCTTCGTCCCGAACGACTCGGACAAGCGCGACGCCGACTGTTTCGAGGCGTTCAACATCCAGGTGGAGGCGCTCGCCAAGCGCCTGGTCGCCGCGCACGCGAAGACGTTGGTGATCGGGGTATCCGGCGGGCTCGACTCCACCCACGCGCTGATCGTCGCGGCCAAGGCGATGGACCGGCTCCGCCGTCCCCGGTCGGACATACTCGGCTTCACGCTACCCGGCTTCGCGACGGGCGAGGGCACCAAGGCCAACGCCTGGGCGCTGATGCGCGCGCTGGGCGTAACGGCCGAGGAGATCGACATTCGCCCGGCCGCGCGACAGATGCTCGCCGACATGGGCCATCCCTTCGGGCGCGGCGAGCCGACCTACGACGTCACGTTCGAGAACGTCCAGGCGGGGCTCCGGACCGACTATCTCTTCCGCCTCGCCAACCAGCGCGGCGGGATCGTGCTGGGGACGGGCGACCTGTCCGAACTGGCGCTGGGCTGGTGCACCTACGGCGTCGGCGATCAGATGAGCCATTACGGCGTCAATGCGGGGGTGCCCAAGACGCTGATCCAGTTCCTGATCCGCTGGTGTGTCCGGTCGAGCCAGTATGACGAGGCGACCGACCGGGTGCTGCTCGCCATCCTAGCGCAGGAGATCTCGCCCGAACTCGTGCCGGCAGGCGCGGACGGGGAACTCCAGAGCACGGAGGAGAAGGTCGGCCCCTACCCGCTCAACGACTTCTTCGCGCATTACCTGATCCGCCACGGCCTGCGCCCGTCCAAGATCGCGTTCCTGTGCTGGCACGCCTGGCGCGACGCGGAGGCGGGACGCTGGCCCGCCGACTATCCGGAGGACGCGCGCACGGCGTACGACCTCCCCACGATCAAACTGTGGCTCGGCCGCTTCCTCCAGCGCTTCTTCGCCAACCAGTTCAAGCGGACCGCTATGCCGAACGGCCCCAAGGTATCGCCCGGCGGCGCGCTGTCGCCGCGCGGGGACTGGCGCGCGCCCTCCGACGCGACCGCGCGCGTGTATCTGGACGAACTGAACGCTAATGTGCCCTGACCGGAGAATACCGATGCGCGCCCTGATCCTGCTCCCCCTCGCGCTCGCCGCCTGCGACGATGCGGCCGATAGTGCCGATAGTAACGCGACCGCTACAACAAACGCCGCCGCCCCCGTCCGCCTTAGCACGGTCCAACAGCGCGTCGTCGACCTGTCGCCGCAGCTCCGTGACGGCGTTCTGTTCCGCGCGATCCGCGATGGCGGGGCCGAGTGCCAGGGCGTAGCCGCCGCTGCGCGCGAAGCCGACCAGGACGGCCGCCCCGTCTGGTCCGCGCGCTGCACCGAAGGATCTGCCTATCTGATCGCGATCGGTGCCGACGGCGTTGCGCAAGTGACCAAGGTGTCGGGCGACCGGGTACGCGGCTGATCCGCGACCGCTAGACCGCGCGCCACCACCACACGCCGTCCCGCTCCTCGCGGCAGGCGCGACCCTCGACCTCCAGCCGGCGCAGGTGCGCGAGCGCCTCGCCCGTCGCCATGCCGAGCGTGTCGGGGGTGATCCGGCGGTTGAAGAGGACCGTGAAGCTGTCGACCGCGCGCGCGGGTTCGGCCAGGAAGCGCTCGAGCATGTCCAGCCGCTCGCGATGTTCCGCCTCCATCTGGTCGAGCCTGACATGCAGTCCGGTGAACGGGTCGCCGTGTCCCGGCAGAACGAGCAGGTCGGCGTCCAGGGCGCGCAGTCTGTCGATCGAGGCGAACCATTCGCCCAACGGATCGGCGTCGGGCTCGGTCACGCCCAGCGATATGTTGGGGCTGATCCGCGGCAGCACTTGGTCGCCCGCGATCAGCACGCCGCTACGCTCGTCGAGCAGGCAGGCATGCTCCAGGCTGTGCCCCGATCCGACCACGATGCGCCAGTCGACCGTGCCGATCCGCAGCGTCCCGCCGTCCCGCAATCGCGTGAAGCCTAGCGGCAGCGGCCGGACGATCCGCCTGAATCCCGCCCAGCCGCGCTCGGACGCATGCGCGACCTGCTCCTCCGACCAGCCCGCGCCGCGCCACCAGACGATCATTTCGGGCGGCACGGCGTCGCGCGCATCGGCGATCAGCATCCGCGCGGTCAGCCACTCGCCGCGCGTCATCATGAGCGGCGCGCCGTGATGGTCGCACATCCAGCCCGCCAGACCGATATGATCGGGATGGAAGTGCGTGCCGATCATCCGCGTCACGCGCACGCCGGCGTACGGACCTTTGAACAGTTCCTTCCACGCATCGCGCGCGGCGTCGGTGTTCATGCCCGTATCGACGAGCGCCACCCCGCCCTCGTCGTCGATCAGGTAGCAGTTCACATGCCTGAGCGGCCCCGGCACCGTGATCCGTACCAACGTCACCCCGGGCGCGACCGGAAAAGGAACGCCGTCCTGGATACCGCTGAACGGATAGGTGAGCCCAGCGCGGACGCGCGGATCGGTAACGGACATGCGTTGCGGGTAGCAACGGGTCGGGCAATCGACTAGCCCTCTCCCGCTTTCGCGGGAGAGGGAAAGACGCGCGTAGCGCGGCGAGGGTGAGGGCCGGGCCTCTCCGGGCGCGGTCCGGCCCTCACCCTGGCGCTCACGCGCCTGTCCCTCTCCCGCGAAAGCGGGAGAGGGTTTAGATTACCGCTTGAACACGTCCCCGAACAGCGCGCGCGCGTCGGCTTCGGCGGCGCTCGCCTGGCCTTCGGTGTCGGCGCCCCGGATGGCGGCGGCGCGCTCGGCGCGGAGCTGGTCGATCAGCGCCTCGCGGTCGCCCTCCAGCCGCGTGTCGGCAGGCATCTCCTGCCCCGCGGCCTTGACGGCCTTGGCGACGGCGGCGTCCAGGTCTCGCTGCGTCGTCAGGCCCAGCGTCACCGGATCCTTGGGCGTGATGTTCTGGATGTTCCAATGGCTGCGGTCGCGGATCGCGGCGATCGTCGTGCGCGTGGTGCCGATCAGCAGCCCGATCTGGCCGTCGGTGATCTCCGGGTGGTTGCGGATGATCCAGGCGATGCCGTCGGGCTTGTCCTGCCGCTTGGATACGGGCGTATAGCGTGGGCCCTTGGTGCGGCGGATCTGCTCGGGACCCTTGATGATCTTCATGCGGTAGGCGGGATCGGCCTGCGCGCGGTCGATCTCCTCCTGCGTCACCTCGTGCGCGCGGATGGGATCGCGGCCCGTCAGCTTGGAGGTGGCGGTGTCGTCGGCGATCGCCTGCACCTCCAGGATGTGAAGACCGCAGAACTCGGCGATCTGCTCGAAGGACAAGGCGGTCTCGTCGACCATCCAGGAAGCGGTCGCATGGGGCATGAGCGGCTGGGCCACGGCGTGGGAACTCCGGCTGAAACAGAAAGGGCCGCCCCTCACCGGAGCGGCCTCGTATGCTTCATGACGTAGGCCAATCGTCCCCGGTCGGCAAGCAGGCGTACACCGGTAAAGTCAGGCGGCGAGGCGATCCCGCCCGAGCGGTGCCAGTGCGGCCAAGAATTGCTCCGCGCTCGCCCGCCAATCGAACCGCCGGGCGTAGGCCGCGCAGACCTCCCGGTCGCGGGTGAGCGCGCGGGCGACGGCGACTTCCAGGTCGACGTCCATCGCTCCGACCTCCTCGCTGATCACGTCCACCGGCCCGGTTACGGGATAGGCGGCGACCGGCAGCCCGCAGGCGAGCGCCTCCGCCATGACGAGGCCGAAAGTGTCCGTCCGACTGGGAAATACGAACACGTCCGCCGACCGGTACGCCGCCGCGAGCGCCTCGCCCGACCGCGCGCCGAGGAAGTGGGCGTCCGGAAACCGGTGGGCGAGCGACGCGAGCGCGGGACCGTCGCCGACGATCACTTTCGCGCCGGGCGACGCGATCTCGAGAAAAGCTTCGAGGTTCTTCTCCACCGCGACCCGCCCGACATAGAGCCGGATCGGGCGGGGCAGCGCGAGGATCGCCTGGTCGAGCGGTCCGTCGGGCAGGAACAGCTTGCGATCGACGCCTCGCCCCCACGGCCGCACCCTGGGCAGGCCGTGGGCGCGAAGGGTCGCCGCGATCGTCGGGGTCGCGGCCAGCACGCCGCTCCCGGGCGCGTGGAACCAGCGGATGTACCGCCATACCAAGCTCGCGGGCAGCGGCGTCCGCGCGGCGACGTAGTCGGGGAACTGAGTGTGGTAGGCGGTGGTAAAGGGCAATCCGCGCGCACGGCACCAGCGCCGCGCGGCCAGGCACAGCGGTCCTTCGGTGGCGATATGGATCGCGTCCGCCCCGAACGCATCGATCATCGCCCCGACCTTGGCGGCCGACGCCCAGGCCAACCGGATTTCCGGATAGGTCGGGCACGGCACCGACCGGAAGGCGTCGGGCGCGATCACCAGCACACGGCGGCCCATTTCTTCCAGCTCGGCGCGGACCGCGCCGAGCGTGCGCACGACGCCGTTGACCTGCGGGGCCCAGGCGTCGGTGACGATCACGATCCGCTCTGGCCGCCCGGGCCGCTCGGGCCGCTCGGGCCGCTCGGGCGCAATCATGCCGCCAGCGCCGTCACGGGCGCGGACCGCCTGGCCATCTCGTCGGCCCAGTGAAGCAGTTCGATACGCCCATCCGCGTGTTCGACGAGCGCGGTGCAGCTCTCCACCCAGTCGCCGTCGTTATAATAGGCGAGGCCGCCGATCTCGCGAGCCTCGGCGGTATGGATGTGGCCGCACACCACGCCGTCGACGCCGCGCGATCCCGCCGCCTCCGCCACCACTTCCTCGAAGCGGGACACGAAGGCGACGGCGTTCTTGACCTTGGCCTTGGCGTGCTTGGACAGCGACCAATAGGGTAACCCCGCCCGCCGCCGCGCGCCCGCGACCAGGCGGTTCGCGAGCATCAGCAAATTGTAGGCGGTGTCGCCCAGATGGGCGAGCCAGCGGTGCGCCAGCGTGATCGCGTCGAACTCGTCTCCGTGGAGGACGAGCAGTCGGCGCCCGTTCGCGCAGACGTGGATCGCCTTGCGCCGGATCGCGACGCCGCCGAAATCCATCCCCGAAAACTGCCGGAACGCCTCGTCGTGGTTTCCCGGGATGTAGACGACCCGAGTGCCGCGCTTGGCCCGCTTCAACAGCCGCCGGACCACGTCGTTATGGAGCGGGGGCCAGTAGAAGCGCTTCTTCAGCCGCCACCCGTCGATCATGTCGCCGACCAGATAAAGCGTGTCGCTGTCGACATGGTCGAGAAAATCGAGGAGCATCGCCGCATTGCAGCCGCGCGTGCCGAGATGAACGTCGGAAATCCAGATCGTGCGGTACCGGACGCGCGCGGCGTCAGGCTGAGACGGCGGCTGAAACGGGCGACGCTGGGCATATTGGGCGAGATCGGTCGGCTCGGGCATGTCGGCACTCCCTCGCTCGAGCGCCCTGACAGCCGATTGTTACGCCCGCATCGCGGATGCGTGACGGAATGGCGTCACTGGCCTGGTTCGCGGTGTCGAAAGCCTGGACTGCAACGATTTAGACACATAGCCGTGCTTTGGGGATACCGGCGATGATCGGAGGGCGGCGACGCCGTCCCGCATCGCCGGCGAGATCAAAGGGAGCGCGTTCAATGAGTTCTTCGTTCAAGCATCTGGCGGGCGGCGTCGCGGCGATCGCCATGGTCGCCGCGCCCGTCGCGGCGTTTGCCCGCCCGGCCCAGGCCGGCCCCGCCGCCAAGCTGTCGGTCGCGGGAACGCGGGCCGCCTCGGCTCCGGCCAACGCCGGCGACCTGCGCGGTGGCAATTCGACGCTGATCAATCTGGGCATCTTCGCGGTGCTGGTCGTCGGCGTGCTGCTCGCGACGACCACCGGTGACGACGACGACGATTCCGCCAGCAACTGACCCTTCGTCGCGGTCCCGACCCTTTCCGGCGGGACCGCGCGTTCCTCACATAGTCAGCACGATCTTGCCGACATGCGTTCCCGCCTCCATCCGGCGATGCGCGTCGGAAGCTTCCTCCAGCACGAACGCGCGGTCGATCACGGGCTTCAGCCGCCCCGCCGTCACATGCGGCCAAACCGTGCGCGACAGTTCGTCGGCGACGAGCGACTTGAAGCCCGCATCGCGCGGGCGCAGCGTCGATCCGGTCAGCGTCAGCCGGCGGCGCATCACCTCGAATACCGGGATGGTGGCGGTCGCACCGCGCTGCACCGCGATCGACACATGGCGGCCGTCGTCGGCCAGGCATTGCAAGTTGCGCGCCACGTAATCGCCGCCGACCATGTCGAGCACCGCGGCCACCCCGCGCCCGCCGGTGATCTCGCGCACCCGCGTCACGAAATCCTCCGCATTGTAATTAACCGCGTGCGTCGCGCCGGTGTCCAGCGCCGCCCGCGCCTTCTCCGCCGATCCGGCGGTGACGATGATGTCGATCCCGAACAGCGCACATAGACCGATGGCCATCGTGCCGATGCCGCTCGTGCCGCCATGCACCAACACCGTGTCGCCCTCGGTCGCGTAGGCGCGCTCGAACAGGTTGGTCCACACGGTGAACAGCGTCTCGGGCATGGCCGCCGCCTCGACGATCGTCAGCGCGGCGGGGACGGCCAGGCACTGCCCCTGCGGCGCGACCGCATACTCGGCATAGCCGCCGCCCGCGAGGAGCGCGCAGACGGGCTGTCCGACCATGACCTCGTCGACCCCGGCCCCTATGCCCACGACCTCGCCCGCCACCTCCAGTCCCATGATCGACGGCGCGCCGGGCGGGGGCGGATACCCGCCCATCCGCTGCAGGATGTCGGGCCGGTTCACCCCTGCCGCGGCGACGCGGATCAACAGTTCGCCCGCGCCGGGCGCGGGCACCGGACGCCGGACGACCGTCAGCACCTCGGGTCCGCCGGGGGTGTCTGGATCGATCGCGCGCATCGTCGCCGGAATGGTCATCGCTGTCCCTCTCGCCGGGCCTCCAAACGGGGGCGCCGGCCGCGGCGGCTTATTGACAGCGCGGCGCACCCGGTCAACGATCACGACCATGGAGCCTGACGATCCAACCCCCCGCGCCGACGACCTGCTGCGGCGGCTCGTGGCGCAGGACCTGGACCCGCTCTCGGTCGCCGAGCTGGAGGCGCGGATCGCCGCGCTGGAGAGCGAGATCACCCGCGCCCGCCGCCGGATGGAGCACGCCGTCAGCCACCGCGCGAGCGCGGACGCGCTGTTCAAGCGATGACGGTCGCCGCCGCGTCCGCGAGGCTTGGGCCCCGGATCGGAGGCGCGGAGGTTCAAGTGCTTGATGCCGGGCGCGCGACCCCCGACATAGCGGTAAACGGGCCGTCGCACGCGGTCTGGATGGAGTGATCACATGCCGTCTTTCGCCCCCGCCCTCGAAACCTCGCTGCACAAGGCGCTCGAAGCCGCTTCGTCGCGCCGTCACGAATACGCCACGCTGGAGCATCTCCTGCTCGCGCTGATCGACGACGAGCACGCGTCCAAGGTGATGACCGCTTGCAAGGTCGATCTGGGTGACCTCCGGACCACCGTCGCGCATTATCTCGACACGGAGCTCGACGCGCTCAAGGTCGAGCAGGCGACCGACCCCTCGCCCACCAGCGGCTTCCAGCGCGTCGTCCAGCGCGCGATCCTGCACGTCCAGTCGTCGGGTCGCGACGAGGTGACGGGCGGCAACGTCCTGGTCGCGCTGTTCTCCGAGCGCGAGAGCTACGCCGTCTATTTCCTCCAGCAACAGGATATGAGCCGCCTCGACGCGGTGTCGTTCATCTCGCACGGCGTCGGCAAGGGCGGCGCGCAGACCGAGGCGTCGGCCCCCAAGGGCGCGGACGACGAGAAGCCCGCCAAGGCGAACGAGAAGGGCAAGGGCGAAAGCGCGCTCAAGCAGTTCACCGTCGACCTCAACGAAAAGGCCAAGGCCGGCAAGGTCGACCCGCTGATCGGTCGCGGGCCCGAGGTCGACCGCACGATCCAGATCCTGTGCCGCCGCTCCAAGAACAACCCGCTCTATGTGGGCGACCCCGGCGTCGGCAAGACCGCGATCGCCGAGGGGCTCGCGCGCAAGATCGTCGAGGGTCAGGTGCCCGACGTGCTGCTGCCCGCCGTCATCTATTCGCTCGATATGGGCGCGCTGCTGGCGGGCACCCGCTACCGCGGCGATTTCGAAGAGCGGCTGAAGCAGGTCGTCACCGAGCTGGAGAAGATGCCCCACGCGGTGCTGTTCATCGACGAGATCCATACGGTCATCGGCGCGGGCGCTACTTCGGGGGGTGCGATGGACGCGTCGAACCTGCTCAAGCCCGCTTTGTCGGGCGGATCGATCCGCTGCATCGGATCGACCACTTACAAGGAGTTCCGCAACCACTTTGAAAAGGACCGCGCGCTGCTGCGCCGGTTCCAGAAGATCGACGTGAACGAGCCGACGATCGAGGACACGATCAAGATCCTGGCCGGCCTGCGCTCCGCGTTCGAGGAGCATCACTCGGTCAAATACACCCCCGACGCGATCAAGTCGGCCGTCGAGCTGTCCGCGCGCTACATCAACGACCGCAAGCTCCCCGACAAGGCGATCGACGTGATCGACGAGGTCGGCGCGATGCAGATGCTCGTGCCCGAGAACAAGCGCCGCAAGGTGATCACGCCCAAGGAGATCGAGCAGGTCATCGCCACCATGGCGCGCATTCCGCCCAAATCGGTATCGACCGACGACAAGGCCGCGCTCGCCAGCCTCGAGACCGACCTGAAGCGCGTCGTATTCGGCCAGAACGCCGCGATCGAGAAGCTCGCCTCCGCGATCAAGCTCGCGCGGGCGGGTCTCCGCGAGCCCGAAAAGCCGATCGGCAACTACCTGTTCACCGGCCCGACCGGCGTCGGCAAGACGGAGGTGGCCAAGCAGCTGTCGTCCATCCTGGGCATCCCGCTCCAGCGGTTCGACATGTCCGAATATATGGAGCGGCATTCGGTCAGCCGCCTGATCGGCGCGCCTCCGGGCTATGTCGGGTTCGACCAGGGAGGTCTGTTGACCGACGCGGTCGACCAGAACCCGCATTGCGTCCTGTTGCTCGACGAGATCGAGAAGGCGCATCCCGACCTGTTCAACATCCTGCTGCAGGTGATGGACAACGGGCGGCTGACCGACCAGCACGGCAAGTCGGTCGATTTCCGCAACGTCATCCTGATCATGACGACCAACGCGGGCGCGTCCGACATGGCGCGCGAGACGCTCGGCTTCGGCCAGCTGACCCGCGAGGGCGAGGACGAGCAGGCGGTGCAGAAGATGTTCACGCCCGAATTCCGCAATCGCCTCGATGCGATCGTGCCGTTCGGCTACCTCCCGCCCGAGGTCGTGGCGCGGGTGGTGGACAAGTTCATCCTCCAGCTCGAGCTGCAGCTGGCGGACCGGAGCGTCCATATCCGGCTAGATGACGCATCCAAGGCGTGGCTGACCGAGAAGGGGTACGACAAGCTCTACGGCGCACGGCCGATGAGCCGCCTGATCCAGGAAAAGATCAAACAGCCGCTCGCCGAGGAGCTGCTGTTCGGCAAGCTCGTTCATGGCGGCGAGGTCACCGTCAAGATGAAGGACGGCGCGCTGTCCTTCGAGATCGAGCCGGGCGCTCCGAAAAAGCCGAAGAAGAAGGGCGGCAAGCCCGAACCGGTCGCCGAGGAACCCGCGGCGGACTAGCGTGATCGGACGAAGCGACCGGGGCGGAAGCTCCGGCCGCTTCCGCTTCGAGGGATCACGGGGCGGAATGCGACCGAGTGGGTGGAAGCGAGTGCTGCCGGTCCACTTCTGGACGGAGCGACCATCGGCCTAGAGGCCCGTCTGATTGTAACGCGAGCTCACGCTATGGTGTCACAACCGTTCGGTTGTGACACCAAGATGATCGGCGGCTTCACGACGCCGTACAGAGCCCTGCAGAATAGGAACGTTCTCGTTTCGTGCTTCGCTCGCTTCGGCTATGGTTGGGCATGGCTTGGGATTTTGAAACCACCGAACCACGCGATCCGATCGCCGACCTTCCAACGGACAGGCTCGAACGTGCGATGGCGTTTCGAAACGGCCTTGTCGCGTTGTGCGAGGGTTGGGCGAAGATGGACGAAAACGTCTATTCGCTGTTGCGCCGTGAGTTCATGAACGACCCGATCACGGCGCCGCTGTTGCCGCAGTTCGTCAAGACCGCGCAGGATCGCGGTGCCATGTGGGCATTCATGAAGGACTTCGACGGGCAGTGGGAGCCGCGCCGCCGGATGGTGCGTAACGAGTTCGCGCCCTTGATCGACGCCCTAGAGCGCGGCCCGGCGCTGGCGGACGACATGATAAGCGATGGGATTGCATCATTCGACGCTTTAGGCGTCAAGGACGCTTGGAACAAAGCTCTAGCTCGACGCGACACCGACCCGGAAGGCGCGATAACCTCCGCCCGAACCTTGCTGGAAACCGTGTGCAAGCACTTGCTCGAAGACGCGGATGGGAACGCTAAATATGGCGAGAAAGACGATCTGCCAAAGCTGTACCGATTGGCATCCGAACGGCTGAACATCGCACCTTCGCAGCATTCCGAAGATGCCTTCAAGCGCATCCTAGGGAGCGCAGCGAGCGTCGTCGAAGGCTTGGGCACCCTGCGGAATAAGATAGGCGATGCCCATGCGTCAGGGGGCCGCAAACCCGTCAAGGTGGCGCCGCGTCACGCCGCGCTAGCGGTCAACCTAGCAGGAAGCATGGCGCTGTTCTTGCTCGAAACCGCCAGTGCGAAGGGCGTTGCCTAGCATGGTCCATAGCGGTTCATTCGTCACCGTTGCGGTGCTCGGACATGCGGGTGACAACCCCTGTTCAGGGGAATTTGTCTGACATGCAGAACAGCCGACGCCAATTCTACATCTTCGACCTTGAGTTGGCCGCCCGTAAGGGTGGTGCAACGGTCCCGACGATGAACGAGATCGTTCCGGTTCTTCAGGGCATGAAGAACACGGCGCGGATCTATCCGCTTCGCGGGCAGACGGCGACGATGTTGATCGGCGATATGGCGGAAGACGCGGCACAACAGTTTATCACTTTGCTAATTCGGCTTTCGGACAAAGCTGCGCCGAATAGCGTTTATTCCGATCTTGTAGCAGGTCACTTCAACGAGCACCTGAAAACCGGCAACGTTGGTTCGGACTACGGCTGTCACGTGCTTATTTCGACGGCACCGGAGCAAGGGCTTCCAAACATTTACACGTGCGCGATCGAGCGAATACCTGGTATCCCGTTCGATCTAGTGCGGCGGCTTTTATCAAAGTTGTTGAACTTCGAGTACAACGCCAACCCAGCCTTCTATTCTTACCCGCACCCGGCCGGCGGCGTCGACGCACAGAACCAACCGCGCCGGGATCGGTGCTGCCCATATGTCGAGTTGCGGGGCAGGCCGTCCGACACGCTTATCGCTGACATTAATTCCGGCCGAATTTCGAGCATTTCGCTAATCAAGGCGGAGCCTGTCACGCCGATTGCGGGTGCCCCGTATCTCACGAAGACCGAATCTGAACTGAAGCTAGGGATCGATCACAACAATCTTCCTGCAAATTTGTGGGCATCTCTAAGCCAAGCACTTCAACAGAACGCTCAAACATACAACACCGCACAGGTGAAGTATAGGATGCCGAACTCCACTCGAACAGTTACCGTCGAAATAGACACTAATACCGGAGCGCCGCTTAGTGAAATGTACGTCAAATCCTTCGAGTTAACGAACATGTTTCCGTTCTTGGCGCAATCTGCCATGCAAATCGTTCTACATTTGCGCGACCTCGCCGTGCCGCAGTTTTTAGCGAACCGGACGATCTAAGGTGCTGAAACAGCTAGTCTATGAACTCTCGCGCGGGTTCGCATACCGGGGCATCGCGCATGGCGAGATGCGCACCTATACGGTGTGGCTCCCGCTCGCCCTTACAGTGCTCTCGCTGGCGGTGTACATCGTTCTCCCCGTCAAGCCGGCGCTTGTAGGCTCGAACGGCCTTGCCGGGAGCCTGTTGACCCTCGTTTCGACCTTACCCGGCTTCTACTTCGCCGGCCTTGCAGCAGTCGCCACGTTCGGCAACACGACTATGGACCGTGAGATGCCCGCGCCGGCACCCGAAGTTGAAATGCTAGTTCGGGGCCAAAGGATTTCGGTAAAACTTACCCGTCGGCTATTTCTATCTTACCTGTTTTCGTATCTCGTTGTCATGTCGTTCGCGCTTTGCTCCGCTCTATTAGCGATGAATGCGCTCGCGTCGTCGGTGAACGTCCTTCAGACTTCGCTTGCTACGATGACGGGCGCGCATTGGCCTTGGCTAGTTCTGAGGGGCATCGCGGGCTTCGGGTTGACGTTCGTGTTCGCGTCAATGGTGGTTTCGACGCTGCATGGCGTCTTCTTCCTTACAGAGAAGATACACCAACCTTAGCGTTCCGGAGCATCGTGCTGCCCCGGTGATCCCCCACATTGATGTCAAAACCGGTCGGTTTTGACGCGCTACCCTGATCCTCGCTTTTCCGGCCTTTTCAGCGGGTCGGAATCGTGGGTCGAAATGGTGGCTTTCAAATCGCCCGACGAAGTTCTCGGAGGTGCGGCATTAGCGCCGCTCTGCAGATCGTCGGTCGCTGCTATGGACAAGCAGCGCGAGCGACCTGGATACCAGTCTAAAAAACCGCTGTCCTACAGCGCTCGCCCGCGCCACACCTCATGCGAATCGAGGCTATTGCGAGCCCGCGCTATTTCTCATCGTGGCAACTACCGCTGCTCCCCTCGCTCGACCGTGCGCGCAACTTTCGCAAAGCCGGGCGACACGGAATTGCCGAACGGGCGCGACATGTACGTCACGTCGCCGCGACGCGACCGGATCGTCGGCCCGCGCCGATGCGAGAACCGCCGCACCTTCACAACATCCGCCCGGCGCGAGAGCCATCGTCGCGAGCTGTCAGCTGCGGGCATGACGGAGCGCGCCCGAACCGCCGTCCTTGACCCCCGCGCGCGCCGTGCCGCATAGCGCAGCACATGGATCAGCCTATTGAAGACCTGTCGTTCGAGGACGCGCTGAAAGAACTCGAGCGGATCGTCGGCCGGCTGGAGAGCGGCGACGCGTCGCTCGATGAAGCGATCGGCCTGTATGAGCGCGGCGACCGGCTGCGCGCGAAATGCGCCGAGCGCCTGGACGCGGCGCAGGCGCGGATCGAGGCGATCCGGCTCGACGCGGAGGGTCGGCCCGCCGGAACCCGGCCCTTCGCCGCAGGCTGACCCGGTGCCCGCCCCATCCCTGACCCAGGCGCTCGCCGAGACGGGCGAGGCGATCGACCGCAGCTTCGCCGCGCTCCTCGCCGTGCCCGACGATCCGCGCGGGCCCTTGTACGAGGCGATGCGCCACGCCGCGATCGGCGGTGGCAAGCGGCTCCGCCCCCTGCTCGTCCTAGCCGTCGCTGATCTGTTCAACGTGGACCGCGACGCCGCCGTCCGCGTCGCCACGGCGGTCGAGGCGATCCACGTCTATTCGTTGATCCATGACGACCTGCCCGCGATGGACGACGACGACGTGCGCCGCGGCAAGCCCACCGTCCACCGCGCTTACGGAGAGGCGACCGCGATCCTGGCGGGCGATTGCCTCCATGCGCTCGCCTTCGAATGGCTGGCGCACCCCGACACGCACGGCGATCCGCATGTCCGCGCCGACCTCGTCCTCGACCTCGCGCGCGCCGCCGGCCCGTCGGGCATGGCGGGCGGCCAGGCGATGGACCTGGCGGCCGAGACGGCCGGGTTCGACCTCGCCACCGTCACCCGGCTGCAGCGGATGAAGACGGGCGCGCTCATCTCGGCCAGCGTCGAGGCGGGCGCGATCCTCGGCCGCATCCCGTCCGAAGGCCGCGTAGGATTGCGCGGCTATGCGCACGATCTGGGCCTCGCCTTCCAGATCGTCGACGATTTGCTCGACGCGGACGGCGACGAGGCGGCGGTCGGCAAGCGGCTGCGCAAGGACGGCGAGGCCGGCAAGGAGACGTTCCTGTCGCTGCTCGGCCCCGACCGCGCCCGCGCGCAATCGGCGATGCTCGTCGACCAGGCGGTCCAGCATCTCCACGCCTACGGTCCGGAGGCCGACCTGCTACGCGCCATCGCCCGCTTCGTGCTGGAGCGCGATCGTTGACCCGCATCGGCGTCTATCCCGGCACGTTCGACCCGATCACGCTCGGCCATGTCGACATCATCCGGCGCGGGGCCAGGCTCGTCGACCAGCTCGTCGTGGGCGTCACCACCAACGCGTCCAAGTCGCCCATGTTTTCCGTCGACGAACGCCTGGCCATGGTCCGCGACGAGGTCGCGCGTATCGACGGCGCGATCGAGGTCGTGCCGTTCGACGCGCTGTTGATGCATTTCGCGGAAGTGCAGGGCGCGGAGGTCATTATCCGCGGCCTGCGCGCGGTCGCCGACTTCGAGTACGAATATCAGATGGCCGGCATGAACCAGCAGATCGCCCGCCATATCGAAACGGTGTTCCTGATGGCCGACGTTGCTCTCCAGCCGATCGCGTCCAAGCTCGTCAAGGAAATCGCGACCTATGGCGGCGAGATCGCGCCCTTCGTCACCCCGGCCGTGCGCGCCGCCATGCTCGCCAAGGTCGGACAGGCCCGCCCCGTTCAGATTGGCGACAAGCGCGATCCGGTCTAAGCCGCCGTCCGCAACCCATCAAACCAGGACCAGTCGTATGCGTCTCTTCGCCCGCGTAGCCGCCGCGCTCGCCTGCCTGTTCGCGCCACCCGTGGCCGCCCAGGTCGTCGTTCCCGCCGTGCGGCCCGCTCCGCCGCTGCCGACCGACAAGACCAACATCTGGGTGCTCGACCTCTCGACAGGCGGGCGCGTCACGATCCTGCTGCGCCCCGACGTCGCGCCCAAGATGGTCGAGCGCGTCAAGACGCTGACCCGCCAGCGCTTCTATGACGGGCTGCCGTTCCACCGGGTGATCGACGGCTTCATGGCGCAGGGCGGCGATCCCAAGGGCGACGGCACCGGCGGCTCCACGCTCCCCGACGTGGAGGCCGAGTTCAACTATCTGCCGCATGTCCGCGGCGCGGTCTCCGCCGCGCGCAGCCAGGACAAGAACAGCGCCAACAGCCAGTTCTACATCGTGTTCCAGCCCAGGCTGCAGCTGGACAAGGACTACACCGTGTTCGGCCGCGTCATGGACGGCATGAGCCACGTCGACCTGATCGAGCGCGGCGAGCCGCCCGCGACGCCGTCACGCGTCCTGCACGCCTACATCGCCAGCGACGACCCACCCGCCTATCAGCCCGCGCCCGTTACGGCTCCGGCGCCTGCTCTCGGCGCGCCGGTGATGCTGCCCGGAACCGCCATCGCGCCGCGCGCCGCGCCCGTTCCGGCTCGCCGACCCGCCCGCGCTTCCTCAACCCGGCGACCGACCGGGCGGCGCTGACCATTCGGCCCCCGCTGTCGACGTAGCTGTCGCCATGAATGTAGACCTCTTCGACTTCCATCTGCCCCCCGACCGGATCGCGCTGCGCCCCGCCGTTCCGCGCGACGCCGCGCGCATGCTCGTCGTGGGTGCGCACGGCCGCCATGACGCCTTGGTCCGCGACCTGCCGGGCGAGCTTCGCGCGGGCGATCTGCTCGTTTTCAACGACACCCGTGTCATCCCCGCCCGGCTGGAAGGCAGGCGCGGCGATGCACGGATCGGTGCGACGCTCCATAAGCGCGAAGGTCCGCGGCGCTGGCGAGCCTTCATCCGTAACGCGCGCCGCCTGCGCGACGGCGACCGGATCGAGTTCGGCCACGACGTGGCGGCCGTGGCGTCGGACCGCGCCGAGGACGGTAGCCTCGCGCTCGACTTTCTGGGCGACGAGCCGGTGGAGCTGCTTCTGGGCCGCGCGGGCGTCATGCCGCTCCCGCCCTACATCGCCGCGCGCCGCCCGACCGACGCGCGCGACGCAGATGATTACCAGACCATGTTCGCCGATCGGCCGGGCGCGGTAGCGGCTCCCACCGCGGCGCTGCATTTCACGCCCGACCTGATGCGGCGGCTCGGCGAAACCGGCGTCGGGCACGCGATGCTGACGCTCCATGTCGGCGCGGGCACCTTCCTGCCCGTCAAGGCGGAGGATACCGATGCGCACCGAATGCACGCCGAATGGGGTCGCATCGACGCCGGGGCGGCCGATCGCCTGAACGCGGCGCGCGCGGGCGGCGGGCGCGTGATCGCGGTCGGCACCACCTCGCTCCGCCTGCTCGAAAGCGCCTGCGGCGAGGACGGCCGCGTCCGGCCGTTCGAGGGCGATACCACCATCTTCATCACCCCCGGCCACCGCTTCCGCGCGGCTGACGGCTTGCTGACCAACTTCCACCTGCCTCGCTCGACCTTATTCATGCTCGTGTCGGCTTTAATGGGGCGCGAGCGGATGCACGACGCCTATGCCCATGCGATCGCGGACGGGTACCGCTTCTACAGTTACGGCGACGCGTGCCTGCTCCTCCCGAAGTCGTAGCGCGGCGGCCGCGGACATAACGAAATGGCACCCTGACGTTGCGGTGATCATCGGCTCCTGATCCCCACCCGGCCGTTGTCCGCCATAGTTGGTGGAGCGCGGCCAGCTTCTTTGCGCTAGGGACGGCGTCATGCTCCCGCTGATCGCTTTTCTCGTCCAGGCCGCCGCGTCCGCGTCGCCCTCCCCGGTCCCGCAACCGCCCGCGACCATCCTGGTCGAGCCCGCCGCCGCGTTCCTTGCCGCCTGCGACGCGGACGCCGACGCGCTCACCACCCGCGCCGAGCGCGACGCCGGCGTCGCCCGCGCCTTCGCGCCGGCCGAGGCCGCCGCCGGCGAGCGCGGGGTTGGCTACATCGCCTACGCTGAGTGGGCACGCCGATGGCTGGGCGATGCCAACGCGCTGCCCGGACCCTATGAGGTCGACGCCGACGGCGATAATCGAATCACCGCCGCCGAGCTAGAACGCCGGTTCACCGCCCTGTTCGACCGCTACGACATGAATAAGGACGGCGCGCTCACCCGCGCCGAGCTCGTCACCGTCCGCGCCCGCCCGCCGGGCGAAGAGGACGGACGCGGACGGGAGCGGGGACGACGGCGGTGATCCGCCCACCGGCGTCCGCCGGTCAAGTATCCGGGTTCGCCGGAGCTGAGCGCGGCGCAAGTTAAGCCGCCAAGCCGTATACGGTCAGTTGTGAAGCTACTACTATATTTCAGGAATTTAGCTCACCAGCCGATGCTTGAGCAGGCGCGGCGTGTAACGCGTGCTGCCGCGGATAGTGGCGGCTAAGTCCACAAGGCTGGAGTCCGGGACCGGACCAAGCAGCAGCGGACCGACGAGCAGGCGCGCGAGCGCGAGGGGCGCTTTCGCGTCCTCGCCACCAACATACCCCAGTTCGTGTTCCGCTCGCGGCCGGATGGCGAGCGGACCTGCGGCAGCCCGCAATGGATCGAGTTCACCAGTTTTGATCTCGAGGAAAGCATCGGGCTGGGATGGTTGGACGTGGTACATCCGGACGACCGCAAAGTTACGCAGACGGCCTGGAGCGAGGCTCGGCAAGCAGGCGAGTATTAGGTCGAGCACCGCATCTCGCGCGTAGCGGGTTGCGATTATCGATGGCACCAGACGCGCGCCTGCCCGATCAAGGAAGGCGCGAACGGCGCGGAACCCGACTGGGTCGGCACCATGACCGACGTCCACGATTTTCGTATCCTTCAGGAGAGCCAGGAAGTGCCCTTTGGCGGAGCTTCAGCATCGCACGCGCAACCTGCTCGCCATCACCCAGGCCATCGCCGCTCAGACCCGCCGCTCCAGCATCACGCTGGACCAGTTCTCGACCGAGTTCGAAAGCCGCCTGCGGGCGCTGTCCCGCATCCAGGCGTTGCTCGCGCGCGGACCATCACGACGTCGATCTTTGCGATCTGGTGACGGCCGAGCTAGCCGCGCATGCCGGCGAAGACGGCAAGTCCAGGATCCGGGGGCCCCCCGTAACGCTGCCGGCCACGTCGGCCCAGGCGATCGGGCTCGCGCTTCACGAACTCGCGACCAACGCCGTGAAATACGGGGCTCTAAATCAGCCGGATAGCAGGTTGGAGGTCGTTTGGCGGGTCGAGGCGGACGGGACGAAGCGGCGCGTCGTATTGAACTGGACGAAGAGCGGCGTGTCCATGCCCGACCGGGACGCGCCGCGACGCAGCGGCTACGGTAGCGCGTTCATCCGGTCGCCGATGCGTTGGCGGCCGAGAGTATTCCTTTCATGTTCACCACCGGCTACGACGCGAGCGCTATTCCGGCGGCCTATTCCGACGTGCCGCGACACGAGAAGCCCGTCGACCGGGGGCGCTTGCTTCGCCAAGTCACATCGCAGCTGACCACTTAACTTCTGCTATCCACCTTCGTGTCGGCTGCTCTCGACACCGACATCCTCCTGTCCCACAGCCGTCCGCGAATGATCCGCTTCCGCTTCAACGTCCATGCCACCGACGGCCGTGCGCGCACCGGCGAGATTGCGATGCGGCGAGGCGTGATCCGCACGCCCGCCTTCATGCCAGTCGGCACCGCCGCCACGGTCAAGGCGATGAAGCCCGGCGACGTCGCTACGGCCGGAGCCGATATCATCCTGGGCAACACCTATCACCTGATGCTCCGCCCGGGCGCGGAGCGCGTCGCGCGGCTAGGTGGGCTGCATCGCTTTTCCGGCTGGGAACGACCGATCCTGACCGATTCGGGCGGCTACCAGGTGATGAGCCTCGCCGATCTGACCAAGCGATCGGAGGAGGGCGTGTCGTTCAAGTCGCATCTCGACGGCACGCGCCACCTGCTCTCGCCCGAGCGGTCGATGGAGATCCAGCGGCTGCTCGGCTCCGACATCGTCATGGCCTTCGACGAGCTGGTGCCGACCACCTCTGCGCCGGAGGTGCAGGCGGCCGCCATGGAGCGGTCGATGCGATGGGCCAAGCGCAGCCGCGACGCGTTCGACGCGGGCGACGAGCACGCCGCCGGCGCAGCGCTGTTCGGCATCCAGCAGGGCGCGCTCGACGAACGGCTCCGCAAGGCGTCGGCGGACGCGCTGCTCGGTATCGGGTTCGACGGCTATGCGGTCGGCGGGCTCGCCGTCGGGGAAGGTCAGGAGGCGATGTTCGGGTGCCTCGACTATGCGCCCGGCCAGCTCGCTCCTGACAAGCCGCGCTATTTAATGGGAGTCGGCAAGCCCGACGACATCGTCGGCGCGGTCGAACGCGGGATCGACATGTTCGACTGCGTACTGCCCACGCGCTCGGGCCGCACGGGGCAGGCCTTCACGCGGGAAGGGCCGATCAACCTGCGCAACGCGCGCTTCGCGGAGGATCAAGGCCCGCTCGACCCCGACTGCGCCTGTCCCGTATGCGCGACGTGGAGCCGCGCCTATCTGCACCACCTCGTCCGCGCGGGCGAGATCCTAGGCGCGATGCTGATGACCGAGCATAATATCTGGTTCTACCAGGCGCTTATGGCCGACCTGCGCGCGGCGATTGCGGGCGCGCGATTGGAAGCCTTCGCAAACGAGTTCCGCGCGCGCTATGCCCGGCCGAAAGGAGAGTTGACGTGACCGATGGTCGGAACGACGAGCCCAACGAGATTGTGGCGACCGCGCGCGCCGCCAAGGAGCGCAGCGAGGCCGCCGCGCGCACCATCTCCGACCGTGCGAAGAATTGGCCGCTCGGTGCGATCGGCGTGGGAGTGGGTATCGGCTCCGCCGCGGTCGCCGCCGCCCTCCTCTACGCCAGCCGATCGAAGCGCGGCAAATGAGCCGGGTCCGCGCCGCCCTGCTGATCGGGGCGGTCGCCCTGCCCGCCTCCGCCTTTGCGCAAAGCCCGCCTACCGGGGCGACGGTACCGCCGATCGCCTTTACGCAGCGCACGCTCGCCAACGGCCTGCGGGTGTTCGCGGTCCGGGACACGTCAACGCCCAACGTCGCGGTGCAGGTCTGGTACGATGTCGGTTCCAAGGACGACCCCAAGGGCCGCTCGGGCTTCGCTCACATGTTCGAGCACCTAATGTTCAAGGCGACGCGCAATCTCGTGCCGGAGCAGGTCGACCGACTGACCGAGGATGTCGGCGGCTATAATAATGCGTCCACGGGCGACGACTACACTAATTATTTCGAGGTTGTGCCCGCAAACCACCTGCAACGGCTGCTTTTCGCCGAGGCCGACCGGATGGCGAGCCTGGTGGTCGAGCCGGTGAGCTTCGCCGCCGAGCGCGATGTGGTTAAGGAGGAGCTGCGCCAGCGCACGCGCGCCACTCCTTACGGCAAGCTCTATTCGATCTATTATCCGCAAGCGTCCTACAGCGTCCATCCGTACGCCCGGCCGGGGGTCGGCAGCCTGGACGATCTGCAAGCCGCGTCGATCGATGACGTGCGCGCGTTCCATGCGACCTACTACCGGCCGGACAATGCGATACTGGTCGTGTCGGGAAACTTCGATCCCGCCCAACTCGACCGGTGGGTTGACGGCTATTTCGCGCCGATCGCCAAGCCGGATCGTCCGATCCCGCGCGTCACCGTCGCCGAGCCTGCCCGAACCCAGGCGGTCGCATGGACGGTGTACGAGCCGAACACCCCGCTGCCGGCCGTCCTGGTCAGTTACCACGTGCCGCCCGACCGCGATGCGGACACGCCGGCGCTTACCGTGCTCCAGGCGATCCTGGCGACGGGCGAGAGCTCGCGGCTGTACCGGAGCCTCGTCTACCGCGATCAGGTCGCGCAGTCGGCGGCCGCGTTCCTCGACACCAAACAGTCGACCGGCAATTTCGTGGCGTACGCGATCGTCGCGGGCGGCAAGAGCGTCGAGCAGGGGGAGGTTGCGCTCAAGCGCGAGATCGCCCGGTTCCAGACCGAGCCCGTGACCGCCGCCGAGCTGGCGGAGGCGAAAAACGAGATCCTGACCGCCGCGATCCGGCAACGCGAGACCGCCGAGGGCAAGGCCTTCGTGCTCGCCAGTTCGACGATCGTCGACGGCGATCCGGACGCATCGCAGAAGCAGCTGGACGCGGTGGCGCGCGTTAGCGCCTTGGATGTCCAGCGGGTCGCGGGTAAGTATCTGGTCGAGCGGCAGTCCGCGACGATCCGCTATTTGCCTATCGAGTCCAAGCCCGCGAAGGTCGCCGGCGACGCTCTGCCGGTTGCGGCGACGGTCCGCGTCGCCGACCTGCGCGCGCCGGCCGACGTCAGGGTGATGACACCCGCGCTCGCCGGCCAGCGCGTCCTGCCGCCCGCGCCCGCCGCGCCGATCGCGGCGGTGCTGCCACGGCCGGTCGAAACGCGGCTCGCCAACGGAATGCGAGTGATCACGGTCGAACGACGCGATCTGCCGATCGTCACCGCGTCGCTGGTCGCGACCGGCGGCGCGGCGACCGACCTGGCGGGACGTGGCGGAGCGAGCGCGCTCGCCTCGGCGCTGCTGACCAAAGGCACGACGAGCCGCTCGGCGACCGAAATCGCGCGTGCGGTCGAATTGCTGGGTGGCTCGATCGAAAGCGGGGCGAGCCGCGACGGCGCGTCGATCGACGTGACGGTCAAGTCGGACCAGATCGCTCCGGCCATGGCGATCCTTGCCGATGTGGCGGTCAATCCCGCCTTTGCGCGTGACGAGATCGAGCGAGCGCGAGCCCAATCGGTGGACGCGGTGACCGTCGAGCTGAAGGACCCGGCCCAACTCGCGCGCCTCGTCGCGGCGCGCGCGGTATTCGGGTCGGCACCTTACGGCATACCCGCGGAGGGTACGCCGTCCTCGCTCAAGGCGATTACGCACGAGGACGTGCAGCGGTCCTACCGTTCGACCTGGAGCCCGACCTCGGCGACGCTGCTGATGGTAGGCGACATCACCCCGTCAGCGGCGCAGACCCTGGCGGAACGGTATCTCGGCGCATGGCGCGGGACCGGTCCGATCCGGCAGGCACAGGCGGCGATCGCGGCTCCCGCCGAGCCGCGGGTGGTGCTGGTCGACATGCCGGGCGCGGGGCAAGCAGGCGTGGTCGTCGCCCGTCCGGCGATCGCTCGAACGGACGCGCGATTCTATCCGCTCGCGGTCGCCAACACTACGCTGGGCGGTGGTTTCTCGTCGCGGCTGAACCAGGAGATCCGGATCAAGCGCGGGCTTTCCTACGGCGCGACGAGTGTGCTGTCCGCGCGCCGGCAGGGCGGCTTGGTCGAGGCGCGGACGCAGACCAAGAACCCGACCGCGCCCGACGTGGTCGCGATCATTATCGACGAGATGCGCAAGCTGGGCACAGCCCTCGCCTCCGCCGCTGAGCTGGATACCCGTAAGGCGGTGCTCGTCGGCGGCTTTGGTCGTGCGATCGAGACGACGGACGGCATCGCCGACATACTAGGCGATTACATCGTCCAGTCGGTACCGCTGTCCGAGCTGGGTCGCTATACAGGCGCGGTGCAGGGGGTTGACCCCCGTGCGGTGCAGGCCGCCGCGGCCGAACTGCTCGACCCCGCCCGGGCGAGCGTGGTGGTGGTCGGCGACGCGCGGCAGTTCGAAGGCGCGCTACGCCGACGTTATCCGAGGCTGGAGGTGATCGCCGCCTCGGCATTGAACCTGGACAGTCCGGCGCTGAGGTGAACGGTCCCCTGCTCCGTCCCGTGGCGGGACGGGCCGGATTGGATGGCAGATCGGTAACGCGCCCCGGGCTATGGGGGCGGCGATGCGGAATGAGCGCTTTCCCCGCCGACGGCGACGCTGGGCGGTACCGGCATCGGTAGCGGCGTTCGGCGCGTCCGGGCTGACCTGGTGGGCGGTGGAGGCGCAGCACGCGCCGGTGGTCGCCTTCTCGCCGCCACTTACCTACCAGGTGACCACCGATGATGCGGTCGGCGAGCAAGCCGCGCCTGCGGCGGGCGTGACCGGAACGACCGCCTTGCCGGCCGTGCCGCAGTTGACGAGCGAGTCGGTGCAGGTCGCGATCGCCGGTGCTCGACCATTCTCCATGGCGCAGGGGAGCCCGGTCGACCGGGCGCGGGCGCTCGAGTGCCTGACGGCGGCGATCTATTACGAGGCCGCGTCGGAGCCGGATGTGGGACAGCGGGCGGTGGCGCAGGTGGTGTTGAACCGGGCACGGCATCCCGCCTTTCCCGCGACCGTATGCGGCGTCGTCTATCAAGGTTCGGAGCGGCGGGGATGCCAGTTCTCGTTCGCGTGCGACGGGGCGATGACACGCGCGCCGAGCCGGGCCGGATGGGCGCGCGCGGCGGGCACCGCCTGGGGAGCGCTGGCGGGCGACGTGTACACGCCGGTGGGATTGGCGACGCATTACCACACCTTTGCGGTCCGGCCTGTCTGGAACCGCGGGCTGGTGATGACCGAGGTCGTAGGCGCGCACTTTTTTCATCGATGGAAGGGATGGTGGGGTACGGGGGCGGCGTTCCGGCAGGAATACCAAGGCGGGGAGCCGATGCCGGGGCCGCATGGACCGGCGATGGTCCGGACGCCGGTCGCGGTCGCAGCTGTGGCATCCCCGCCGGTGCGGACTAGCCTGGCGCGGAGTAACGTGCCGCCGGTGATCGCGTCGAGCAGCTCCGCGCTGACACCCGCGCCGACCCCTGATCGGCTACCGCCCGCGTCCGAGGTGCTCGACCGGTGGAAGGAGTCGGGCACCGCGTTGAAGTAGGTGCAACCCCTGCTCATCGCCCCGCGTTCTTTCCCGGCAAGGAGAGTGCATCATGAACGACTATATTCAGCCCAAGATGGAAGGAAGTACGGAGCCGCGGCTCGATGTCGACAAAGAGCCGCAGACGATGTCTATGCAGCATCTGAAGAAGGGCGACGCGGTCGACGCGCCTGCGACGCTCGACAAGGAGCAGAATGCGCCGCAGGATGACGGCGGGCGGAAATCTTCGCTGCTGTTCGGGAAATAATGCGATCGCCCGTCACCTCGACGGAGGTGACGGGCCGCGTTCCTCAATCCTTGAGAGCGGCCGGAACCTTGCCGCCGTTCTTCTCAAGCTCACGCATCACAGCTTTGTGCAGCCAGATGTTCATTTCGGCCGAGCCATCTTTGGCTCCGGTATAGCCAAGTTCGGTGGCGAGCTCTTTGCGGTCGGCGAGGCTCGAGTTGAGATCGAGCAGCTTCATCAGATCGACAATGCTGGTGCGCCAGTTGAGGTCGGGGCCGCCTTTACGGCTCGCGATGCCCATCAGCACCTGTTCGACGTCGACCGGCTGAGCGGCAGGTACCTGGGCCGGAGCCGTCTGCGGCTGTGGCGCACGCGGCGCGGCCTGGGGCTGCGCCTGGGTGGTCTGCGGGTTAGGCTGGGCGGCGGGCTTCGAGCCGCCGAGTATGCCGCCGCCGAGCGGTCCGTTATTGCCGAAAATGGCGGATTTGATCTTGCCGAATATGCTCATGCAGGTGTTTCCTTAGCGGCCGATGGGGAGCGACTTGCCCGTGCGACGGTCAAGGCCGACCGCGGTGCAGATGTCGAGCGTGGTCACGGCGGCGACCGCGGCGATCGCGCCCCAGATCGTGCGGTTGCCGGGCGCACGCACCCGGGCGAAGTGAAGCGCGGTCAAGTCCATCGCGTCGCCCGCGACCCGGTTCCAGACGCGCAGCCCGTGCCCCGGATCGGTGACGAGACCGCCGCCCGCGACCAGCTCGCGCGCACCGAAACCGCGGATCAGCTTCTCGTGCCCCTCCGAAGACAACGCCTTGGCGATGCGCTTGGGAACGAGGAGCTCCGCCGCGCCGAGCACAAGCGAGAAAACGCCCAAACCGTAGCTGATCTTCTTCCATATCAGGCCGCCATTGTCGGTAGCCTTAGTGTCGGAGACCGTCATCATGGTATTGGTCATTTCGAACCATCCGCTTGGCTGAGACCGGAGGCGAAATCGCCGCGGTTGCCCGCGAAACCCGTCGCCGGTCCGGTGGCGGGGCGCAGGGACTCGCGCATTTCGGCCGGCACGGGCGCGGTGGGATCGGGCCGGAAGGCGTCGATCGCGCGCTCGCCCGCGCCCGGGGGTGCATCGCCCATCAGGTCCGTGGGAACGTGCTCGGGGGTTAGCGCGCTGCGGTCGGCCTTGTCACCTGTCGCATCGCCGGACGCGCCGCCGACGGGGGTGATCGTGACGATGTCGATTTCAGTCACCTCGACCAGCAAGCCGGCGGTGTCGTCATTCTGGGAGGCGGCGACGAAGGGCGTGTCGGACTGCGTGCTCGCAGGTTCGCCGATGAACTCCGGAGCGGTGCCGGTCGCGGCATGGGTCGTGCCGAGGGTCGGGGCGGGTCCGGTCGCGGCGGGTGCGGTCCTGGTGCCGTCGTCACGCTGGAACGGCACGGCCGAGCTCTTGGCGGTTCCGACCTTCTTCGACCGGCGACCGAGGAGCGCGGTCACGCCCTTGTAGGCGAGCACGCCCAAGCCGAGCGCGCCCGCGGCGAGCGCGGTGCGGCGACCGTCGACCTCGACATGGCGGTCGCGACCGAGCCGGATGCGCGTCGGTCCGCGCGTCTCCGTCCGCGTCGTAGCTGCAAATGGGGTATCGTCGGCGACGACACCGCCGGTCGGGGGCATGGAGTCGAGCGCCATGGCGTCGCTGTCGGTCGGTCGGCTGGTCATGGCGCTGACTCCTCGCCGCATGGCTGCGGCCGTTGCTGGGGTGGGTGGAGCGCGGACCGATCCGGCCCGCGCTCCGGATCGATCACATCGCGTTGCTGAAGCCGCTCACCGAGTCCGCGCCCTGGCGTACCGACTGCGCGGCCTGGCTGACTACCTCACGCGTGGACGCGCCCAGGTTCGTCTCGGCCAGTGCGGTGTCGAATTTGTCGCGCAGGTATTCCTCGCCGCGCTTGACCTCGGCCAGGATCGCGTCGTCGTCCTTGCCGGTGATCGCCGACTTCATGTCGAGGAAGATGTGATGGGCGGAGCCCAGGATCGAGCCGCCGTCCGAGGGGTCGCCGCCGAGCCGGCCTACCTCGGCCTGGAGCTGCGTCGCGACCTTCTGGCGCTCCATCGCGCGGTCCTGGAACATGGAGGCGAGGCGCTGGTTGCCGATGTCCTTGGCGCTCTCCTGATAGCCCTGGATCGAGTCGTTGACCGTCTTGATCAGCGTGTTGAGGATCGTAACGTCGTTGCCGGTGTCGGCCATCGGGGGCTCCTGCTCTCTAGATTGGAGCCCCGGGAACGCGCGAGTCGCAGGAAGGGTGCATGGGACCGACGCCCACGATCGTCCGCTCGCCCGATTTATCCGGTCGGCTCGTCCGGACGGAACATGAAATCGGGGCGGGCGCTACCGGCGGCGGCGGCCTGCGCGGAGGCGGCGGCGGCTTCACGGGCGTCGCGCGCGCCTTCGGAGCGGAGCGAGCGCTGGGCCATGGTGTTCCAGGCCTGCTGCGCGCGTTGGCTGCGCTCGCGGACATTGTCGAGGACGGCGGCGTCGGCCTCCGCCTGCGCGGCGGTGGCGCGGGCGGTGAAGAATTCGGATTCACGCATCGAGACTATCCCCTTTAACCACATAACCTACGGAGAGAGCGGAAAGTTCCACACGCGTAACGAAACGGGGCGGTCCCAGGTGGGACCGCCCCGCAGATGGACTGGTTAGTCTTGCGGCTGGAGGTTGATCGCCGACATCTTGCCGCGGCGATCCTCCTCGAGCTCGTAACCGACGCGCTGGTTCTCGCGCAGCGTCACCATGCCGGCGCGCTCGACGGCGGTGATATGGACGAACGCGTCCTTGCCGCCATCGTCGGGGGCGATGAAGCCATAGCCCTTGTCGGCGTTGAAGAACTTGACGGTACCGATGGTCATAGAGATTTCCTTCTTTTGGGAGGTCGCCCGCGTGTCGGACGACCTGGTGCCGCGGCGGCAGGGAAAGAAGGAAGAAGGTGCAGCAAAGCGCCGTAGACCGTCGATATGCGACTTGAGCGACGCGTATATGGGGAGCGCTGCGGAGCAGCGCAACCCCGTATACGCGTCGCCGGCCGGCGCGGCTACAGCCGCGACCGACGACGCGGGCTTTGCCCGCGGCCCGCCTCCCCAGCTTGACGCCGATTGACACCGCGACGGAAACGCTCACGCCCCATCGTTTCCGAAACGGTCCGCGAGCGCGGCGAACTCGGCCGCGTCCTCGGGCGGGGGCAGGACGCCGTCGATCTCGGCCATCATGACGGGCCAGAGATGGAGCAGCTGGTCCAGGCGCAACGACGGATGCGGCTTGGGCGCGTCGTGCTTCAGGAGGAACATCAGCAACCGGTCGTTGTGGACGACACGCGCGCCGACCTGCTCGCCCCGGTGCCAGACGGGCACCTCTCGACCGACCATGGCGCGCTCGGTCGCCTCGTCGAGCAGGGTCTGGCGGGCGAGGGCGATCGCGATGTCCCACAGCAGCGCGAAGACCGATCCGGGTTCGCGGCGTCGGAGCTGATATGCGCCCTGGCGGGTCATACCGACATGAGCGGCGGCGTCCGTGACCGATCCGGACACCGCCAGATGCTCGATGAAGGCGCGCTGCTTGGGCGGGTTCCAGCCCCCCGCGGTCAGGCGCGGGCGATCGGCGAGGACGACCGCGACCTGCTCGGCGGGCGTTGGTTCGGGCGGAAGCTCGCCATGCTCGTCCAGATAGTCGAGCAGGCCGCTCAGCGCCTGCGTGGCGGTGTCGATCTTCTTGGCTTCGGCGGCGCGGTGGCGTTCGGCGTAGGTCGTCGGCTCGGGCAGCGCGGCAGGCCGCGGGGCGGTATGAGGTTCGGCGGGGGTGGTCACTGATTCGTCTCCTGATGTGGGAACAAAGGGTGACCAGGGGTTTATGCAGGGAGGAAGCTTGTAGGACAGCCCCGCCGGCGAATATTTTTGCGGAAGCAGAAACAAAGCGGACCATGCGGGGCCGGCAGCCCAGTCCGACCCCCGCCTACGCAGGGGTTGACCGGCCTACTTTAGTAACTACATATCGCGTTCGTGGATATCAGCTTCGACCCGGTCAAGCGAGCGGAGACGTTGCGGGAGCGTGGGCTGGACTTTCTCGACGCGCCGAAGGTGTTCGCGAGCAGGTCGATCACAGCCGACGATCTGCGCATCGATTATGGCGAGCGTCGGCAGGTCACCTATGGCTGGCTGGACGAGTTCGCGGTGGCGGTGGTGTGGGTCGAGCGGAACGGAGCGTGCCGCGTCATCTCGATGCGGCGGATGCATGGATGGGAGATCGCGCATGTCGGACTGGATTGACCCGGACGACGCGCCGGAGCTGACGGCGGAGCTTGCGGCGGTGAGCGAGCTGCGCGTCGGCGGCAAAGTCGTGCGCCCGGCCACGGGCTATCTCGGGCCGAACGGCGTGGTGCGGGGCCGTCCGCCGCTGGGCGAGCATCCCAAGCGGCAGGTGACGCTGCGGCTCGACCCGGAGATCCTCGACCGCTTCCGCGCGGGCGGGCCGGGGTGGCAGGGGCGGATCAACGAGGCGCTGCGCAAGGCGGTGGGGTTGTAGCGGCCCCCGGCCCCGGCGTCACCAGCGTCCGCCGGCATTCTCGATCGCCGCGAGCAGCGCGCGCTTAGAGTCGGTGCGGCGGTTGCCGGCGTTGCGGGGTACGTCCGTCACTCCCGTCTCCGCACGGCGGCGCTCAATGTCCGCGGCGAACTCGCCAAGCGGGATCGGCCGCTTAGGATTGAATGGATGCGACGCCATGATCACCCGCCGTTTCGTACCTGATGCGCTTGTCCATATAGTCCATATCGGCGTCAGCATGAAGTCGAAACAGGGCGCGCGCCTGTTCGAGCATTTCCGGCGCGGCGCCAGAGGCATATTGGCCCATGCGGTCGGCGATCATGTCCTCGATGGAGACGATCGCGGCCACGCCGTCGCGGTCGAGGTCGATCAGGACCACGCGGTCCCGATCGGCCATGCCGTCGAGCAGCGACGACGATACCACCTCGAAGCCAAGGCGTAAATCAGCGTGGACCCACCCCAGAGAGGTGTGGCCGATCCCGATCGGCTTGGTGAAGCCTTCACGGCGCAGCTCGGCCTCGAACTCCTCCTGCCGCGCGGTGACGACGTCGAAGTCGCCCGTGGTAATCGCGCTCCGCGTGTAGAGCTCGACCGCGCCGCCGCCGACGAGGATCGGCGCTTCATAGCCCCGCGCTCTCATGGCCTCGCTGACGCGGGCTAAAATGCGGAGAGCGGCTTCGAACTCAGGGCGGTAGGAGGGCAGCGGATTAGGCACGCGCGCGACTACTCCCCTCTACCTTTTTAAGCCGCACGCCACGCGAGGTCGCCCGACGAGTCATCAGTATGCGCGATGATAGCGAGCCTAGAATTGCACTCGCACCTATAACACAACACCTCTTTTCCTAAACTCGCTCAGAAATGACCAAAGCAAATCTAACTCTGCTTTAATATTTCGTGACACTTTATACCCAGTGGGATCTAAATCGACTTTTTCAATCAGACAATCTGACGCTGCTATATTTATCATCATTCCATTCGGATTAGACATAGAGTAAGTAATCGGGAAAGTAAGGTCTATAACGTGACTTGGAGTTTGAGAGCCGATTAGACACTCCTTTCTAGATCTAGGATCAAAGCTTTTAGCCACGAATGGATTATAAGAAAGACTAGGATCGTTAGGCGTGATCGGAAAAACCTTTAGGATACCATTTTCATAAGCTTGGAAAAACCAATACTTTGTAGGAACAAGTTTCCAAACTTGATCTTTATGTACCGTCCATCCTCGTACAAGAATTTCATTAATCTTCGTGAAACCAACTTCACTCTTAACGACAATCTCAAAACCTCCACCCCAAGATTTTTGTAAACCGTAGCCATGTAGAGATTGCTGAATTAGAGCGCTTCCAAAGAACCTGAGTGCGCTCATCGCGCACTTATTAGATAGTATTGCACTCTCTATAATATCTTGTAGTAAAGGATTAAAGGCGTCCTCCGTTCCACTTCCTAGTGTTAAAAAACCATCAATAGTTTCAAGAGGGTACATCACAGTATTAAGCGTCATAGGATGCGCATAGTCATTCTTGTCAATAACAATGACGCATATTTCGATGTCCTCTGGATTGAGAGAGTCAGGAAAGCGACTTATAATCCTGCGTACTTCGTCCGGGGTAGGTCGACAACTACTCAAGCAAGAACATAGATACCGGTAAAACAACCTTGCTTTAGTATAAAGCCCAGACCAAAGCATCAGCGTGTTAGCATTTATCAAGACGATCTTCTGATGCAATCTCGACGGAGAGTAGCCGTCTGGAGTAACTAAACTTTCATCGTCAGTTGACCCGATTGTTGTCGGAAGCGGCACCGGCTGGGCAAAACGCCGCGAGAGCATTACATCGCCGAAAGCTACAAAGCTGGCACCGGAGTACATTGCTCCGCAAAGCGTCATGTTTGTAGTAGCCTAGTCTTAAGCATTGCATTCACCTCCGCCATGACCTGATCGTGCGGGATGATGGGGCGTCGGATGCGACCGCGACCGCGACCTTGGCGCGGAACCAGGCGTCATGCGCGGAGGCGTCCTCCGTGGTGTCGAACTCGGACTCGATGAGCGACATCTTGGCCATAAGCGCAGGCTAGCGCGGAGCGGGGTGGAGCGGAAGGGGTCACTCTTGCTTCTACTCGGCTGTTACTGCCCTCACCCTGGCGCTTCGCGCCTGTCCCTCTCCCGCGAAGGCGGGAGAGGGTAAGAGGGCTACTCAGCCGCTTCGGCGCGGGGTGCCCTGCCCTTATCCAGCAACGGCGCCAGATACCGACCCGTAAAGCTCCGCGGCTCCCTCGCCACCTGTTCGGGCGTGCCTTCGGCGACGATCTCGCCGCCCTTCACGCCGCCTTCCGGCCCAAGGTCCAGCACCCAGTCGGCGGTCTTGATGACGTCGAGGTTGTGCTCGATCACGACCACGGTGTTGCCCTGCTCGACCAGGGCGTGGAGGACTTCGAGCAGCTTGCGCACGTCCTCGAAATGCAAGCCGGTGGTAGGTTCGTCCAGGATGTAGAGCGTCTGGCCGGTGGCGCGGCGCGCGAGTTCCTTGGCGAGCTTGACGCGTTGCGCCTCGCCGCCGGACAGGGTGGTCGCCTGCTGGCCGACCTTGACGTAGCCCAGCCCCACCTCGACCAGCATCGCCATCTTGTCGCGGATGGGGGGGACGGCGGCGAAGAAGGCGGCGGCGTCCTCGACGGTCATGTCGAGCACGTCGGCGATCGACTTGCCCTTGTGCTTCACCTCCAGCGTCTCGCGGTTGTAGCGCGCGCCGTGGCAGACGTCGCACTGGACGTACACGTCGGGGAGGAAGTGCATCTCGATCTTGAGCAGGCCGTCGCCGGTGCAGGCCTCGCACCGCCCGCCCTTGACGTTGAAGGAGAAGCGGCCGGGCTTGTAGCCGCGGGCCAGCGCTTCCGGCAGGCCGGCGTACCAGTCGCGGATCTGGGTGAAGGCGCCGGTGTAGGTGGCGGGGTTGGAGCGCGGGGTGCGGCCGATCGGCGACTGGTCGATGTCGATGACCTTGTCGAGATGCTGGAGGCCGTTGATCTTGTCGTGCTTGCCCGCCAGGATGCGCGCGCCGTTCAGCTCGCGCGCGGCGGCGGCGAAGAGCGTGTCGATGGTGAAGCTCGACTTGCCCGATCCCGAGACGCCGGTGACGCAGGTGAAGGTGCCGAGCGGGATCGAGGCGGTGACGCCGCGCAGGTTGTTGGCGGTCGCGTTCTGGACGGTGATCTTCTTGCCGGTGCCGCGGCGGCGCTTGGCCGGGACCGGGACCTCGCGGGTGCCGTTGAGGTAGTCGGCGGTCAGGCTGGTGCGCGATTTCAGGACCTGTTCGAGCGTGCCCTGCGCGACGATCTCGCCGCCGTGCACGCCCGCGCCCGGGCCCATGTCGATCACGTAGTCGGCGGCGCGGATCGCGTCCTCGTCATGCTCGACGACGAGCACGGTGTTGCCGAGGTCGCGCAGGCGGCGGAGCGTGACGAGGAGCATGTCGTTGTCGCGCTGGTGCAGGCCGATCGAGGGCTCGTCGAGCACGTACAGCACGCCCGACAGGCCCGAGCCGATCTGGGAGGCGAGGCGGATGCGCTGGCTCTCGCCGCCCGACAGCGTGCCGCTGGTGCGGTTGAGGTTCAGGTAATCAAGGCCGACATTGTTGAGGAAGCCGATCCGCTCGACGATCTCCTTGAGGATGCGCTCGGCGATGGCGCGCTGCTGGTCGCCGAGGTGGTTGGGCATGTCGGTGAAGAAGGCGAGCGCGTCGACGACGGACAAGTGGGTCGCGTGGCTGATGTCCTGGCCGGCGATCCTGACGGCCAGCGCCTCAGGCTTGAGGCGCGCGCCGCGGCAGGTCTCGCACGGGGCGGCGGATTGGTACTTGGTCAGCTCCTCGCGCATCCAGGTGCTCTCGGTCTGGAGCAGGCGGCGGTTGAGGTTGCCGATCACGCCCTCGAACGGCTTCTTGACGTCGTAGC
>NZ_CAXSBH010000029.1:0-32272 GCF_964235535.1 uncultured Sphingomonas sp.
GATTTGGGTGATAGCAACCTTGTGGTGCCGTCCAGATCATTATCACAAGGGAGCTTTACTAATGCGTGCACTCATCTCCAAGGTTCTGACCGGTTCCATGATCGCCGGCGCGGCGCTGCTGGTGTCGGCTTGCGGCGGCAACAACGAGACGGCGACCGAGAACACGATGGTCACCGACCTGAACGCGACCGAGGGCATGGATACCATGACCGACAACATGACCGCCGTCGATGGCGCCATGAACGGTGGCATGATGGCCAACGACTCGATGATGATGTCGAACGATTCGATGATGATGGGCAACGACACCGGAATGTCGAACAGCACCACCACCACGACGACGACCACCAACGCGATGTGATCGCGCGGGTCGTTCGCGACCCGTCTGACAAGGGGCCGTCCGGGATGCCGGGCGGCCCCTTTCTCATGTCCGCTCGGTCGTCGTGACGTACGCTCGATCCGGTCCGGCGCTAACGCGATGAAATGGTTAAAAAGCGTTTGGGCGTGAGCGTGCAATCCCCTAGAATCCGGGTCTTACCGACCTGGAGGGTGTGATGAGGGTGTTGCGTGTGGCCGCAGGCGCGGCGTTGGGGATGTGCGCGCTCGGCGCGACCCCGGCGTCGGCCCAGTTCTTCCTCCAATCCAAGCCGCTGGCCGGACAGCCGGTAAAGGGCGACGAGCCGGGCATCATCGGCTCGCCCCTGCCCGAAGCCACGCCGGACGAGCTGCGCGCCGGACTGGTCTGGACGATGCGCGCCGGGCTGAACGTGGCCGCGCTGCAATGCCAGTTCGAGCCGACCCTGAATACCGTGCGCAACTACAACGCGCTGCTGGTCGACCACCGCGACGAACTGAAGGACTCATTCGATGTCCTGACGAAATATTTCGTGCGGACGGGCAAGACCAAGAAGGCGGGCCAGACCGCGCTCGACCAGTTCGGGACGCGGATCTATTCAAGTTATGCGACTGTCGGCGCTCAGCGCGGCTTTTGCCAGACCGCGAACACGATCGGCGCGGATGCGAACTTCACACCGCGCGGCCACTTCCACGAACTCGCCGAAGCGCGGATGCAGGAGGTACGTAACAGCCTGGTGCCGTTCGGCGAGCAGCGGTTCCCGCGCAACGATTGGCGCGATATCGCCGCCCTGCATCCGCGCATGGACGCGGCATGCTGGAACAGGAAGGGCGAGTGGCAGGCCAAGAAGTGCGGCCCCGCGACCTGGCCCGCCACGCAGGCGGTCGGAATCGCGTCGCGGTGACCGGCTAGCGCAGCCCCAGCAGCTTGTGCGTCTGCAGGCTCAGCCGCCAGCGCGGACGCGCCATGACGAGCGCGATCGCCGCCGCCTGATTGGCGGCGGCGTTCGCGTCGTCGAGCGGTTGGATCAGGCAGTGGGCGAAGTTCCATTCTTCGAGCGCGACCGGATCCATGCCGGCTTGAGGCCAGACGAGCTTCAGCTCGTCGCCCCGCCGCTGGACGACCACGCTTCCCGCCTTGGGGCTGATGCACACCCAGTCGATGCGCGGGTGCGCGGGGAGCGTGCCGTTGCTCTCGACCGCGATGCGGAAACCCGCTGCATGAAGCGTGTCGACCACGGCGTCGTCGATCTGGAGCATCGGCTCGCCGCCGGTAAGCACCACAAAGCGGCCGTCGCGGCCATCGCCCCAGTGATCCGCGACCGAGGCGGCGAGCGCGTCGGCGTCCGCGAAGCGCCCGCCGCCCACGCCGTCGATGCCGACGAAGTCGGTGTCGCAGAACCGGCAAACGGCCGCGGCGCGGTCCCGCTCGCGGCCGGACCATAGGTTGCAGCCCGCGAAGCGCACGAACACCGCGCGTGAGCCCGCATTCACGCCCTCACCTTGGAGCGTCAGGAACATCTCCTTGACTGCGTAGCTCATCCCGGGACGCTCATGGCTGCGCGGCGTAGCGCGTCGGATCGGGCACGCCCGCCTCCCCGAAGCCCTTCGCGCGCAGGCGGCACGAGTCGCAGAGGCCGCAATGCAGCTCATCGGGGGTGGGATCGTAGCACGACCAGCTCAGCCCCATCTCAAGTCCAAGCCGTGCGCCTTCGCGGACGATGTCGGCCTTGGTCAGGTGCTGGAGCGGTGCATGGACGTGGAAGGCTGCGCCCTCGACACCTGCTTTCGTCGCGAGCTCGGCCAACCCTTCGAAGGCGGCGACGAACTCGGGCCGGCAATCGGGATAGCCCGAATAATCGAGCGCGTTGACGCCGATCACCAGATCGCGCGCGCCCGCCGCCTCCGCCCATCCGAGCGCCAGCGACAGAAAGATGGTGTTTCGCGCGGGCACGTAGGTGACGGGAATGCCCCTGCCCACTCCGTCCTTGGGAACGGGCGTGACACCGGTCAGCGCCGATCCGCCGAAGCGCGACAGGTCGAGCGGGAGCACGACGTGCCGCTCCGCGCCGAGCGCGGCAGCGACGCGTTCGGCTGCGGCGAGCTCGATCCGGTGGCGCTGGTTGTAGTCGACCGACAGCGCGAGCAGGCGGTACCCCCGCTCGCGCACGAGCGCGGCCGCCACCATCGAGTCGAGACCGCCCGAGACGAGGGCAACCGCCAATTGCTGCGTGTTCATGATGTTCGGGGCGCTAGGCTGCGCGGCGCGGGCACGCAACCGGGCGAAGAAGCGGCCGCCCCGAAGGGCGGCCGAGGGCGGCGATATCGCCGACAAGGGAGAAACGTGCCGAACGGGCACCCACGGGCCATGCGACTCGATCGGTTGCCATCCGGTAAACGCGTTCTGTCAAACCTGCTCGGCCCCGACCCGGACGGGGAAGTCGCGCGCGCAGAATTTACAGTCGACGGTGATTACGCCGTCGGCGTCCGCCATCTCGCGCTGTTCCCCGACCGGGAACTTGGCAAGGACGCCTGCGATATGCTCGGGCGTGCAACGACACCCTTGCGCCAGCGGGGTGGAGGCCAGAACGCGCACTTCCGGTTCCTCGTTGAACAGCCGCCAGACGAGCGTCTCGAGCGGCAGCGCCGGCTCGGCGAGCTCGTCGGCGCCCATCGTGCCGCCCAGCGCCGCGACATGCTCCCATTCGGGATGATCGAGGCGGGTGTGGAGACGCTCGCGCCCGTCCTCGCCCTCCGGCAGATGCTGCAGGAACAGCCCGCCCGTCACCGTCCGGCCATCGGCGCGCTTGCGGATGGCGACGCGCACCAGGCTGGGTATCTGCTCCGACTGAACGAAGTAATTCTCGGCGGCGGCCGACAGCGTCTCGCCGTCCAGCGGGACGATGCCCTGATAACGCTCCTTCGTCACCGCCAAGTCGAAGGTGATCGCAAGGTAGCCTTGGCCAAACAGTTCGGAGAGCGTCGGCTCGGCAGGCAGCGTCGCCAGCCGGTCGGCGTCATACTGCACGTAGCCGCGAAGCTCGCCGCCCTGGTAGTCGCACACCAGCAGTTCGACGATGCCGCCCTTGTTCTGCGCCTGCATGGTGAGCTGACCGGTCGCATCCTTGAGCGTCGAGCCGATCAGCGCAGCCAGCGTCAACGCCTCGGCGAGCAGCGTCTCGATCGCGGGTGGATAAGCGTGCGCGGCGAGCACGGTGTCGAGCACGCGGCCGAGCCGCACCATCCGCCCGCGCGCGCTGCGCGACGGGATCGCGAAGCCAAGCGCGCGGTCGAGGTCTTGGGTAAGAAGGTCGTGCATCGTCGAAAAGATAAGAAATAGAGCCCCGGTATCAACGACGCGCCCGGTTCAGCCGATCTGCCCGAAACACCAGCGCAGGATCGATTTCTGCGCGTGGAGCCGGTTCTCCGCCTCCGCCCAGACCAGCGAGCGGGGCCCATCGATCACGTCGGTCGCGACCTCCTCGCCCCGGTGCGCGGGCAAGCAGTGGAGGAAGGACGCATCGGGCTTGGCGCGGGCCATCAGGTCGGCCGTGACCTGATACGGCAACATCGCCGCGAGTTTGGTGTCGGCATGCGCCTGGCCCATCGAGATCCAGCTGTCGGTGACGATCAGGTCCGCGCCCTCCACCGCCTCGTGCGGGGAGGCGACCACGCGCGCGCGGCCTCGCCCCTCCGTGACGACCGCCTCGTCGGGCTGGAACCCTTGCGGACACGCGGCGATCACGTCGAAGCGCAGCAGTGCCGCCGCCTCGATCAGCGACGCGAGCACGTTGTTGCCGTCGCCGAGCCACGCGACCTTCAGGCCCGGCAGCGCGCGGCCGGTTTCCTGGATCGTCAGCAGGTCGGCGACGATCTGGCACGGGTGCGACCGGTCGGTCAGCCCGTTGATCACCGGCACCGACGCGTGCGCCGCCAGATTCTCCAGCTTGGCGTGGTCGTCGGTGCGTAGCATGATCGCATCGACATATCCGGACAGCACGCGCGCGGTGTCCGACACCGGCTCGCCGCGGCCGAGCTGCATCTGCCCCGCCTCCATCACGATCGTCTGGCCGCCCAATTGGCGCATACCGACATCGAACGATACGCGGGTGCGAGTCGAGTTCTTCTCGAACACCATCGCCAGCACACAGTCCCGGAGCGGCGCGTCGGCATCGACCCGCCCCTTGGGCCATCCCGCCCGCGCCCCCTTGCGGGCTCCGGCGTCGGCGAGGATCGCGGCAAGCCCATCCTCGCCCGCGTCGGACAGGGACAAGAAGCTGCGGAACTCAGTCATCGGTCGCCGGCACGTACACACGAGCGGCTTCGCTCAGCTTTTCCACGCACTCGGCGATGTGGCTCTCGTCGACGATCAACGGCGGCAGCACTCGCACGACATTCTCGCCCGCCGCGACGAGCAGCAGGTCGTGATGGTCTCGGACGTGCGCCACAAAGGCGCGGCAGTCGCTCTTGAGCTTCAGGCCGAGCATCAGCCCGTGGCCGCGCACGTGATCGAACAGGCCGTCATAATTCGGGATCATCTGTTCGAGCGAGGAGCGCAGGCGACGCCCCATGTCGCCCACATGCTCCAGGAAACCGGGCTCCAGGATCACGTCGAGTACCGCCTCGCCCGCGGCCATCGCCAGCGGATTGCCGCCGTAGGTGGAGCCGTGGGTGCCCGCGATCATGCCCTTGGCCGCCTCCTCGGTCGCGAGGCACGCGCCTAGCGGGAAGCCGCCGCCGATGCCCTTGGCCGCCGCCATGATGTCGGGCGTGACGCCGTACAGTTCATGCGCGAAGAAGCGGCCGGTGCGCCCGTAACCGCACTGGACCTCGTCCAGCACCAGCAGCAGCCCGTGCTCGTCGCAAGCGGCGCGCAAGCCCTTGAGGAACGTTTCGGACGCGGGCCGCACCCCGCCCTCGCCTTGGATCGGCTCGACGAGAAACCCGGCGGTGCGCGGGCCGATCAGTGCCAGCGCGGCGTCGAGATCGTCGAACGGGGCGTAGGCGAAACCGGGCAACAGCGGCTCGAATCCGTTCCTGAGCTTGTCCTGGTTGGTCGCGGAGATCGCGCCGATGGTGCGGCCGTGGAACGCCATGTCGAACGTGATCAGCTCATGCCGCTCGGGATGGCCGTTCGCGAAGTGATAGCGACGCGCGGTCTTGATCGCGCATTCGACGGCCTCCGCGCCCGAGTTGGTGAAGAACACAGTGTCAGCGAAAGTGTTCTCGACCAGCCGTCGCGCGAGCGCCTCGCCCTGCGGCGAGCCGTACAGGTTCGACACGTGCATCAGCGTCGCTGCTTGGCTCGCGATCGCGCCCACCAGCTTGGGGTGCCCGTGCCCGAGCGCGTTCACCGCGATGCCGCTGGCGAAATCGAGGAACTTGCGCCCGTCCTCCCCATAGAGATAACAGCCCTCGCCTCGCACCGGCCGCACCCCGCAACGCGGATAGACGGGCATGAGGGCGGTGATGGCCACGGGGCGTACTCCTGAAAAGCGAAAGGCGACCCGTCGAGCCGCCCGCTACGCCTGATACCGGCCTGCGCCGGAACGCGTCAACCTAGGCGCGGTAGTCGGGCCGGGTCCCGCTTTCCCGCCAATAGCGTTCCAGGCCAAGCTCGTCGGTGATCCGACGAAATCGCGGATCGCTACGCATCGCGGTAGCGGGCGGCATGAACAGGATGTTGGTCCTGCGGTCGTCCACTCTGGTGTATGTGCCCTGACCTCCCACGAAGCGGATATCGGGAACCACGAAGCCGCGGCCGAAAAAGAGAGCTTCGACGATGGCGAACGCCTCGTCGAGGCGGCCCAGCGCGGACACGAACTGGATCACGTTCTCCGCATAGCCCACGCCCTTTCGCGCCCATGGCAGACTCGTCTCCACCGCGCGTTCGATCGCCGTCGGCGCGCGCGTCTCGATCGCGCGTGCCACCTCTACGATCCATTGGGTTTGGACAGGATCCATGCCCGGTGGCCAGCTCTCACGGTCCGCACCCATGGCGACCGCCTCGGTGGCGCGGCCCGTGTACATCAGATAGTAGAACCGCGAGTACCAGACGGCGAAGTGACGCGGGAACAGCTGAAACGCCTCGGCGAAGGCGCGATCGGCCTCGACCACGCGGTTCGCTCCCCACAACGCCATCGCGTGCAAATGGCGCGGGCCGGGCCCGGGCGGCGCGATGGCGGTTGCTTCGTCCAACAATATGGCGGACTCGCCCATTCGCCCGACCGAACCCAGTACGAGCGCCAGCCCGACCATCATCGAGTCGTTCGTCGGTCCGTCACGGAGCACCTCTCGAGCGATCCGTTCCCTCTCGCGCCAAGCACCGATAAGCGGAAACAGCGTCGTCCGGGACTGCCGCGCATAGCCATTGGTCGGATCGAGCGCGAGCGCGCGCGCGGCGGCGGACCGCGACCGGTCGCGCAGTCCCGCCGCCATGCTCGGGTTGCGGGCATGCGACTCAAGCCCGTACAGCACCGCCAATAGGCCCCAGGCATCGGCGTTGCCGGGCTCCAGCACCGTCGCACGCTCGAACAGCGCCACAGCCTGGGCGGAGCCATCGCTCGTGACCTGCCGGAACGCCATCATCCCTTGCTGCATGAGTTGTTCGACCTCGGGCGAGCTCGCCGGTCGGTCGTCGCGGTCGCGGAGCAGCGCCCAGCCGCCCACGCCGACGGTCGCCGCAAGGGCACCCATACCGCCGAGCAGCACTCTTCGCGTCGGTCGCGGGACGACGGGCGTACGCTCGAGGGGCTGGTCGACGAGCGGTGTGGGTTCGGCCTGTCCGTCGGCGACCAGCCTGTACCCGACCTTGGTCACCGTCTCGATCCGGAAGCTCGCCTCGCCCAGCCCTTCGGCGAGCCGGCGCAGGCGCGAGATCACGCGGTTGATTGCGTCGTCGCCGACCACGCGCCCCTCCCAGCAGCATTGGGTCAGATCGTCGCGCGACACGATCGCGCCGTCGGCCTCGACCAGCGCAACGAGCACCTGCATAACGCGCGGCTCGACCACCTCGCTCGCGCCGTCGTCGCGCACGACCTGTCGCAGGGCGGGCGTAACCGTCAGGCGGGCAAGCCGGAACCCGGGAGTATGCGCCAGGTCGATCCGCGCGAGCCGGTCGGCGGTGATCACCGCGATCGGCCTGAAATCAGCCGATTATCGGCAAGCCATCGGTCGCTCATCCTGCCCTCCGAGCGCCGGAAGCGCGACACGGGGAAGCGTCGGAGCGAACCCGCCCCGATCGTGCACCCACCGAGGATCACCGTCATGACCAAGCTCTTTGCCGCCCTGACCGTCAGTCTTTTGGCACTCGCCGCCGCGCCCGCTTCAGCCCGATCGGGGGCTTGGCCGGTCGGCGACCGCCAGATCCACATATACTATGCGGACCTCGACATGAACAGCGCCGGAGGTCGCGCCGCCTTTCTGGCGCGTGTGGACAAGGCCGCGCGCAAGCTGTGCCGCAACGTGCGGACGAACGATCGTGGGGAATGCGAGGCCGACACCGTCCGGATCACGGCCGCCGGTTCGCGCAACCAGATGCTGGCACGAGCGCTGGGCGAGCGCGAAGGGGAACGCTTGGCGGGCCGCTGAACGCTCAACCGCGAAAGATCGGCGCGTCACGCCCGCCCAGGCAGGTGCGACGCGCCCGTCACGCGTCCAGCGCCTCGTCCTCCACGCGCGCGGCGTTTTCCTGGATGAAAGCGAAGCGGTGGGCGGGATTGTTGCCCATCAGGCGGTCGACCAGATCCTTCACGCCGACCCGCTCCTCATATTCCTGCGGCAGCGTGATGCGGATCATGCCGCGCGTGGTCGGGTCCATCGTGGTCTCGCGAAGCTGCATGGGGTTCATCTCGCCCAGGCCCTTGAATCGCGAGACCTCCACCTTCTTGCCCCGGAACGCCGTGCGCTCGATGTCGGCGCGGTGCGCGTCGTCGCGGGCGTAGAGCGACTTGGCCCCGACGGTCAGGCGGTAGAGCGGCGGCTGCGCCAGATGCAGGTGGCCACGCCGCACGAGGTCGGGCATCTCCTGGAAGAAGAACGTCATCAGCAGAGTCGCGATGTGCGCGCCGTCGACATCGGCGTCGGTCATGATGACGACCCGCTCGTACCGCAGCAGGCTCGCGTCGCAGTCCTTGCGGGTGCCGCAGCCCAGCGCCTGGATTAGGTCGGCGATCTCCTGGTTCGCCAGGATCTTGGCGCTGGTCGCCGATGCGACGTTCAGGATCTTGCCTCGGATCGGCAGGATCGCCTGCGTCTTACGGTCGCGCGCCTGCTTGGCCGATCCGCCCGCCGAGTCGCCCTCGACGATAAACAGCTCGGTCCCCGCCGGATTGTCGGCCGAACAGTCGGTCAGCTTGCCCGGCAGCCGTAGCTTGCGCGCCGAGGTCGCCGTCTTGCGCTTGACCTCGCGTTCCTGCTTGCGGCGCAGGCGGTCGTCCATCCGCTCGAGCACATACCCCAGCAGCGCGCGGCCACGGTCCATGCTGGCACCTAGCCAGTGGTCGAAGTGATCGCGCATCGCTTTTTCGACAAGCCCGGCCGCTTCGGGCGAGGTCAGCCGGTCCTTGGTCTGCGACTGAAACTGCGGCTCGCGGATGAAGACGGAGAGCATCAGCTCGGACCCGGTCACGACGTCGTCAGCGGTCAGGTCGCGAACGCGTTTGTCCTTCACCAACTCGCCGAATTGGCGCAGCGAACGGACCAGCGCCTGACGCAGGCCCTGCTCGTGCGTACCGCCGTCGGGGGTCGGGATCGTGTTGCAGTACCAGCTGTACGAGCCGTCGCTCCAGAGCGGCCAGGCGACGGCCCATTCGACGCGGCCCTGGTCGCCCGGGAAATCCTGTGATCCCGCGAAGAACTCGGCCGTCGCGCCCTCGCGGCCACCGACCTGCTCGCGTAGATGATCCGCCAGCCCGCCGGGAAACTGGAACACCGCCTCGGCGGGGGTGTCGTCGGCGATGAGTTCGGGCGCGCACCGCCAGCGTATCTCGACACCCGCGAACAGATAGGCCTTGGAGCGGGCAAGCCGGTGGAGCCGTGCGGGCTTGAAATGGAGATCGGGGCCGAAGATCTCGGTGTCGGGCGTGAACGCGACCGACGTACCCCGCCGGTTGGGCGCGGCCCCCAGCTGTTCGAGAGGCCCAAGCGTCTGACCGCGTGCGAAGCATTGCCGGTACAGCTTCCGCTCGCGCGCGACCTCGACGACGGTATCGGAAGATAGAGCGTTGACGACGCTGACGCCGACGCCGTGCAGGCCGCCGCTCGTGGCGTAGGCTTTTCCTGCGAACTTACCCCCCGAATGCAACGTCGACAGGATCACCTCCAGCGCCGACTTACCCGGGAATTTGGGGTGCGGATCGACCGGGATGCCGCGGCCATTATCGACGATCGTCAACCGGTCGCCGGGTTCTAGCGTGACCTCGATTCGGGTGGCGTGACCCGCGACCGCCTCGTCCATCGCATTGTCGAGCACCTCGGCCGCGAGGTGGTGGAGCGCTCGCTCGTCGGTGCCGCCCACATACATGCCCGGACGGCGGCGCACCGGCTCCAGCCCCTCCAGCACTTCGATCGAGGACGCGTCGTACCCCTCGGCGGGCCGGCTCGCGGTGGAGAAGAGGTCGGAGGACATATCGGGAACTTGTTAGGAGGTATGCGGCGCGCTGCCAAGCGGGGCAGCCGCGAGCTCTGTCCTGTATTCAGCAAGATGAACTCTCAGACCGGTCACGGGCAAAGCCCGTGACGTCGGACGCGGCTGTAGCCGCGCCGGCCGGGCGGACTGCGTGCGCGCGCCGGCTGCGCCGGTCAGCGCGCTCGCGGTCCGCCGAACGGCAACGGCGGTCCGGGACGCCGATCGCGCCTGGGCAGCTGCGCCTGATACGCGTGCCCGCAATGCGCGACGCAGTAGGGAAAGCCCGGATTCACCTTGTCACCGCAAAAATGGAAATCGGCCTCACCCGGATGGCCCAGCGGCCATTTGCACACGCGGTCGCTGAGATCGAGCAGACCCGTCTTGCCCGCGATCTCGGGCGAGGGCTTGGCGGGGACGAGCCGGCGCGGCGGTGCGGGCGTCAGCGGCGCCTGCTGCTCGCCGGGCGTCTGCCGCAGGAAGCCGCCGGGTCCGACCGACCGCAGCACCGGTTGCGGAGCGGCTGCGATGGCGGGTGCCGCATCAGGCTCGTCATCCTGGTCAGCGTCCTCGTCGAGCACCGTCAGTTCCGGCTCCGGCTCCGGCTCGATCTCGACCGGAACGATGAGTCCCACCACCGGCTCAGGCTCGGGCGTTGCTTCGCCCACCGGCTCAACCACGACCTCCGGCTCGGCCTCGACGATCTCCCGCTCGGCCTCCCTGACCGCCGCCGCCGCGGGCTCGGCCGCCGCCGGCTCGTTCGGCCTGACGGGCGAGGGCCGCGCCTGCAGCTCCAGCCGGTGCGCCTTGCCGATCACCGCGTTGCGGCTGACCCCGCCCAGCGCCTCGGCGATCTGGCTCGCGGTCTGCCCGGCTTCCCACATCGCCTTCAGCGTCTCGATACGCTCGTCGGTCCAGCTCATGTCAGTACTTTCCAGTTCCGTAGTCGGCGGTTGCGGCCCAAAGCGGCAGCGGTTACGCCGCCCCGCATGAGCAGCCGCCCCCTGACCGACGCGCCTCCGGCCCGATCGACGGTGCGTAGCGCCCCGGGGGTGCCGGTGATCCGCGGCGTCAATTGGGGTGGTCTCAAGACGCTCTATGTGAAGGAAGTGCGCCGTTTCTTCAAGGTCCAGCTGCAGACCGTGTGGGCACCCGCGATCACCACGCTGCTGTACCTCGTGATCTTCACCGTGGCGCTCGGCGCGAGGCACGCGGTGACGCTCGACGGACGGGCCGTGCCGTTCGCCGACTTCATCGCGCCCGGGCTGATCGTCATGGGGATGATCACCAACGCCTTCGCCAACGCCAGCTTCTCGCTGCTCGTCGGCAAGATCCAGGGCACGATCGTCGATTACCTGATGCCCCCGCTATCCACCGCCGAGCTGCTGGCGGCGATGGTCGGCGGCGCGGTCACGCGCGCCTTTTGCGTCGGCGGGGCGGTGTGGCTGGCGATGGCGCTGTGGCCGGGCGTGAACGTCACGCCCGCGCATCCGTTCGTGGCGCTATGGTTCGGGCTGCTCGGATCGGTGTTCCTCGCGCTTGTTGGCGTTCTGACCTCGATTTGGGCGGAGAAGTTCGACCACGCCGCAGCGGTCCAGAACTTCGTCGTCGCCCCGCTCGCGCTGCTGTCGGGCACCTTCTATTCGGTCGACCTGCTCGCCCCGACGTTCCGCGCGATCAGCCACGCCAACCCGTTCTTCTACATCATCTCCGGCTTTCGGTATGGTTTCCTCGGGATCGCCGACTCGCCGGTGCTGCTCGGCGGCGCGGTTATCCTGGCGATCGACGTAGCGCTCGGCCTGCTCTGCTACCTGCTGCTCAAACGCGGCTGGAAGCTGAAGAACTAGGCGTCAGGCAGTCAGCGCGTCGACCAGCGCCTGCACCTTCCTCTGCCGCCATTGCGGCAGCGGCGCGACGATCCAATAGCCTAGCCGCGACGCCGTAGGCTCGCCGATGACCTCGACATGACCGGCGGCGATGTCCCCGCGCGCGAGCAGCTCCGGCACCTCGGCGCGGCCAAGACCCGCCGCCGCCGCGTCGATCGCCAAGCCGGCGTCGGCAACCGCGATCGGCGTGGCCGCGTCGTCGCCCGGGCAGCCGGGCCAACCGATCCGCAACGCCGCGCCTCCGCTCGGCCGCCCGACCGTGACGAACCCATCCGACTCGAGCGCCTCGCCTTCCAGGTTCCCCGGCCCCTCGCCCCAACGCAGCGCAAGATCGAGGTTGGCCTCGGTGAAGTCGACCGCCTCATCCGAGGCCATGACGGCGAAGCGCATCTCGCCGTCGGCCGCCGCAATTTGCGCAAGGCGTGGGAGGAGCCATTTGGCCGTCAGGTCGCGCGGCGCGGCGATCGTCAGCGCCTTGGACGATTGGCCCGCCTGCATCGCGCGCACCGCTTCCTCGAATTGCAGGAACCCGCCGCGGAGCGCCGCCAGCCCGGCCTCACCCTCCGCGGTCAGCTCCAGCCCGCGCGCGGTGCGGCGGAAAAGGACCACGCCCAGTGTATCCTCGAGCGCGCGCACCTGTTGACCGACCGCGGCCGGCGTCACCGCCAGCTCGTCGGCGGCGCGCGTGAAGGACAGGTGCCGCGCCGCCGCGTCGAGGACGCGCAGGCCGTTCAGCGGCAGGTGGGTCCGCTTCAACGCTCCGCTCTCAACGAGCGGTCGCCGGAGCGGTCAGCGCGAAACGCGGGATCGCGACGTCGAAGAGGTCGCCGTCGCCCGCGATCACATGGTAGCTGCCCTCCATCGTCCCCGTCGGCGTCGCGAGCGGGCATCCCGAGACATAGTCGTAACTCGATCCCGGTTCGATGAGCGGCTGCTCGCCCACTACGCCCTCGCCCTCGACCGTATGTCGCGCGCCGCGCCCGTCCGTGATGATCCAGTAACGCGTCAGGAGCTGAACGACCTCATCGCCGTCATTCTCGATGCGGATATGGTACGCCCAGAACCAGCGCCCGCGCTCGGGCTCCGACTGGTCGGGCAGGTAGCTGACCGATACGCGTACCGTCACGCCCCGCGTCGTCGTCGCATGCGGAAAGAACGCCTTCATGCCTCCGAGCGTGTTCATAGGCCCGCTCCCGCCAGCGCCTGATCAAGGTCCTCGATCAGGTCGGCGGGATCTTCCAGCCCGACATTGAGGCGGAGCAGGCCCTCGGTCACGCCCATCTCCGCGCGCTTCTCCGCCGAGACGCTGGCGTGCGTGGTCGAAGCGGGGTGCGTCATCAGCGACCGCGAGTCGCCGATATTGTTCGAGATATCGATCAGCTGCATGCCGTCGAGCAGCGCATGCGCTTGGCTGCGGTCCGCGACCTCGAAGGCGAAGATGGGTCCGCACGCATCCATCTGAGACATAGCGAGATTGTGCTGAGGGTGGCTCGGCAGTCCCGGATGCAGCATCCGGGGCACCCGCCCCTCCAGGAAGCGCCCGACAGCCATCGCGTTCTCCGACTGTCGCCGGATGCGCAGATCGAGCGTCTCCAGCCCCTTCAACACCACCCACGCGTTGAACGGCGATAGTGTCGGCCCGGTATTGCGCGTGAACGGCAGCAGCGTGTTCGTGATGAAATCGTCGGTCCCGCACACCGCGCCCGCCAGCACGCGGCCCTGCCCGTCCATCATCTTGGTCGCGGAGTAGGCGGTCACGTCCGCCCCCCATTCCATCGGCCGCTGCAGCGCGGGCGTTGCGAAGGCGTTGTCGACGACCGACACGATCCCGTGCGCGCGCGCCAGATCGCAAACCGCCCGCAGATCAACGACATCCATGGTGGGGTTCGCAGGGGTTTCGAAGAAGAACACCTTGGTATTGGGCCGGATCGCGTCGGCGAACTGCTGCGGATCGCGCGCATCCACGATCGTCGTTTCGATCCCAAACTTGGGTAGCAGCGTATCGGTCAGCCACCGGCACGAACCGAATGCCGCGCGCCCGCCGACCAGATGATCGCCCGCGCTCAGCTGGCACAGCAGCGCCGCGGTCATCGCGGCCATGCCGGTCGCCATCGTCCGGCACGCCTCCGCGCCCTCCATCAACGCGATCCGTTGTTCGAGCATTTCGACGGTCGGGTTCTGGAGGCGGGAGTAGGTCATGCCCGCCTGCTCGCCCGCGAAGCGCGCAGCGGCATCGGAGGCGCGGTCGTAGCTGTAGCCCGACGTCAGGAACAACGCCTCCGACGTCTCGCCATATTCGGTGCGCGCGGTGCCGCCGCGGATGGCGCGCGTCGCGGGACGCCACCGGGCGGTGATCGCGCGGTCCTGACCGGTTGTACGCTTCATGGCGACGGCCTTTGCAGGGGCAAGGGGCGGGGAGCAAGCCCATAGCCTTGCGGGAGCCGCGCGCCTGGGGAAGAGAGGCGTGTCATGCGCGCGATAACCCGTCCCCTGCCCGCCGCCGTGCTGATCGGGCTCGTCGCGCAGGCGTTGTTCACGATACGGCTGGGGACGCCGTCGACCCTGATGTTCGACGAGGTGCATTACGTGCCCGCCGCCCGCGCGATAATGGCGTTGTCTCACCCGCTCAACACCGAGCATCCGCTGCTGGGCAAAACCCTCATCGCGGCGGGCATCGCGCTGTTCGGCGATAACGCGATCGGCTGGCGTGCATTATCGACGGTGGCGGGCACTGCGACGGTGCTGGGCGTGTACGGGATCCTGTGGCGGCTGTTCGGCAGTGTCCGCACCGCCGCGACCGGGGCCGTGCTGACGATCGTGAACGGCACGGTGTTCGTGCAGGCGCGGATCGGCATGCTCGACGGCTTCATGGCGGCGCTGGTCGTCGGCGCGGTCGCCGCGATGCTGTGGGGGATGCGGGAACGAGCGATCGTCTGGTGGACGACCGGGAGCGTGATGCTGGGTTTGGCGATAGGGGTGAAATGGGCGGCCGCGCCGTATGTCGCCTATGCCGGGGCGGCCTTCCTGTTGCTCAAATGGCGACGGCCCGATCGGTGGCCGGGCCTGAGCCTCATCCCCGCGCTCGCGATCCTCTGCCTGGCGAGCGCGACGGCCTACCTTCTGACCTTCGCGCCCGCGTTCTTCTACGCCGACCGACCGCTGACCCTATCGACGCTGCTCCCCTTCCAGTCGGCAATGTATGTGCAGCAGACGCAGGTGCTTGGCGCGCATACCTACCAATCCGACTGGTGGAGCTGGCCGTTGCTGCTTCGTCCGATCTGGTACTTGTACGAGCCTGCCGACGGCGCGCAGCGCGGGGTACTGATGGTCGGCAACCCGGCGGTGATGTGGGGCGGGTTGGTCGCGCTCGCCGCATGCGGCCGGACGTTCATCCGCGAGCGCTACCCGCACCTCGGCGGCGTAACCGCGTTGTGGTTCGGTTCCTACGCGGTATGGGCGATCATCCCCAAGTCACTGGGCTTCTTCTACTATTACTATCTGCCGAGCATCTGGCTTTCGGTCGCCATCGCCGCCGCGTGCCACCGCTTTGCCCACGGACGGCTCAAGGATTGGGACGAGACGCTGTTGATCGTCGCGGGCGGTACTTTTGCATATTTCTACCCGATCATGGCCGCAATGCCGCTCGCCGCCGCGGACTCGTTCCGCCGCTGGACCTGGTTCGACGGCTGGGTCTAGCACCGCCCGCCCGCCCACGAAGCGCGCCTCATAGGGCGGCAAGCACCGCATCGCCCATCGCTCCCGTCGAGCAGTCGCCGCCCAGATCGGGCGTCCGCGCGCCGCCCGCGATCGCCGCGCCGACCGCCCGCTCGATGCGGTCGGCGGCCTCGGGCAGGCGCAGCGAATGGCGCAGCATCATCGCCGCCGACAGGATCGCCGCGCACGGATTGGCGCGGCCCCGCCCCGCTATGTCGGGCGCGGACCCGTGGATCGGCTCGTACAGCCCCATCCCCGTCTCGCCGAGCGCGGCCGAGGGCAGCATCCCGATCGATCCCACGCACATCGCCGCCTGATCGGACAGGATGTCGCCGAACAGATTGCCCGTGACGATCGTATCGAACTGCCCAGGCGCGCGCACGAGCTGCATCGCGCAATTGTCGACATACATGTGCTGGAGCTTGACCGCCGGATAATCGCGCGCGACCTCGTTAACGACATCGCGCCACAACTGCGACGTGTCGAGAACGTTGGCCTTGTCGACCGACAATAACTGGCCGGATCGGCTTGCCGCCGTCTCGAACCCGACGCGCGCGATCCGCGCGACTTCGGCCTCGTCATAACGCATCAGGTCGTATCCCTCGCGCAGGCCCTTCTTGGTCCGTCGCCGGCCCTTGTCGCCGAAATAAACGTCCCCCGTCAGCTCGCGCACGATCACCAGATCGATGCCGCGCGCGATCTCCGGCCGCAGCGCGGAGGCGTCCTCCAGCCCCGCGAAGAGCCGCGCCGGGCGAATATTGGCGAATAGCCCCAACTCCCTGCGCAATCCCAGGATCGCCTGCTCGGGCCGGAGCGCTCGCTCGAGCGCATCGTATTCGGGGGCACCGACCGCGCCGAACAGCACAGCGTCCGATCGTTTGGCGATCGCGAGCGTCTCGGGCGGCAGCGGGTGGCCCGCCTTGCTGTAGGCAGCGCCGCCGACCAGCCCCTCCTCGAACACCAAACCGAGATCCAGCACCTCCAGCACGCGCCGGGCTTCGCCGACGACTTCGGGGCCGATGCCATCACCGGCGAACAACGCAATCGACTTCAATGCCATCGAACCCACTTTCGCGGGTCGCCTTGCCGCTCGCCGTTCGGTCATGCAACCGCCCTCCGTAATCGATCCACGAGCCGGGTCCGCGCCGCCAGCGTGTCGGCCGCACGATCGACGAGCACCGTGCGCGACAGGAAATGCTCCGACAGCCGCAGGGCGGCGAATACCTCGTCCCACTCCGCCTCGCCGCCTTCCATCAGGAAGCGCGGGAGTAGCAGCAGCTTCGCCTCGTAACCTACTGCGCCCGCTTGCGACACGCCCGCTCCGCTGCGGGGGCTGACATAGGCGAGCGGCTCCTCCGCGCCCGTCACGGCGCAACGCTCGAGGTCGAGCCCGAAGCCCAGTTCGGCAAGCACCACCAGCTCGTACCGCGCCAGCGCCGCCGCCCAGCCGCGCGCCGACCGTGCCGCCTCGATCGCACCCAGCACTCCGCCGAGCGCGTCGTGGATATGCGGATAGGGCTGTGCCTCCGGCAGCGCGACGGCGGCGAGCGTCGTCGCCCATTGCAGCGCCGCCGCGGCGAGCGGCTCCTCGTGGAGCGCGGCCCGGCTCGCGATCAACTCGACGGTCAACCCGGCGAGCTGCTCTCCCGTCCGCGCGCGCCACTCGCCGAGTACCAGGTTCGCCGGCTGCAGCACCGGGCGCAGCCGCCGCGACCGCCCGCCCCGGACATAGCCGGGCTGGACGCCGTGCTCGCGCGTCAGCGCGCGCGCGACCACGCCGTGCTCGCCGTGATTGCGGGTGGACAGGATAATCGCATCGGCACGAATGTGCATCGACCCAAGGTGGCGCGTTCCGTCGCCCGCCGCAACGTCGTCACGCCCGCCGAACCCGTTTGGCGAGCGCGGACAGGCCGGGCCGGTCGGCGATCCGCTTGAGCACGCCTAGTCCGCCATCGAAGTATCGCAACGCACCAAGCGTCGCGCGGTTGGCGATCGTGGAGCGGAGCAACAGCAGGTCGACGCACGGGACGCCTCCGGTCGCGAACTGTCGCTTGTGCTGGCCCTCGCCCTCGGTGAAGTCGAAGCGCTTGAAGCGCGCCTTCGCGAACAACTCCTCGAGCGCCGCTGCGTGCAGGACCGTGCCCGGCGACCACTCTGACAGCGCCGGGTCGTGCCCGACATAATCGTAGCGGAGCGTGTCGCCCTCCGCCGCGCACCACAGATAAGCGATCGGCCGTCCGCCGAGCGTCATCAGCCACGCCCGTACGCTGTCTTCGGACGCGAGAAGCGCGGTGCGCCGTTTGAAACGGTCGTCGTCAGGCAGTCCTGATCCGAGCAGCCGTTCCTGATAGGTCAGCGCGGCCAGGGGACGGGCGAGCAGTTGGAACTCGGCCAGCTCGGCCGCCGTACGGAAGCTCCTGATCGCCAAGCCTTCAGGATGTTGCAGCAGCTTCTTGCGCTTACGCTTAAGCGACGACCGCGCGTTCGCGCTCATGCCCGACATCCATGCATCGTGCCCCGCGGCCAGATCGGTATAGTGACGCATGTACCGTTGACGCACGAACCCGGTCAGCCCGGTCCGGTCGATCTCGGCCTCGAGTTTCTCCGGGATGGAGGTGAATAGATATCCGTCCGCGTCGGCTGCAAGCTGGGGAACAGGCGGCGATCTGTCGTCGAGCACGCCGTCCAACGACCAGGCCACGCGCTCCAGCCGTCGCGGGATCGTCAGGAGCGTCCGCGCGCCAATCTGGAACCTGAGCGGCAGCACTGCCGTCGTCACGCCGCGCGTTCCTCGACCCAATTGGACCAGAGTTGTTCGGCCTGCCGCCAGCGTTTCCGGAACCGGTTGGGGCCGAGCGGCAAGTCGTCGCGCCCGAGCTCCATCGCAGGGCGATCGCCGAAATGCGTCGTCGGCACCGTGTCGCGGAGCTCGTCCAGCGTCTCGCATAAAGCCTCGAAGCGTCTGACATGTACTGTATTCGGCCGCGTGCCTGCGCGATTGGCGAGCTCAAAGCTGTGGCCGACGATCGTCACCGCCGCGTGTTGGTTCATAGCGGCGTGCGCAATCGTCGCGCGCATTTCGCCTGCGGACAGCGCGCAAATCTGCGCGGTGCGGAGCATGCCGGGCGCGTCCTCGATCACCGTGACGGGAACCTCGAGCACCCCGCGCTCGACGGGGGCGATCTGTCGCGCATCGAGGCCAATCCCACCCGGCCAAGGATGGCACGCGCCGTTGTGGCTGCTATCGTATCGTAGCCCGAGCTCGCCGAGCGCTGCCAGCGTCCAATCGTCGGCCGCATAGCTGCCCGCGCGAAACGCGACCGGACTCGGCGCGCCCGCCGCGACCAGCAGTTCGACCGCTCCCGCGATCAGCGATCGCTGCTCAGAGGGGGCGTAATCGCGAAGTTCATGCCGCACGTTGACCTCGCCTCGGTCGTCAGGCCGCGCGGCGCACCAGTTGGGATGGAGATGCAGCTGCACTTCCTGCCCCGCGCTGGACACCGTATCGACGATCCGGCGGACATGATCGAGCCCGTAGGTGAGCGCCGACATCGGATCGACGAAGAAGCACGCCTTCAGCCGGTGCTCGGCCAGGCGCGCGAGCTGATGACCGATGCCGACCCCCGCCGGCTCGATCGAACGGCGATAGATTTCGTCGCAACCATACCCGGCCTGATGATGCCGCCAGGCGAACTCGGTATCGATGGTGAGAAAGGCAAGGGTCACGGGCGTTCGCTATCGCCTCGACCGTTAAGCTTCCCCTCACGCCAGCGTCGGCTCGGGACCGTCAGTGCGCGTGGTAAAAGTCGTACACCTGCCGCGCCACCGCCTCCGACACGCCCGGCGCGCGCTGCAGGTCCTCCAGGCTAGCGTTCCGCACCGCCCGGCCCGTGCCGAAATGCATCAACAGCGCCTTCTTGCGCGCGGGGCCGATGCCGGGCACCTCGTCGAGCGGGCTCGCCCCGATCGCCTTAGCGCGCTTTTCGCGGTGCGCGCCGATCGCGAACCGGTGAACCTCGTCGCGCAGCCGCTGGAGGTAGAACAGCACGGGCGCGTTTACCGGCAGCTGGAACTCGCGCCCGTCGAGCATGTGGAACACCTCGCGACCGTCGCGACCGTGGAACGCTCCCTTCGCGATGCCGACCAGGCAGACATCCTCGATCCCCATCTGTTCCAGCACCGCCTTGGCCGCGTTCAAATGACCGCGCCCGCCGTCGATCAGCACGAGGTCGGGCCAGAACTCGCCGTCGCGATCGGGGTCCTCGGCTTGCGCGCGCGCGAAACGCCGCTCGAACACCTCGCGCATCATCGCGAAATCATCGCCGGGGCTGGTCTCCGCCCGCTTAATGTTGAACTTGCGGTACTGGCCTTTCCGGAACCCCTCCGGCCCAGCGACGACCATCGCGCCGAGCGCGTTCGTGCCCTGGATGTGGCTGTTGTCGTATATTTCGATACGGTCGGGAGGCTCGGGCAAGTCGAACAGGTCGGCGACCTCGCGAAGCAGCTTGGCCTGCGTGGTCGACTCGGCCGCGCGCCGCTCCAGCGCCTCGGTCGCGTTGCGCCGCGCCTGCTCCATCAACCGCCGCCGATCTCCGCGCTGCGGCATGCAGAGCATTACCTTGTGCCCGGCCCGTTCGCCGAGTGCCTCGCCGAGCAGATCGCCCTCCGTCAGGTCGCGGTCGAGCAGGATCGTCTTGGGCGGCGGTACCTCCTCATAGAACTGCATCAGGAAGCTCGAAAACACCTCGTCCTCGGGCACGTCTGCGGCGTGCTGCGGGAAGAAGCTGCGGTGGCCCCAATTCTGCCCGCCTCGGATGAAGAAAGCCTGGATGCCCGTGACCCCCTCGCGCGCCGCCAGCGCGAAGATGTCGGCGTCGCCCATGCCCTCCGCGTTGATCGCTTGCGTGCCCTGAACGAACGTCAACGCTTTCAGGCGGTCGCGGAGCAGCGCGGCGAGCTCGAAATCCATGTTCTCGGCCGCCGCCTGCATCTGCGCACCCAGCTTGGCCTGCACCTGCGTCGATTTGCCCGCGAGGAAGCTGCGCGCGTCTTCGACAAGCTCGGCGTAACCTTCCTTGTCGATGCGGCCGGTGCATGGCGCGGAGCAGCGCTTGATCTGGTGCAGCAGGCACGGCCGATCGCGTGTATTGAAGAATGGGTCGGTGCAGGAGCGGAGAAGGAACAGCTTCTGCAATGCATTGAGCGTGTTCGTCACCGAGCCTGCGCTCGCGAACGGGCCGTAATAGTTGCCCACCGCTCGCCGCGCCCCCCGATGCTTCTGGACGCGTGGAAACTCGTGGTCGGAGCGCAGCAGGATGAATGGGAACGACTTATCGTCGCGCAGCAGCACGTTGTAGGGCGGGCGGTAACGCTTGATCAGCTGCGCCTCGAGCAGCAGCGCCTCCGCCTCGTTGTTGGTCGTGACGATCGTCATCGAGCGCGTCTGCGACACCATGCGCTGAAGCCGGCGCGGTAGCGCGGTCACCTGGCAGTAGTTCGCCACGCGCTGTTTCAGCTGACGCGCCTTGCCGACATACAGGACCTCGCCGCGCGCATCCTGCATCCGGTACACGCCGGGGCGGAGCGGTAGCGTTTGCAGGACGTTGCGGATCGCCGCTACGCCTACCTCGAGATCGGGCGTGTCGGTGCCGCGGACGGTGAAGCTTGATTTCTCTTCGTTGAAGCGGTCGGTGGCACGCGTGGACATGATTACCGGAATCTAGGGACTCGCGCGGCGTTACGCCATCCGCTCGCGCACCACCTGCTCCAGCACCGTCAGCGGCATCGCGCCGAGCGTCAACACGTCGTGAAAGCGTTTCAAGTCGAACCCCGGCCGCTTCTTCGCCTCGTCGCGCAGCCGCACCCAGACCGAGTGGCCGATCTTATAGCTGGTCGCCTGACCCGGCCAAGCGCAGTAACGGTCGATCTCGCCCTGGCTCCGCCCGCGCGCGATGCCGGTGGTGGCGATCAGGTAGTCGGTCGCCCTTTCGCGGCTCCACCGCTTGGCGTGAAGCCCGCTATCGACCACCAGCCGCGTCGCGCGGAACAGCAGCGATTGCAGATAGCCGACGCGGCCGAGCGGATTCCCGTCATATACGCCCATCTCATCCACCAGCTGCTCGGAATAGAGCGCCCATCCTTCCGAATAGCCGCTGAACCCGCCGCGCCGCCGGATCAGTGGGATCGACTCCGATTCGAGCGAGGTCATGACCTGATGGTGATGCCCCGGCACCGCCTCGTGATAGGACAGCGTGGCGAGTCCGAACTTGGGCCGATCGAACGTGTCGCGCAGATTGATGAAGTAGATGCCCGGCCGCGACCCGTCGAGCGTCGCGTTCTGATAATAGCCCCCGGGCGCGCCCGCCTGGATCGATGGCGGCACGCGGCGTACCTCGACCGGTGCCTTGGGAACCACGGAGAAAACCTCGGGCAGGCGCGCCTGCATCGCCCGAACCTGCCCGTTGAGCTCGGCAAGCAATGCCTCGCGGCCCGGGTCGGTGTTGGGGAAAAGCTGGTCGGGTCGCTTGTTGAGCGCGACCAGCCGATCGCCGACGGTTCCCTGCGTCATCCCTTGCGTCTTCAGGATCGCGTCGATGCGCCCGGAAATCTCGGCTACCTGCTCCAACCCCATACGGTGGATCGCGTCGCCGCTCATCGCGACCGTACTCGCCGCCTCCGCCGCCGCCGCGTAGTATGCATCGCCGTCGGGAAGTCGCCACGCGCCGGCGTCGTGCGTGGCGCGGGGGCGCAGGTTGGTCACGAGCGCGCGCTGGCGGTCGAGCGCTGGGTAGACATCACGCTCAATAATCACGGCCGCGCGTACGGCACGGTCGTCGGGCAGCCCCGCCGCCCTCAACTTGGCCGCGAAAGAGGTGACGAGCGTGTTGCTCGCGGCGGGTTGATCGCGGAGCGCCGCCATCTGCTTGAGCGTGGTGTCGAGCAGGAAGTCGGGCGCGAACACGCCGCGCGCGGCATCGGCGCGCTGGGTCGCGCTATTGTCGTCGATCGCCTTTGGGAATGCGGACAGCCGCGCCAGATAGGCGTCGGCGTCGGTCGCGTTCTTGACCGGATGCTGGCCGTCGAGGAAGTCGGGCACGTCGCGGTAGGCACCGGTCAGCTGGCTCAGCACATACGGCGCGTAACGGCCGGAGCCCGACCCATAGGTGAAGCGTTCGCCGCCCGTGACCGCGCGGTCGAGCTGGTAGGCGACGACGTCGTGATCGACCTTGGCGGCGGATGATAGGCTTGCGCGGTCGATCCGGCGCAGCTCGGCGCGCTCCGCCTTGGCCCGGCTCAGGTCGCGCGCGCGCCCGGCGGCGGAGCGGTCGGACAGCTGCGAACGGAGCGCGGCGCGGGCACCGTTGTCGAGGCCGAGGCTGGTCGCACCCTCCGGACTGTCGGCCAATCGGTCGTAGAAGAATCGGTCGAGCAAGGCGCGCAACCGAGCGTCGGCCTTAGCGCCGGGGGCGAGCTGGGCCGCACTCGTCGAGGAGAGCGCCGCCGCGCTGGCACCAGCCATGAATTGACGACGATCCATATCGATCCGCTCCTCTCGGCTTGCCCGGCGACGGGGATAGGAGCCGCCGAAGGGGCTGTCCAACTAGCTCGGCGAGAACAGCTTGGTCCCGACTACGCCGATCATCGTCAGCGCCATGAAGCATCCCTGGGTCAGGCTAACCCGTTCGCCGAAAAGAATGACCCCGCCGACGATCACCCCCACCGCCCCGAGCCCGCTCCAAATCGAATAGGCGGTTCCCGCCGCAAGCCCGCGCATCGCCAGCGCGAGCATGCCCATGGTGATGAAGCTGAGTGTGATCGGCACGAGCCCCGCGACCCAGGTGCCGGCGGTCGAGGCCCATTTCAGGCTGAGCGCCCAGCAGACCTCGGCGACGATGGCGAGGGCGAGGATCAGCCAGGACACCGCCTGTCGACCGTCAGTTCGGCCGCCCCAGGCCCGCGATCGTGCGGTCGACCAGCCGCCGATCCACCTCCGCATCGACGCCGTCGCGCATCAGCAGCGCGGCGGCCTTCACCGCAGCCTCCGCGGCGGTGGCGCGGACTTCGGCCACTGCGGTACGCTCGGCGGCAGCGATCTTGTCCTCGGCCATCCGGGCGCGGCGGTCCATCAGCGCCTCCGCGTCCGCCTTGGCCTTGGCGATGATCGCATGCGCCTCCTGATGAGCATGCGCGCGGATCGTCTCGGCGTCGCCATGCGCGGACGCCGCCTTGGCCTCGTATTCCGTCCGGAGCGCTTCCGCCTCGGCGCGGAGCCGCGCGGCGTCGTCGAGCTGACGTCGGATGTCGGCGATCCTGCCGTCGAGCGAGCGCCCGATCATCGCCGGCACGCCGCGCACCAGCATGATCAGCAGCACGACGAGCGCGGCGATCCCGACCCAGCCCGTCGTATCGAAGCCGAGCGCGGTCGGCTCGACGACATGCTCGGCCCCACCCGCTTCATGCACCTCGCCGGTCAGCGCGCCGCCGTCGCGGACGTTCGCGGGCGCAAGCGGCTCCGCTTCGGCCGCATGGGCCAGATTGGCGGCGACGATCGTATCGCCGGTCGGGTCAGCCATGCGTCATCACCTTTCGCACGGCCGCTGAAGCCGCGTCCGCGCTTACCTGAGCGCCCGACAGCTTGACGACCAGATCGCGCGCCGCGTCCGCCGCGATGTTCTGGACGTTGCCCATCGCCGCCGATTTCGCCTCCCCGACCGCGCGGTCATGGTGCGAGAAACGGAGCGCCAGGTCGGCGTCGGCCTGACGAACCTGCGTCTCGAAGGCGGACGTGGCGCGTGCCTTGGCCGCGGCGGTTTCCGCCTGGGCCGCGAGACGTGCGGTCTCCATCTCGCTGCGCCATGCCTCCTCCGTCGCGTCGGCGGACGCGCGCGCCTCCTCCGCCACGCGGATGTCGGCCGCGATCCGCGCATCGCGCGCGTCCACCGTCCCCTGAATCTTGGGTACCATGGACTTGCCGATCCCGAAATACAGGAGGCCGAAGGTGATCAGCAGCCAGAAGATCTGCGAAGCGTAGGTGGAGGCGAGCTGTTCGATCTGAGGCATGATTACTCCCGTGACGTCGATCCGGACAGCGTGCCGGTCGGCCGTCTGACGTCGGACCGAAGCGGCGAGCCGTTCGGCCGGCCGAGCCGAAGGGCGGCGATGCCGCCCGTCGGCTTAGGCCACGAACACCAGGATGATCATGGTCACGAAGGCGAGCAGCCCGAGCAGCTCGGCGCCCGCGAAGCCGATGAACAACCGGCCTTGCTGGCTGTCCGCGGCACCCGGATTGCGCAGCGCGCCTTCCAGGAACTTGGCGAACACGTTGCCCACGCCCAGCGCGGCGATGCCCATTCCGATCGCGGCCAGTCCGGCGCCCAACAGCTTGGCGGCTTCTGCGTCCATCATTCTTCACTCCAGATAAAAGTAGGTAACGGTGGGTAACACTCAGTGCAGGTTTACCGCGTCGTTCAGATAGACCGACGTCAGCAACGCGAACACGTATGCCTGGATGGCGGCGACCAGCAGCTCGAGCAGCGTGATCCCGACCATCAGCACGAAGGACGGGATGCTCACGACCGCGATATAGGCCAGGCTGGCGTTCGCGCCGTCGACCAGGTTGACGCCGTTGATCACGAACGCGGCCAGTACCTTGAGCAGGATATGCCCGGCGGTCATCGCGACGAACAACCGCAAGCCGAGGCTGAACGGCCGGACGAGGAAGCTCATCAGCTCGACCACGAAAATCAGCGGGATCATGAGCGTGGGCGTGCCGTGCGGTACGAACAACGAGAAGAAGTGGAAGCCATGCCGCCCGAACCCGACGATCAGCACGATCGCGAACGAGATGATCGCCAGCACGCCGGTGACCGTGATGTGGCTGGTGACGGTGAAGGGATGCACGCCCGGGATCACGCCGAAAGGCAATAACCCCAATATGTTCGCGAACAAAATGAACATGAACAGCGAGAAGACGTAAGGCAGGAAGCGCTTACCCTCCGGCCCGATGTTCGAGATCAACATCGACTGGATGAAGCCGGTGAAGGTTTCCACGGCCATCTGCGCGCGGCCCGGCACCAGCTCGCGCTTCATGCCCATGAGCATGAATACCCACAGCGCGCCGAGCGTGAGCACCATCCACAGCGCCGAGTTGGTGAAGGACAGATCGTACCCGCCCACGATCCAGCGCTGACCGAGCACGGGCTCGATCAGGAACTGGTGCATGGGGTCGATCCTGCTGCCCCCTTCCGCCGCCGCTGCTTCCGCCGCCACTTGGCCTAACCCTTGTTCTTCTGGTGCAGGAAAAACCCGATCAACTCGGGCGTTCGCCTGACATCTTGATGATCTGTCTGAACGCGACGCCGATCCCCAGGAACAGCATCACGATCAATCCCCACGGACCGGTTCCCGCCAGCCTGTCGATGACCCAGCCGATCAGCGCGCCGCCGACAAGACTGCCGATCATCGCCGACAGGACGCGGTTGCCGAGCGAGTAGCCGCCGTCGCCGGTCTTCGGCACCTGCCCCGTCCGCGTCGCTTCGCGAGCCCTGGCGTCGCGCAGCTTGGCATCAAGCGCGGTCAGCCGTGGATCCTCCACGTCGTGGGTGTCCCGGTCGGGATCATACTCCGCCACGCGGCTCTCCTTCAGCGAGTGAACGGAGCGCGTACGGCGACAGGCCCCGCCCGAAGCGCGGCCCGTTTAGCAGGGGTCGATTATGTGTCAACCGACGCGAAGGTGCTCGCCGCCCCATCTCCACGGTCGGAAGCGCTCGACCCCCGCCTCGACCACGGTGGGTCGGCGTCACTTCATACGCAGCGTGGGTCGCGCTCCGGTGCGCCCGAGCCGCGGGTACGCCAGTCGCCGCCGGGCGTCTGATACTTCTCGCCCGGAGAGGTCTGCGCGACGAGGTTGCACCCGCTCGTGAAGGCGAACTGATCGATGGTCGCGCCACTGGCGCTCGCTTGGCTCGTGTAGGCGGATTTGCGTTGAATGTTGATCTTGTTCACCAGCGCGCGGAGCTCCGCGTCCGCCGAGCCGACCACGCCCAGATAGCCGTCGGGCTGCTCGCCGACCTGCCCCGCCGACCGCGCCGCCGCATATGCCGGGTCGCGCTGCGCCCAGACCGCGCCCGCCATGCCCACCGTCGCCAGCAACGCCACCGCCATCCATGCCTTGCGCATCAGAATATCCCCGGGTTCCGCTTGATCACCGACTTGGCGTCGTTATCCAGCCTGTACACCACCTCCTGCGTCACGTTGATGTTGAGATTGATCACGATCGGCTTGTCCGGAGCGGATACGTTGACGCATCCCCCGAGCAGGCCGACCGCCAACATCGGCGCGATTGGCATCTTCGATTTCATGGCACGTTCCTGCTTGCGGATGGCTGAATGACGGGCGGGGCGGCGCGCTTGTCCTGCTCCTCGAGCAAGGCGGGCAGGTTGCGTTCGATCAATCGCGCGGGGTTGTAGAAGCTGCGCGCGGAGTCGATCAGGCCGCGAAAGGGCGCCTTGATGCGGATATTGAACACCAGCGGCAGCTGCTGGAGCCGCCGGATCACGAAATTCGATTTGGTCCCCGCTCCCTGGCTCACGCCCTCGAACCGGACGTCGGTCACCATCTCGCCCGCGAGCGGCCCGTTCATGACGATACCGAGCTGCCGGTAGCGGAGCGACTTGAGCGACTGGAACGCGAAATCGCCCCAGGTTCCAAGCCGTTCCTGGCTGATCGCGCCGACATAGGCGAGCGTGCCGCCGCCGCCCCGCACCCGCAGCCGGCCATTCTCGATCCGTCCGCCGCGCTCGTCGAACACCATCGGCAGTTCGCCGTCGAACACGCCCGTCGCGTTCAGATTGTCGAAGTCGAACTGCTGGAGGAACTGATCCGCCTGCATGCCCTCGATCCCGAAGGTCAGACGCCGGTCGACGGGGCGCGAGAAGTCGAGCGTCGTCGGCGCGAGCAGCAGCATACCGCCCGCGAATGGCCAGCGCCCGCCCTCGACCGCCACGCGCGATCCGGGCAGCGTCTGGTAGCGGACCACGCCGTCCGTTACCGGGATGCCGGAATTGATCGTGGCGATCGTCGCCACCTGTCCCGGCGCGCTGCGGAGCGCGAGCAGGTCGTCGAACACGATCCGCCCCTTCAATCCGGTCACCGGCCCGAACGCCGCCGCTAGGTCGATGCCCTCGGTCGCGAACGCGCCGGTGCTGGTCACGCCGGCCGGGCTCCAGGCGATCCGGCCCTCCCCAGCCACCCGGCCGCGCACGTCCGCGATCACGCCGAAAGTAGTTCGCGTCAGCGCCTCGGGTTGAAGCTTCTCGTCGAAGATCACGCCGGGCACGGTCAGGGTCGCCTCGCCCGTTCCGCGCGCGAGATCGTGGCCGATCCGTACCCGTGTCACTTCCGACCGCGTGGCTGGCTCGACCAGCGACCCCGTAACCGCGATCCGTCCGCCTTCGAGGCGGAACGCGATGTCCTCGCTCCGGAACGGTTCGAAGCGCCGCGCCGCCGCGTCGCTCACGGTGCTCGCGCCGCCCAGCGTCAGCGCCCCGCCGGCGAGCCGCCAGGCGCCGCTCGCGCCCGACAGCAGCAGCGGCACATTCGCGATCCGGCCGATCGTGTCCGCAAACCCGCCCGCGACCGCGCCGCCATCGATCCGGCCGTCAAGCCGCCCGACCTCGATCCGCGTGACGCGCCCCGGCGACCCCAGCGCCGCCGCTACGCCTCGCAAGGTGAAGCCGCGCGCGCCGATGGCCACCTCCGCGCTGCTCGCCGCAAGCGTCACCGGCGTCGCGCCCAACCGCCCGGCGAGCCGGGGCGCGTCGATGCGCGCGCCGCCGCTCACCCGCCCGCGCTCGACGCGGACCAACACGCCCGCCGTCGGGCACAGCCGAAGCCGCGTCGGCGACAAGGTCAGTCCGGCGACCGACAGCCGATCGAACGCAATCGGCGAGCAACCGGGGCCTAGCGCGAGCCGCGAACCGCCGTCCCAGTCGACGACCAGCGGTACGCGCAGCCGATCGATCCGCCCGTCGCCGAGCGGCCCCGACAAGGTCGCGACGGTGGCCACCCGGGTCGTGCCGCCCGGCATGGCGGTGAACGACACCGGCGCGAGCGCGGCGACCGCACCACCGGCGGCATAGGGCTGGACGCGCGCGGACCCGCGGATCGGCGCGGCGGGCGCGGCTTGGTCGAGCAAAAGACGGGTCGCGGGCAGCCCTCCGCCGCCGACGGACGCGTCGGTGTCGAAGCGGACGCGGGACGGCGACCAGCTGATCCCGTCACCGCCGCCGAGCATCACGCGCGCGCCGCTTGCGGACCGGGCCGTCATCCCGGTCACGCGGACCGCTCCGCCCTGGCGCGTGTCGACCATCAGCGCGGCGTCGAATCCGAACCGACGCGCCGCCCGGTCAACCGCGGCGGCAATGCCGTCGGCGATGGGGCCGAGCGGCGTCCCCGCGAGTGCCGCCGCCTCCAGGCCGACCCGCGCCACCGCCGCATCCTCGGCCCGGACGCGACCCGCGAACCGCAGGCCGCCGCCGGTCCGGTAGTCGCCCGCCAAGCTCACCCGCCGAGCGCGAGCACCCTTGAGGCTGAAGTCCGTCAGCGCCAGATCCGCTCGGCCGGCGGTTCCGCGCGCGCTGCCGGCGAAGGTCAGTGTTCCGGCCGATGCGGTGCCGCGAGCACCCGCACCGTCGACGGCGCCCGTCGCAAGCCGCACCGCACCGCGCCACCCGTCGAGCGCCGGGGTGAGTGCCGCGTCCAGATCCGCACCGACCCGCCGAGCGCCGCCGCCGCGGCAAGCCACCCGCGCCGCCCGTATCGGCCCCACCACCGTCGGTGCCGCGTCGGTGATTCGCACTCGCACCGCCGCCTCCACCCGCTCCGCGGCGCACCCGCCCGCCTCAACGTGTTCGCTGACCACCGCGAGCCGCCCGTCAAACCCGTCATCCAGTCGCCCTCGCCCCGCCAGTATCAGCCCGAAAACCCCCGCCGGCGTCTCCAGCCGCATCCGCGCGTCGGCGACGTCCAGGAACAGGCGGGGAAGCGCAAACGGCTTGCTCGACGGCGCGGAGAGCAGCCGGTCGAGTGCGCCCAGCGACACGCGCCCGCCGACGATCCGCCCGCGCATCCGCACCGATCCCGCCCGTAACGCCGTAACGCTCGCCCCGCTCCAGGTGAGCCGCGTGCCCGCCTCGATCCAGTCCGCGACCAGATCGGGCCTGTCCGGGTCGCCGATCACCACATCCACCAACCGCTGCCGCCCGAAGCCGAGATCGGCGACGTCGTAGCGCGCCCGCACCCCCGCCGCCGCGAGCCGCCGATCGATCACCTCGCGCGCGATCGGCCGCCGCGCGATCCAGACCCCGAGCAGCAACAGGACGAACAGGCCGAGCACGATCGCGGCCCCACGCGCGGCGAAGCGGGCGGGACCGGGGGACGGCTCGTCGCTCTCCTGCGTCACCGCCCTACTCGACCCCGCTCGTCACCCGCATGCATAGGCATGGCGCTTGCCCGCTTGCAATCGCGTGAACCGCCGCCCTACCCTTGCGAATGATGGCCGACAGCGACCCCGCCGAGAACGACGGAACACCCGATGGCGCCGGCCACCGCGCCCGCCTCCGCCGCCGCTTGGCGACGGGCGGGGGCGACGCGCTGCTCGACCATGAGCTGATCGAATACCTGCTCGCGCTCGCCATTCCGCGCCGAGACACCAAGCCGCTCGCCAAGACGCTGCTGCGCGAGTTCGGCGGGATCGGCGGGGTGCTGACCGCCGACGGCGACCAGCTCGCGCGCGTGCCCGGCATGGGCGAGACGTCGGTGGCCGCCATCAAGATCGCGCAGGCCGCGGCGATCCGCCTGCTCGCCGCGCCCGTCGCCGAGCGCCCGGTGCTCGCCAACTGGCAGGCGCTGCTCGATTACCTACGCGGCCGCATGGCGCACGAGGCGGTAGAGCATGTCCGCGTGCTGCACCTCAACACCAGGAACATGCTGATCCGCGACGAGCTGATGAGCCGCGGAACGGTCGACGAGGCGGCCGTCCATGTCCGAGAGGTGATCCGCCGCGCGATCGATCTGGGGTCGTCGGCGATCATCCTCGTCCACAACCACCCGAGCGGCGACCCATCGCCCAGCCGCGCCGACATCGACCTGACGCGCGCCATCGCCGCAGCTGGCAAGCCGATGGGCGTCGCGGTCCACGATCACCTGATCATCGGCGCGAACGGCCATGTCAGCCTCCGCGCGCAAGGCCTACTCTAGGAGGCGGAGGGCGACAGGAACCCGGTCAGCTCCGCCAGGGTCACCGACTGCGATTTGTCCAGATCGGCCTGCGCGAAGGCCGCGCCGAGCCAAGTCTTGGTCGACGGCGCGTCGGCCGTCGCCGCCGGATCGGCGATCGCCTTCAGGCGCACCATCCAGCCGCCGAACTCGTCGGGGCTGAGGCCGCCGCTCGCGTCCTTGTCATAGGCCGGGAACTCGCGCGCCACGATGGCGGCAACCTCGCCGGCATTCGTCGCAGGTCGTGGAGTGGTGGGCGGCGGAACCGTCGGCGCAGGTGCCGCGCTCGTCGGCGAGGGGACGACTGGCGCGGGCGTCGTGATCTGCGCGGCGGCGGGCGCGGCGGCGAGCATCGCGGCGGCTAGCGTCAGCTTCTTCATGAACGAACCTTTCCATCTCGGTCCGGCCCCCATACGCGCGGGCCGGGCATGAACGGGTGCCTGGACACTGATCCATGTACGACCCCGTCTAGCCTATGGTTGCGTGGCCGGCCCGTTTGCAGCGCGCCGCTCGTCCCTGCTAACCCCCGTCTCGCCTTTTCTCCCGATCGGACCTCGCATGATCCCCCGTTACTCCCGCCCCGACATGGCCGCGATCTGGACGCCCGAATCGCGCCTGCGCATCTGGTTCGAGATCGAGGCGCACGCGACCGATGCGCTCGCCGAATTGGGCGTCGTCCCGCGCGAGGCCGCCGAGGCGATCTGGGACGCGGATGCCGCGGCCGGTCCGTTCGACGTCGCCCGTATCGACGCGATCGAGGCGGAGACCAAGCACGACGTCATCGCCTTTCTGACCCACGTCGCCGAGCGCACGGGCGAGCCCGCGCGCTTTCTCCACCAGGGCATGACGTCGTCCGACGTTCTCGACACCTGCCTCGCGGTCCAGCTCGCGCGCGCGTCCGACATCCTGCTTGCCGACATCGATCAGCTCCTCGCCGTGCTCGAACGCCGCGCGCGCGAGCACAAGCTGACCCCGACGATCGGACGCAGCCACGGCATTCACGCCGAACCCGTCACCTTCGGGCTGAAGCTCGCCCAGGCGTATGCCGAATTCGCCCGCCACCGCGTGCGGCTGGAAGCGGCCCGCGCCGACATCGCCACCTGCGCCATATCCGGCGCGGTCGGCACCTTCGCCAACATCGACCCGTTCGTGGAGGAATATGTCGCGGGCAAGCTCGGCCTCACGCCCGAGCCCGTTTCGACGCAAGTCATCCCGCGCGACCGCCACGCGATGTTCTTCGCCACGCTCGGCGTCATCGCCGGCTCGGTCGAGCGCCTCGCCACCGAGATCCGTCATCTCCAGCGCACCGAGGTGCTGGAGGCCGAGGAGTATTTCGCGCCGGGCCAGAAGGGCAGCTCGGCCATGCCGCACAAGCGCAACCCGGTGCTGACCGAAAACCTGACCGGCCTCGCGCGCA
>NZ_CAXSBH010000030.1:0-32037 GCF_964235535.1 uncultured Sphingomonas sp.
GCCCATGCAGCCGCTCGAACACATTGAAAATGCGCTGCTGATGCTCCGGCGCGATACCGATACCGTCATCCTCGATCCAGATACGGACGCGGTCCGCTCGTCGCTCGGCCCTGATAACGATATGCATCGCCTCGTCCTGCTGCTGAAACTTGGCAGCATTGGCGATAAGGTTGCCGATCACCTGGCCAAATATGACGCGGTCGGCGCGGACCAGGGGCAGCGGTGTCGCCACCTCCAAGCTGATCGACGCCGGGTCGCCCACCGAGGAGCGCAGCTCGGCAAGGGCGCGATCAACGGCGCGCGCCGGATCGACGGCCTGTAGCGCGACCTCGGAACGCTGCACCCGGCTGAAGGCGAGAAGGTCGTCGATCAGGACCTCCATGCGTTTGGCCGCGCCGACGATGCGTCCGGCGAAGCGCTCTCCCTCCTGTCCAAGCCCTGGGCCGAAATCGTCCAGGAGAATGCGCGCGAAACCCTCCATCGCCCGCAACGGTGCCCGGAGGTCATGGCTGACGGTGTAGGCGAAGGCGTCGAGCTGGGCGTTGGACTCCCCCAGCGATACGGTCCGCTCAGCGACCTGAGCTTCAAGGGTCGCGTTCATTGTGGTCAGCGACTGTTCGGCGAGCTTGCGATCGGTGATGTCCGCGACCACGCCGACGAGGCGGGTCGGCGGTGTCGTCGCATCATCTGCCCGCGCGCGGATTTCGATCCAGCGAAGCGCCTCATCATCGGCCCGGTGAATACGACCTTCGACCTGCAACCCGCTACGATCTATCATGGTTTCTGGGCGCAATGCCGCCGCCATGTGCTCACGATCTTCGGGCAGTACCTGCGCGAGCGCGGTTTCCCGGGTCCATGTGGATGGCGGCGTGGCATAGCCGAAGATCTGATCGTAGCGGGCCGATCGCGTTATCTCGCCGGTGGCGAGGTCCATTTCGAAACTGCCCAGCTCGCCGGCCTCAAGCGCGAGGCGAAGCCGCGCCGTACTATCCTTCGCTTCGTCGATCACGCGCAGACGATCGACCGTCGCCGCCAGCAAATTGGCGTAGCTACGCAGGAACGCGATGTCGTTCTCGTCGAACTCGCGCGGCGTGCGGCTATCGACCTGCAGGATGCCGAACGGCGGCCGGTCCTTGCCGCCGATTATGATGACGTTGGCGACGGCCCTCGCGCCGTTCTCGATAAGGAACGGCGCGTATTCGAACCGAGTCTCTTGATCGATGTCGGGCGAAATCATCGGCTCGCCTGTTTTCAAGGCGTACCCTTCGGATGTATCGTCCTTGGCTTCGATGGTCGCGACCCCGACGACCCCCTCCTCCCAGCCTATGCCTGCGCGAACTCGTAGCGTCCTACCGTCGGGTTGTAACTCGACGACCTTGGCCAAGTCGGTGCCGAAAGCCTCACCCACCAGGCGGCAGGCTTCCGTCAGTATCTCGTCTAGACTGTCGGAACGAAGGGCGAGCTCGCCGAATTGGGCAAGAATCGTCTGCTGCCGCAGCAACTGCGACTGACCGCTCGACAACTCTGTTGGCATTGCGCTTGCTCCGCAGGTTAAGCCTCTTGGGCGTGCTTCGCTCAACTCCGATCAAACCACGTAACGATACTATCATATCCAAGTGTCGTCCCGTGTCATTCGGTTTAAGGAAACGCTTGCGCGCGACGGGGTACACAACATGCCTTCACGCCGCCGGGCTGCTTCATTTGCTGTCAAACACGATACATGCGCCAACTTATCCCGCAAAGCGAGTGTTTCACCAAAGGTTAGCGAGGTCAAAACCAAACGAGACTGTTGAAAAGTCGGTAGAGAGCCGACCGGCTACCTAAACAGAAGATATCAATGCGCCGACCAGCCCCGTCTCACAATATTCCGACCAAAGGAGGCTGCGGCTCTCGACCTTTGTTGCTCCCCGGCGTGACCTTCCGAGGCAGGGTCTAGTTTTTCAATAGTCCCAAACGGTTGTGATACCGAGCGAGCACCTCAGCGGGAGCTATCTGCTCAACAGGGGAGACACTGATAGGGTGACGGCCGAGCGCAGCACCGTGATGTTGTCCAGGCCCGACACGCACACCTCGACGGCGCAGGTTAGGGCGCCTTCGCGAACCTCGTCGGTGGCGATCGCGACGGCTCCGGCGACGCCAGCCTTCAGGGCCGCCTCCGGATCGTCGAACTTTGCGGGCGTGCCCAAGCTTCGGAACGTGGAGTCGGTGGTCTGGACATGGAAAATCGGCATGGCCGCACCCTGGGAAAGGAGGCGCGAGCACCGGCAGCGGTCACAGCCATCGACGCCTCTGGGCGATATGTCGATGATGAAAGATACATGGGTTATTCGGTGCTTAAGTGCAACCGCGCGACCGAGCCCGCATCATAATCTCGCCGATCGGCGAACAAGTTCGTCGCATTAGGCAGGGATCACATCGGAGTGCTGCTCAATGAGCAGGAACCGAGGATCGAACTCCGCCGCGTCCGCCAGCTCGTTCCACCGCTCGACCCGGACGCGGCGACCTTCCATCCTCAGGAGAGCATCTTGGCGGAGCGCCTGAATAGTTCGGTTTACGTGCACCGAGGTAAGCCCGAGCGAGTCGGCGAGCTGGGTCTGCGTCATGGGCAGGGGGAAGTCAGTGCGCGAGCCGATGCCGGCATGCTCCGATCGCACTCCGATCTCGCATAGAAGATGCGCCAAGCGCGAGCGGGCGTCGTTGCGCCCGATGTTGCTCACCCACTTGGCCAGCACGGAAGCATCCGCCGCCGTATCCCGCCAGAACGCCAACCCAATGGCCGGGTGCTTGACCGCGAGTTCGCGCAGATCGGCGTGGAGTATGCGTAGGACGGTCGTGGTGGTGAGCGCCTGAAGACCCCAGCCGGCGGTGGGACTGACCACCAAATGGAGGTCGCACATGTCGCCGGCTATGTAGAGCGCGGTGATCTGCCGCGCTCCGTCCACCGTCCGGTCGAAGCGGGCAACCATCCCGTCGACCACGAGGCTAGCGGACCTCGTCCCTTGATCGGGTAAAACGATGTCTCGGTGTAACGAGGCCTGCACGGCGTGGCTTCGGAGCTCGAGGATGGCGGCCTGCTCATCGCTGTTCAGGGGTGACCGACGTAACAGGCGCGCAAGAAAGCGCTCAAGCGTCGCGTCGCTGGCTCTGGTCATGTGCATGGTCCCGGTTAATCAGGCGGGAACACATGTCATCTCCCGGTCGCCAAAGCCTGCAGGCCGTTAATCGACGATAACGTGCATCTAACAAAAATCAGCGTTGGTTGCCAATCCCGGTATCCGACTTTGCTTGTTCGAGGCCGGTGAACGTGACCGCTTCCCGAAACGGCACCACCGCGAGCAGCCGCTCGTCGCCGTCCTCGATATCGATATGGCAGCCAAGGCGAACCCGGCCTTGCTTTAGCTCCTCGCACATCATGGCGCGGGCTCCCGCGATCGCTTCATCGCGCGCGGCGTCTAAGCTGGGAAGCTCCAGCCCTTCCTCGTCGCGCGCTAATCCATCGCAATAATGGATATGAAGGTAAAACAACGGCATGGACTGCTATTAGCTTACGCTCGCGCGATCGTCGGTAACCTGTGTGAAGTAAGTTGGTCCAAGTGATGATTTTAAAACCTTAATCCGACGCGGGATGCAGGGTCGCATATTTGGTTGTGGTTTGCCTCAAAAAGCGGCGCGGCTCGTCTCCGACCGGAACCGGTCGGCATAGTGATCGCGAAGCGACTGCCGAACCTGCTCGCTCGCGTCGCCCCGGGAGGTGTCCGCCTCCGCGTGCAGCTCGGCCGCGCGCTGGTTCCATTGCTGCTTGTGCAAATAGTCCAGCTAGGCGTCGATCCCGTCGGCGATAAGGTCGAATCCGGTCTTTCCCATGATGCCGTCCTCCGGATTGCTTGTGCGGGCACTGCGGCGTCCTCAATGCGGCCAAGCTCCGGCGCTGGTTCTTCTGTCACCGCTGGAACGATGCGGTCGAGGTGGTGGGCGGGCACCTGCGGTGCTCGGTGTGCCTGGGGCGTCCCGCCCGGGTATGGCTTGCGGCAAATGCTCATCCAGGTCCGGATTGAATCACCCCACCGCCCAAGTCCATAACAGCCTCTAGGCCGGCGACGGAGCCCTGGGCCCCCGCTCCATGTAGTTCGCCGCGGCCTGGTCTAAGAGCGCCATGCGGCTCGTCTCCGGCCGGAACCGGTCGGCATAGTGGGCGTCCAGCGCCCGCTGAGCCTGCTCGGCCGCTTCGCCCTCGGCGCGGTCCGCCTCGTCGTGCAACTCGGCCGCGCGCGCGTTCCACCGCTGCTTGTGCAGGTGGTCCAGCTCGGCGTCGATTCCATCGGCGATAAGGTCGAACCCGGTCGTGCTCATGGTGCCGTCCTCCGACCTCAATATAGGGATTCCCGGCCCGTCCGCATACGGCGCGGGCGCGATCCTCACCGTACACCGCACCGGACCGACGTTATCGCTGGCACCTATCGCCCCCTCCCACGATCATCGCGCCCGCGGTCCCGCTCGCGCTGCTGCTTGATCCGTTCGCGCTCCTGCGCCTGTTGCCGGACGCGCTCTTGATGCCGCTCGCGCATGACCGCCTCGTACAGTTTGGTCAGCTGAGGATGCGCGCGCTCGACCCTGCGCCGCGCCAGCTCGTCGCCGCGGTGACGCCCCTGCCCGGTGATCGGGCCTAGATAGTCCTTCAACTGTCCTATGCGCCCGGCCAGCTGATGTGAGCGCCGTTGCAACGCCCGCGCCGTCTTTTCCCACGCGCCCCGCGCGGCCTCGAACGATGGCCGTTTCAGCGCGGCGAGCAGTCCGCGCGGCGGTAGCGGCTGCGCGCGGGCATGGGCGTCCCGCCTGGCCTCGTGGCGACCGTACATGCCCTGCGCCCGCGCTCCCGCGCGCTGCGCGCGTGTCCGCACCCCCGCCAGCTCGCGCCCATGCTCGGCCGTCCAGCTCTGAACGACCGCCTCGCGCGTCGGCCGCTGGCGCGTCGGCGCATCCCGCTTGCGCGCCATCATCCCGGCGATCTCGCGCCGCTCCGCGAACGCCCGTGCCCGGTCTTGCTCGGTGCGCTCGGGCGCATGGTCGCCCGCCATGTCCTTGCCCCGGTCGCGCGACAGAGCGCGGACAAGCCGGGCCTGGTCGGCGAAGTCGTCGCGCCCATAGTGGACCCGCACCCCGTCTCGGTGACGCGACATGCCCACATAGGCGCTGTGCCGGTCCATGCCCCGCGTCGCGAGTAGGTAGGAGAGGTCGACCGTCACGCCCTGGCTCTTGTGGTAGGTGGCGGCGTAGCCGTGGTCGACCGCGGCATAGTCCTTCACGTCGAACGCGACCTGCCTGCCGTTGTCGAGACGGACGCTCATGTGGTCGGGCGTCGCGCTCTCGATCGTGCCCGTGCTGCCGTTCTTCACGCCCATGCCTCGCTCGTTGCGAAAGAACATGATGCGGTCACCGCTCGCGAACGCCCGGTCGCCACGGTCCGCCTTCACCGCCACGTCCGCCCCTAGCTCGCCGCTCGCGCGCATCCGGCCGCGCGCCTCGCCATTCAGCTCGCGGACCTCGTCGTTCGTGTGGGTTAAGATGATGCTCGTCCGCGCCGGGTCGGCCCGGCGCTCCTGGTCCCAGCCGTCGACCAGCTCGGCCCGCGCCTGCTCGCGCGTGTCGGCCGCCCGCACCATCCCGTTCGCGTCATAGGCGTGGATCGCCTCGCCCGTCCGGCCCGTGGCAAGCTGGCGCGTGGCCTCCTTCTGCCACCACTCCCGCTGCCGCCTGACCTCGGTGATCTCGGCTGCGCCGTGCCGCTCCGCGACGCTCCGGAACGCCGCCCCGGCCTCGATCGCCTGTAGCTGCTCGGGATCGCCCACCATCACGACCTTCGCGCCCGCGTCGCGGGCATGGGACAGCACCCGCTCCATCTGCCGGGTGCCGATCATGCCCGCCTCGTCGACGACGAGCACGTCGCGGGGGCCCAGCTGGTCGCGGCCCCTGCCCCACGCGTGCTCCAGGCTCGCGATCGTCCTCGAGGAGATACCCGACCCGCCCTCCAGGTTCTCGGCCGCGATGCCCGACAACGCCGCGCCCCGGACATTGTAGCCCTCCCGCTCCCACGCCTCGCGCGCGACCCCCAGCATCGCGGATTTACCGGTGCCGGCGTAGCCCACGACGGACGCCAGCCCCTCGCGGCCGGTGATGTGGTCGAACGCGTCCCGCTGCTCGCTCGACAGGGTAAGGCCGCGCGCCTCAGCCGCGCCGATCGCGCCCGCGCGGGTAGCCTCGGCGACCCCGTGCTCGCCGCGGCCCGCCAGCTCGTCACCCGCGCGCTCAAGCCGCGCCTCCACCGCGATCATGTCGCGGCTGGTGAACCGCTCCTGGTCGCGCCCGTCCTTCCCCAAGGCGACCAGCTCGGGGCTGGCCCGCACCGCCCCCATCACCCGGTCGAACTGCTCCTTACCGTCGCTATGCCGGAACGCGAACGTCACCAGGTCGCGGGTGGTGAACGTCGCCTGGGTCCGCGTGATCGCGTCCAGCGCCACGTTCGGATCGGCGATGATCCGCTCGCCGTTCTCCCGCGCGATCCGGGCGTGATCCTCGATCCGCTCCGCCTCAAGCCCCTGCTCCGGTCGCCTGGACGCTGCCGGGCCGATCTTATGCTGCGGCTCCAGCTCGACGCCCTGGTCCGCGTAAGAGCGGTGGTCGATCTGCCCGTCCAGATGCAGCTCGGCCATGCGCTCGTTGACATGGGCCGCCCACGCCTCTCGCCAATCCTTCAACAGCTCGGTCGAGTTCCAGTCGCGGTTCTTCTTTCCAAACCCGTCCGGCCCGACGTCGCGCATCGCCATCATCACATGCGCGTGCGGCTTCGGGCTCCCGTCCTTCGCCTGGTCCCAGTGGACATTGAGGTCGGCGACCATGCCCCGGTCGACGAACTGCGTCTGCACGAAGTCGCGCGCGAGCCGGACGCCCTCGGCCTGGCTCATCTCGCGCGGGATCGAAAACTCCACCTCGCGCGCAAGCTGCGCGTCCTTGCGCTTCTCCCCCGCCTCCACCTCGTTCCACAGCACCGCGCGGTCGGACAACCGCTCCGGCGCGCCCTCGGGCATCATCACCTCCGAGTGGATCACGCCCGCCTTGTTCGAGAAGTCGTGCCCCCGATTAAGCCGGTCGTCATGCAGCTCGGACGCCGAACGATAGGCCGCGCTCGCCACCGCGCTCGATCCGTTCGCCCGGCTGATCACCTTTGCGGAAAAGTGATAGATCGCCACCCGCTACCCCGCCGCCCGGTCAAGCCGCTTGCTCATGAAGTGACGCCGCTCCCCGGCCGGAAAGTCGTCCAACACGCCGAACGCGCTGTAGCCCTGACGCTCATAGAAACCCGGTGCCTGGAAGCTGAACGTGTCCAGCCATGCGCCGATGCACCCGCGCGCGACCGCCTCTTCCTCGGCGCGACGAAGGACCGCTGCCCCCGTCCCGCTCCCGCGTAAATGCTCCGGGAGCCAGAAATACTCGATGAAGAACCACCTAGCTCCCGTCTGCCCATACAACCCACCAACGACCTGATCGTCCTCGTCGCGGACCCAAACCGCAATCGGCTGTGCTGTAACTGCTGGCGCAATCTGGTTATAGGTAGCGAGACCGCTCAGCACGGTCGCTTGGTCCGCTTCGGACGGTGCGTCGGTGGTCTCGATCCGCAAGCCGCGTCCTCTCTTCCTATCTCGCGCATCGGGGTAGGCGTTTCTTCTGCCTTTCTCAAGCGCACGTCGGCACGACGTATAAGCGCGCACTCACAATCCACTACGCTCCTCACTCCTGACTTGCTGGTGCTTGTTCTCCTATTCTCGCTTTACCCTCGTGATGGGGGTGATAGAGTGATTTTAGCATGAATCGCTGAAGGGGTGAGCCGGTGCGGAAAGTGCGCGATTATGATGCCGAGCTGAAGGCGCTCACCGACAAGGCCCGGACGCTCAAGGCGAAGCGGGTTGAACAGCTAGGCCAATTGGTCGTCGTTACGGGTGCCGATGCGCTCGATGCCGAGACCCTGGCCGGGGTGCTGCTCGATGCGGTCGGATCGAAGGACGCTGCGGCAAAGGAGGCGTGGCGCATGAAGGGTGCGAGCTTCTTTCAACGGCGCGGGCGCAAAGGTGGCGGGGCTGCTGCAATCGACGGATCGGCTGCTCAATCTGAACCGGGCGGCGACGCTGCGGGCGGAAGCGGCGCGGCGTCGTAACGACACGCGGGGCTGGGTCATGGAACGTCGGACACGCACCCGCCACCTGATCGAGCTGGGCGGGCTCGTCCAGAAAGCCAGGCTGGTCGAACTGACCGACGACGATCGCGCCACGCTCTACGGCGCGCTGCTCGATCTCGCGGCACGCGCCAAGGTCGCCGAAGCGGACGCGGAAGCCGATGCGCTACTCGCCCTATGGAAGCGACGCGGCAAGCGGGCGTTCGACGCGGAAGCGGAAACATCCATTGTGGAGGAAACCCCGTGATGCATTTCGATATCGAGGCGATCCGCGCTCAAATCCGGGCGATGGATTTCGTGCGCGGCACCCCGGCCGAAGTCGCGCAATGACGCGAGGACAACGAAGACTCGGTTCACAATCACTTCATAGAGGACATCGTGTTCACACCCCACGAGCTGGCGCTGTTCGACATGTTCCTGGACGAGGCCGTGCCCCGCGAACTCTGCACCCACATCACTCTCAAGCTGATAGATCATCCGAACGCGCCGACCGGACCCTATGCGGCCATGCTGAGCGGGCTGGTCCCCGCCCGCGCCGCCCACTGATGGTGGGGCCTCTCGCCACCGGCCGTCGACGCGGAAACCCAAAAGGAGCGATGGACGATGCGTGACATACCCCCCGCGGTGACGTGGGATGGCACCCCCCTTCCCGATGATGGCTACGTCCATCCCCGTCGTTCCTGGCAGGTCGTCATGACCGGGCAGTTCGACGACTCCCACCCGGCCCGACTGGTCGAGGACCTGGGACGCCTGCTCGATCTGCGGCCCGATATCGCGTGCCTGTCCATCGACACCGACGATGGCGGGATGCTCGTCGGCCGCGACTGGCCAAGCGATTATCTGGAGGAAGCCGACGCCGTGCTCGCCCGGATCGAGGCCGCGCCCGGCATCCGCACGGTAACCCTCAATCGTCGCACCGATCCGACCCATTGATGGGCGGCCTCATCACCAAGCTCGGTCCCAACGGCAGGCTCAAGGCGGCCGCGCTGGCGGTGTTCATTTTCGTGTTCGGGCCGGGCGTGCTCGACAACTTCATGCCGCTGTTCTTCGCGGGCGTCATCGCGATCGGGCTGGCCATCACGATCGCCGTGGCCGCCTACAACTCCAACCGCCCCGGCCCCTTCGACGGACTGCTCGGCTCCGCGCGGTTCGGGAGCCGCGACGACGCGCGCAAGCTGGAAGGGTCCGGGGATCTGGTGATTGGCCGCTCCGGCAAGTCGGGCAAGCTGCTCCGGTATGACGGCCCCGCGCACCTGCTGACGATGGCCCCCACCCGCTCGGGGAAAGGCGTGGGCACGATCATCCCCAACCTGCTGCTGCTCGACCGCTCGGTGATCTGCGTCGACCCCAAAGGCGAGAACGCCCGCGTCACCGCCCGCGCGCGCGCCGCCAAGGGGCCGGTCTGGTGCCTCGATCCGTTCGGGGTCTCCGGACGCCCGACCGCGCGCTACAACCCGCTGGCCCGGCTCGATCCGCACGGGCTCGATCTCGCGGAGGATGCAAACACGCTCGCCGATGCGCTGGTTCACGACGCCCCTGGGCAGTCCGGCGATGCGCACTGGAACGAGGAAGCCAAGGCGCTCATCGCCGGCCTGATCCTCCATACCGTCGTCCATGAACCCGCCGATCGCCGCACGCTCGCTACGCTGCGCGACAACCTCACGCTCGCGCCGGCCCGGTTCGCCGATCTGCTCTCCGCCATGCAGGACAGCATCGGCGCCGGTGGCCTGGTCGCGCGCGCCGCCAACCGCCACCTCGGCAAGTCCGACCGCGAAGCCGCGGGCGTGCTGTCCTCGGCCCAGCGCCACACCCATTTCCTCGATAGCCCGCGCATCGTCGATGCGGTGTCGACGTCCGACTTCGCGTTTTCCGATCTGAAGGACCGCCCGGGCACGGTGTTCCTGTGCCTGCCGCCCGACCGGCTCGATACCTACTCGCGCTGGCTCCGGCTGCTCATCGCGCAAGCCGTCACCGACATGGCGTGGTCCCCCGCTAAGCCCCCGCGGCCGGTGCTGTTCCTGCTCGACGAGTTCGCCGCGCTCGGTCGGCTGGAGCCGGTCGAGCGCGCGATGGGGCTGATGGCGGGGTACGGGCTCCAGCTCTGGCCCATTCTCCAGGACCTGAACCAGCTCCGTGCGACCTACGGCGACAAGGCGGGCACGTTCATGTCGAACGCGGGCGTGCTCCAGGCGTTCGGGGTCAACGATCACGCAACGGCCGAACTGCTCTCAAAGACGATCGGCCAGACGACGCTGTCATATTGGACCGCGGGCACATCGGAAAAGATGGGCATCCTCCTATCCTCCGACCACTCGCGCTCCACCTCCACCCACGTTGCCGCCCGGTCGCTGATGACGCCCGACGAGATCATGCGGATGCCGCCCGACCAGCAACTCCTCATGCTCCAGGGCCAGGACCCGCTCATGGTCGAGAAGGTGCGGTATTATGACGGGCGGGAGTTCACAGGACTCGCCGACCCGGCGTGATCCGTCCTCGATAGCACGAGTCTGGCTGACCACGGCCGGGCGCGAAAGGTGAGTTTTGGGGTAGCGCCTCACCTTTGGAATGCTCGGATCGCGCGCGGCCGGTCCGGGCTGGAACCAGCCCAACCGTCTCAGGCTCCTGTAGGGACGCCTGCGCGTGTTCCGACCGGATGGGCTCGGTCGAAGTGCCCGCTGTCCTCTGGTGGCCATCCTGGGCAGGCGTAGGGGCAATCCGAGCCCATACCTCCGACCTCCTTTCCGCCTAGCCTGCGGCGCTCGCGCCGCTCTGGTGACAGCGTTAGCTGGCACGCAACGATTGCGTACCGGCCATAGGCCGGTTCCATTGAACCTTTCTGCCCTCTGTTCTTGGCGACGTTACTTGGGCGGCAGGCTACCCCAAAACTCACTTTTCGCATTCAGATTCTCTAATTCTTCTAATTCAAGATTCAGGGACTCGAAAACGGCTGATCCCTGCGGGTCTAAGCCTTCAAAAGTGAGCGTTGGGGTCGATTCGCGTGAGTGTCTGGGTACCTCCCGGTGAGCTTTGGGGTGGGCAGCGGTGAGTGTCGGGGCCGGATCGGGTGAGCCTTGGGGTAGGTCGAGGGTGGCCAGTCCAGGTACGGTGAGTTTTGGGGTACCCTGCCCGAACAGACGGGGAGCTGAACGATTTGCGCGGCTCACAATTCAAAGTTAGGGTGAGCTGGTAAGGCCCTCCTGCTCACCGTTGGTCAAATCTATGTCGCAACTCGCCGTGGTCGATCTGCCGTTCCGCACGCTGGCGCAGAAGGGGCGCGGCAACGCCTTCGATCCCGCCAACTACGGGGAGATCGTCAAGCCCGGCGAACTCGTCGACATCGTCGAGCTGAGCCCCCTCACCCTCGCCGATCGCCGCATCTACAACCTGCTGATTGCCAATGCCTGGGAGCGGATCGGCGAACCCATCATCCACCGCATCACCAAGTCGGCGCTGAAGGGAACGCACCAGGGCAACGAGCGCGTGGAAAGCTCCCTCCTGCGGCTCATGGGCACCATCGCGATCGTCACGATCCGCAAGGGCGGAAAGAGCTACAAGCGCCGCGTCCAGCTTCTCGGACCCAGTGACGAAAGCCTCGAAAAAGACGGTTTCCTTCACTACCGCATTCCCGAGGAGCTGATCGAGATACTGCGGAACAGCGAGGTCTATGCCCGTCTCAAGACGCAGGTCATGTACTGCTTCGAGTCGAAATACGCGCTTTGCCTTTACGAAATGATCGAGCGTCGGATCGGCTTGGCGTACCGACAAAAGGAAGAGTTCACGATCGAGGAGCTGCGGGGCCTGCTCAACGTCCCCGCCGGCAAGCTTGAACGCTTCGCCGACCTGAACAAATACTGCCTCAAGGTCGCGGTCGAGGAGATCAACAAGCTCTGCCCCTTCTACGTCGATTTCACGCCGATCAAGAACGGGCGCAAGGTCGAGCGGGTGGCCCTTCACTGGTTCCCGAAAACGTCGACCGGCAAGCGCGACGCGCAGAACCTCATCGACCAGCATAGCATCGTGCGACGCGCCAAGCTGCGGGGCGGCATACCCGAGCTGCCCGTACTGGTGGATTTCAGCGCCCCGGCGGGCGAAAGGTGAGCCCCTACCCCAAAACTCACCTTTAGCTCATCGCCAAGTCAACGTGTTCGCGTGTTCACACGTCAACGTGTGGCCCCGTTCACCCGTTATCGCTCGCCGAACGGGTGCTTTCCGTACTGCCGCATCAGTAGGTCGATCGCCTCGCCCATGAGGGCCTGGAGGGTCGTTCCGTTCTCGGCCGCCAGCACGTTCAGGCCCCTGCTCACCTCGGCGCTGAAATAGCCGCTGACGGCTTTCTTGCCTTGGCGCGCAGCCGCGCGCGGCGCGGCCGCGCCGTCCGCGGCGGCGGTGGTGGCCGGGACCGGCTCGGGAGCCTGGGCCTTCTCCGCCCGCTGCTGCTTCATCATCCCGAACTTGCTCATGCCGCGCGCCTCCCCGAACGTCCCCGCTTGCCTGTGGACACGTTCGCATGTTCGCACGTCCACTTCCACAGTGCCGCGACCTCCTCGGCCGCCTTCCCTACCGGCTCCATCTCGATCGCGGTTTTCCCCTGCGCGGTGCTGTGATGGTAGATCGCCCGCTGGGTGAGCATGACCGGCGCGACGGCGACGCCCATGCCGGCAAGCCCCTCGCCTCCCTCGATCAGCTCGCGCGCGTCCCGGTAGGTCGTGGGTGCCCGCTGCGGCCCCCCCATGAACAGGACGAAGGCGGGCTTGCCAGCCGCCTTCACCAGCTCGGCCGTCGTCTCCACGGCGGAAAGGTCGAAGGCCTGCGGACGGCACGGGATCAGGATCAGGTCGGCGATCTTGCACGCTTCGCGCGCCATGATGTCGGCATGGGGCGGGGTGTCGATCACCACGAGGTCGGCACCAAGCTCGGCCGCCTGCTGGACCTTGCGCGAAAGCAGGGTGGGGGAGGCGCAGTCCACCACCTCCGGGTCGGCCATACCCCGCCACTGACTCCACTGGCTGGCCGTGGCCTGCGGGTCGGCATCCAGTATCAGGGTCGCCAGCCCGGCCGCGGTCCCGGCGGCTGCGAGGTGGATGGCGAGGGTCGTCTTGCCCGCGCCTCCTTTCTGGCTGATGATCGATATGGTCCGCATGTGAACGCCCCGCCATGTCCGCGTGTGAACACGTCTGATAGTTCACCTGGCTGCGTGTGTGCAAGCGAACAGGTGGTTTCACGGCCGGGCCGAAGGCCAAGCCTCAAGGGTCGGGTGGGTGGGACAGACAACGTGGCCGCCCCGTCGGGCGGCCTCCTTTCCCGCGCGAGGGATCGTAACCCGAAGGGCCGAGACGCCGGTGCGGCTCGGGGAGGGGGCTCGCCCCCGACTAGAGCCTGTCCGGCGTCGCCGGCGTGCCCTAGCTGAACACGCCCAGACGCTGAGCTGGTGATGGTGTCGCTCGCGGCGCTCTACCGCCTATTGCTGACAGGCGAACAAATGGCGGTTGGTGAAGCAATCACTTCGACTTCGGCTTTGGCTTGACCTGCGCCAACGCCGATCCCGCTGCCGTCTTTGACTTAGTTGACGTACGCCCATCTCTAAGAACGGAAGACGCTGCCTTAGCCGCCTTAGTACCTGTCGTCTTACCTTTAGCCATTTGGTTTAAGTCCTCTACGCTGTTATTTGCTCAAGCCGCCTCATCTTCGTCGTCCAACCCATTCTTGCGCCACTCCACGTCCTGCGTGAAATCGAGTGGTAGGTTGATCTGCTCGTTCTCCGGTCGACCGCTATTCCAATGGTCCTGATCTAACGACAGCATCGCGCCGTCATCAACCATCTGCTCGCGGCGACGCACCATCGACTTTCTCATGTTGGCGTAAGTCGTCGCCGGGTCATCAATGTCGACCCAGTAGAACATACCCTGGCCCTTAGCGTCACGCGCCGGAACGGCATGGTACGCACGATAGGCCCTGCCAGTACCCCGATCTTTTCGGACTTCCTGCCGTGCTGCATCCCTGATCTGAGCCGCTAGCATATCGATCGGGCTCTTGGGCTTTGGCATAGGCCAGCCTTTGCCGAGTGCGAACCTTGCGATCTCGTGCAAGTCGAGTTCCGTCCTACCCGTTTCGTCGCGGTAGAGCCGGATTACCTTTTGAAGTTCCTGTGCCTGAGACATCAATATCCCCTATTCGCCTACCGGCGCTACATTACCCCAACCGTCAACATATGCTGTCGGCAGAATATACTTTCTAACTTTCTCTAGATGCTGTCTGAACCGCTCGTAGCGGCCTGTAATGTGCTGGAGCTGTCCGGCGACTAGACCGGGATGAACGCCGATGCTTCGGGCGAAACCTACCATATCCCTCTCCGAGAAAAGAGGGGCCTTGCGGTCAACAAACGCCTTCATTTGTGCCTGGGGAACGCAGAACTCGGCACCCGCACGATTGGCTAGGCGCTCCTCCTCCGGCACGTTCGGCCCCTCACCGGCGCGCTCACCGTCCAACTCGGTGTCGAGGATGATCTGGCCCTTCCCATGCCTCAAACGCACATGCTCCAGCTCATGGCGGAGAACGAACCAGAAGTTGTCGTTGCGATCATGGCGGAGTGACAGACCGACAACCGGCGCGCGATCGTCTAACCAGAAGCACACCCCGTCGATCTTCGCCGTGGGCAAGGTCTCGACCGCGACGAAGCGGATACCAGCCCGTTCTAGGATGCGGGGAACGAGGCGGACGTTCTCAGCCGACACGCGAAGGGGGCTAAGCTCGGCCAACGCCTCGTCCAGCTTGCCCGGCGAATATGGTGGAACCAGCATCTCCGCCGCCATCGACCTCACCCGATAAAGCCAAGCGAGCTGTGCCGGCGTAGTCTCGGTATTTACCATCGTCTTGCGCGCTGCGTGGGGAAGAAACTCGATCTCCTCCGCCGATTCCGCTCCGAAGAAGCCTGCCAACGCCCCCTCAACCTGCTTCACGTCGCGGACGTTGACCGCACCTAGCCAGCCCCGTTTCGACATTTCGCCTACCGGAAGACCGCCGAAGATATGGGCGCGGTTTGCTCGCTTCGGGTCCGGTCGTGCGGACGCCCGCGCGATGGCGAGGTCAAAATCGCGCTGTAAAGCTAGGAAGCGCTCGGCCTTCACCCCAAACACTTCTTCAAGCAGCAGCGCCGTCTCGGCGTCTAGGGACTGCTTACCCAGAACGATCTTGGTGATCGCGGTCTCGCCCTTGCCGATGATGATGGCGAGCGTGCGCTGGCTCCAACCCCTCTCGCTGAGCAGGCTCTCTATAAGCTGTCCTGGCGTTTTGAACTCCGACATGCCCCATTCCCCTATCACGCCGAATAAGGATGGGAATAGCGGAATTGCTCAAAATCGCAAACTCGGCTTTTTAGCTGTGGGGGTCGGTACACCCGTTTCCGCCGCTCGCGCCTTCGCCTCGGCCTTGCGATCGGTGCGGACTCACAACGCATCTGGAACACAACGACCGCCTTACGGTCTGCCTTTCAAACTCCCGTGCCCCTCGCTGAACACGATCAACCGTTCCGGCTCGGCCGCGAACCACGCGTAGCTGCCCCACGCCAGGCTATCGACCGTCTTCTTGAACGGTCCGGCGCTGCGGTCGAGGTAGGCGGTCACGAACGCGACGTGCTCGGCCGGGAACCCGGCCTCCGCTACTAGCGCCTCCAGCGCCTCCTTACGGCGCTGGCTGATCGGCCCGTCCGTCGCGACCACCTCCACGAACACCAGCATGGGGTGGGTCGGCCCAAGGTCGACGAGGATCGTGTCGGGTAGGTTCTTGTCGGCCTGGATGCTGAGCCCGATCGACCGCGCGAGATCGTCGTCGCGCGCGACCACCTTGTTCCCGCTCTCGCTCAGGAACACCACGGCCGGCTCGGCAAGAAAGCTCGGCGCGAACACCTCCACGACCGCCTTGGTGATTTCTGAACTCGGCCCGGGCTTCATGCGGCGCGTCTCGCCGTTGGGGAAGGTGACGAGTACCTGGTCGACGCTGACGCCCGCACCGCGGCGAACGATCGCGAGACGCGCGAGCGCGCCCTTGTTCAACGCGGCGTCCTGCCACGCCGTTATTCGGACCTGCAGCGCCTCGCCAGTAAGCTCGGGGTCGAACAGCGCGGCGAAGCTCTCCTTCAATGCATAGCGCGGCTTGCTCGATGTGGTGGCAAGGTCGGTGCGCTCCGTCACCGCGCCGATCGCGACCAAGCCCTCGCGCAACGTCTCGTCGCGGATCGGCTCGCGCGTGTTGTCCTGATACCAACGCTTGCCCTCGATCTGGCCTCCGGTGCGGAGAATGCCGGTCGCATAAGTGGCCCGCGCCGCATCATCGACCTGGGCGGCCTGCTCGTCGGTCATGCGATAGACGTGCTTGGGTCCAAGGAAGGTGCCGCTGCCCTCGATCGCATCGACGTAGAGCGCGGTGAACACCGCGCTCGCCGCCAGCATCCGGGTCACATAGGCCCGGTTGGGCGTACCATCGGGAAAGATAGCCTGCAGCCGGGCGTGGACCTCCTCACGCGTCGCGAGCGCCATCATGCCGCGTCCTGCCCGTATAGCCGCATCAGCTCACGCTCGATCGCGCTGCTGCAGGCGCCGCTGCTGACCAGCTCCTCTACCCTGCGCATCGCCGCGGGATAGGGAAGGGGGACCGCCTCCATCTCGAAAGCGGAGACGGCGACACTGCCGTTGATGCACCGGAATAGCTGGTCGACGACGAGGCTGTTCAACACGGCCGCGACTGTCGCCGGCGATACGGACGGGCGAAGCGCGGGCCGGACCATGTTCAAGTGGTTCTCGACGACGACCCCGCCGTGGGCGGCAATGAAGTCGGCCGGAAGCTCGGCGGCGATTAACCGGCGGGCCTGCTCCTTGGCCGTGGTGCGCTGAACGAGGACGCAAGCCTCCTCGACCAGCAGCCAGGCGTCGCCGCGCTCGATCTTGAAATAGGGCGCGTGGTTGCGCTTCTCCGCCCGGAACACGAATCGACCATCGGCGGTGATCGCCTCGGCCCATATCAGGGGATGGACCCCCTTCGCCGGCCGCTGCCGCATCTGACCCTTGAAGCGGTTCCACACCAGCGGGCCGGTCGACACGCTGTATCCCCAATCAGCAAGCCGGGCGGGCATGTCCTCAGCCGCCGCGATCAAACGGCTGTGGCCGGGCTCGCGGGGTGCAAGCCACGGCTGCGAAGGCGGGGAGGGGAGGCCGATGGTGCCGTTGCGGATTACGTGCGCCTCGCGCTCGCTCGCGACCTGGACATAGTGGACCTGCGCGCGACCGGGCTTCGCGCCGCGCCGGTAGGCGGCAAGCAACGTCTCCTGCAGCACGTCCTCGAACACGCCGCGACGCGCATGGACGAAGTCGATCGCGACGGGCGGCGCTTCCTTGGCGATCATGGCTCGGAGCGCGGAATAATAGTGGCCACTCAGGAAGCTGGTCGGGGTCAGGTAGGCGATCGTGCCGCCCCGCTTGGTCCAGCGCACGGCGATGTCGGTGAACACGCCAAAGAGGTTGGCATGGCCGTAGAGGCTGCGCGCAAACCGCGCGCGCTGCTCGGGGGTGAGCGTCACGCGACCATAGGGCGGATTGCCGATAACGAGGTCGAACCTGGCGCTCGGCGCTTCCTCGATCGCATCGGCGACGCGAACGACGATCGGCGCGGCGCGACCTGCAGCCGTGGTCACGTCCGCCAACAACAGCTCGATCGCGTTCTGCCCGAACCCGGCCGCGTAGGGATCCAGCTCAAGCCCTAGCAGGCGCGCGCCGATCTGACGGAGCACGAAGGCGGGCTCGGCCGCGGGGAGGGCGGTGATCATCCGTTCGGCTGCAGGTAGCAGGAACGCACCCCCGCCACTGGCCGGGTCGAGGACGCGCGCCTTGGTCCAGTCGATGCCCTGCTCATCAGCAAGGTCGAACAGCCGCGCGGCGAGCGCGGGCGGGGTATAGAATGCCCCAAGCGCGCCGCGCTCCCGCGCCGCGAGCAACGTCGTGTAGAGCCCGGTCAGGAAATAGACCGCTTCCCCGATCGGAAGCGACGCGGCCTCGCGACCGACCGCCTGCGCCAGGTCGGCGACCGCGGCGTCGAGCTGGCCGTAGGGCTGCGCGAACGGTGGGCTGAGTCTGGCGTGGGGTCGGGCCTGCAGCCGGTAGGTGTCGATCGCCGCGCGCGTGAACAGCGCCGCCATGTCGCGACGCCGCGGCTCGGGCAACGTCTCCGCCCATGCCCGCGCGAGCTGCCGGGCGCGCGCCAGCTCGTAGCGTTGCCGCTCTAGGTCTGCAGGTCTTTGAAGCGGGAGCGCCGGGGCAAGGCTCATGCCGCTTGCTCGAACCGATCGGCTTCAACCGATCGCACGAACCGGAGCATCGACATGATCGTGTCGAAGATGAATCGCGCCTCGTTCGGCTCCACAATCTGATTGTCGTGCGCGAATGAGGCGTTGTTCCGAATGTCGTTATAGCTCTGGAAGATACCAACGCAGTTCTTGAATATCTGCTTGGTGATTGGGCGAAGCTCACGCTCCGACCCAAGCGCCTTCACGTATCTACCGACCCGGCTATGAAGCGGCTCCGCCGTGTCCGCCGGGATGCCGCGCACGGATAGTAGGTGGGCGAACTTCTTCATGCTGAACGTGTGGAGCCGGTCGAGCGCTGCAGCGGGCTTACCAGCTTGTGCATCGCGTTTGATGGCCTCGATCAGCTCGGAAAGGGTTTCGTCGCGCGCGAACGACACGATCGCATCGGTCGATGGGGCCGCGCCACCACTCTCCAGTCGATCGATGAAGGCGAAGAGCTGCGTCTGAACGGTGCCGGGCTCGTCGGGATAATGATAGACGGTCGTCGGTAAGGCCTGTCGATAATTCCAAAGCGCGCGCAATGCGCGAGCGACCACGTGGGCGGGCTCGATCTCAACGAACCCACGTAGGCGATTGCCCTTAGAGTCTCCGCGGAAGCGATAGCGAGCATCATCGATCTGAACGCTTAGCTCCTCCTGAAACCACTCGGCAAAGGTCCGATCGCTAAAGTCGAGCACGTAGCCGCTGTTGATGAAGGCGTTGTCGACTGCGCGCCGCTCCGAGAGTTTAGCTTGGACCATCACATGCTCCTAAGCCGCTACGGCTTGGCGCGCACGATAATCGCGCAACACGCGCTGCACGGTCGAGCGCGACACGCGGAACAGGTTGGCGAGCTGGGCGGGGGAGCCCTGGCCGGTCTCGGCCTTGGCGATGATCTCGGCGCGTTGAGGGGCGGTAAGGCTTGGCCTGCGCCCAAGGTGCCGTCCCGCCTTACGCGCGTGGGTGAGCCCGTTCATGGTCCGCTCGCGGATCATGGCGCGCTCGAACTCGGCGAACGCGCCTAGCATCTGCGTCATCAACCGGCCGGGCGCGGTGGTGGTGTCGATCGCCTCCGTCACCGACCGGAACCCGGCCCCGGCCGCGGTGATCGCCTCAAGGGTAAATAGGAGGTCGCGGAGCGAGCGCGACAGCCGGTCGAGCTTCCACACCACGAACACGTCGCCCGGTTTCAACGCGCCGATCGCGCGCGCCAGTTCGGGGCGGTCGCCCTGGCCGCCTGACGCCTCCTCCTGATAGATCGGATCGCACCCCGCGTCGGTCAGCGCGCGGAGCTGCGGGTCAAGGTCCTGGGAGTCGCCGCGGGACACGCGGGCATAGCCGATTTCCATGCCTACGTTCTGACACGGGTTTCTGACACTTCGCAACCCGCGGAAAAGCTGGGGTGTGCTGCTGGTGTCAAAACCGACCGGTTGTGACACCGGCACTTAAATATGACTCAATTGGTCTCACGCTGCGCTACGATATCAATCAGGTAACGAGCCACGTCCTGAGGCCTGTATGGTTTCACCAATATTTTGGTGATGGATGGATTTGTCGACTTGATATCAGGCGGCGTCGAAAAACCTGATGTAATGATTATTGGTATCGAGCATCGGTGTTCCCGCATCCAGATTGCGAGACCAAATCCATCGATCGAGCCGGGCATCCGAACGTCAGTGATCACCACGCCGATATCAGGGCAGCTATTCAACCTCACGATCGCAACGTCGGCATTTTCCGCTTCGATCACCTTAAAGCCCGCGTCCTCCAGCTCGTCGACCAACATCATGCGGATCATCGCCTCGTCCTCGACGACCAAAATCGTGCAACCGCATTGCTCGGCTGATTGAACCAAATCCGTCACAAGAACCTCATCGACACGAGCGTACCGCTACCCTGCGCTGACGATACACTGAGGACGACCCCGGCCTCTCTCACCAACGAATGGATGATCCTGGTTCCTAAGCCGCCGGTCGTCTCCTGCTCGGCGAAGCCGATGCCGTCATCGAAAATCCGCACCTCCGGCTTATCATCATGATCGACGATCTCGACGGTCAACGTGCCTGGGGTGTCATCCGGCCAAGCATGTTTCATCGCGTTCAGGACGATCTCGTAACAGACCAAGCTCAGCGGCATGGCCTTGAAGACGTCAAGCTCCAAAGCTAGGTCGAAACGCATCGCGAGCGTTACCTTGCCGCTGGAGCGGACCTTTATAAGCGACGTGGCGATGTCATTCAGTACGGCCTGAAAATCGACGCGATCGTACTCGGCCGTGTCGTAGATGCGGGATTGAACCGCGCCGAGCGCCTCGATCCGGCCGGCGATCTCGTCGAGGTGGCCCCTAGTTGTTGAATCAACGGTACGTCCGCGCAAATGCAACAGGCTGGATATGGTCTGAAGGTTGTTCTTCACGCGGTGGTGTAATTCGCGCACGATCGTTTGCTGCTGCGCCAAAGCCCGAGTGAGCTGCATTTCACGATCGGTCAGAGCAGCCCGCGAGTTGGCATGCTCGATGGCGAGTTTGATGGAAGTTCGGAGACGCGGAAGCTGTCGGGGCGATTTGACGACATAATCGTCAAGTCCAGCTTTCATCAGCTCGACCGCGATCGTTTCATTTCCTGTTCCGGTAAACATCACCACCGGACATAGCGGATAGCGCGCCTTGACGGCTTCAAGCACTTCGCGTCCGTTAGCCCAGCGAAGGTCCAGATCGGTTAGAACAAGGTCGGGCTTGGCAGCTTCCAATGCAGCCTCAAAATCCGGAAAGTTTGTAAGTTCAACAACTTCTGCATCTGGGAAGAGCGCAAAGACCTCGCGCATTTCCAGCTGTCTGTCATCGGGGTTATCGTCAATGACAAGGATGCGCATCGATCTAGAATGTTCATTCACGATGCTGATGCCTGATTAAGTTTAAGCCAGAACGCATCAAGCGAGCGCACCATCGTTATCAGCGCATCACGACCGATAGGCTTGACCAAATACGAGTTCGCGCCAAGCTCGTAGGCACGCTCGATGTCGTTTGCCTGATTGGACGATGTCAGCACGATTACTGGTATATTTCTCGTCGGACGGTTCGCGCGAATACTTTCTAGCACCTCGAAACCCGAGCGACGCGGGAGCTTGAGGTCCAGCAGGAATAAGCCGGGAAGCGGAAACGCCGCCCGGTCCGCGTAGATCGAGCGGCCATGAAGATAGTCGATCGCCTTGTCGCCATCATCGACAACGATCAGCGGATTGGCGACCCCGGCTTTCATGAAGGCATGGCGGATGAGCTCGGCATCGTCGGGATTGTCCTCGACGAGCAGGACCGTCGACAGGTCATCCACCAGCACTCCCCCCCATTCCCGCCGATGCTGCCCCATGATCGGCGTTGGCAAGCTCGATCCAGAACCTACTACCTTGTTTAAGCTCCGAAACGACCCCGAATGTTCCGCCCATGCGCTCCATGCCGGTTTTTACGATCGCCAAGCCCACCCCGGTGCCCGGGTAGGTCTCCTGCCCATGCAGCCGCTCGAACACATTGAAAATGCGCTGCTGATGCTCCGGCGCGATACCGATACCGTCATCCTCGATCCAGATACGGACGCGGTCCGCTCGTCGCTCGGCCCTGATAACGATATGCATCGCCTCGTCCTGCTGCTGAAACTTGGCAGCATTGGCGATAAGGTTGCCGATCACCTGGCCAAATATGACGCGGTCGGCGCGGACCAGGGGCAGCGGTGTCGCCACCTCCAAGCTGATCGACGCCGGGTCGCCCACCGAGGAGCGCAGCTCGGCAAGGGCGCGATCAACGGCGCGCGCCGGATCGACGGCCTGTAGCGCGACCTCGGAACGCTGCACCCGGCTGAAGGCGAGAAGGTCGTCGATCAGGACCTCCATGCGTTTGGCCGCGCCGACGATGCGTCCGGCGAAGCGCTCTCCCTCCTGTCCAAGCCCTGGGCCGAAATCGTCCAGGAGAATGCGCGCGAAACCCTCCATCGCCCGCAACGGTGCCCGGAGGTCATGGCTGACGGTGTAGGCGAAGGCGTCGAGCTGGGCGTTGGACTCCCCCAGCGATACGGTCCGCTCAGCGACCTGAGCTTCAAGGGTCGCGTTCATTGTGGTCAGCGACTGTTCGGCGAGCTTGCGATCGGTGATGTCCGCGACCACGCCGACGAGGCGGGTCGGCGGTGTCGTCGCATCATCTGCCCGCGCGCGGATTTCGATCCAGCGAAGCGCCTCATCATCGGCCCGGTGAATACGACCTTCGACCTGCAACCCGCTACGATCTATCATGGTTTCTGGGCGCAATGCCGCCGCCATGTGCTCACGATCTTCGGGCAGTACCTGCGCGAGCGCGGTTTCCCGGGTCCATGTGGATGGCGGCGTGGCATAGCCGAAGATCTGATCGTAGCGGGCCGATCGCGTTATCTCGCCGGTGGCGAGGTCCATTTCGAAACTGCCCAGCTCGCCGGCCTCAAGCGCGAGGCGAAGCCGCGCCGTACTATCCTTCGCTTCGTCGATCACGCGCAGACGATCGACCGTCGCCGCCAGCAAATTGGCGTAGCTACGCAGGAACGCGATGTCGTTCTCGTCGAACTCGCGCGGCGTGCGGCTATCGACCTGCAGGATGCCGAACGGCGGCCGGTCCTTGCCGCCGATTATGATGACGTTGGCGACGGCCCTCGCGCCGTTCTCGATAAGGAACGGCGCGTATTCGAACCGAGTCTCTTGATCGATGTCGGGCGAAATCATCGGCTCGCCTGTTTTCAAGGCGTACCCTTCGGATGTATCGTCCTTGGCTTCGATGGTCGCGACCCCGACGACCCCCTCCTCCCAGCCTATGCCTGCGCGAACTCGTAGCGTCCTACCGTCGGGTTGTAACTCGACGACCTTGGCCAAGTCGGTGCCGAAAGCCTCACCCACCAGGCGGCAGGCTTCCGTCAGTATCTCGTCTAGACTGTCGGAACGAAGGGCGAGCTCGCCGAATTGGGCAAGAATCGTCTGCTGCCGCAGCAACTGCGACTGACCGCTCGACAACTCTGTTGGCATTGCGCTTGCTCCGCAGGTTAAGCCTCTTGGGCGTGCTTCGCTCAACTCCGATCAAACCACGTAACGATACTATCATATCCAAGTGTCGTCCCGTGTCATTCGGTTTAAGGAAACGCTTGCGCGCGACGGGGTACACAACATGCCTTCACGCCGCCGGGCTGCTTCATTTGCTGTCAAACACGATACATGCGCCAACTTATCCCGCAAAGCGAGTGTTTCACCAAAGGTTAGCGAGGTCAAAACCAAACGAGACTGTTGAAAAGTCGGTAGAGAGCCGACCGGCTACCTAAACAGAAGATATCAATGCGCCGACCAGCCCCGTCTCACAATATTCCGACCAAAGGAGGCTGCGGCTCTCGACCTTTGTTGCTCCCCGGCGTGACCTTCCGAGGCAGGGTCTAGTTTTTCAATAGTCCCAAACGGTTGTGATACCGAGCGAGCACCTCAGCGGGAGCTATCTGCTCAACAGGGGAGACACTGATAGGGTGACGGCCGAGCGCAGCACCGTGATGTTGTCCAGGCCCGACACGCACACCTCGACGGCGCAGGTTAGGGCGCCTTCGCGAACCTCGTCGGTGGCGATCGCGACGGCTCCGGCGACGCCAGCCTTCAGGGCCGCCTCCGGATCGTCGAACTTTGCGGGCGTGCCCAAGCTTCGGAACGTGGAGTCGGTGGTCTGGACATGGAAAATCGGCATGGCCGCACCCTGGGAAAGGAGGCGCGAGCACCGGCAGCGGTCACAGCCATCGACGCCTCTGGGCGATATGTCGATGATGAAAGATACATGGGTTATTCGGTGCTTAAGTGCAACCGCGCGACCGAGCCCGCATCATAATCTCGCCGATCGGCGAACAAGTTCGTCGCATTAGGCAGGGATCACATCGGAGTGCTGCTCAATGAGCAGGAACCGAGGATCGAACTCCGCCGCGTCCGCCAGCTCGTTCCACCGCTCGACCCGGACGCGGCGACCTTCCATCCTCAGGAGAGCATCTTGGCGGAGCGCCTGAATAGTTCGGTTTACGTGCACCGAGGTAAGCCCGAGCGAGTCGGCGAGCTGGGTCTGCGTCATGGGCAGGGGGAAGTCAGTGCGCGAGCCGATGCCGGCATGCTCCGATCGCACTCCGATCTCGCATAGAAGATGCGCCAAGCGCGAGCGGGCGTCGTTGCGCCCGATGTTGCTCACCCACTTGGCCAGCACGGAAGCATCCGCCGCCGTATCCCGCCAGAACGCCAACCCAATGGCCGGGTGCTTGACCGCGAGTTCGCGCAGATCGGCGTGGAGTATGCGTAGGACGGTCGTGGTGGTGAGCGCCTGAAGACCCCAGCCGGCGGTGGGACTGACCACCAAATGGAGGTCGCACATGTCGCCGGCTATGTAGAGCGCGGTGATCTGCCGCGCTCCGTCCACCGTCCGGTCGAAGCGGGCAACCATCCCGTCGACCACGAGGCTAGCGGACCTCGTCCCTTGATCGGGTAAAACGATGTCTCGGTGTAACGAGGCCTGCACGGCGTGGCTTCGGAGCTCGAGGATGGCGGCCTGCTCATCGCTGTTCAGGGGTGACCGACGTAACAGGCGCGCAAGAAAGCGCTCAAGCGTCGCGTCGCTGGCTCTGGTCATGTGCATGGTCCCGGTTAATCAGGCGGGAACACATGTCATCTCCCGGTCGCCAAAGCCTGCAGGCCGTTAATCGACGATAACGTGCATCTAACAAAAATCAGCGTTGGTTGCCAATCCCGGTATCCGACTTTGCTTGTTCGAGGCCGGTGAACGTGACCGCTTCCCGAAACGGCACCACCGCGAGCAGCCGCTCGTCGCCGTCCTCGATATCGATATGGCAGCCAAGGCGAACCCGGCCTTGCTTTAGCTCCTCGCACATCATGGCGCGGGCTCCCGCGATCGCTTCATCGCGCGCGGCGTCTAAGCTGGGAAGCTCCAGCCCTTCCTCGTCGCGCGCTAATCCATCGCAATAATGGATATGAAGGTAAAACAACGGCATGGACTGCTATTAGCTTACGCTCGCGCGATCGTCGGTAACCTGTGTGAAGTAAGTTGGTCCAAGTGATGATTTTAAAACCTTAATCCGACGCGGGATGCAGGGTCGCATATTTGGTTGTGGTTTGCCTCAAAAAGCGGCGCGGCTCGTCTCCGACCGGAACCGGTCGGCATAGTGATCGCGAAGCGACTGCCGAACCTGCTCGCTCGCGTCGCCCCGGGAGGTGTCCGCCTCCGCGTGCAGCTCGGCCGCGCGCTGGTTCCATTGCTGCTTGTGCAAATAGTCCAGCTAGGCGTCGATCCCGTCGGCGATAAGGTCGAATCCGGTCTTTCCCATGATGCCGTCCTCCGGATTGCTTGTGCGGGCACTGCGGCGTCCTCAATGCGGCCAAGCTCCGGCGCTGGTTCTTCTGTCACCGCTGGAACGATGCGGTCGAGGTGGTGGGCGGGCACCTGCGGTGCTCGGTGTGCCTGGGGCGTCCCGCCCGGGTATGGCTTGCGGCAAATGCTCATCCAGGTCCGGATTGAATCACCCCACCGCCCAAGTCCATAACAGCCTCTAGGCCGGCGACGGAGCCCTGGGCCCCCGCTCCATGTAGTTCGCCGCGGCCTGGTCTAAGAGCGCCATGCGGCTCGTCTCCGGCCGGAACCGGTCGGCATAGTGGGCGTCCAGCGCCCGCTGAGCCTGCTCGGCCGCTTCGCCCTCGGCGCGGTCCGCCTCGTCGTGCAACTCGGCCGCGCGCGCGTTCCACCGCTGCTTGTGCAGGTGGTCCAGCTCGGCGTCGATTCCATCGGCGATAAGGTCGAACCCGGTCGTGCTCATGGTGCCGTCCTCCGACCTCAATATAGGGATTCCCGGCCCGTCCGCATACGGCGCGGGCGCGATCCTCACCGTACACCGCACCGGACCGACGTTATCGCTGGCACCTATCGCCCCCTCCCACGATCATCGCGCCCGCGGTCCCGCTCGCGCTGCTGCTTGATCCGTTCGCGCTCCTGCGCCTGTTGCCGGACGCGCTCTTGATGCCGCTCGCGCATGACCGCCTCGTACAGTTTGGTCAGCTGAGGATGCGCGCGCTCGACCCTGCGCCGCGCCAGCTCGTCGCCGCGGTGACGCCCCTGCCCGGTGATCGGGCCTAGATAGTCCTTCAACTGTCCTATGCGCCCGGCCAGCTGATGTGAGCGCCGTTGCAACGCCCGCGCCGTCTTTTCCCACGCGCCCCGCGCGGCCTCGAACGATGGCCGTTTCAGCGCGGCGAGCAGTCCGCGCGGCGGTAGCGGCTGCGCGCGGGCATGGGCGTCCCGCCTGGCCTCGTGGCGACCGTACATGCCCTGCGCCCGCGCTCCCGCGCGCTGCGCGCGTGTCCGCACCCCCGCCAGCTCGCGCCCATGCTCGGCCGTCCAGCTCTGAACGACCGCCTCGCGCGTCGGCCGCTGGCGCGTCGGCGCATCCCGCTTGCGCGCCATCATCCCGGCGATCTCGCGCCGCTCCGCGAACGCCCGTGCCCGGTCTTGCTCGGTGCGCTCGGGCGCATGGTCGCCCGCCATGTCCTTGCCCCGGTCGCGCGACAGAGCGCGGACAAGCCGGGCCTGGTCGGCGAAGTCGTCGCGCCCATAGTGGACCCGCACCCCGTCTCGGTGACGCGACATGCCCACATAGGCGCTGTGCCGGTCCATGCCCCGCGTCGCGAGTAGGTAGGAGAGGTCGACCGTCACGCCCTGGCTCTTGTGGTAGGTGGCGGCGTAGCCGTGGTCGACCGCGGCATAGTCCTTCACGTCGAACGCGACCTGCCTGCCGTTGTCGAGACGGACGCTCATGTGGTCGGGCGTCGCGCTCTCGATCGTGCCCGTGCTGCCGTTCTTCACGCCCATGCCTCGCTCGTTGCGAAAGAACATGATGCGGTCACCGCTCGCGAACGCCCGGTCGCCACGGTCCGCCTTCACCGCCACGTCCGCCCCTAGCTCGCCGCTCGCGCGCATCCGGCCGCGCGCCTCGCCATTCAGCTCGCGGACCTCGTCGTTCGTGTGGGTTAAGATGATGCTCGTCCGCGCCGGGTCGGCCCGGCGCTCCTGGTCCCAGCCGTCGACCAGCTCGGCCCGCGCCTGCTCGCGCGTGTCGGCCGCCCGCACCATCCCGTTCGCGTCATAGGCGTGGATCGCCTCGCCCGTCCGGCCCGTGGCAAGCTGGCGCGTGGCCTCCTTCTGCCACCACTCCCGCTGCCGCCTGACCTCGGTGATCTCGGCTGCGCCGTGCCGCTCCGCGACGCTCCGGAACGCCGCCCCGGCCTCGATCGCCTGTAGCTGCTCGGGATCGCCCACCATCACGACCTTCGCGCCCGCGTCGCGGGCATGGGACAGCACCCGCTCCATCTGCCGGGTGCCGATCATGCCCGCCTCGTCGACGACGAGCACGTCGCGGGGGCCCAGCTGGTCGCGGCCCCTGCCCCACGCGTGCTCCAGGCTCGCGATCGTCCTCGAGGAGATACCCGACCCGCCCTCCAGGTTCTCGGCCGCGATGCCCGACAACGCCGCGCCCCGGACATTGTAGCCCTCCCGCTCCCACGCCTCGCGCGCGACCCCCAGCATCGCGGATTTACCGGTGCCGGCGTAGCCCACGACGGACGCCAGCCCCTCGCGGCCGGTGATGTGGTCGAACGCGTCCCGCTGCTCGCTCGACAGGGTAAGGCCGCGCGCCTCAGCCGCGCCGATCGCGCCCGCGCGGGTAGCCTCGGCGACCCCGTGCTCGCCGCGGCCCGCCAGCTCGTCACCCGCGCGCTCAAGCCGCGCCTCCACCGCGATCATGTCGCGGCTGGTGAACCGCTCCTGGTCGCGCCCGTCCTTCCCCAAGGCGACCAGCTCGGGGCTGGCCCGCACCGCCCCCATCACCCGGTCGAACTGCTCCTTACCGTCGCTATGCCGGAACGCGAACGTCACCAGGTCGCGGGTGGTGAACGTCGCCTGGGTCCGCGTGATCGCGTCCAGCGCCACGTTCGGATCGGCGATGATCCGCTCGCCGTTCTCCCGCGCGATCCGGGCGTGATCCTCGATCCGCTCCGCCTCAAGCCCCTGCTCCGGTCGCCTGGACGCTGCCGGGCCGATCTTATGCTGCGGCTCCAGCTCGACGCCCTGGTCCGCGTAAGAGCGGTGGTCGATCTGCCCGTCCAGATGCAGCTCGGCCATGCGCTCGTTGACATGGGCCGCCCACGCCTCTCGCCAATCCTTCAACAGCTCGGTCGAGTTCCAGTCGCGGTTCTTCTTTCCAAACCCGTCCGGCCCGACGTCGCGCATCGCCATCATCACATGCGCGTGCGGCTTCGGGCTCCCGTCCTTCGCCTGGTCCCAGTGGACATTGAGGTCGGCGACCATGCCCCGGTCGACGAACTGCGTCTGCACGAAGTCGCGCGCGAGCCGGACGCCCTCGGCCTGGCTCATCTCGCGCGGGATCGAAAACTCCACCTCGCGCGCAAGCTGCGCGTCCTTGCGCTTCTCCCCCGCCTCCACCTCGTTCCACAGCACCGCGCGGTCGGACAACCGCTCCGGCGCGCCCTCGGGCATCATCACCTCCGAGTGGATCACGCCCGCCTTGTTCGAGAAGTCGTGCCCCCGATTAAGCCGGTCGTCATGCAGCTCGGACGCCGAACGATAGGCCGCGCTCGCCACCGCGCTCGATCCGTTCGCCCGGCTGATCACCTTTGCGGAAAAGTGATAGATCGCCACCCGCTACCCCGCCGCCCGGTCAAGCCGCTTGCTCATGAAGTGACGCCGCTCCCCGGCCGGAAAGTCGTCCAACACGCCGAACGCGCTGTAGCCCTGACGCTCATAGAAACCCGGTGCCTGGAAGCTGAACGTGTCCAGCCATGCGCCGATGCACCCGCGCGCGACCGCCTCTTCCTCGGCGCGACGAAGGACCGCTGCCCCCGTCCCGCTCCCGCGTAAATGCTCCGGGAGCCAGAAATACTCGATGAAGAACCACCTAGCTCCCGTCTGCCCATACAACCCACCAACGACCTGATCGTCCTCGTCGCGGACCCAAACCGCAATCGGCTGTGCTGTAACTGCTGGCGCAATCTGGTTATAGGTAGCGAGACCGCTCAGCACGGTCGCTTGGTCCGCTTCGGACGGTGCGTCGGTGGTCTCGATCCGCAAGCCGCGTCCTCTCTTCCTATCTCGCGCATCGGGGTAGGCGTTTCTTCTGCCTTTCTCAAGCGCACGTCGGCACGACGTATAAGCGCGCACTCACAATCCACTACGCTCCTCACTCCTGACTTGCTGGTGCTTGTTCTCCTATTCTCGCTTTACCCTCGTGATGGGGGTGATAGAGTGATTTTAGCATGAATCGCTGAAGGGGTGAGCCGGTGCGGAAAGTGCGCGATTATGATGCCGAGCTGAAGGCGCTCACCGACAAGGCCCGGACGCTCAAGGCGAAGCGGGTTGAACAGCTAGGCCAATTGGTCGTCGTTACGGGTGCCGATGCGCTCGATGCCGAGACCCTGGCCGGGGTGCTGCTCGATGCGGTCGGATCGAAGGACGCTGCGGCAAAGGAGGCGTGGCGCATGAAGGGTGCGAGCTTCTTTCAACGGCGCGGGCGCAAAGGTGGCGGGGCTGCTGCAATCGACGGATCGGCTGCTCAATCTGAACCGGGCGGCGACGCTGCGGGCGGAAGCGGCGCGGCGTCGTAACGACACGCGGGGCTGGGTCATGGAACGTCGGACACGCACCCGCCACCTGATCGAGCTGGGCGGGCTCGTCCAGAAAGCCAGGCTGGTCGAACTGACCGACGACGATCGCGCCACGCTCTACGGCGCGCTGCTCGATCTCGCGGCACGCGCCAAGGTCGCCGAAGCGGACGCGGAAGCCGATGCGCTACTCGCCCTATGGAAGCGACGCGGCAAGCGGGCGTTCGACGCGGAAGCGGAAACATCCATTGTGGAGGAAACCCCGTGATGCATTTCGATATCGAGGCGATCCGCGCTCAAATCCGGGCGATGGATTTCGTGCGCGGCACCCCGGCCGAAGTCGCGCAATGACGCGAGGACAACGAAGACTCGGTTCACAATCACTTCATAGAGGACATCGTGTTCACACCCCACGAGCTGGCGCTGTTCGACATGTTCCTGGACGAGGCCGTGCCCCGCGAACTCTGCACCCACATCACTCTCAAGCTGATAGATCATCCGAACGCGCCGACCGGACCCTATGCGGCCATGCTGAGCGGGCTGGTCCCCGCCCGCGCCGCCCACTGATGGTGGGGCCTCTCGCCACCGGCCGTCGACGCGGAAACCCAAAAGGAGCGATGGACGATGCGTGACATACCCCCCGCGGTGACGTGGGATGGCACCCCCCTTCCCGATGATGGCTACGTCCATCCCCGTCGTTCCTGGCAGGTCGTCATGACCGGGCAGTTCGACGACTCCCACCCGGCCCGACTGGTCGAGGACCTGGGACGCCTGCTCGATCTGCGGCCCGATATCGCGTGCCTGTCCATCGACACCGACGATGGCGGGATGCTCGTCGGCCGCGACTGGCCAAGCGATTATCTGGAGGAAGCCGACGCCGTGCTCGCCCGGATCGAGGCCGCGCCCGGCATCCGCACGGTAACCCTCAATCGTCGCACCGATCCGACCCATTGATGGGCGGCCTCATCACCAAGCTCGGTCCCAACGGCAGGCTCAAGGCGGCCGCGCTGGCGGTGTTCATTTTCGTGTTCGGGCCGGGCGTGCTCGACAACTTCATGCCGCTGTTCTTCGCGGGCGTCATCGCGATCGGGCTGGCCATCACGATCGCCGTGGCCGCCTACAACTCCAACCGCCCCGGCCCCTTCGACGGACTGCTCGGCTCCGCGCGGTTCGGGAGCCGCGACGACGCGCGCAAGCTGGAAGGGTCCGGGGATCTGGTGATTGGCCGCTCCGGCAAGTCGGGCAAGCTGCTCCGGTATGACGGCCCCGCGCACCTGCTGACGATGGCCCCCACCCGCTCGGGGAAAGGCGTGGGCACGATCATCCCCAACCTGCTGCTGCTCGACCGCTCGGTGATCTGCGTCGACCCCAAAGGCGAGAACGCCCGCGTCACCGCCCGCGCGCGCGCCGCCAAGGGGCCGGTCTGGTGCCTCGATCCGTTCGGGGTCTCCGGACGCCCGACCGCGCGCTACAACCCGCTGGCCCGGCTCGATCCGCACGGGCTCGATCTCGCGGAGGATGCAAACACGCTCGCCGATGCGCTGGTTCACGACGCCCCTGGGCAGTCCGGCGATGCGCACTGGAACGAGGAAGCCAAGGCGCTCATCGCCGGCCTGATCCTCCATACCGTCGTCCATGAACCCGCCGATCGCCGCACGCTCGCTACGCTGCGCGACAACCTCACGCTCGCGCCGGCCCGGTTCGCCGATCTGCTCTCCGCCATGCAGGACAGCATCGGCGCCGGTGGCCTGGTCGCGCGCGCCGCCAACCGCCACCTCGGCAA
>NZ_CAXSBH010000031.1:0-31662 GCF_964235535.1 uncultured Sphingomonas sp.
GCAGCACCTCGTCGACATGGGATACGGGGATGATCTTGAGCCCGTCCTTGATCGACGCGGGCACGTCGGCCAAGTCCTTCTCGTTCTCCTGCGGGATCAGCACCGTCTCGATCCCGCCGCGCAGGGCCGCCAGCAGTTTCTCCTTCAGGCCGCCGATCGGCAGCACACGGCCGCGCAGCGTCACCTCGCCCGTCATCGCGATCTCCTTGCGCACCGGCACTCCGGTCAGCGTGGACACGATCGAGGTGACGATGCCCACACCCGCCGACGGCCCGTCCTTGGGCACGGCGCCCTCGGGCAGATGGATGTGGACGTCCTTCCTCGCGAACAGGCTGGGCTTGATGCCGTAGCTCGGCGCGCGCGCCTTGATGTAGCTGAAGCCGGTCTCGATCGACTCCTTCATGACGTCGCCCAATTTGCCGGTGATCTTGGCCGCGCCTTTGCCCGGCACCGTCACGCTCTCGATCGTCAGCAGCTCGCCGCCGACCTCGGTCCAGGCGAGCCCGGTGACCGCGCCGATCTGGTGCTCGGTCTCCGACAGGCCGTGACGGTACTTCTGGACGCCCGCATATTCATGGAGGTTGTCGGGCGTGATCACCACGCTCGCCATCTTGCCCTCCAGGATGCGGCGAAGCGCCTTGCGGCACAGCTTGGCGATCTCGCGCTCCAGCGTGCGGACGCCCGCTTCGCGCGTATATTGCTGAATGAGCACGCGCAGGCCCGCATGCGTCAGCTCGAACTCACCCGGCTTGAACCCATGCGCTTCCATCTGCTTGGCCACGAGATGCCGCTCGGCGATTTCAACCTTCTCGTCCTCGGTGTACCCCTCCAGCCGGATGATCTCCATCCGGTCGAGCAGCGGCTGCGGCAGGTTGAGCGTGTTGGCGGTGCATACGAACATCACGTCCGATAGGTCGAGATCGACCTCCAGATAGTGGTCCTGGAACTTGGAGTTCTGCTCCGGATCGAGCACCTCCAGCAGCGCCGACGCCGGGTCGCCCCTAAAATCCTGACCGAGCTTGTCGATCTCGTCGAGCAGGAACAGTGGGTTCGACGCGCCCGCCTTCTTCAGATTGGTGACGATCTTGCCCGGAAGCGAGCCGATATAGGTTCGCCGGTGCCCGCGGATCTCGGCCTCGTCGCGTACGCCGCCCAGCGACTGGCGGATGAACTCGCGCCCCGTCGCCTTGGCGATCGACTTGCCCAGCGACGTCTTGCCGACGCCGGGCGGGCCGACCAGGCACAGGATCGGCCCTTTCAGCTTGTTGGTCCTGACCTGCACGCCGAGATATTCGACGATCCGGTCCTTGACCTTGTCGAGCGCATAATGATCTTCGTCGAGCGTTACCTGCGCGGCGGCGATGTCGCGCTTGATCTTGGACTTCTTGCCCCAGGGCAGGCCCAGCAGCACGTCGAGATAGTTGCGCACGACCGTCGCCTCGGCGGACATCGGCGCCATCGTCTTGAGCTTCTTCAGCTCGGACGTGGCTTTGGTACGCGCCTCCTTGGACAGCTTGAGCGTCGCGACCTTGTGCGTCAGCTCGGCGATCTCGTCGCCGTCGCCCTCCTCGCCGTCATTGCCCAGCTCGCGCTGGATCGCCTTGAGCTGCTCGTTCAGGTAATACTCGCGCTGAGTCTTCTCCATCTGCCGCTTGACGCGGCTCTTGATCTTCTTCTCGACCTGCAGGACGCCGAGCTCTCCCTCCATCAGCGCGAAGGTGCGCTCGAGCCGCTTGACGGGATCGGCCTCGGCCAGGAGCAGCTGCTTCTCGGGCACCTTGACCTGGATGTTGGCCGCGACCGCGTCGGCAAGGCGCGAGGGGTCGTCGATCTCGCCCAGTTGCGTGGCGGTCTCGGCGGGCAGCTTGCGGCCGAGCTTGGCGTAGTTCTCGAACTGCGAAACGACCGATCGCATAAGCGCCTCGACCTCCGAGCCCTCGACCGCGGTGTCCTCGACGGACGTGATCTCGGCGGTGAGGAAACCGTCGGCGTCGGCGACCGAGTCGAGGCTCGCGCGCGCCCTCCCCTCGACGAGCACGCGTACGGTGCCGTCGGGGAGCTTCAGCAGCTGGAGCACCGTCGCGGTGACGCCCAGATCGTGGAGTTCGGCGCGGCCGGGATCGTCCTCGCCGGGATCGAGCTGCGCGACAAGGAAGATTTCCTTGTCCGCCGCCATCGCCGACTCGAGCGCGGCGACTGACTTGTCGCGGCCGACGAACAGCGGGACGATCATGTTGGGAAAGACGACGATGTCGCGCAAGGGGAGAAGGGGCAAGGACTGGTTGGTCGACACTTTGTTCTCAGGAGACTCGTCTGATGGGGATTGGGTCATGAACACTCCGGTGGGGGCCATGCGGCACCCTTGCTTCGGATATATGGGGCGTAGCGGGATCGTCATCAATCGGGTGTTGGGCCGCTCGCCGCGGCGTGGCACATACGCATCGTGACGCTGCTCCTGCTCCCGCTCGCGCTCTTGGCCGCCGATACCCCGCCCGGGAAAGGCGAGCCGCCGCTGACCGCGCAGACTAAGCGGTCAGGCGGTACGATCGACCCCGAACAAGCCAAGCTGCGTTTCGACGCGGCGGACCTCCAGATCGAGCTGCTGCCCGCGAGCAAGTCGATCACCGGCGTGGCGACGCTCAATTTCACCGCGCGCGCACCGCTTAGCGAGCTACGCATCGATCTCGACCGCAACCTGCCCGTCAGCGCGGTGACGGTCGACGGCGCGGCACTTCCGCCAGGAGAGTGGACGAACCCCGACGGGCGGTTGCGCATCACCCTCCCCCGTCAGGTCGCGGCAGGACGCGCCTTCACGACCCGCATCACCTATGGCGGTACGCCGCATGTCGCGGTGCGCCCGCCTTGGGACGACGGGGTGGTCTGGTCGAGCGCGGCGGGCGAGACCTGGTTTGCGACCACCGCGCAAGGGTATGGCTGCGACCTGTTCTGGCCCTGCCTCGACTTCCCGACGGCCGAGCCGGCGGTCGTCACTCTCCACCTGACCGTGCCCGCCGGGCTCAAAGCGCCATCCAACGGCAAGCTGCTCGGCGTCGATCGGCTGTCGGGCGGGCGGACGCGGTGGAACTGGCGGGTGCGGAATCCGAATACTTACGGCGTCGCGCTCAATGTCGGTCCGTATAAGGAACTGAGTGCCCCCTACCGCAGCCGCTACGACAACACGGTCCCGCTCCATTTTTGGTACTTGCCTGCCCACGCGGCGCAGGCTCGGGGCCTCTTCGCCGAGTTCGCGCCGACGCTCGACTTCTTCGAGGCGGTGATCGGCCCCTATCCCTTCGCGGACGAGAAGCTCGGCGTGGTCGAGACGCCGCATCTCGGCATGGAGCATCAGACGATCAACGCATACGGCAACGAGTATAAAAAGGCGGTCGAGGGCTTCGACTGGCTCTTCCATCACGAATTGTCGCACGAATGGTTCGCCAACCAGCTGACCGCCGCGAACTGGGACGATTTCTGGCTGCATGAGGGGTTCGCCACCTACATGCAACCGCTCTACGGCCGCTGGCGCGAGGGAGAGGCGCGCTACGCCGCGATGATGGACCTGCAACGCCAGCGCATCCTGAACGACGCTCCCATCGTCAGCGGCCGCGTGCGGACCTCGGAGGAGGTGTATGAGACGGGCAAGGGCGGCCCCGGCAGCGACATCTATTTTAAGGCGTCCTGGATGCTCCACACCCTGCGCGGGCTGATCGGCGACAAGGCGTTCTTCGATGCGACGCGGCGGTTGGTCTATGGCCGCCCCGATCCGAAGCCGGGTAACTTCCGCCCGCGCTTCGGCACCACGCGCGAGTTCGAGGGGTATGTCCGCGACGCGACCGGACGCGATCACGCGTGGTTCTTCGACGTGTACCTGCGTCAGGCCAAGCTGCCTGAGCTGGTAGAGCGGCGCGATGGTGAAACGCTGCTGCTCGAATGGCGCGTACCCGGCGGCGGAGCCTTTCCCATGCCGGTGGAGATTCAGGTTGGCGGCCAGCTCAAACGCGTGGCGATGGCAGGTGGGCGCGGAACCCTCGCAGTGCCGGAGGGTGCGCACGTCGTGATCGACCCGAACGCCCGCATCCTCCGCCGCTCGGCGGCGGTGGAAGCGATACGGGGCGGCCGCTAGCCTTCCGACCGCCGCGTCAGCATCCACCCCGTCGCGGCGAGCGCGACGCCCGATGCCAAGAACACCCAGTCCCACATCGACGGCCCGAGCCGCTCGACCACATGATGCAGCCCGAGCAGGTGATGGTCGATCGCCCCCTCGATCAAGTTGAACAACCCCCAACCGAGCAGCAGCGCCCCGCCGAGCACGCGACCGGGCACCCCCGCACTCCCGCTCCGCGCCCGCCAAAGCAGGGCGACGCCGAGCGCGGTCACCCCCCACACGAACGCGTGGAACACGCCGTCCCACACCATGTTCACCTTGGCCCCGACCAGCGTGTCGGGGCTGATCCTTGCGGAGAGCATATTGTGGATTTGCAGGACCTGGTGGAACAGAATGCCGTCCACGAACCCGCCCATGCCGATCCCGATCGCCACCCCGGCACGGACTACCGCACGGTGCGGGTCAACGATCACGCCGCGCTCCGGGTACCAGCCAGATCGCGGCGAGCAGCACCGGCACCGGCGCGAGCGCCATCGCCGCGTTCAGCAGCAAGTCCGGCCCGAACAGCGCCGCCCGCACTTGCTCGGCCGTGTCGCTATGGCAGAACGTGCATGCCCAGGCGGTATTGGGCGCGAGAAGCGCGGCGCAGGCGAGAAGCGAGCGGGCGATCATTGCAAGTGGACGCGTGGGAAGCGTGGCGGTTCCGGTGCCCACAGGTCAGGGTCGGGCAAGTCCTCGAGCTACGCGCTTCAGAGTTCTCTATAATGACGACGCAGCATCGTGAAATGCTCAAACGTACGGGTGTTCCGCCGTTGCAGGTCGGTGATGTAAGGCGCGCTATGGTCGTGCACGTAGGTCAGCGTTCCGCGTAGCGTCTTGGCGACGATGCGCTCGTCCAGTTCGCCTTCGAGCACGCCGACCGAGATGAACTCGCAGAAGTTCAGGAGGTAACGCAGCCTTTGGAGTGCTCGTCGATCGTCCTCGTCGTCAGACGCCTCCAACCTTTTAACGAGCGCGCTATCGATCTGGAGGCCGGGTAGAACCTTGTTGAACGCGGTGAGCGCGTCGCCGAAGGCCGGTTGCGAGAAGCGAGTCGCAACGACGTCCATGGTCAGCTTGGAGCGCCCGGTCCGGTGCGTGACCCAGCCGGAGATCATCCAACCGGCCGCCGCCGCTGCGATCGCGGAGAAGCCCGCGACGCTGCTTATCATGGAATGGTGGCAGGGTCGGCGAGGTCGACCTGCCGCCAAAGATGGAACGCCATGGACAAGGATGCTGCGGCGATCAGCACGGCGAGGATGGCGATCAGCAGTATCGGATTGCGGATCCGGGCGGTGGAATAGCGGCGGACCGAAGATCGTCGCTTGATGATGGAGGTGAGCGCCTCCTCCGCCATACGATGACAAGGCGACCCGATCGTCCTCGGAGACGGCGTGCTCGGCGAAGACCGCTTCGCTACGCCCTTGCAGTACGGCGCGGCAGATGATCCGCTGGGTCGTCCAGTCGTGGTGGGGCATGGCGACCAGGTCCGGGCAAAAAAAGAGCGGCCTTCCTCAAGCCGCTCCGTCATTATCTGGTAACAGGATCAGCCGCCGAAGACATCTTCCCTGCGCAATTGGGTATGAACGACCATTCCGATCCTCCTTCAAGCTAAATCATTGTAGACCACATCAACGCATAACCGTCAATGAACGTGCCCTAGGCCGCCTACGCCGCCTCCCCGCCCTTCTTTTTTTCGGCATACACGCGGATCGGTTCCTTGCGGCCCTCGATCACGTCCTTGTCGATCATCACCTCGTCGACGCCGTCCATGCCGGGCAAATCGAACATCGTGTCGAGCAGGATCGACTCGAGGATCGACCGGAGCCCACGCGCGCCCGTCTTGCGCTCGATGCCCTTCTTGGCGACCGTGACGAGCGCGTCGTCGGTGAAGCCGAGCTCGACATCCTCCATTTCGAACAGTTTCTGATATTGCTTGACCAGCGCGTTCTTGGGCTGGGTCAGGATCTTGACCAGCGCGTCGACATCCAGATCCTCAAGCGTCGCGATCACCGGCAGGCGGCCGACGAATTCGGGGATCAGCCCGAATTTGAGCAGGTCCTCGGGCTCGGTCGAGCGCAGGATTTCGCCCGTGCGCTTTTCCTCGGGTGCCGCGACATAGGCACCGAAACCGATCGACTTGCCCTGCAGGCGGTCGCCGATGATCTTTTCGAGGCCGGAGAACGCGCCGCCGCAGATGAACAGGATGTTGGTCGTGTCGACCTGCAGGAACTCCTGCTGCGGATGCTTGCGCCCGCCCTGCGGCGGCACCGACGCGGTAGTACCCTCCATCAGCTTGAGGAGCGCCTGCTGGACGCCCTCGCCCGACACGTCGCGGGTGATGGACGGGTTCTCGGCCTTGCGGCTGATCTTATCGATCTCGTCGATATAGACGATCCCGCGCTGCGCCCGCTCGACGTTGTAGTCACTCGCCTGGAGCAGCTTCAGGATGATGTTCTCGACATCTTCGCCGACGTACCCCGCCTCGGTCAGCGTCGTCGCGTCGGCCATCGTGAACGGCACGTCCAGGATGCGCGCGAGCGTCTGGGCGAGCAGCGTCTTGCCGCAACCGGTCGGCCCGACGAGCAGGATGTTCGATTTGGACAGCTCGACATCGGCACCTTTGGCACCGTGGTTCAACCGTTTGTAATGGTTGTGGACCGCCACCGACAACACGCGCTTGGCGCGCTTCTGGCCGATGACATAGTCGTCCAGGACGTTGCAGATCTCCTGAGGCGTCGGCACGCCGCCGTCCTTCTTGGACACGAGCGACGACTTGGTCTCCTCGCGGATGATGTCGTTGCACAGCTCGACGCACTCGTCGCAGATGAACACGGTCGGTCCCGCGATCAGCTTGCGCACCTCATGCTGCGACTTGCCGCAGAAGGAGCAATAGAGGGTGCTCTTCGAGTCGCCACCGCTCAGCTTCGTCATTGAATCACCTCTGGCGCGCTCGGAAACACGCGCTTCGCTATCGGGAACGGCAATGTAACGCCGCTCCCCCGACACACAAACGAAATACGCCCAAGCGGCGGTAAACGCTCCGTCTACGCCGCCGCGGCCATGTCCTCGGTCGGCTGCGGACGCTTGTCGAACACCTCGTCGATCAGCCCGAACGCCTTGGCCTCGTCCGCCTGCAGGAACGTGTCACGGTCCATGCGGCGCTCGATCTCCTCGATCGGCTGGCCGGTATATTGCGAATACAACTCGTTCATCCGCGCCCGGATGCGCAGGATCTCTCGCGCCTGGATCTCGATGTCCGACGCCATGCCCTGGGCGCCGCCGCTCGGCTGGTGGATCATGATGCGCGAGTTGGTGAGCGCGACGCGCATGCCCTTCTCGCCCGACGCGAGCAGGAACGACCCCATCGACGCGGCCTGGCCGATGCACACCGTCCCGACGCGCGGGCGAATATAGTTCATGGTGTCGTGGATCGCCATGCCCGCCGTCACCACACCGCCCGGCGAGTTGATGTACATGAAGATGTCCTTCTTCGGATTCTCCGACTCCAGGAAGAGCAGCTGCGCGGTGATGAGCGACGCCATGCCGTCCTCGACGCCGCCCGTCACGAACACGATCCGCTCGCGCAGCAGGCGCGAAAAGATATCGAACGACCGCTCGCCGCGGTTCGACTGCTCGATGACGATGGGAACGAGCCCGGCCTGGGTTTGTGCTAGGCCCAGACCGGCTGCGCTGAGCGGGCTCGCGAAATCGCCGGACTCGAACGGATTGTGCATGGGGGGACTCTCTGATGCCGGGAAGGCCGCATACATCGCGCGGCGCGCGAACTAGTTCAAGTCCCGCGCGGCAGGCTCGGCTGGGCGGCGCGGTCGGAGACGATCGGTGACCCGGTACAGGACATACGCGCCGATCGACATACTGGCGGCCGGGGAACGGCTCGTGCAGGATCGGTCGTCGCCAGGCGCGCCGGCCGAGGCGCGAACGGGTCATCGAACGGGGGGCAACGATGTATCACGAACGCGCAGGGTCGACCCATGTCGGTGACGCATCCGACTGGACTTGGACGCGCTTCGACGAGCCGCGATGGGCGCGTACCCGATCGACGCGTCGGCTCGCGCTTTGCATTACGCTCGCCCTCGTAGTCGGCTTCTTCTTCCGGGACGCGATCGGGACCGGCCTCACTGGGCTCTACGGCGACAGCTATGACGGCCTGATCGAGATCTCGATCCTGGAGCATTGGTACGCCGTGGTGGCCCGCGGAGCTTCGTGGTCGGAGGTTGGTTACTTCCATCCGTATCCCGCGACGCTGGGCTATAACGATACCTACTTGGTTCCAGGGGTCTTCTACGCGGCGGCACGCTTGCTCGGCGCGGACCCGTTCCTATCGGCCTTCGCATCGCACGTCGCGATGAAAGCGATCGGCTTTCTCGGCATGTACGTCCTGCTCCGGCGCGGCACCGGCGTCCGCACCGGCCTCGCCTTGGCCGGGGCGGCGCTGTTCGCGACCGCGAACGCGTCATTGCTCCACATGCTGCACGGTCAGTTGCTGTCGGTCGGGCTTCTGCCTTGGCTGGGCTTCGTCGCTATCCGAACGGCGCAGGCGCTGGCAGCGAGCGATGGTCGCGCCTTGTACCGCTCAGGCGTCGCGCTGGCACTGCTTTACGGATTGACCGCCTTCAACGCCTTTTACGCGGCTTGGTTCTTCGCCTTCTTCATGATGCTGTTCACGGCGGTGGGCGTGGTGGCAGCCGGTCCGCGTCGACGAGCGACGCTCCTCCGTTCCATTCGGCGGCAGGCCGTGCCGATCGCCGTCCTTCTCGTCGTCGCGCTGCTGGCGCTCCTGCCGTTGTTCGCGCTCTACCTGCCGAAGATCGCCCAAGGCGCCCGACACGACTGGACGGAAGGCGCATCGCGTTTCCTTCTGAGCCCGAGCACTCTGGTCAATGTCGGCGGGGGCAATCTCGTTTGGGGCGGCTTGCTCGATGGCGGCATCCAGGCGCTGACCGGGCACCCGCCCTTCCGCGGCGAAGCGCGTTTCGGGATTACGCCCGGGTTGATCGTCGTTGCCGCGGCGGCGACCGTTTGGGCCGCGCGCGACCGTTCGCGCGGCCGGCTCGCCTTGGCGCTGGGTTGCACGCTCGCCGTCGCGCTGCTGCTGATGGCGCGCGGACCGGGCGGGTTCACCCTGTGGCGCCATGTCTACGATCTGGTGCCGGGAGCGGACACGGTGCGGGTGGTGTCGCGCTTCCTGCTGTTCGCGCTGGTCCCGGTCATCCTGATCGTCACGATCTTCCTCGACCGGTCGGGTCGGCGTCCCCGAACAGTCGCGGCGGTGGTCGCCTTCCTTTTGTTTGAACAGATACAACTCGGTGCGCCCCTGGCGGTCGACCGTCCGCGCGAGATGGCAATGCTCAGTTCCGTTGGAGCGCCGCCCGCGAACTGCCGTGCCTTTTTCGTGGTGTCCGCCCGCCCCGACGGGCGTGACGTGCTCGCCGAAGCGAAGCGCATCTCGCGCGCGTGGAACGACGAGCCCGCCCGCGACTTGGCCGCGAATTACCGCCATAATGTCGATGCGATGTTGCTGGCCAGCTATTACGGCCGGCCGACGATCAACGGTTTCTCATCCTTTCAGCCGCCCGACTGGGCGTTCGGCTCACCCGACTCGCCCGATTACGCCAAGCGCGTGCGTGACTACGCCGCGCGGCACCGGATTACGGGGCTATGCGGCCTTGACCGGCGACGCCGGCCGCATTGGTTCAAGCTCGCTCCGGACGCATCGGGGCGCTGAAGCCAAGATACGCCAGCCGCCGCACCTCGCGCCGCCCGCGCACGACGGTGTCCAGGATCAGCCCGGCGAACAGGTTGAGCGCGGCCAGGATGGTGAGCCCCGTCACGCCGATCGCGGTCGGAAATCGCGGCACCAGTCCCGTGTCGGCATAGGTAAGCCCGAGCGGGAGGGCGAGCATGACCGCCACAGTCATCAGCAGCGCGGCGAGAGCGCCGAAGAACCACATCGGCCGCTCGATGCGGTAGAGCGTGGTGATCGTCGACAGGATGCGCCAGCCGTCGCGATAAGTGCTGAGTTTGGACTCGGAGCCTTCCGGCCGCGCGAAATAGGGCGTCTCGACCTCGGCACACGGCATCTTGAGCTCGAGCGCGTGGACCGAGATCTCCGTCTCGATCTCGAACCCGGCCGACAATGAAGGAAAGCTCTTCACGAACCGGCGCGAGAACACGCGGTAGCCCGACAGGATATCGGTGAAGCTGCGCCCGAACAGCCGCGCGAGCATTCCCGTGAGCAGCGCGTTGCCGAATTGGTGCCCGCGCCGGTATGCTTCCGCCGCTTCGTGAACGCGGCTGCCGACGATCATGTCGAATTGCTCGTCCAGCAGAAGGTCGACGAGCCTGGGCGCGGAAGCCGCGTCATAGGTCGCATCCCCGTCGGCCATTACATACACGTCCGCGTCGATGTCGGCGAACATGCGCCTGACCACCGCGCCCTTGCCCTGTATGCGCTCCGTCCGCACGATCGCGCCCGCCCCACGCGCGATTTCGGCCGTCCGGTCGCGGCTGTTGTTGTCATAGACGTAAACGGTCGCTTGAGGGAGCGCAGCACGGAAGCCCGCGACCGTCGCCGCGATCGCGGCCTCCTCGTTGTAGCAAGGCAGCAGCACGGCGACACGCAACAAGTCGTTCATTTCGTGTCCCTAGTCAGACGTAGAGGTCGTGGCGCATCAATCGTTGCGACGCTCAAAACCACGGCGATAGCCGCAAGCACGAACAGCCAGCTGATTCGGCTCTGATAACGATAATGGACACCGGAAAGGGATGCGTATACAATAGCTTTACTAGGATAAGCGGCAGTTACATAGGTGATGAGGACCAAGTCGGCCTTTCGCCGAAAATATGCAGTAACAACGATGACGAGCACGGCAATGATCAAGGCGCTTCCGATTAGGTTATTCGGAATGCGTTTCGCAAATTCTCCATGGGCCTGCTTAGCTTCAAAATATCGTTGCTCTTGAATCAGTCCGTAGAGTTGGCGCGTCCTATTCCAGACATATAATGGTAAGGGGTTAATTTCCGCTGTCGGATCGAGCGTCGACAAGGCCGCTACCGAACCGTTTAGCGATGGAGTCGGTACCAGCCCTAGATGATGTACTAGCGTAGCCGACACCAAACGACGTGACTCCTCGGCCATGGCGTCGAACCCTCCGATACCCGGGATCGGACTTCTCCAGAGGATATCGTCAGCGTTTTTAGACAACCCATCGAGATGGTTGCAGAGTCTGAACTCCGTCGTCGGACAAACCTTCTCCAGTTCAAGCCGAGCCGGTCCGTTGGCGACCAAATTCGCCATCCCATCATCCCAGAAAATAAGTGGGAAACCATTCACTGCGGCGGGATGGAGAAGTTCTGCCGTGCCGAAAGACAGGATTGCTACCCAAGTCAGCGGAGGCCACGACTGTGCACCGTCTATTTCCATCACGCACCCCTTGTCCGGGGAGTTAGACGGCCAGCCCCGAACGGGCAAGCGACCGCCCCGTCTCGATTAGACACGTCCGGGAACCAGCGGCCACATCTTGAGCAACTCGCTAAACGGTGTTCACGTGCCGCTTGAGATGCAATTCGAATCGCTCGAGCACGGACGGTCGACGTCGGTGCGGCTGCCAGCGGATGCGCGGTGAAGCCGCATGGTCCGGTCGTCGTGGTGCCGCCGCGCACCGGTAACTGCATTATCCACAGGTGCGGCTCCCCCGCTCGAACGCGAGCGGGGGGCTTTGACCACACAAGACAATGCGATCAGCGCAACCGCCCCGCGCCCGCCCGCCATGCGGACGAGGGGTCGAAGGCCGGCTTGGCGTGGTCGGTATTCCGGTCGACGATCGAGGTGCCCACCACCGGGCTACGCGTTGTATGATTGGTCGGATCGGCGAAGCCATTCGGTCGGTCGTTTATCAGCCGCTCGAAGATGAATGATCTCTCGATCGGCTACGGCTACGATGTTGCAGCCTTACCCTTGCGACTTCACCCGCGGAGCGCGGGGCTTCTTGGCGGCGGGCGCGGGCGCGTCCTCGGCGGTCGTGCCCTCGGCGGCCTCGGCCGCGACCGGGCTCGACTCCAGGATCTGCGTCTCGGCGGACGGCGGCGCGCCCTTCTTGACCCGCGGCTTTTTGGGCGCGGCGGCGGGCTGCTCGGTCGCAGCCGGAGCCGCTTCCTCATACGCATCGACGATCTCGGCCCCGTGATCCTCGCCGCCGACCTGCTCGTGCGCGTGGTCATGCCCATGATCGTCATCGTAATTGTGGAGGTGCGTTCCCGTCGCGAAGCCGTCCTCGCTCTCGATCGCCGCCTCCAACTCCTCGCGCGTCGCCTCGCGGTCGGTGATCTCGGCGCGCTCGAACAGGAAATCGACGACCTTGTCCTCGTACAAGGGCGCGCGGAGCTGCGCGGCGGCCATCGGCTCCGACTGCACATATTTGATGAACTGCTGGCGCTGCTCGGGGCCGTATTGCTGGGCGGCCTGCGCGATCAGCCGGTTCATCTCTTGGGCGGTGATCTCGACGCCGTTCGCCTGGCCGATCTCCGACAGCAGCAGTCCCAGCCGCACGCGGCGTTCGGCGATGCGGCGGTAGTCGCCCCGCTCGGACTCCATCTCCGCGCGCGCTGCGTCGGGATCGGCCTCGTGCGTCGTCTCATGCTCCAGCTGACGCCAGATCTGGTCGAACTCGGCGTCGACCATCGACGGCGGCACCTCGAAATCATGACCTTCCGCCAGCTGGTCGAGCAGCTTGCGCTTCATGTGGGTGCGCGTGAGGCCGTTATGCTCCTGCTCGACCTGGCTGCGCACCAGCCCGCGCAGCTGCTCCAGGCTCTCGAGACCCAAATTCTTGGCGAGCTCCTCGTCGATGGCGCTCTCGCCCGCGACCTTCACCGACTTGACGACCAGGTCGAAGGTGGCGTCCCGGCCCGCCAGCTCCTTGGCCTGGTAATCCGCCGGGAACGTCACGGCGATCTGCCGCTCCTCGCCCGCGACCGCGCCGATCACCTGATCCTCGAAGCCGGGGATCAGCCGACCCGCGCCGATCTCCACGCCCATGTCGCTGCCCGTGCCGCCCTCGAAGGCGACGCCGTCGTCAGTGGTCTTGCCCACGAAATCGACCGTGACTAGGTCACCCTGCTCCGCGGCCTTGTCGCCGGCGTCGTCCCACTTCTTCTGCCCTTCGGCGAACTTATGCAGCTGCGCGTCAATCGCTTCGTCGGCGACGGCGACCGTCAGCCGCTCGAGCCTCAGCCCCTCGATCGCAGGGGCGGGCACCTGCGGCAGCACCTCCAGCGAGACGACGACCTCCGCATCGTCGCCCGGCGCGAAGCCATCCGCCAGCTCGACGGCGGGCTGCATGGCCGGGCGCAGCTGCTTTTCTTCAAGCAGCGTCTGCACGCCCCGCTGGATCGATCCCTGCAGCGCATCCTGCATCAACGCGGGGCCGTGCATCTTGCGGACCAGGTTGGCGGGCACCTTGCCGGGCCGGAAGCCCGGCATCTTCATCTGCGGCGCCATCCGCTTCAGCTCGGCGTCGACCCGCGCCTCGATATCCCCGGCGGTGATGGTCAGGCGATAGGCGCGGCGGAGGCCCTCGTTCAACGTTTCCACAGTCTGCATCTCGGGCCTTCCGGTATCGATGGTGTTCCGGGGCCCTGCCGCTCACGCAGGGCGGGACTGGTGCGGGCGAAGGGACTCGAACCCCCACATCTTGCGATACTTGGACCTAAACCAAGCGCGTCTACCAGTTCCGCCACGCCCGCACAGATTGGACCCGCCGTAGCGAGCGGCCCTATACCAACGCCCGCCCGCTCGGCAAGCGCCGGAAAGGCAACCGCCGGCTTCCAAGCGCGTTGAGGACGGAGAAGGAGCACCCGATCATGGCCACCCAGCCCCCGCCCGAGACGCCCATGCCCTCGCCCGTCCCCGAATTCGACCCGCCCGCGCCCGATTTCGACCAGCCCTCCCCGGGTATGCCCGCCGGCGATCCAGGCACCGCGCAGCCGCCCGAATTTTGAGGAGCAAGATCATGGCCGAAGCGGACGACACCAGCCCCGACCTGTTCGCCGACATCGACCAGGGCGTCGGCGGCGGCTCGGGCGAGGGAACCGCGCAGGTCGGCGGTGATCCGGGCGAGACGGTGCCCGGTTCGGAGCCTGACGAGGGCGATATGAACCCGTTCGGCGACCCGGACGAGGAGGGTGACGCGGCCCCGAGCGGCGACGCTCCCATCGCAGCGGCCATCGTCTCCACGGCGTCTTCGAGCGGCGTCGGCCACCGCGATGCGGACGACACCGGCGATATCGGCTCGACCGATGGCATGACCGCCAGCTTCGGCGGCCTCGCCGGCACGAGCCGCTAGGCGATCAGGAAGGACCGATCATGACCAACACCGACCGCGCGCCCGATGACCGAAACGACGCCGACGACCGCTCCGACATCGAACAGGTCGTCCAGGCCCGCTCCGACGCCGTCGATCGCGGCGAGGGCGGTCCCGAGCCCGACCCAATGACCTCGACCGGCGACTTCACGGGCTCGGCGGGCACCGGCGGCGAGGTCAAGAATCAGGACCGCGACGCTCAGTAGCTGGATCTAGCGCTCGGTCGCTGGCCATGCCGGATCTTGGATGATCAGTTGACCCTACCGCTTGTTTATAGATCGCCAGCAGCCGATACGCCGAAGTCGTAAACGCGATAGGCCTCGCCGCCCGCTCGCAAGACAAGGCCATATTGACCCGCGGAAAGCACACTCGGCGTTACCGAGAAGATCCCGTCGCCGATCTCCTCGATTGAAAACTGGATCGCGTCCTTCGGATTGATACCTATATTCGCGCCAAACGCTTTTCGCTTACCTACGACCATCTCACGTTGACCGTTTTTGGTTGAGAACCGCACCAAGCTGAATTCCGATGGTGACTGCGCCGAGGCCGTCGCCGAACTCCCGAAATTACCGACACGAGCATCGTCCGGTTCGAAGTAGAAGTAGAATCGTAGCTGTGCCGAAGTGACGATCATTTGCGCGGCAACGCGCGAAATGCCCATCCTCAACCCAAATGGGAACAACAGGCTACTGCTACCGGTCATACGTCCGCCGCTAGCCGTGGTCGGTCGGATCTTGATCAAGTTGTGATCCGGCGCCATTCCAAGATCAACATATAGGCCGGAACTGCGTTTGATCGAAGGTCCCGCAGTCCCGGCCCCCGCGCCTTGCGCATCCGACGAACGGGCGCAGCGCTCCACCATCGCAGCAATCACGGCGTTCGGTACGCCCATGTCCTTCAGCGCGACGATGCTTCGTGTCGACATGTCATACGCACAGGGAACACTGGCGATCTTCGCGAGCAGGACGTCTTCGCCGATACCGGCTTGCGCCAACGCGATGATGCTCGCGTTATTGAACTCTTCGCCGGATGCAGGGACCGTGCTTGTCATCAGCACCCCAAAACGCAAATAGTCCCTTGCACCTCATGGATTGCCTCGTCGTCGTATGTTGTCGCGGTCTTCCGGACGCACGCTAGTTCAGCTTGGCCTTTAATAGCGTGTTGACGACCACCGGGTTCGCCTTGCCACCCATCGCCTTCATCGTCTGGCCGACGAAGAAGCCGAACAGCTTGTCCTTGCCGCCCCGGTAGTCCGCGACCTTGTCGGCGTTCGCAGCCATGATCCCGGCGATCGCCGCCTCGATCGCGCCGGTGTCGCTCGTCTGCTTAAGCCCCCGCTCCTCGACCACCACGCCTGCATCCTGGCCCGTCTCCAGCATGACCTCGAACACCTGCTTGGCCAGGCTGCCCGACAGCGTACCGTCCGCCACCAGCCCGAGCAGCTCGGCGGCCTGGGTCGGCGAGACCGGGCTCGCCTCCATGCCGAGCCCGAGCCGGTTGAGCGCGCCGAACAGCTCGCCCGCAACCCAGTTCGCCGCCGCCTTGGGCTCCGCACCCGCCTCCAGCAGCGTGTCGAACCAGCGCGCCGTCTCGACCTCGGCGGTCAGCACGTTCGCATTATAGGGCGTCACGCCCGCCGCCTCGTACCGCCGCCGCTTGGCGTCGGGCAGCTCGGGCAGCGACGCGCGGCAATCCTCTAGGAACGCGTCGTCGAGCTCGAGCGGCAGCAGGTCGGGATCGGGGAAGTAGCGGTAGTCGTGCGCGTCCTCCTTGGACCGCATCGACCGGGTCACGCCGCGATCGGGATCGAACAACCGCGTCTCTTGGACGATCGTGCCGCCCTCCTCCAGCAGCTCGACCTGCCGCCGCGCCTCGAACTCGACCGTCGCCATTACGAACCGCACCGAGTTGACGTTCTTCGTCTCGGTCCGCGTGCCCAGCGGCTCGCCCGCCTTGCGCACGCTGACATTGACGTCGGCGCGCATCGATCCCTCCTCCATGTTGCCGTCGCACGAACCGACATAGCGCAGCACCGAACGCAGCTTGCGCAGATACGCCCCCGCTTCGGCGGGCGAGGCCATGTCGGGCCGCGACACGATCTCCATCAGCGCGACGCCCGACCGGTTCAGATCGACATACGAGCGCGTCGGATGCTGGTCGTGCATCAGCTTGCCCGCATCCTGCTCGACATGGATGCGCTCCACGCCGATGCGCTTGGTCGCGCCGTCCGGATTCTTCTCGTCCAGCGCGATATCGACCGCGCCCTCGCCGACGAGCGGATGGTACAGCTGGCTGATCTGGTAACCCTGCGGCAGGTCGGCGTAGAAATAGTTCTTGCGGTCGAATCGCGACCAGCAATTTATCTTAGCGTCCAGCGCCATGCCCGTGCGCACCGCCTGACGGATGCATTCGCGATTGGGCACGGGCAGCATCCCCGGCATCGCCGCATCGACAAGCGACACCTGCGTGTTCGGCTCCGCCCCGAACGTAGTCGCCGCGCCGGAGAACAGCTTGGCGTTGGAAGTCACCTGCGCATGGACCTCCAGGCCGATCACGACCTCCCACTCGCCGGTGGCGCCCTGGATGCGGTAGTTGGTCGTGGTCATGGATGCGTGTCCGGGGTGATTAGGGTCAATTTTGGAAAATAGGTAGCTAAGCGCCCCTTGTCTCGCGTGAGGAGCGCGGCCTGCAGTGCACTCGCCTGTCCGGCAATCAGGAAATCAGCGAGGACCGAGGCGCGCGTGCCCCCCGCTCTTCGGTAAGCGCGGTGCGCCCGCCCGGCGCGATAGGCCGCTTCGGCGTCAAGCGGGATGACATTGGCGCCGAGTTGCTCGAGATAAAGCAATTGGTCGTCCGTCGACCCGAAATGGCCGGCGACCTCGGCCAATACGACGGTGCTGGCCGCTAGCCTATTAGTGCGGGCGGCGTGCGCGACGGTTTGACGCGACCAGATCGACCATTTGGCGCTGGTCTCGATAAGATCGATGATGATGTTGCTGTCGAGGAAGATCACACGTCGTCGGGGTGCGGCATCGGTAGTGGTTCACGCAATTCAGCCATGTACTCGTCGGTGTCCACGCCCGTCCGCAAGTGCTTCCACCTCTCAGCCAGCGCTTTCAGCCGTGCGAGCTCGGCCTCGAACGCGGCGTCGTCGTCCAGCAACGTCAGCTTGGGCTTGCGGATCACCACCTCGTCGCCGCCGGACCATTCGACCTCCACCGGTTCGTTGGGTTTGAAGCCCAATGCATCGCGCACATCCTTCGGGATCGTGACCTGGCCTTTGACGGTCATGTTCGTGAGTTTGCCCATACCCCGGTATTACCGTGCTCCGGTTTTACTGTCTACCACCACGCGTCCGGCCGCGCCCTGAACCCCGCCCGTTCCTCAAGCGCCAGCCCGGCGTTCAACACGCCCTGCTCGTCCAGCGCGCGGCCGATGATCTGGAGGCCGAGCGGCAGGCCCTGCTTGTCGAGGCCGCCGGGCACCGACATGGCAGGTAGCCCCGCCAGCGACGACGGCACGGTGAAGACATCGTTCAGATACATCGCGATCGGGTCCGCCGACTTCTCGCCCAGCGCGAACGCCGCTGACGGTGCGGTCGGCGTCAGGAGCACGTCGCACCGCTCGAACGCCTGCTCGAAGTCGCGCGCGATCAGCGCGCGCACCTTCTGCGCCTGGGTGTAATAGGCATCGTAAAAGCCCGCCGACAGCACGTAGGTGCCGATCATGATGCGGCGCTTCACTTCCGCGCCGAAGCCGTCGGCGCGCGTGGCGGCGTACATGTCCTGCAGTCCCGCACCCTCGGGCAGATCGCGCAGGCCGTAACGGACCCCGTCATAGCGCGCGAGGTTGGACGACGCCTCGGCCGGCGCGATGATGTAATAGGCCGGCAGCGCGTATTTGGTGTGCGGCAGCGACACCTCGACGATCTCCGCGCCCGCGTCGCGCAGCCAGTCGGTGCCGGCCCGCCACAGCGCGTCGATCTCCTCGGGCATGTCGTCGACCCGGTACTCCCTGGGAATGCCGACGCGCTTGCCCGCCATGCTCGCCGACAGGCCCTGCTCCCAGCACGGCACGTCGAGCTTGAGCGAGGTCGCGTCCTTGGCGTCGAATCCGCTCATCGCCTCCAACAGGACCGCGCAGTCGCGCACATCGCGCGCCATCGGCCCCGCCTGATCGAGCGAGGAGGCGAACGCGATCGTCCCCCATCGCGAGCAGCGACCGTAGGTCGGCTTGATCCCCGCGATCCCGGTAAAGGCCGCGGGCTGACGGATCGAACCGCCCGTGTCGGTGCCCGTCGCGCCGGGGCACAGCCGCGCCGATACCGCCGTCGCCGACCCGCCCGACGATCCGCCCGGAGCTAGCGGAGCATTGCCGCCATCCGACCGCCGCCAGGGCGACAGCACGTTCCCGAACGCGGAGGTCTCGTTGGAAGAGCCCATCGCGAACTGGTCCATGTTGAGCTTGCCGAGCATGCCCGCACCCGCGTCCCACAGATTTTGCGTGACGGTGGACTCGTAGGGCGGCGTGAAACCTTCGAGAATGTGACTCGCGGCGGTGGTCGGCACGCCCTTCGTACAGAACAGGTCCTTGATGCCCAACGGTACGCCCGCGAGCGGCGCGAGGACCTCGCCCGCCGCGCGCGCGGCGTCGGCCGCCTTGGCGGCGGCGATCGCATGTTCCGGCGTTTCGACCAGGAACGCGTTGAGCGCCTTGGCGCGGCTCACCTCGACGATGAACGCATCCGCCACCTCGCGCGCCGAGAAGCGGCCGCCGCGCACGCCGTCGCGGATCGCCGCGACGCCCAGATCGGTCAGGTCGCTCATTATTCGATCACCTTGGGCACGGTAAAGAAGCCATGCTCGGCCTGCGGCGCGTTGGCGAGCACCGCGTCGCGCACGCCGCCGTCGGTGACCACGTCGTCGCGCAGGCGCAGCGTGTTCGGGATCACGGCCGTCATCGGCTCGACGCCGCTCGTATCGACTTCACCCAGCTGCTCGATCCAGCCCAGGATGTTGTTCAACTCGGGCGCGAGCGCGTGCGCATCGGCGTCGGTGATGGCGATGCGGGCGAGCTTGGCGATGCGCTTCACGGTGGCTTCGTCGACTGACATGACGGCGCGGCTACCGCCCACGCGCGGTCGTTGCAAGCGTACGCCCGTTCGGGCACGGCCCGCGCCATGGTCCGCAAGTTCCTGTATGTCGTGGCGGTCCTCGTCGCCCTCTCGATCGCGGGCGCGTTCGCTTACCGCTTTTACGGCAACGACCTCATCCGCGCCGCGCTTGTGCCGGGCGAGCCGTTCCGCGCGCAGCCGAACGTCGCGGCGAACGCCTATGACGATCCGAAAATGTGGATTGCCCGTCCCGACCTGCCGAACAACCCCGCGCTGTGGACGCCCGCTGGCCATCGCCCGGGCACGGACCGCCGCGCGGCGGTCTTCTTCGTCCATCCGACATCCTACATCTCGCGCGACCGCTGGAACGGCGCGGTCGCGGGCGACGGAGAGACGGAGTTCCGAACCAACGTCTTCGTGCGCGGCCAGGCGAGCGCGTTTAACGAGGTCGGCGACGTCTACGCCCCGCGCTACCGCCAGGCGACGTTCGGCGCGTTTCTGACGAGCGAGGCGGACGCGCAGAGGGCGCTGGCGCTCGCCTACCGCGACGTCGCTGCCGCGTTCGACGCGTTCCTCGCGCAGGTCGACCGCGACCGCCCGCTGATCCTCGCCGGTCACAGCCAGGGCGCGCTTCACCTAACGACTTTGCTGCGCGAGAAGGTCGCCCGCGACCCCGCGCTCCGCCGCCGGGTGGTCGCCGCCTATGTCGTCGGCTGGCCCGTGTCGCGCGTCACCGACCTCGCCGCGCTTGGCCTGCCCGAATGCCGCGCCGCTGCCGAAGTCGGGTGCCTCCTGTCGTGGCAAAGTTTCGCCGAGCCCGCCGACCCGTCGCTCGTCGTCGACACCTACGACGCCACCACCGGCTTCGACGGCCGGCTCCGGCGCGGCACGCCGATGGTCTGTACCAACCCGATAACCGGCACGGCGGACGGCGCGGCCCCGGACACCGCCAACCTCGGCGCGCTCGTCCCGTCGGAGGACCTGTCCACCGCCACGATCGCCGCCGGCGCGATCCCCGCGCGCTGCGACCGGGGCCGGGGCTTCCTGCTGATCGGCGAGCCGCCCAACCTCACCAAATACGTGCTGCCGGGCAACAACTACCACGTATACGACTACAGCCTGTTCTGGGCGAACGTCCGCGCCGACGCCGCCCGGCGGCTCGCGGCCTTTACGGCCCGGTGAGCCTTGATCTGTGATCACCACCGACCGCGCCGTGTTTCGGGCGCAGGTGCCCGGCGGCCGCCTTCTGGGCCTGGATGTCGGCACCAAGACGATCGGCACCGCCTTCTGCGACGCCGGGTGGAGCTTCGCCAGCCCCGCCGTCCTGATCCGCCGCACCAAGTTCCAGCAGGACAAGACCGCCCTCGTCGAACTCATGCGCGGCCAGTCGGTCGTCGGGCTGGTGATCGGCCTGCCCATCAATCTCGACGGCTCCGAGTCGCCCCGCTCGCAATCCACCCGCGCCTTCGCCCGCAACGTCGAGGATCTCGGGCCCGTGCTCCTGTGGGACGAGCGCTGGTCCACACAGGCGGTGACGCGCGTCCTGCTCGAACAGGACGCCAGCCGCGCCAAGCGGGCCGAACTCGTCGACAAGATGGCCGCCGCCTACATCCTCCAGGGCGCGATCGACGCGCTCGTGGCGGGGTCGCCGGCGGCCTGAGCGTCTACTCCAGCGCCCACCGGACGTTGCGCAAGGCCGTGGTGGAGGCGGTGGGCGCGCCGCTCGCATCGCGCGCCGGCTCAAACCGCCCGTTGCGCGTCGTAAGGCGGCAGGTCGCCGCGTCGAGATCGCCGTTCCCGCTCGACGAAGTGACCCGGCAAGCGATCACGCGCCCGTCCGTACCGACATCGACCGACACGCTGACGCGCCCTTCCGCACCCGCGCGCCGGGCGGCGGGCGGATAGCTGTCCTGCGGGAACCACCGGCCCTGGTCGCCGCTCGGCCGCAAGCCCCGCGCCAGGCTGACGGTCGGCATCGGCGGTTCGATATAGGGTCGCGGCTCCGGCGTAGGCGGCGCGGGAGGCAGCGGCGGATACTCGATCGTCGTTGTTGGATAGGTCGGGGCGGCATCCGTCTCGACGCGCCGGATCGGCACGGTGACCACATCGCGCGCGCTCGGGCGGGGCTGCGCCTTGGTGACCGGCTTGGGCTTGTGCTCCGGCGGCGGCTCGGGCGGGTTCTCGATGGGAATGTTCTTGGTGATCAGCGGTGGATCGATCGGCTCGAACACCTTGACTGCCAGCCCCGACAGCAACGCCGCGCCCAGTCCCACATGGACAAGGACGACGGAGCCGATCGCGACGCTCTGGTTCGCTTTCTGGTCTGCATACGCCATGGCATCTCTCCTGCTCATGCCCGGCGCGATCTCAGCCATGCCGGGTAATACAGATGTTACGTTGTAACACTACACTGTCAAGCGACGTCGCGAGGCGTTTCCGATTGCAACCGATCCCGCCCGGCCGCATTGCCCATGCAAACGAACCGACCCGGAGAGCCGCCATGAAGAGCCACCTCAACCACTACATCGACGGCGCATGGGTCGCCTCCGAAGGCGGTCGCCCATACCAGGTCATCGACCCCTCGACCGAACAGCCCGTCACCGAGATCACCTTCGGCAGCCCTGCCGACGCCGACCGCGCCGTCGCCGCCGCCAAGCGCGCATTCGAGAGCTGGTCGCAATCGACCGTCGCCGACCGCGCCGCGCTGCTAGGCCGCATCATCGAGGAATATAAGAAGCGCCTGCCAGACCTCGCCAAGGCGATGAGCGAGGAGATGGGCGCGCCGATGGGCCTCGCCACCGCCGCGCAGGCCCCGACCGGGCTCGGGCATTTCGCTACCACGCTCAAGGCGCTCGGCGAGTTCACTTTCTCCGAACAGGTCGGCCGCGCGACTGTGGTCCACGAGCCGCTCGGCGTCGTCGCGATGATAACCCCCTGGAACTGGCCGCTCAACCAGATCTGCGCCAAGGTCGCCCCCGCGCTCGCCGCCGGCGACACGATGGTGCTCAAACCGTCGGAGGAGGCGCCCACCTGCGCGATCATCCTGGCCGAGATCATGGACGCGGCGGGCGTGCCGCCGGGCGTGTTCAACCTCGTGAACGGCGACGGCCCGGGCGTCGGCGCGACCCTGTGCGCGCATCCGGACGTGGACATGGTCAGTTTCACCGGCTCGACGCGCGCAGGCATAGCCGTCGCTCAGGCCGCCGCCCCCACCGTCAAGCGCGTCCACCAGGAACTCGGCGGCAAGGCCGCGAACCTAGTATTGGAGGGCGCGGATCTCGCGAAGGTGCTGCCCGGCACCGTGGTGGGCGTGCTCGCCAATTCGGGCCAGAGCTGCATCGCCCCCACCCGCCTCCTCGTCCATGAAAGCCAGGTCGCCGAAGCCACCCGGTTCATCAAGGGCATGATGGAGCAGACGACCGTCGGCGACCCCGCCGAGCTGGGCCAGCATATCGGCCCCGTCGTCAACAAGGCGCAGTTCGACAAGATCCAGGGCCTGATCCAGTCCGCGATCGACGAGGGCGCGACCCTTGTCACCGGCGGCACAGGCCGTCCCGACGGCCGCAACGCCGGCTATTACGTCCGCCCGACCCTGTTCGCCAACGTCACACCCGACATGCGCATCGCGCAAGAGGAGGTGTTCGGCCCCGTCGCGACGATCACGACCTACTCGGACGAGGCGCAGGCGATCCGCATCGCCAACGACACGCCCTACGGCCTGTCCGCGACGATCTCCGGCGACCCCGCCCGCGCCGCCGCCGTCGCGCCTAAGCTCCGCGCCGGCCTGGTCACGATCAACTCCTGGAGCCCCGACATCGCCGCTCCCTTCGGCGGCTACAAGCAATCGGGCAACGGCCGCGAGAATGGCCGCTTCGGCCTGACCGACTTCATGGAGGTCAAAACGGTCGTCGGCGCGCCCGCGTGACGCTGCTGCTCGCGCTCCCCGACGCGAGTTAGGACAAGATAGAAACACAACTTCCCGTCACCCCGGCCTTGAGCCGGGGTCCCGCTTCCTACAATCGGCGCGTAGAAGCGGGATCCCGGGTCAAGCCCGGGGTGACGGAAGGGGGGTCGGATAGTATTCACTCGGCTGGCGTCACAACGCGCGCCGTGGCAGGGCCACATGCATGCCCCACTCTCGCCCTTCCGCCGCCGGTGGCGTCCTCGTCGCGATCGGCGCGATCCTGGGCGCGGTGGTCGGCGTCTCGACTCAACAGCCCACCATCGGCCTCATGATCGGCATTGCGGTCGGCTCCGCGCTCGCGGTCGCGATCTGGCTACGCGACCGGGCGCGGTGACGCCCACCGCCTAGCGCGGCGCGCCCATCCGCCATACTACCCGGCCCACCACCTCGACCTCGCCGTCCGGCACCGCCGACGCCGCCGCGTTGTCGCTGACCGCGGTCAGCCTACCCTCGCCGGCGCTCACCCGCTTGACCATGACCGCGCCCTCGATCCGGATCACATAGACGCGCGGCGACGCGGCGGGCGTACGGTCGGCCAAGTCGACGATCAACTGGTCGCCGTCGAGCAGCCCGGGCTCCATCGACGTGCCGCGCACGGTGATCAGCCCCGCCTTGCCCGGCCGCAGCCGCAGCGCCCGCGCGAGCCGCGCGTCGACGCCGTCAATGCCGAGCACCAACTCGCCATCGCTATAGGCCCCCGGACCCGCCGACGCCTCCACGTCGATGCGCGGCAACGCGAACGGCGCGTCGCCGTCCGTCGGTCCACCCAGCGCCGCCTCCGACACGCCCAGCATCGCCGCCAGCGTCCGCCGGTCGCCCTCCGCCAATAGGCGCGGACTGCCGCGCGTGACGAACTGGTGAAGATAGGCCGGGTTGCGCCCGATCGCGCCCGACAAGGTCGCCAGGCTCAACCCGCCCGCCGCCGCTGCGCGCATCAACGCGGTCCTGGGATCATCCTCCGACACGCCGCACCGTTACGTCTAGGAAATCTCCTAGACAAGTTGGATTCTGCGGAACAGATGAAGAACGCGGTTGGGGTCAGGAGTCGCGTCATGTCGCTGTTGTGGGAGATAAAACTGTATTGCCGGCGGACGGAAACGCCGCCGACGAAGTTCGGGCGGCTCGCCGTCAATGATCCGCGCCTGGTTGGTGATCTGTCGCGTGGCCGTAAGCCGGGCCGGTCGATGGAGGCGCGCGTCAAGGCATTCATCGCGCGGCAGGACCGTTGAGTGCGCGATGCGTGCGCGATCCCGTCGCGCTGCTGGCGAGGGCGATCACGGGGTATGCGCGGGCGCACGGCTGCGCGTTCCGGATCGGCTATTTGAGCGGACGCCCATGGGCCAGCGCCACTTTCGAGGGCGAGCGCGTCGAGCTGGAGCTGGACGATGTCGAGCCCGGCGCGGCTTGGCTATCCGAACTGCCCGATGCCGAGCTGACGGTCAGGGAGCATCATGTGGCCGACCTGGTCGTCCGCCCGCTAAGCGACTCGAGCGTGCGGGTCGAGGCGCTGCTGCTGCGCGACCTTTGATCAGGCCGCACGACTCATCCGGCGCTGGTGAAGCATCGTCCCGCGCTCCAGCCGCGCGAGCAGCGCCTCGACCGAGAGCACCCCCGACTCGGCGGCGTGGCGCGACGACAGCTCGAAACTATCGATCCGTTCGCCGGGCGCGAGCGGCGCGGGCCGGGCACCAGGCCGTGTGGCCAGCGGCGGCAGCGCGCGGACGGGGGCGAGCGGTTCGGTGGGCACCGCGCGCGGATCGAACACGGCCAGCGGCTGGTCGAGGTCGGCAGGGATCGCCCGCTCGACCGGGATAGGGGGCGCAAGCGGACCCTCGTCGCCGTTACCAGTTTGCGACAGATCGGCCGCCGACAGCGGCCTGCGGGGCGGCGCGTCGGGGTGGGCGTCGGCGCTACGGACCTGCGGCATGCCGTCCTCGCCGCCCTCGCGCGCGAGCACGCCCCCCGCGCCGAACAGCAGGAATAACGCCGCCCAGACGACCGCGCCGGCTCCGAACCCCGATCCGCCTGCGAGCATCACCCGCCCGGCGATCCCGATCGGCGGTGCGACCACGGCGAACAGCCCCGCCAGCCCGCTCTCCGCTACGAGAGAGTCGAGCGCCGCGGCGGGCGTCAGCGCGACCGCCAACATAAGGATAGTCCCGGTCGCGACGCCGCCGATGAGCGGGATCAGGTTCAGACGGATAAGCGAGGCGACCATGCTTTGACCTTCGGCGCGGCCCCGATCAGCCGCTGGTAAACAGGGTGGTAGCGCTCAATGTTCAACGACCAGTTACGCTCGCGCTCGACGAACGCCCGTGCCCGCGTGCGCCGCGCGTCCCAGCCGCTGCGGTCGGCCAACAGTTCTGCCAGCGCCCTCGCGATCGCGTCCGGGTCGCCCGGCGCGAACAGCGTTCCCGTCTCGCCGTCCCGGATCAGCTCGCGGTGCCCGCCCACGTCCGACGCCGCCACCAGCCGTCCCTGCGCCATCGCCTCCAGCGGTTTCAGCGGCGTCACCAGATCGGTCAGCCGCATGCGCTTGCGCGGATAGGCGAGCACGTCGACCAGCCCGTAATAGCGCTCGACCTCGCCGTGCGGCACGCGCCCGGCGAGACGGATCGCCTCCGCCGCCGCCGACGCGGCCGCCTGCGCCCGGAGCGCCGCCTCCATCGGCCCGCCCCCCACCATCAGCAGCCGGACGAGCGGCCGCCGCGCGATGAGCGCGGGCATCGCCGCGATCAAATCGTCCAGCCCTTCGTAATCGTAGAAGCTACCGATAAAGCCGATCACTTCGGCTCCCTCCAGCCCCAGTTCGGCCGCCAGCGCGTCATCGCGCGGCGCCGGCTCACCGAACAGCCGCATGTCGACCCCGTTGGGCGAGACCACCAGCTTTTCCGCCGGCACGCCCCGCGCGATCAGATCACCGCGCAAGCCTTCGCAGATCACCGCCACCGCACCCGCCCGCGCGATCGCCCAATCCTCCAGCGCCCGCGTCGCGCGGTACCGCGCCGACCCTTCGCGCCCCGTCCCGTTCCCGACCGCCGCATCCTCCCAGAACGCGCGGATCTCGTATAGCAGCGGCAGCCCCCGCCGCCGCGCTACCCACCAAGCCGCCGCCGCATCCAGCGCGGGCGAATGCGCATGGAGAACGTCCGGCCGGAACGCGTCGACCGCCCGCCCGATCGCCCGCGCGAACGCGACCAGTCCCGCCGCCTCGTTAAGCATACCGCCGCTCGGGCCGCCGGGCGCGCCCGGCGTTCGGAAGAACGTCAACCCGTCCACGATCTCGGGTGACGCGCTCTCCCGGTTGTACCGCGCCGCCGTCACTCCCGCCACTTCCCAGCCCCGCGCCTCCTGCGCCTTCAGGATCGCGCGGGTGCGGAAGGTGTAGCCGCTCTGGAGCGGCAGCCCGTGATCGAGGACGTGGAGGATGCGCATTGCGCCCTCCCTGCCCCGTCCTCGCTTAACGCCGCGTCAACCGCGCCCGGCTAGGCGGAAACCGAGGAAGGACCGCGCCCGCATGATCGACAATTTCGCGCTCGGCCTGACCCACGCGCTCATGCTGCTCGCCGCCTGGCGCCTGCTTCGCCGCCCCGATCTCGACCGCGAGCCGAGCCCCCACGACCGCTCGTTCCGCGACCCCGGCCACAAGCCCGATGCGTGACCTCGTCTTCATCGCGTTTCTCGTCGCTTTGTTCGGCGTCGGCTTCCGCCGCCCGTTCCTGTTCGTGCCCGCCTATGTCTATATCGACATCGTCTCGCCCCAGCGGCTCACCTACTACCTGCTGAACACCGTCCCGATTTCCGCGATCGCTTTCGCATTCGTGTTCGGCGGCTGGCTCCTCTCCGACGCGAAGCGTGACGCCCGCGTCGCCCCGCGCCAGATCCTGATCGTCGCCCTCCTGCTTTATTGCTGGACCACCACGACCTACGCCGACTTTCCCGCCGAGGCGCGCGACAAGTGGGATTGGGTGTGGAAGGCGCTCGCCTTCGCCGCCTTCTTGCCGCTCACGCTCCGCACCCGCCTGCGCATCGAGACGCTGCTGCTGTTCATGGTCCTGTCGGCCGCCTCCATCGTCATCGTCGGCGGCATCAAGACGCTCGCCAGCGGCGGCGGCTACGGCCAGCTCAACCTCATGGTCGACAACAATAGCGGCCTCTACGAATCGAGCACCATCGCCACCGTCGCGGTCGCGGTCGTCCCCGTCATCCTCTGGTTCGCCCGCCACGGCACCGTCTTCCCGCCCGACTGGCGCATGAAGGGGTTCGCCTACGCCCTCGCCTTCTCGTGCCTGCTCATACCCATCGGCACTTCCGCGCGCACCGGCCTGCTGTGCATCGGCCTCCTCGCCCTGCTCATGCTCCGCGACGCCCGGCGCAAGCTCCTCTATCTCGGCCTGATCGGCTCGGCGGGCCTGCTCGCGGTCCCCTTCCTACCCTCCGCCTTCAGCGAGCGGATGGGCACCATCGGCGGCTACCAGTCCGACACCTCCGCCTCCACCCGCCTGGCAGTCTGGCGCTGGACGATCGACTATGCGCGGGACCATCCCTTCGGGGGCGGCTTCAACACCTACCTCCAGAACAAGCTCCGCTTCGAGACGGTCGCCGCCGATCCGTCCGGAGCCGTCGTCGAACTCAAGCAGGAGGTCGACCAGGCCCGCGCCTTCCATTCCGCCTATTTCGAGATGCTGGGCGAACAGGGCTATCCCGGCCTCCTGCTCTGGCTCGCCATCAACGTCGCGGGCCTGTTCCGGATGGAAGTGCTCCGCCGCCGCTACCGGTCGACCGAGCCCTGGGCCGCCGATCTCGCCACCGCGCTCCAGGGAGCGCACGCGATATACCTCTTCGGCGCGGCCTTCGTCGGCATCGCCTTCCAGCCGTTCGTGTTCATGCTGGTCGGCACGCAGATCGGCCTCGACACCTATCTCGGCCGGCTCCGCGCCGAGGCAGGCCACCGCCCGATGCGCCCCCGGAACAGGGAGGCGGTCCCGATCATTCCCTCCCCTGCATGAGCACCCTCCCCGATCAGATCGTCTATACCGACGACAGCACCCCCGGCATCACCCGCGAGAAGCTCGAGGACGGTTGGGCCTACACCCATCCCCAGGGCGGGCCGATCGCCGACGCGGACGAGATCGATCGTTTGAACAAGATCGGCCTTCCACCCGCCTACAAGGACGCCTGGTTCTGCGTGAAGGCGAACGGCCATATCCAGGCGGTCGGCTGGGACGAGAAGGGCCGCAAGCAATACCGCTACCATGCCGGCTTCCGCGAGGCGCAGGAGGCCGCCAAATACGAGCGCACCGCCGCCTTCGGCCGCGCCCTACCCAAGCTCCGCCGCAAGGTAGAGACCGACCTCGCCATGCATGGTCTGACCAAAGACCGGGCCGTTGCCGCCGTTGTCCGCCTGCTCGATCGCGGCAACCTGCGCGTCGGCAACGAGGATTACGTCAAGACGAACGAGTCCTACGGCGCGACCACGCTGCGCAAGAAGCACGCCGAGCTCCGCGGCTCGACGCTCAAGCTCCAGTTCAAGGCCAAATCGGGCAAGATGCGCGCGCTCCGCATTACCGACCGCTCGCTGTCGAGCGTCGTCAAGAAATGCCAAGACCTCCCCGACCAGCATCTGTTCGGCTATCTCGACGAGCACGGCGCGGCCCACCCGGTCAGCTCATCGGACGTCAACGCCTACATCAAGGACGCGACGGGCGAGGAGTTCACCGCCAAGAACTTCCGCACCTGGGCCGCCAGCCTGATCGCCTTCGAGGCCATCGCCGAGGCGCAGGAGGACGTGACGCTCAAGACCCTCCTCGCCCCCGTCGTCGAGAAGCTAGGCAACACCCCCGCCGTCGCCAGGCGCTCCTACGTCCACCCCCACCTGATCGACCTGGTGAAGGAAGGCCAACGCGAGTTCCGCGCCGCCCTGAAACTCCCGCGCACCGCCAAATACCTCACCCGCACCGAACGCGGCCTAATCCACTTCCTCGAACGCGACGTGGTGCCGGTGCTGGAGGAAGCCGCCGAGGACGCCCTGGAGGCGGCATGATAAGCCCCTCCTCTTCAGAGGAGGGGTTTGGGGAGGAGAACGCCGCTAACCGGGCCAACGCAGCGGCAACGACAAAGCCTTGGCTAAAATCGTCTCGCAAACACCCTCCATGTTCGTCATCACGTCGCCGTTGCCGAACCGCAGCGTCGTGAAGCCGATCGACAGCATGTTGTGGTCCCGAACCGCATCGTCTTCGACGTCATGAGTGTCCCCATCCACCTCGACGATCAGCCCGATCGACGGGCAGAAGAAGTCTGCCACCAGCCCGTTGATCCGATGCTGCTTGCGGAACTTGAACCCGCCAAGCTGCTTCCTCGACAGTTGACGCCAGAGCCGCACCTCGGGTTCGGTCATGTTGTGCCGCAGTTCCCGTGCAAAGTCGTCGCTCATTTCGTCCCCCCCTGCTATCGCGAGGTCTCCTAGGTCCATAGCCCAGTTCGGTCCCACACACGCGACCAGCGTTCTCCTCCCCAACCCCTCCTCTAAAAAGGAGGGGCTTACCTCTCCGACTAGCTTCTCACCGCGCCGAAAAGTTGCGAGCGCCCGGTAGAAGGAGGAGTAAGCGCGACATAAGCCCCTCCCCTTCAGGGGAGGGGTTTGGGGAGGGGAACGCCGGTTGCGAGTGCAACCCTGACGTGCGCCCACCCCCCATAACCCGCGTTCTCCTCCCCCAACCCCTCCTCTAAAGAGGAGGGGCTTATTCCTCTTCCGCCCTCAAACCCCACCCTCGTCCAAACTCAGCAACGTCGCGTTCCCCCCCGCGCTGGTCGTATCCGTCGATACCGCCCGCTCCAGGCAGAACCGGTACAGGTAGTGCGGCCCGCCCGCCTTGGGCCCGGTCCCCGACAACCCCTCGCCCCCGAACGGCTGAGACCCAACAACCGCCCCGATCATCGACCGGTTGACATACAGGTTCCCTACCCGCGCCGTCGCCTCGACCAGCTCCGCCGAGCGCGCGATGCGGCTGTGCAGCCCCATCGTCAGCCCGTATCCCTTCGCGTTCACCCGCGCGATCGTCTCCGCCAGCTCTCCCGCCTTCCACGTCGCGACATGCAGCAGCGGCCCGAACCATTCGGTCCCCAGCTCCTCCATCCTGTCCAGCCGGATCAGCGTCGGCGGCACGAACAACCCGTCCGCGGGCGCGTCCATCGTCTTCACCCACCGAGCGCGCGCCTGCTCGCGGTAGCCCATCAGCCGGTCATACCCGGCCCGGTCGATCACCGGTCCCACATCGGTCGCCGGATCGCCGGGATCACCGACGCGCAGCGTGTCCATCGCTCCCGCCAGCATATGCAGCACGCCGTCGGCCACGTCCTCCTGCACCAGCAGCAGCCGGACCGCGGAGCAACGCTGTCCCGCCGACCGGAACGCCGAGGTCACGACGTCCGCCACCACCTGCTCGGGCAATGCGGTCGAATCGACGATCATGCAGTTGATCCCGCCCGTCTCCGCGATCAGCGGCACGATCGGGCGCTCATCGTCCTCCACCAACGTCCGCGCGATCCGCTTGGCGGTCGCGGTCGATCCGGTGAACGCCACCCCCGCGATGCGCCGATCGGCGACAAGCGCTTGCCCCACCTCCGGCCCGCCCGGCGTGAACTGCAGCGCGTCGCGAGGCACCCCCGCCTCCCAGGCCAGCTCGACCGCCCGCAAGCCGATCGCGGGCGTCTGCGGCGCGGGCTTGGCGCACACGGCGTTGCCCGTCACCAACGCCGCCGCCGTCTGCCCCAAAAATATCGCCAGCGGGAAATTCCACGGCGCGATCGTCGCCCAAACGCCCCGACCCTCCAGCCGCAGGACGTTCCGCTCTCCGGTCGGCCCGGGCAGCTCGACCGGCCGCAGCTTCGCCCGCGCCTCGGCGGCGTAGTAGCGGCAGAAGTCTGCCGCCTCCCGCACCTCGCCGATCGCATCGGCCAGCGTCTTCTTGGCTTCCTGCACGAGCAGCGCCATCAGCTCGTCGCGGTGCGCCTCGACCAGATTGGCCAACTGATCGAGCACCGCCGCCCGCTCCTC
>NZ_CAXSBH010000032.1:0-2185 GCF_964235535.1 uncultured Sphingomonas sp.
ACGACGCGCTGAGCCGCGCCCGCTTCGAGTTCCGCTGGCGCGACCAGTTCAACCTCTCGCTCGACCCCGACACCGCCGAATCCTACCACGACCAGACCCTGCCGGCGGAAGGCGCCAAGACCGCCCATTTCTGCTCGATGTGCGGCCCCAAATTCTGTTCGATGAAGATCACCCAGGAGGTGCGGGACTTCGCGGCCAAGCAGAATGCGGGCGTGGAGACGTTTCTAGCTGCCGAGGACGCGGAGGCCGGAATGGCGGGGATGAGCGAACGGTTCCGGGAGAGCGGCGGAGAGGTTTACCTGCCGGCTGCGGAATAACGTATGGTCACGCCAGGGCTGCCAATCGATCGACCGCTCTGCGCAGACTTGCCGATCTCCCCGCCGCGCGGTCGATGCTCCAGAGCGTGTCTACATATTGGGAAAGAATCCGATTGTAGCCGAGACCCTGTAAAGCGAGCGCTCCCCGGCTTGCGATCAGTTCCGACCGGATGCTTCGCGCGGCGTTGCGAGCCGCATTTAATAAGACTTGCTTTGGATCAGACAGGGTGTCGGGTTCTGATGGAAGTCCGGCTTCGCTGATTCCTAGCAGCTCGGCCATTCCCTGCCGATCGGCCAACAGCCAAGCCTCAATCTCGCGAACGGGAACGCGGAATAGTAGCTTGTCGGGAAGAGATTCATTCCCCGACCAAATGGCGATTAGACCGGATGCACACGGTTGACGATCGAGATCGGCCAAGAGTAAGACGTGCTCTCGTTGAGCCATCTGACAAAACTTGCTAAAACTTGACCGCAAATATCCAACACCGCCTTTACGCAGCTTCAAGCCGACAGTGCCGCCCGGAACGACCTCTCTTACCAGTTTGACCGCAACTACCTCAGAAAGCTCATCTTCGGTCGCCGTGTTGATCACGATCATTCAAAGGCCATCGAGATCTGCTTCGTCAAGGTCGGCCGTGCCGCAGGTAGAATTACCTCAGCGATGGAGAAGCCATCCTTGATCGCGTTCGCCTCTCTGATATCCATTTCACGAATAGTTGATCCGTTCTCTCCCGGCTCTACCAGTAAGACGCCGCCTGCATCTATACCCTGGTTGCTAAGTAGAGCCTCGCTGTGACTGGAAATGAAGATCTGACGTCTACGCTTACTTTGTCTTTGTATTCGATGCATCATTTCCGGAATCTCACGTACAATTGAAGAGTTTAATGAAAGCTCTGGCTCCTCCATTAATAAAAGAGAAGAGCTCTCAAGAAGAGACCACAGTAGTCCCAATAACCTCAGTGTCCCATCAGAAAATTGCTCTTCCCTCTGCCAGCCAGCATTGGGTCGAAAGTGCTTGAAACGTGCCGTTAGGTGAGGACGACCTGTAAACTCGTCCTTCTCAAACTTAAGCTCTTCAAATTGTGGCACAGCGATCTGCAAAGCCTTTTGTATTTTAGCCAAACGGCTTATGCGGCTGCGCTCCTGAGCGCGCGCAATCCGCTCCAGAAAGCCTTGGCCGAACGGATCATCTTCAAGCACTTGACCACCGATCTGTTGACTGTGCTTCAGCAGCTGAGGAACGAGATGAAGGTATGTCGTTTCTGAGAAAAACTCGGCTAGTTCGCGAAATGACTCGTTTGCTTGAATCTGCTCGAGATGCGTTTGAGTCAGGCGAGTCGGATCGCGCCCGTCATCTTCATTGGGGCGCGTTAAAACGAGTGCATCGTCCCTATGCACCTCCTCTTTGGATACCAGTATACGCTGAGCACCCTTACCCTCGGACTTAAACTCAAGCGTGTAGCGCCATCGTGTGCCGGTCGGGCTAAGAAGATTTACCTCAATGCTGACTTGAGATCGTCGTGCGTGTAAGCAGCGCAGCTTAGACATGCCGCCGCGGTCTAACACCGCTTTCTGCAGGCCGCCTCCCTCCCGCTTGGAGACATCTCGGAGAAAGCGGAACACATCAAGAAAGTTAGATTTTCCAGAGGCGTTGGCTCCAAGGATGTACGTCGTATCAGCCAGCGGAACTTCAACGGTCTGAAAATTACGCCAATTTTTGAGTTTGATGTGTTTAATGTTCATATCGACGCCTGTTTGATTTCTGGAGCGTACAGGCGCTCGTAAGAATCAGCAATCTGTGCTCGGATCTGGATATGTAGTTCACCATCCTCCCCTACACCTACACCTACACCTACACCTACACCTAC
>NZ_CAXSBH010000032.1:2285-31634 GCF_964235535.1 uncultured Sphingomonas sp.
CCTACACCTACACCTACACCTACACCTACACCTACGCCCTCGCGCCCGCCTTCCGCGACATCAACGCCGCGGGGATTAGCGACATGTTCCTACTGAAGGCACATAACGAGCCACCTAACGCTATACCACCAAGGCTTAATCTCCGACCCGTCCGATCCGATACGGTCCCTCGCGCACCGCCTTTGTCGCCCCCTTCCAGCTCAGCCGCACCAGCCCGTCGGCCAGCATCTCGTCGACCGCGGCGTGGACGCCCGCCATCTCGCCACACCAGTCCGGCCGGCCCGCGGCGGTCGCGACCGCCCGCGCCACTTCGCTCGGACACACCGTCGCGCCCGGCGCGCGGCGGGCGAGCAGCGCCAGCGTCACGGCACGCGCGTCGCCCCGTTCCGGATGCCGATCGTTCAGCGACGACGTATTCAATGACGACCCGGCACTGCGCCACCTGCGACACCCACTCCCCGCCCGCGTCCGCCATGCGGTATATCGGCCGGCGCTCTTGGCGGATCCACCGCTACGACCAGGTCGTCGGTCCGTTCAAAGATGCAATCTCGCATCCATCGCCTTGTGCAGCACGCGCGCGACCACGATGCCTTGACCTCGATCCGGTAGAAGACGCGGTGCCGCCCGACGGGGTAGCCGCGGAGCCCGGGCCGCTCGGGGTACGCCTCACCAATCTCCAGATGGTCGCACAAACGCGCAAGCGCCGTGTCTACCGCGCGAAGATACTCGACCGCCGCCGGTTCACCGTATCGCTCGGCGGTGAATGCGGAGATCTCGCGCAGATCGGCGCGCGCGCGTGCGCACAGATTGACGATCACTCGGCGGCTTGCGCGCCGCGCCGCTCGGCAATGATGTCCTCGATCGTCGTGTCCACGATCGGCGAGGCCAATCCCTCGTCGATCGCGGCCAGCAACCGCTCGCGCTGCTCCCGGTAGTCCCGGTCGTGCTGAACGACGGCTCGCACATAATCGGCCGGAGCGTCATAGCCGCCCTGCACGACTCGCGACTCGATCCATCTGCTCAAGTCCTCGGGAAACGAGATATCCAGTTTCGCCATCTTGTAACCCTACGAGGTTAGACCTCTACTTTCAACGAAAACGCCGTTTCGTGAAAAGTGATCCGGCCACTTCTCACATCCGTATAAAGTCCCTCATGCCTCGCCTCGCCCACATCGCCCTGCTTGTCGCCGACTATGACAAGGCACTCGCTTATTATGTCTGCCGCCTCGGCTTTACTCTGGTCGAGGACACGCCCCAGCCCGAAGCAGGCAAGCGATGGGTCACGATCTGTCCCCCACACGCACCTGTAGACGCGACCACCATTCTTCTAGCCTGCGCCGCCAAGCCCGACCAAGCGCGCGCTATCGGCGATCAGGCGGGCGGGCGCGTGTTCCTGTTCCTCGCCACCGACGACTTCACGCGCGACCACGCCGCCTTCACCGAAGCGGGCGTCGAGTGGGTCCGCCCGCCCAGCATTCACGAATACGGCATCGTCGCCGTGTTCCGCGACCTGTACGGCAATCTCTGGGACCTTGTGGAGTATGACCATCCACGTTGAAGGGCTGTCTCGCGCCCTGCTCATTCAGCGGACCCGCTGAGACTACGCCGTCGTGGCTGGTAAGCATGTTCCCTGTATGTTCTAATCACCGCGATGAGCGAACAACTATCCCGCCGCTATCGAGTCGTTCGGCTCGACCGTCTCACGAGAACCGCTTCACATGGGCGGTAGCATGAACGCCGCTCTCCGGCACGAAGCAATCCCATGGCCGACGCGGCGGTCGCCGCGGCCGCGCTACATCATGATCAAGCCGCCGCCCGGTCCGGCGCGCGAGATCGGCGCGCTCTCGGCTCGGCCGGCGGAGCTGCTGCACGTCACGGTGCGACCGCTCGGCGACGCCGCCCTGTTCGACGCCGGGGCGGAGGCCCGGCTCCTGCGCGCGCTGGACGCGTTCCGCGCGCCGCCCTTCCGCGTCGTGTTCGACCGGCTTCACGGCAGCGGCGAAACGCTTTCGCTGCGCGGGAGCCGCGTGATGGAAGGCGCGCGACGGTTCGAGCGGAGGCTCGTCGAGACCCTCACACACCGGGTCGGGATGCCGCGCTACCGCTTCGCGCCCCATCTCACGCTCGCTTACGGCCACACTGTCCGCCGGAACGAGCACATCGACGCGGTCAGCTGGCTGGTCGAGGAATACCTGCTGGTGGAGAGCGTCTACGGCGAGGGTCGCCACGTCCTGCTCGGCCGCTGGCCACTGGTTGGCGCGTGACGCGCGTCACGCCCGACTTGCCCGCGCCCTCGGGCAGTCCTCCGCCAGCGGGCACCGCCCACACTCAGGTACGTCCCAGCGGCAAACCTCCTGGCCTAGCCGCTTGGTGACGGTGTGGAACAACGCGAAGTCGTCGCCCGACCAGTCGGCCATGGCCGCGGTCACCGCCTCGCTGACCGCTTCGCCGTCCGCCGTTCGCCCGACATGGCCAAGCCGCCGGAGCACGCGCGCGACATGCGCGTCGACGACGAACACGGGGCGGTTCAGCGTGCTGAGGTTCAGGACCGACGCCGCCACCTTGCGCGCCACGCCGGGCAGCCGCTCCAGCCAGGCGAGCGCATCGGCGAGGGGCATCGTAGCCAGGAATGCCAGGTCGAAATCGGGCCGCTCGCGCCCGATCATCCGCAGCGCGGCGGCGATGTTGGTCGCCTTGTTGGGCGCAAAGGTGATCGCGGCGACCACCGCCTCAATATCGGCGGGCGCGGCGGCGGCCAGCGCGCGCGGCCCCGGGTAGCGCGCCATGAGCACGTCGTAGGCTGCGATCGATACCGCGTCGCGTGTCCGCGCGCTCAACATCGACTTGATCAGCTGCCCGAACGGCGTCCGCCGGGTGCGGGGGAGGGCGGCGCCGAAGAACGGGACCAGCACCGCCGACCACCGGTCCGGACCGTCCTCGCCGAATGCGAAGGCCCGCTGCATGCGTCAGCGGGCCCGCGCCGCGTCAGACCCGGATCTCGCCCTCGTCCTCGCCGTCCCAATAATGCACCCGGACGGCATGCACCTTGATCAGCACCAGGCCGGGCGTGTCGATCCCTTGCGGGAAGTAGCGCTCGATGTCCTTGGTCCAATGCTTCTCGAAGGTCGCCTTGTCGCGGATCAGCTCGGCGTTCCCCTCGACCGTGACGAAGAACGGCCGCTGCCCGAGCAGCCCCGACTTGCCCTGATAGGCGAGGCCGACCTTGGGATCCGCGGCGATGTCGTGGACCGAACGCGCGTCGTCGCCCGCGAAGAAGAAGCTGTCGCCGTCATATTCGACGTCGGCATTGTTGCTCATCGGCCGCCCGCCGATCGCGCCGCCATCGGTGCGGGTCGACAGGGTGCAGTAATCGATCCCGCGCATCTTCGCGGACAGGTCGGACAGCGTCATGGTCACGGGCGTTTCTCCTCGAAAGGATGCCCGGCCGACGCACCGCGCCGGCCGGACGGGGCGTCACATCGCGTTGGCGACCTGGTTCTCGACGCGGGCGTCGTCCTTGTCGTCCGCCCGGTCGGCCGCGTCCTCGCCCATGTCGCGGACGTTCTCGGCCCGGTCCTCAAGCGCATCCTCAACCTGGCCGTTGCTCGTGGCATCCGCCTGCTCCTCGAGCGCATCGGCGCGGTTCTCGGTCATGGCCTCGATGTTGTCGGCCGCCTTGTCGTCGGCCCCGCCGCCGCATGCCGCCAACGCCAGCAGCCCGGCCGCGCTCACGGCCTTCATCACGATCTTCATGATTATTCTCCCCTTTTCCGGTCCTCGGCCTATCCAGGCGGGACCGTCGCGTCAAACCGCGAAGCCGACCGCCGGTTCCGATCAGGCCACGACCACGCCTTTCCAAAAGGCGAGCCGCCCCTTGATCGCCGCTGCTTCGGACTTGGGATCGGGGTAGTACCAGACCGCATCGACGTTCTCCGCGCCGTCCACGACCAGCGTGTAATATCGCGCGGTGCCCTTCCACGGGCAGTTCGTCGTCGTGGCGCTCGGGCGAAGCATCGCCGGATCGACCGAGTCCACCGGGAAATAGTGGTTACGCTCGACCACCACCGTATCGTCCGACGTCGCCACCAGCGTTCCGTTCCAGCTTGCTTCGACCATGTTCCGCTCCTCTGGTTGATCCAGGGTAACACCTGAGAACGGCGCACGGACCCGATCGCCCGGCCGGCTCGTTCCCTCGGTCCCATGCCACGCGCCTGTCCCATCGCCCACACCGCCGCCGTGCTGACGCTCGCCGCGTGCGCGCCCGCCGCCGCGCCCGCCGCGCTCGCAGCCGCGCCCACGCCGGTGTTCGACCCGCTCATCTTCTTCGCGGGCCTGACGGAGGGGACGGCCAAGCTTAAGATCGTCCTGCGCGCCGCCCGCGCCGTCCGCGTGGAGGGATCCGGGACCATCCGGCCCGACGGCGCGCTCGTGCTCGACCAGACCGTTGCGCAGGAGGGCAAGCCCGCCACCAGGCGACGTTGGCGCATCCACCGCACCGGTCCGACGACCTATGCGGGCACGCTGTCCGACGCGGTCGGCCCGATCGCGGGCGAGGTGACCGGCAACCGCCTGCATCTAAGCTTCACCATGAAGGGCGGCCTGGCGACCGATCAATGGCTGACGCTCAGCCCCGACGGCCGCTCGGCGGCGAACATCCTGACCGCGCGCAAGTTCGGCGTCACCGTCGCCCGTCTCGACGAGACGATCCGCAAGCTGGACTAGACGCGCGACCGTCCCGACCGCGACCAAGGAGAAAAGACGCATGACCGACCGGAGCGAGATCAAGGACGGCATGGCGGTGGTCGGCTCGGACGGCGTGCCCGTCGGCACCGTCGGCGATGTGAAGGCGGGCCGCATCGCCCTTGCCCGGCCCGCCGCGGGCTCCGACGCCGACCTCGCCACCCCTCGCCACATCGCGCTCGCCCGGGTCGACCGCGTCGCGGACGACCGCATCTATCTCGCCGACACCGCCGCGCGCGTCGCCGAGGCGCTGGGCGAGCCGACGCCCGACCCCGGCCTCACCGCGCCGCCGCGCGGCCGGGGCCCCCGCGCGCTCGGCGGTTATCTGCCCTACCTTCTCGCGCTCGTTGGTCTGCTGCTGCTGTTCGGCCTTTATCGCGGCTGCGTCGATTCCAGGGAGCAGGAGCTCGTCGCCGGTCCCGGCCAGCTCGAGCGCGGCGAAGTGTCCGCCATCCCTATCGTCGAGCAGGTCGCGCTCCCGGACGGCTCGCGGCTGTCGCTCGAGCCCGGCACGCTGACCTTCCAGCTGCAACGCTATCTCTCCGGCCGCGACCCGGCCGGGCGGACATTGCCGTTCGACCGATTGACCTTCGATCCAGGCTCGGCCGTAATCCGCACGGCCGAACGGCCGGCGGTCGACGTGCTCGCCCGCGTCCTTCGCGCTTATCCGAACGCGCGCGTCCGCGTGGTCGGCTACACCGATGCGCAGGGTCCCGCCGCCGCCGACGTCGATCTCGGCCGGAAGCGCGCCGAAGCCGTCGCCGCCGCGCTCGGGATGTCCGGCATTCCCCGCGCCCGCGTCGCCGCCGCTTCGGGCGGGCAGGCCGCGCCCGTCGCGACCGACGCCGCCGGGTCCGGCCAGGCGGAGCGCCGTACCGAACTGGTCGTCGTCGCCAAATAGGCAACCCGCGCCCGGCCCGGGCGTTATCCGACCCGCACCCTCACGAAAGGAACACTGCCATGGGCCTGTTCACCAAGGACATCGCGACGCTGGACGACCTCTATGTCCACCAGCTCCAGGACGTTTATTACGCCGAGAATCAGATCACCAAGGCGCTGCCCAAGATGATCGCCAAGGCGACCAGCGCCCAATTGAAGAGCAGCTTCGAGACGCACCTGACCGAGACCGAAAACCAGATCGAGCGGTTGAAGCGCGTGTTCGAGATGCATGGGCTGAGCCCCAAGGCGGTGACCTGCGCCGCGATGGACGGCATCATCAAGGAAGCGAACGAGATTTCGAGCGAGGTGTCGGACAAGCAGGTGCTCGACGCCGCGCTGATCGCGGCCGCCCAGGCGGTCGAGCATTATGAGATTGCGCGCTACGGCACGCTGGTCGCCTGGGCGACGCAGCTCGGCCGCGAGAACGAGGCCGAACTCCTGAGCGAGACGCTGGACGAGGAGTACGCGACCGACAAGAAGCTGACCGAACTCGCCGAACGCAAGATCAACGTTAACGCCGAGATGGCGACCTCCTGATCTGCTCTACCCTCTCCCACCTTCGCGGGAGAGGGACAGGCGCGAAGCGCCAGGGTGAGGGCAGGACCGACGTCAGGCGCTCAGCCGCGCCACCGCCCGCTCCCGCCCGATCAGCGGCAGCAACGTCGCCATATCCGGCCCATGCTCGCGCCCCGTGAGCGCCAACCGCAGCGGCATGAACAACGCCCGCCCCTTCCGCCCCGTCTCCACCTTGAGCTCCCCCGTCAGCGCGGCCCAGGGATCGTTCGTCCAGTCGACGGTCCCCGCCACCCGCGCCGCGTCGGCCAGATAGGCGCGGTCCTCCTCGGCAATCGCGCCTGCGACCGGACCCTCGATCACCCCCCACCAGTCCGCCGCTTCGACCACGGTGCGCAGGTTGGGCCGCACCGCCAGCCACTCCGCCTCGCTCATCGCCGCCGGCAGTTGGCCACTCACCCGCTCGAACGGCAGCTGGTGGACGATACGCGCATTGATCCCCGCCAGCTCCGCCTCGTCGAACCGCGCCGGTGCCCGCCCGAAGCGCCCGAAGTCGAAGCTCGCCACCAGCGCCTCGGCGTCCACGATCGGCTCCACCGGGTCGCTCGTCCCCAACCGCGCGAGCAGCGCCCGTACCGCCTCCGGTTCGATCCCGGCCTCGCGGAAATGATCGACGCCTAGCGACCCGAGCCGCTTGGACAGCTTCCCCTCCGCCCCCGTGAGCAACGCGCTGTGCGCGAAAGCGGGAGGCATCGCGCCCATCGCGGCGAACATCTGCAGCTGGAGCGCGGTGTTCGAAACGTGATCCTCGCCGCGCACGACGTGGCTTACGGCCATGTCGACATCGTCGATCGCCGACGGAAGCATGTACAACCACGACCCGTCCGCGCGCCGCACCACCGGGTCGCTCATCGTCGTCGGATCGAACCGCTGCGGCCCGCGTACCAGGTCGTCCCATTCGATCGGGGCGTCGTGATCGAGCCTGAACCGCCAATGCGGCCTGACCCCGTCCGCCCCCAGCCGCGCCCGCTCCACGTCACTCAGCGCCAGCGCCACCCGGTCGTACACCGGCGGCAGTCCGCGCCCCGCCTGCACCTTGCGCTTGAGGTCCAGCTCCTGCGCGGTCTCGTAGGCCGGGTACACCCGCCCCGCCGCGACCAGCGCGTCGAATCGCGCTTGGTAGCTCGCAAACCGCATCGACTGCCGCTCCTCGCCGTCGGGCGTCAGACCGAGCCAGTCCAGGTCCGCGCGGATCGCGTCCACGAACCGCTCCTCGCTCCGCTCCGCGTCGGTGTCGTCGATCCTGAGCAGGAATCGTCCGTCGTTCTGCCGCGCCCACAGCTGGTTGTGGAGTGCGGTACGGATATTGCCGACATGCAGTCGGCCGGTGGGGGAGGGGGCGAAGCGGGTTACGACGGCCATGGCTCAAGGTCTCTAAGCGTCGGGGGTTGCCGGGCAAACCCCCGCCCGACTAAGCGGCACGCACGGCCGATCGGGAGGGCCGGTCCCATGAAGCTCATCACCGGCAACTCGAACCTCCCGCTCGCGGGTGCGATCGCGACGCATCTCGCGCTGCCGCTCGCCGATGCGCTGGTGCGCCGCTTCGCCGATGAGGAGATATTCGTCGAGATCGGTGAGAACGTCCGCGGCGAAGACGTGTTCGTGATCCAGTCGACGGGCTACCCCGCCAACGACAATTTAATGGAGTTGCTGATCATCATCGACGCGCTCAAACGCGCGTCGGCCAGGCGGATCACCGCCGTCGTCCCCTATCTCGGCTATGCGCGTCAGGACCGAAAGCCGGGCCCGCGCACGCCGATCTCCGCCAAGCTCGTCGCGAACCTGATCACCGTCGCGGGCGCGGACCGGGTGCTGTCGGTCGACCTGCATGCCGGGCAGATCCAGGGCTTCTTCGACATCCCCACCGACAATCTCTATGCGGCGCCCGTCATGTCGGCGGACATTCGCGCCCGCTTCGAAGGCCGCAACCTGATGGTCGTGTCGCCCGACGTCGGCGGCGTGGTGCGCGCGCGCGTGCTCGCCAAGCGCCTGAACAACGCCCCGCTCGCGATCGTCGACAAGCGTCGCGAACGCGCGGGCGAGTCGGAGGTGATGAACATCATCGGCGAGGTGGAGGGCCGGTGCTGCATCCTGATCGACGACATAGTCGATTCGGCCGGAACGCTTTGTAATGCGGCGGCGGCGCTGCGGCAGGCGGGGGCCGAAGACGTCGTCGCCTACGTCACGCACGGCGTGCTGTCGGGCGGCGCGGTCGCGCGGGTCGAGGGGTCGGCGCTATCGGAGTTGGTCATCACCGACTCGATCGGCAATCACGAGGCGATCGGCTCGGCTTCCCGCATCCGCCACCTGCCGATCGCGCCGTTGCTGGCGGAGGCGATCCAGCGGATCGCGGACGAGACATCGGTGTCGAGCCTGTTCGATTAACGCAACGATAGCGCTACGATGTGATCGAGCACCGCGGGATGCAGCGGCTTGGCGAAGGCGCAACCGTATTTGAACTTGTCGCGCCATGCGACCACCGCCTCCAGCGCGGCGAGGCCCGGCAACGTCAGCCACACCACCGTCCCAGGCCAAAGCGTGAAGCTCGTTTCCGCGCGGAAGCCCGATGCGGACAGGTCGATCACATCGATCTCGAACCTGGTCTGGCCCCGGTCGCGCAGGTGGGCGCGCATCTTGACCGCCTTGCGGAGCGCGCGGCGATGCTCGTCGCCGGGTAGGTCGAAGCTGGAGTGATGAGCGGGCTGGGTCATAACCCGGCTTATGCCGAATGAAACGTTACGATTCGGCAAACGCGGGTCGGCAAACGCGGCCGATGCTGGACCTCGCGGGGCCGCTGTGCTTTAGCCTCGCCATCCCCGATGCTCGAAAACGGACGGCCCCGCCATGAACATCCACGAATACCAAGCTAAGGAACTGCTGGCCAAGTTCGGCGTCCCCGTGCCTGCGGGCCATGCGGCGCTCACCGTTGACGAGGCGGTGGCGGCGGCGGGCCGGCTTCCCGGGCCGTTATACGTGGTCAAGGCGCAGATCCATGCGGGCGGCCGCGGCAAGGGCAAGTTCGTCGAGCTCCCGGCCGACGCCAAAGGCGGCGTGCGCCTGGCGCGTTCGGCCGACGAGGTCCGCGCGGCGGCCGCCGACATGCTGGGCAACACGCTGGTGACGATCCAGACCGGCGACGCGGGCAAGCAGGTAAACCGGCTCTACGTCACCGACGGCGTCGACATCGCGCGCGAGTTCTACCTTGCGCTGCTCGTCAACCGCGCGAGCGGCCGCGTGTCGATGGTCGTGTCGACCGAGGGCGGGATGGATATCGAGACGGTCGCGCACGACAGCCCGGAGAAGATCCGGACGTTCGACATCGACGCCGCGACCGGCTTCATGCCGCATCACGGCCGCGCGGTCGCCGGGGCGCTCGAGCTTACCGGCGATCTCGCCAAACAAGCGGCGAACGTCGCGGGCAAGCTCTACGACGCATTCGTGGGCACCGACGCCGAGCAGATCGAGATCAACCCGCTCGCGGTCACCGAGGACGGCAAGCTCCTGGTGCTCGACGCCAAGGTCGCCTTCGACGGCAACGCGATGTTCCGCCACAAGGACCTTCTCGCCCTGCGCGACGAGACCGAGGAGGATCCCGCCGAGCTGGAGGCGAGCCGGTACGACCTGGCCTACATCAAGCTCGACGGCGATATCGGCTGCATGGTCAACGGCGCGGGCCTCGCGATGGCGACGATGGACATCATCAAGCTCAATGGCATGTTCCCGGCCAACTTCCTCGATGTCGGCGGCGGCGCGAGCAAGGAAAAGGTGACGGCGGCGTTCAAGATCATCCTCGCCGATCCGAACGTGAAAGGCATTCTCGTCAACATCTTCGGCGGCATCATGAAGTGCGACATCATCGCCGACGGCATCGTCGCGGCGGCCAGGGAGGTGAACCTCCAGGTCCCGCTCGTGGTCCGGCTGGAGGGCACCAACGTCGATGAAGGCAAGGCCATCCTGGCCAACTCGGGCCTCGCCATCGTCCCCGCCAACGACCTGGGCGACGCCGCAAGGAAGATCGTCGCCGAGGTAAAGGCGGCCGCTTAGAAGTCCACGCGCTTGAGCGCCATGGAGAAGCAAATGAAGGTACTCGTCCCCGTCAAGCGCGTGCTCGACTATAACGTGAAGCCGCGGATCAAGGCCGACGGCTCCGGCGTCGATCTGGCCAACGTCAAGATGAGCATGAACCCGTTCGACGAGATCGCCGTCGAGGAGGCGATCCGCCTGAAGGAGAAGGGCGCGGTCACCGAGATCGTCGCGGTGTCGATTGGTGAAGCAAAGTCTCAGGAGACGCTCCGCACCGCGCTCGCCATGGGCTGCGACCGCGCAATCCTGGTCACGGCCGAGAGCCGCGTCGAGCCGCTCGCCGTCGCCAAGATCCTCGCCAAGATCGTCGAGGAGGAGGCACCCGGGCTCGTCATCCTCGGCAAGCAGGCGATCGACGACGACAACAACCAGACGGGCCAGATGCTCGCCGGCCTGCTCGGCTGGGCGCAGGGCACTTTCGCCTCCAAGGTCGAAATCGCGGACGGTACCGCGACCGTGACGCGTGAGATCGATGGCGGGCTGGAGACCGACGCGCTTAAGCTACCCGCGATCGTCACCACCGACCTTCGCCTCAACGAGCCGCGCTATGCCTCTCTTCCCAACATCATGAAGGCCAAGTCCAAGCCGATGGCGCAGAAGACTCCCGCCGATTACGGGGTCGACATCGCGCCGCGCATCACCACCTTGAAGGTCGTCGAGCCGGCCAAGCGCGCGGGCGGGACCAAGGTCGCCGATGTCGACGAGCTTGTGACGAAGCTGGCAGCCATGGGGATTTCGAAGTCATGAAGACGTTGGTCTGGGTCGAGCATGACGGCAAGTCCGTGAAGGACGCCACTCTGTCGACGGTGACGGCTGCGTCGAAGCTCGGCGAGGTCCATCTCCTCGTCGCTGGCGAGGGCGTGAGCGCCGTAGCCGACGCGGCCGCCAAGATCGCGGGCGTGGGCAAGGTCCACCTTGCCGACGACGCGGCCTACGCCCACGTGCTCGCCGAGAACGTCGCGCCGCTCATCGTCGAGCTGATGGGGCATCATGACGCGTTCGTCGTGCCCGCGACCACGACGGGCAAGAACATCGCGCCCCGCGTCGCCGCGCTGCTCGACGTGATGCAGATCAGCGACATACTGTCGGTCGAGGGTCCGGACACCTTCACCCGCGCCATCTATGCCGGCAACGCGATCGCGACCGTCCAGTCGTCCGACGCGAAGAAGGTCATCACCGTCCGCGGTACCGCGTTCGACAAGGCCGCGACCGAGGGCGGCTCCGGTACGATCGAGGCGGTCGCGACGACGGGCGACAAGGGCCTGTCGACGTTTGAAGGCTCCGAGATCGCCGCCAATGCTCGCCCCGAGCTTACCAGCGCCAAGATCATCGTCTCGGGCGGCCGCGCGCTCGGCAACGCGGACCAGTTCCACGCGCTGATCGAGCCGCTCGCCGACAAGCTCGGTGCGGGCGTCGGCGCGAGCCGCGCGGCGGTCGACGCGGGTTACGCGCCCAACGACTATCAGGTCGGCCAGACGGGCAAGATCGTCGCACCGGAAATCTACGTAGCGGTCGGCATCTCCGGCGCGATCCAGCATCTGGCGGGGATGAAGGACAGCAAGGTCATCATCGCCATCAACAAGGACGGCGACGCGCCGATCTTCCAGGTCGCAGACATCGGACTGGTCGGCGACCTGTTCAAAGTTGTGCCGGAACTCACCGAGAAGCTCTGAGACGCGGTGGACGGGGCCGATCTATCGTTCGAAGAACATGGGGCGGCGCGACATGATCGCGCCGCCTTCTCTGTTTTGGACGAGATCGAGCGTGTACTTGCCGGTTGCCCGCGTGATCGCGCTGGCACGCGACTGCACGGCATTCCCGGGCTGAACGAGCTATTGTCGACCGATGGGGCCGTTGGACGGATCGCGGCCGGACACCTCGGAGCCGCCGCTCATCCCGTCCGCGCGCTTCTGTTCGATAAGACACCCGGCGCAAACTGGTCGCTCGGCTGGCATCAGGATCGCACGATCGCCGTGCGTGAACGTCACGATGTGCCCGGCTTTGGCCCCTGGTCGATCAAGGCGGGTATCCAACATGTCGAGCCATCCTTCGATGTGATCGAGGCGATGGTCACGCTTCGCATCCATCTAGACTCCGTGCCCGCTGATAATGCGCCTCTGCTAATTGCGCCCGGCTCGCACCGTCTCGGCCGCATAGCCGAGCCCGACATTTCGACCATTGTCGGTCGGTGCGGCACCGCCGTCTGCCTGGCCGAGCGTGGCGACGTGTGGAGCTACGCCACCTCTATCCTGCACGCCTCCGCCGCTTCGGCCGGCTATGCGCACCGTCGTGTGCTCCAAATCGACTACGCGGCTGGCGCGCTCACAAAGCCGCTTAGGTGGTTGGGCGTGTAAGCTTACCTCGTCACGCTTGCGATCAAGCGACGTCGGTGCGATGTCCTTAACTATGGAATACGTCCGCATCCCGCTTTCCGAGCCACAGCAAGCCTTCGTCGATGCGCAGGTGGCCGAAGGCAAGTATCCGGATGCAGAGGCATGTGTCGCCGCCGCCGTCCAGGCCGCCGCCGAAGAGTGGGCGCAGGACAAGTTGGAAGCGATGCTGCTTGAAGGGCTGGAAAGCCCCGGCGCTCCATGGACATCTGAATCGATGGACGAGGTACGCCTTGCGGCGCGCGCGCGTCTTTGACGCCGCTTCGGCTTGAGGTCCGCGCTTCAGCCCGGGCCGATTTAACCGACCATTATGTTTGGCTGGCGACCGAGGCGGGCCTGGACGTAGCTGAGGCGATGTCGGCGAACGCGGATGAGGCGCTGTTTCGATTGTTGAACCACTCGGGCGTTGGATCGCCCGTCAGGACGAAGCGAGACGAGCTGTTCGGGCTGCGCAAATGGAAGGTTCCGGGCTTTCCGAAGCTGTTGATCTTCTACCTTGTCGAGGGTAAAATATTGGCAGTCGTACGCATCCTGCACGGCGCTCAGGATTGGATGAGGTACTTGGAGGCGGACTGACCACGCGTCGTTGTTCCTGGCTTCAATTGACCGCGGCCGGATTGCCAATCGTCTTCCGGCCCGCCAATTCACTTGGATGCTCGCCTTCCTCGCCGCGCAGGTCGCTGCGCCCGCCCAGACCCCACCCGCCAACGCCAGCACCGCGCCCGCTGCGGCGTCCGCCAAGTGGCCGACGCGCGAGGGTGATTACCTCGTCCGGAGCTTCCGCTTCCGCTCCGGCGAGACCCTCCCCGAGCTGCGGCTCCACTATACCACACTCGGTGCCCCGCGGCGGAACGCGCGCGGCGAGATCGACAACGCCGTAATGGTACTCCATGGCACCGGCGGCACCGGAGGACAGTTCCTCCAGCCGCAGTTCGCCGACGAGCTTTACGGCCCTGGCCAGCCTCTCGATATCCGGCGCTACTGGATCATCCTCCCCGACAATGTCGGTCACGGGAAATCGTCCAAGCCGTCGGACGGCTTGCGGATGCGGTTTCCGGGATACGATTATGCCGACATGATCGACGCGCAGCACCGACTGCTCACGGACGGGCTCGGCATCAAGCGGATGCGGCTCATCATGGGCACGTCGATGGGCTGCATGCATGGGCTCGTCTGGGGCCAGACGCATCCGGATTTCGCGCGGGCCTTGATGCCGATGGGGTGCCTGCCGATCGAGATCGCCGGGCTGAACCGCATGTGGCGTCAGCTCGCGATCGACGGGATCAAGGCCGACCCCGCTTGGGCAAATGGGAACTACGCACGCCAGCCCGCGGCAGGCGTGCGTACCGCCGCGTCGCTGCTGTTCGTGGCGGGCGGTGCGCCGCTGTACCTGCAACGCGAATTCCCCGCCCGTGACGCCGCGGCCGCCTACGCTCGAGAACGCGTCGCGCGGTCGATGGCCGGGATTGACGCCAATGACCTCATCTATCAGGTGGACGCCTCGCGCAGCTATGATCCCTGGCCGGGGCTGGACCGGATCACCGCGCCCGTCACCTGGATCAACTCGGCCGACGACTTCATCAACCCGCGCCTGCTCGACTATCCCGCCCGCGCTGCCAAGCGCATGCGGGACGCGCGCTTCCGCCTGGTGCCCGAGACCGCCGACACGCGCGGCCACGGCACGCATACTTGGGCGAAGTTCTGGCGCGCGGACCTCGTCGACCTGCTCGCGCGGACGGAAGCGCCCCGCTGAGCCTCGCGACCGACCGGCTCCACGTCGTCACCGGCGGCCCCGGATCGGGCAAGACGACGCTGGTCGACGCGCTCGCGGCAAGGGGGGTGGCGATCGTCCCCGAGATCGGACGCGCGGTCGTGCGCGAGGAACTGGCGGCGGGCGGGACCGCGCTCCCCTGGGGCGACGAGCGCGCGTTTGCCGAAAAGATGTGGCCGCGCGAGGTGGCGGCGCACGCCGAGGCGTTGAGATGGGGCAAGACGGTCGTGCTCGACCGAGGCGTGCCCGATGTGATCGGCTTCCTGCGCGTGGCCGGGCTACCCGTCCCGGCGCATATCGACGCGGCCGCGCGGGCGCACCGTTACAACCCACGCGTCTTCCTCGCCCCGTTCTGGGCGGAGATTTTCGTCCACGATCCCGAACGACGCCAACCGCCGGAGCTGGCGCGCGCGGCGGAGGCGGCGATGCGCGACACCTACACAGACTATGGCTACCGCCTGATTGACCTGCCGCGCGCTACGGTCACGGAGCGCGTCACTTTCGTACTGGATCACCTGCGGGATTAAAGAATAGGGCTGTCCTACAAGCAGGGCGCCGTGCAGGCTCCGCCTATGACGTCGACCCAGCCTCCCGTCCTCTCGGCCGCTGCCGCCTTTGCTATGCACATTCGCGCGCGTGCGCACGTGTGGAGGTGCGACTTTTGTGACTTTCCGTCGATGGTCGCGGTCGGAAATGGCCGCCCATGATCACCGTGCTCGCCCTACTGCTCCAGGCCGCATCACCTGTTTCACGCCTCGCCGCCCGGATCGAGCGCGTCCTCGCCCGAAACCCGGTCGTCGATGGCCATAACGACCTCGCCTGGGAACTCCGCGAGAAACATGGCGGGCGCGTCGAGGCAATTGACCTGTCGCGCGACACGCGCGCGCTCGGGCATCCGCTTCAGACCGACCTGCCCCGGCTGCGCAAAGGCGGCGTCGGCGGGCAGTTCTGGTCGGTGTGGATCCCGGCCGGCGTCACCGGCCCGCGCGCGGTCGAGCTGACGCTGGAGCAGATCGACGTGGTGCACCGCCTGGTGGCCGCCAATCCGCGCTCGCTCGAGCTCGCCGCCACCGCCGCCGACGTCCGCCGCATTGCGCGTACCGGTCGCATCGCGTCACTGATCGGGGTGGAGGGCGGGCACCAGATCGACGGCCGCCTGTCGGTGCTGCGCCAGTACCGTGCGCTCGGCGTGGGCTACATGACGCTGACGCACGGACGCAGCCTCGCTTGGGCGGACAGCTCGACCGATGCGCCCATCTCGGGCGGGCTGTCAGCGTTCGGTGTCCAGGTCGTGGCGGAGATGAACCGCATCGGCATGATCGTCGACGTATCCCACGTCTCCGACGCGACGATGCGCGCGGTGCTGGGCGTCGCGCGCGCCCCCGTGATCGCCTCGCACTCGAATGCGCGTGCACTGGCTAGCGCGCCGCGCAATGTGCCCGACGATCTGCTCCGGCTGATCGGCGCGAAGGGCGGCGTGTTGATGGTCAACATGTACCCCGCCTTCCTCTCCAACGCATGGCGCGCCTGGAACACGGCGCGTGCGACCGAGGCCGAAAGGCTGGGAGTGCCGCCGGACCTCCAAGGCGTCAAAACCCCCGCCTCGCTCGCCGGCTGGGACATGGCCCACCCGGAGCCGCGCGTGGACGCCGCGACCGTCGCCGATCACGTCGAGCATATCGCGCGGGTGGCCGGCCGGGGCGCGGTCGGGTTGGGCGGCGATTACGACGGCATCGGCGGTCACGGGCCGGAGGGGATGAAGGGCGTCGACAGCTATCCGTTGCTTCTGGTCGAACTGGCGCGGCGCGGCTGGAGCGATGCCGACCTCGGCAAGCTGACGAGCGGCAACGTCCTGCGCGTGATGGAGGCGGTCGAGCGCGTCGCGGCTGCTTCAAGTGGAACCCCGCCCGTCGAGGCGATCGATTCGCTCAGCCGGCTCTAGAAGCCGCTGAGGAAGCTGGCGACGTTATGGCCGAGCGCGTCGACCGCATATCCCCCCTCCATGACGATCGCGGTCGGCCAGCTACACCTCGCGACGTCGCGCGCCAGCACGGAATAGTCGGGTGTCTCCAGCGCGAAATGCGAGATCGGATCGCCGAACCAGGTGTCGGCCCCGAAGCTCACCACCAGCGCATCCGGCGCGAACCGGGCGATCGCGTCGAGCGCGGTCGCTTGCGCCCGCCGGAACGCGTCGAGCCTCGTCCCATGCGGCAATGGCAGGTTGAGCGTCGCGCCTCGGCCATCGCCCTCGCCTGTCTCGTCGGCATGGCCCCAGAAAAAGGGGTAGTCGTTCGACGGATCGGCATGGACGGAGGCGTAGAACACGTCGTGACGTGTCCAGAAGACATCCTGAGTCCCGTTTCCGTGATGATAGTCGATGTCGAGCACCGCCACCCGGCCGCATCCCGAATTCCTTAGCGCCTGCGCCGCGACGGCGGCGGCGTTGATGTGGCAATAACCGCCGCAATAGTCCGCTCCAGCGTGATGCCCCGGCGGACGGCACAGCGCGAAGGCGACGTGCTCATCGCCGAGCACCGCCTCCGCCGCGGCGACCGCCGACTGCGCACTCCAATAGCTGGAAGTATAAGCGTCGGCGGTGATTGGCGTGGTCGCATCGAACGCATACCGCCCCATTAGCGCGTCGATGCGGCTGAGCTTCAATGGGCGGCGGCCGACCACCGGAAAGGCGTAGGGGATAGCGTCGCCCGGGCGCCCGGCTTCGCGCCACATGCCGGGAGCAGCTTGAAGAAAGGCGAGATAGTCGGCGTCGTGGACGGCAAGGATGGCGGCGTCGCCCCGGTCGGGCGGCGTCTCGGTGATCCCGAGCACCGCGAGGATGGCCTCGGCGCGCGCGGGTGTTTCCGCGTACGTGGTGAACCCGCCATTGTGCAGTTCGAGCGCGGGCGCGTGGAGCCGCTGACGATCATCGTGAAAGATGCGCATCATTTCCTTACTCCGGCGAACCGCAGCATGGCAAAGCCCGCCGCCGCCGACAGGATCGACCCGGCGAGCACGCCCAGTTTCACCTGATCGACCAGCTCGGGCCGTCCTGGAAAGGCAAGCCCGCCGATGAACAGGCTCATGGTGAACCCGACCCCCGCGAGCAACGCCGCGCCGTATAGCTGCGTCCAGCTCACCCCGCCGGGCAGCCGCGCCATTCCGAGCCGGTGCGCCAGCGCTACGCCGCCCAGAATGCCGACCTGCTTGCCCACGAACAGTCCCAGCGCGACGCCTAACACCAGCTTGCTCCCGAGCCCGTCCGTCCCGTCTATCTGAACCCCGGCGTTGGCGAAGCCGAACAGCGGCACGACCCCGAACGCCACCCAGGGCGCCAGCGCATGCTCGATCCGGTGGAGCGTCGAGTGCGGATCGTCCGGGGCGGCGGGGGAGGGCGTGACCGGGATCACCGCCGCCGCGAGCACCCCCGCGATGGTCGCGTGTATTCCCGACCGGAGTACCAGCAGCCAGAGCAGCGTGAAGCCGAGCATGAACACCCACGGCGCGCGTACGCCGGCTCGCCCCACCGCCCACATCGCCGCCAGCACCCCCGCCGCCGCCGCCAGCGCGGGGAGGCTCAGGCCATGACTATAGGCGAGCGCGATGATCGCGACCGCGCCCATGTCGTCGACGATCGCCACCGTGGTCAGGAACAGCTTGAGCGTCGCCGGCACGCGCGGCCCCAGGAGCGCCATGATGCCGATGACGAAGGCGATGTCGGTCGCCGCCGGGATAGCCCAGCCGCGCGCCAGCCCCGGCTCGCCACCGGCGATCGCCAGATAGACGAGCGCCGGGACGATCATCCCGCACGCCGCGGCGATTACGGGCAGCCGTCGATCGGCGGCATTGGCGAGCTGGCCGTCCACGAGCTCTCGCTTGATCTCCAGCCCGACGAGCAGGAAAAACAGCGCCATCAGCCCGTCATTGATCCAAAGCTCGATGGTCATGACGCCGATTGCGGGGGCGAGCACGGGGCCGATCAGCGCGTGCCGCCACATCTCGTATTCCCCGGCCAGCCCGGAATTCGCGACCAGCATCGCCGACGCCGCCGCCACGATCAGCACGATCCCGCCAGCCGCTTCCGTGGCGAGGAAACGCCGGAGCGCGCTGATAGGGCGGGTAAGCACGGGCGTCATTCAGGCCGGGGCGCGTCCGATCGCCTGGTCGATCAGTCCGCGCGTGTTCTCCACGCCGTAGAGCGCGATGAAGCTCCCCATGCGCGGCCCCTGGGACGAGCCGAGCAGCGTCTCGTAGAGTGCGCGGAACCAGTCCCGCAGGGACTCGAAGCCGCCGGTCTTGCCGATCTCATATATGGCGGTCTGGATCGTCTCAGCGTCGGCACCTTCGCCTAGCCGCTCCAGTTCGGCGTCGAGGCGGCGAAGCGCGTCGGCCTCGTGGGGCTCGGGCGCGCGGCGCTGGAGCGTCGGCACCACGAAGTCGCGGGCGTAGGCGAGCGCATGGCCGATCAGCCGGTCGAGTTCGGGATAGCGCTCGGGTGTCGCTTCGGGCACGTAGTTGGCGAGATAGCCCCAGACCTGCTCCGAGCTCGCTTCGCCCATGACGCCGACGAGATTGAGGAGCAGCCCGAACGTCACCGGCAACTCGCCTTCGGGCGGCGGGCCGCCGTGGATGTGATGAACGGGGTTGCCGAGCCGCTCCTTGATCGGCTGGCCTACATAGGCGGCGCGGGACTGCCAATATTCGTCCACCGCCTTGGGGATCACGCCCATATGGAGCTGCTTGGCCTTTTTCGGCTCGCGGTAGGCGAAGAAGGCGACGCTTTCCTGTGGGCCGTAGGTCAGCCAGTCGTCGAGGCCGAGACCGTTGCCCTTGGACTTGGAGATCTTTTCGCCGCGCTCGTCCAGGAACAGCTCGTACACCATGCCCTCGGGCTTGCGGCCGCCGAGCGCTTCCGCGATCCGGCCGCCGAGCACGGCGCTATCGATCAGGTCCTTGCCATACATCTCGTAATCGACGCCGAGCGCGGCCCAGCGCATGCCCCAATCGGGCTTCCATTGCAGCTTGGCGCGGCCGCCCAGGACCGACTGTTCGACGGTCTCGCCCGCGTCGTCGAAGCGGATCAGGCCGGCTTCGGCATCGACCACCTCGACCGCGACCTGGAGGACGACGCCGGACTTGGGGCTGATCGGCAGCACGGGCGAGTAGGTGACCTGGCGCTCGCCGCGCAGAGTCGGCAGCATGACGTCCATGATCCGGTCGTAGCGGCGCAGCACTTCGCGTAAGCGATCGTCGAAGCGGCCGGACGCATAGTAATCGGTGGACGAGGCGAACTCGTATTCGAAACCGTAGGCGTCGAGGAAGTCGCGCAGGCGAGCGTTGTTGTGCGCGGCGAAGCTCTCGTGCGTGCCGAACGGATCGGGGATGCGGCTGAGCGGCTTGCCGAGATGTTCGGCCAGCATCGCGCCGTTCGGCACGTTGTCGGGCACCTTGCGCAGGCCGTCCATGTCGTCTGAAAAGGCGAGGAGGCGCGTCGGCTGGTCGGACAAAGTTTCGTATGCGCGGCGCACCATGGTCGTGCGCAGCACCTCGTTGAAGGTGCCGATATGCGGCAGGCCCGACGGACCGTAGCCGGTCTCGAACAGCACCGGCTCGCCGTTCGGCTTGCCGTCCGGCCAGCGCTTCAGGACCTTGCGTGCTTCCTCGAAAGGCCAGGCCTTGGAGTCGAGGGCAGCGGCGCGAATGTCATCGGTCATCGCGGCCGGGACCTAACGGGGTCGGCCGTCCACGCAAACGACATTCGAGAGTAGATCGCGGATTCGAGCGGACGGCCTAGTCGCCCAGCACCGCGTCGATCGCGCCGGCGAGTTCGACGTCGCGGTGCGATAGGCCGCCCGCGTCGTGCGTGGTGAGCAGGATATCGACGCGGTTGTAGGCGTTGGACCATTCGGGATGGTGGTCAACCTTGTCGGCCAGGATCGCGATGCGCGCCATGAAGCCGAACGCCTCGGCGAAGTCGCCGAATAGGACGCGTCTGGTGATCGCGTCGCGCTCGTCCTGGTAATCCCAATTGGGCAGGGCATCCAGCGCCTCAGCGCGCTCCGCTTCGCTCAGCCGTTCCACCACCGGTCGCCTCCCTTGTCGCTGGCCCTTCGGGGCGGGTATGGCGGTGGGCATGGACGAGCAAGACCCAATCGGTTTCGCGCCGAGCGCGGCGGCTCTCGAGGCGATCGCGCGCGGGACGATCGCCAAGCTGCCCGCGCGGTTCGCCGAGCATCTGGGCGACGTGCTGCTGCTGATCGAGGAGGTCGCCGACGAGGAGACGCTGGCCGAACTCGGGATCGAGCATCCGCTGGACCTGACCGGGCTGTATCATGGGCAGCCGGTGGGCGAGAAGTCGACGACCGAGTCCGGCGCGGAACCCGACCGCATCCACCTGTACCGCCGCGCGATCCTGGAGGAGTGGATCGAGACCGAGGTGCGGCTCGACGAGCTGATCGCGCATGTCGTGATCCACGAGGTCGGGCATCATTTCGGGCTGTCGGACGACGACATGCAAACGCTGGAAGATCAGGTGGCGGAGGACGGCCCGGCTTGAGCGCCCGGCTCGGCTTCGACGCGGTGGCGTGCGCGCGGGGCGGGCGGGTGTTGTTCGAGGGTCGGACCTTCGCGCTCGGGTCCGGCGACGCGGCCGAGGTCACGGGGCCGAATGGGGCGGGCAAGTCGAGCCTGCTGCGGATCGCGGCGGGGCTGCTCCGGCCCGTGACGGGGCGAGTCGCGCGCGAGGGAGCGGTCGCGTTGCTGACGGAGGCGCATGCGCTCGACCCGGAGCGGCCGCTCGGCGCGGCGCTGGCGTTCTGGGCGGGGGTGGACGGGGTCGCGCCCGCGTTGGATGCGCTTGAGCTGGCGCATCTGGCGTCCGTGCCGGTCAGGCTGCTGTCGACGGGCCAGCGGCGGCGCGCGGCGCTCGCTCGGGTGGTTGCGGGCGAGTCTGACATCTGGCTGCTCGACGAGCCGGCGAACGGGTTGGACGTAGCCGGTGTGGCGCTGCTCGAGCGACTGATGACGGCGCACCGCGAGCGGGGCGGGATCGCGGTGGTGGCGAGCCATCAGCCGGTGGCGCTGCCGGACGCGCTAGCGGTTACCTTATGAGCCTGTTCGGGCGGCTAGTCGCTCGCGATCTGCGCCGCGCCTATGCAGGCGGCGGCGCGTTGTGGCCGGTGGCGTTCTTCCTGTTGACCGCTTGCCTGTTCCCGTTCGCGATCGGGCCGGATGCGGCGCTGCTGGCGCGGGTCGGGGGCGGCGTGGTGTGGGGGGCGGCGCTGCTGGCGGCGCTGCTACCCGTGGAGCGGCTGGTCGCGCCCGATCTGGAGGCGGGGGTGCTCGACCAATTCGCGGTGCGGGGCGCGCCGATGACGCTGGTTGTCGCGGCGAAGGTCATCGCGCATTGGCTGAGCTTCGGGCCGCCCCTGATGGCGGCGGCCGTGATCGCGGCGGGGTTGCTCGACCTGTCGGGAGCGACCTTGCTGCGGGTCGAGCTGGGTCTGCTGATCGGGACTCCGGGTCTGGCGGCGCTGGCGGTGACGACGGGCGCGCTGGTGGCGGGACTACGCGGAGGCGGAGCGGTCGCGGGGCTGGTGATGCTGCCGCTCGCGGTGCCGCTGCTGATCTTCGGGGCGGGTGCGCTTACGCAAGGCGCGGGGGCGTTCAAGCTGCTGGCCGCGGTGAGCCTGCTGCTGCTGGCGGGCGCGCCGTTCGTGGCGGCGGCGGCGATCAGGGCCGGGATGGACTGAGCCGCGCGGAAGTTGGCGAAGGTGCCGCGCATCGCGCACTCGTCGATGGCGCGGAAAGTCACGAAAGTCATACCTCTACGCGTACGGGCGCGCATCCACGCGGGTGCGCGGGGAAGTGAGATGATAGCGATGAGAAAGAGCGTGGGAGGGGCGTGACGAGCGTTTTCCAACATTGCAAGACGGGGGACCGCTTTGGGTGGTGAGCGGATAATCAGTTGAGGTGCCGAGTCCGCTCATTAAAAATCTCGAACGAGAGGCTGTTCAAGTCCAACGACACAGTGCTTTCCGGCCCCCAAGCAAACCCTTCCAATAGGTGTAGCCTGCCGTCTTCCATAAACAGGACGAAGCCTAGCCCATGCTCCAGCCCCTCGACGCGAGCGTGTGTCGCGTAGCCGAGTACCCTGGGGCATTCCACTTGCGGAGTGTCTTTCGGAAGGACTATGCTGGTGAAGAAACCACCTCCGGTGTTCTTCCGCTTCGTCACGGTCGCGCAGCATAGTTGATGTCGAAGCTTTAACGACAGCGCAGGAGTTTCATCGAAGATCGCTTGAAGCGCCCACGTTTCCATTTCAGTGAAGTCGCCCATAGTCTCATCCGTAGCACGACGTTGGCCGCGTCTGAATATCCGCAATGGGTCGGAATCGGACGTTGCAGCCAGCACTCTCCTCACCCGCCCGACCACCGCGCCCAGATCGCCGTCGGCAGCACCAGCCCGCGCGCTTCCTCTCGCACCCCGAGTTCGCCGGCTTCTACCCGGCCGGGAAGGTCGGCGAGGGCTTGGGTGAGCATTTCGCCGATCGCGAGGGCGGATAGGCGGACGGCGTAGACGGTGAGGAACAGGAAGCGGGAGTCGGCGTCCAGCAGGCGGCGGCAGTCGGCGATGAGGGCGGGGAGGTGTTCTTCCAGGCGCCACACCTCGCCGTCGGGGCCGCGGCCGTATTTGGGGGGGTCGAGGAAGATGCCGTTGTAGCGGCGGGCGCGGCGGACTTCGCGGGCGGTGAATTTGGCGGCGTCCTCGACGATCCAGCGGATGGGGGCTTCGGACAGGCCGGATAGCCTGGCGTTGGTGCGGGCGGCATCGACGGATTTCTTGGAGGCGTCGACATGGACCATGCGCGCGCCGGCGGACGCGAGGGCGAGAGTGCCTACGCCGGTGTAGCCGAACAGGTTCAGGCATTCGGGACTCTCCGCGCGCCCCAGCCGTTCGCGCATCCACGTCCAGACGGGGGCCATGTCGGGGAAGAAGCCGAGATGGCGGAAGGGGGTGGTCTGGGCGGTGAAGCGCACCTGCTCCCAGGCGAGCGGCCAGCCGCTGCGGGGGACGGGCTGGTCGAACCTCCATTGCCCGCCGCCGTCCTCGTCGGAACCGGGGACGAACTCGCCGGTCGCGCGCCAGTCGGGGGAGGCGGGTGCCCAGAGCGCCTGCGGCTCCGGGCGGATGAAGCGGTGGGAGCCGTAGCGTTCGAGCTTGCGGCCGTCGCCTGAGTCCACCAGGCCGTAATCGGCCCAGGGCTCGCCGACCATCGTGTGCAGCTTCATCCGTCCACCCTTACGACCGGGGCGTCGCGCGCTCGGCGATGTAGGCGCTCACCGCGCCGAGCGTGGCGGGCAGAGTGGCGTAGCGCTCCTCGCGCTGGAACAGGTCGCCCAGGCGGCCGGGCAGGGTGGGGCGGACGCCCGTCGCGCGCTCGACGGCGTCGCGGAACTTGGCGGGGTGGGCGGTGGCGAGCGTGACCACGGGCATGTCGAGCCCGGCACGGCGGGCGGCGGCGAGCGCGATGCCGGTATGCGGATCGACCACCTCGCCGCCATGCTCGCTGGCCCACCGCATCGCCGACGCCATATCGTGCTGGTCGACGCGGTCGCTCGTGAAGAGCGCGGCCGCGCCCTCGCGTTGGCGGTTGGTCAGGCGAAGCGCGTGAGTGGCCTCGAAGCCGCGCATCTGGTCGGCGGACACCTGGCCGTCCGCGCCGCCGAGCTCGAACAGCAGGCGTTCGAAGTTGGAGGAGACCTGGATGTCCATCGACGGCGTGTGGGTCTGTGTGACCGTTCCACGCGAATAGTCACCGGTCGACAGCGCGCGGTGGAGGATGTCGTTGACGTTGGTGGCGACGATCAGCTTGGGTGTCGGCAGGCCCATCTTCGTGGCGACCCAGCCGGCGAACACGTTGCCGAAATTGCCCGTCGGCACCGCGAACGCGACCGGGCGATCGGGTGCGCCGAGGCGCACGGCGGCGTAGAAATAATAGACGACCTGCGCCATCAGCCGCGCCCAGTTGATCGAGTTCACGGCCGACAGCGCGAACCGGCCCGAGAAGGCGGGGTCGTTGAACATCGCTTTCACCAACGCTTGCGCGTCGTCGAAATCGCCCTCGATGGCGATATTGTGGATGTTGGGGGCGAGGACGGTCGTCATCTGCCGCCGCTGCACCTCAGACACGCGGCCCGCCGGGTGAAGCATGAACACGTCCACTCCCTCGCGCCCGGCGAGCGCGTCGATCGCGGCGGAACCGGTGTCGCCGCTGGTCGCGCCGATGACGGTGAGGTGATCCGAGCGGCCGGACAGGAAACGCTCGAACAGCAGCCCGACGAGCTGGAGTGCCACGTCCTTGAAGGCGAGGGTGGGGCCGTGGAAGAGTTCGAGCAGCCACTGGTCGTGACCGAGCTGAACGAGCGGCGCGACGGCCGCGTGCGCGAAGCGGGCATAGGCGCGGGCGCACAGGTCGCGCAGTTCGTCGGTCGTGAGCGCATCGCCGACGAAGGGCTTCATGACGGCGACGGCGGTGTCGACGTAGCTGAGGCCCGCGAGCCCGGCGATCTCGTCGCGGGACAGCGTCGGCCACGTCTCGGGCACGTACAGCCCGCCGTCCAGGGCGAGCCCGGCGAGCGTCACTTGCTGAAAGTCGAGGGCGGGGCTGTTTCCGCGCGTGCTGATGTAGCGCATCGGCCGCAGCTAGACTGACGCCGCAGCCTCGACAAGTCGGTCGGCGCGCGCGGCGTAGCATCCGGGGGCGGCGTAATGGATATGGGCGTACGCCACCGCCGGGTCGGCGAGCATGGCGGTAATCGCCGTTTCCAACCGGTCGCCGGGCGAAAGGTCGGCCGCGGTCATCATGTCGTGCGCATCGAACCCGCGCAGCGACAGGACGCGGTGGCAGAACAGCGCCGGGATCTCGCCCGGTGCCGGGTGAGCCTGCATCGCGGCCTCGCGGATATAAACCGCGTGGCCGGCGCGGAATGGCGTGTCGGCGGCCTGATGCTCGTGATGGACCAGGATCAGCCGCTCGCCGATCGCGGCATCCTCCAGGCTGACGCGGCAGGGATAGCCGGGCCGGCGGTCGGCGACGACATGGCGAGCGCCCCGGGCGATGAGCGCGTCGTCGCTGAGGGTGAACAGCGGGGCGAAGTGGGCGATGGGCAGCGCGGAGATCCGGAACGACATGGGCGACGGGTCCTTTCGTCGCTCCGATTACCGTTCAGCGGGCGGCGGCGCTTCCCGGAACTTGCGGTCGAAGCCGCTTTCGGACCGCGAGCAGGTAGATCACCGCAGCCGAGAGCGCGAAGAAGAACCATTGGAATGCGTAGGATAGGTGAGGGTTGGGCACTCCCGCCGGATCGGGCGCGGGGTTCGGCGACAGTGCGGGCGCGACCCCGGCGGGTACGGGCTCCGCGACGAGCATCAGCCGCTGGGGCGCGTTGTTGAACAACGAACCGATCGCCGACCGACCGTCGGGCGCGTTGGACAGGAAGCCCGATACCTCGCCGCCGCGCCAAGCGACGCGCGCGTTCGGGTCGCGCGTCACGCCGAGCTGGACCGTCATGTCCGGGGTAGTCGAACCGTTCGCGCCGCACCGGGCGATCCAGCGGAAACCGACCGAGCCGGCACCCTTCAGGTCGATGCCTGCCGGCCGGGCGCACCGACCCGTAGCCCGGCGGAACAACAGCGCCTGATCGGGGACGCGCGGGAACGCGATCGGCGGCTTGGACGGGTTGCCCGCGAGCTGGGCGATGTAGGCGAGCTTGGCCGGGCGGCGCTCGAGCAGCTGCCACAGGCCGAGGCCGATCATGGTCGCCACCGCGAGCGCGACGATGATCGTCGGGATGAGCGGGAGACGCTTCAAAGGACGATCCGGCCGTCCCGGTCAGCCGCCGTGGATCGGCGCGCCCCAGCCGCCCCAGACATAGACGGTCACGAACAGGAACAGCCACACGACGTCGACGAAGTGCCAGTACCAGGCCGCCGCCTCGAAGCCGAAATGCTGGCGCGGGGTGAAGTCGCCGCGGTAGGCGCGCGCCAGGCAGACGGCCAGGAAGATGGTGCCGATCGCGACGTGGAAGCCGTGGAACCCGGTCGACATGAAGAACGCCGCGCCGTAATTCAGGCCCTTGAACGGGAACGGCGCGTGCATGTACTCGTAGGCCTGGATCGCGCTGAACAGCACACCGAGCGCCACCGTCACCCACAAGCCCTTGAGCACGCTGTCGCGGTCGCCGACGCCGAGCAGACCCCAGGCACCGCGTTTCACGCCGCCGCGCTGGTCGTGGATGAGCGCATGGTGCGCCCAGGTGACCGTGGTGCCCGATGTGAGCAGGATCAGCGTGTTGAGGAGCGGGAGTTCGAAGGCGTTGATGACCTCCAGGCCCTTGGGCGGCCAGGTGGCGGCGAGCTGGGCCGCGCCTTCGGCGGCGCGTTCGACCTGGCCGTCGACATAGGAGAGCGCGGTCGGAAACAGCGCGAAGTCGAAGAACGCCCAGAACCAGCCGACGAAGAACATCACCTCCGACGCGATGAACAGGATCATCCCGTAACGGAAATGGAGCTGGACGACGGGGGTGTGGTCACCGTGGCGCGCCTCGCGCACGACGTCGGCCCACCAGGAATAGAAGGTGAAGAGCAGCGCCGCCAGGCCGATCAGGAAGACGTAGCCACCGCCGGTCGCCTCGTGCAGCCACATCAGCCCGCCGGACGCCATCACGAGCGTGGCCATCGAGCCGAAGAGCGGCCAGATGCTGGGGGGTAGGATGTGGTAGTCGTGGTTCTTGGCGCCGGCCATCGTCTTATCCGAGATTGAGGTGTCCGCCCGTCCCTAGCCCGCCGACTTGGCGGAATCCACAGGGTAAAAGGTGTAGGACAGGGTGATATCCTCGATGTCCCGCGCGTCGGGGTCGGCGAGCATCTTGGGATCGACATAGAAGATGACGGGCATGCGCACGCTCTCGCCGGCCTTGAGCGTCTGTTCGGTGAAGCAGAAGCATTCGATCTTGGTGAAATACTTGCCGGCTTGCGTGGGCGTGACGTTGAAGGTGGCGGTGCCGGTGACCGCTTGCGCGGCGCGGTTGGTCGCCTGGAAGAATACCATGTCGCGCGCGCCGACCGCGACCGTCTCGGAGCGCGATTCGGGGCGGAAGCTCCAGGGGAGGCGCGACGAGGTGTTCGCGTCGAAGCGGACCGTCACCTCGCGGCCGACCGCGCCCGGGGCCACCAGGCCACGCTGTGTCGTGCCGCCGAACCCCGTGACCTGGCAGAACATGCGGTAGAGCGGCACGCTGGCGAAGGCGAGGCCGGTCATGAAGCAGACGAACAGGACCGCGAGGACGGCGGTGCGCGTGATGCGGGTCATGGGACGGCGCTCCGCCGGGGCATTTGGGACGGCCCCTTGTCGGTGGCGGCGCGGGCGGCGTCGTCCATCCCTTGCGTGATCCGAGTGATGCTGACCGCGAAGACGAGCAGGACGAGCGCGCCGAGGAGGAGGGCGAGCACGAGCGAACGGCTGCGCTGGCGCTTCCTGATCAGATCTTCGTCGTCGGGCGTCATGCGAACCACCGGTCGGCGACGAGCGCGCCGAATAAGAGGAATAGGTACAGGATCGAATATTTGAACAGCCGCTTTTCGGGCGTCATCGCGTCGCCCCGGGCGGCGGTCGTGCGGGTGGCGACGGTCCAGGCCATCGCGGCGAACACGGCCGTCGTGATCGCGGCCACCGCGCCGTATAACCAGCCGGTCAGCCCGAGCATCCAGGGAAGCAGCGCGGTCGCCGCCATCGGGATCGTATACAGGCCGATCTGGCGGCGGGTGACGCGCTCGCCCGCAACGACAGGGAGCATGGGGACGCCCGCGGCCTTGTAGTCGGTCTCCATATACAGCGCGAGCGCCCAGAAATGCGGGGGCGTCCATAGGAAGACGAGCGCGAACAGGAGGACGGGGAGGAGCGCGACGTCGCCGGTCGCCGCCGCCCAGCCGATCAAGGGCGGGAAGGCCCCGGCCGCGCCGCCGATCACGATGTTCTGCGGGGTGCGCCGCTTGAGCCAGACGGTATAGACGAGGACGTAGAACAGGATGGAGACGGCGAGGATCGCGGCGGCGACCAGGTTAACCGCGAAAAGCATGAACAGGACGGAGAACGCGCCAAGGCCGACGCCGAAATGCAGCGCGGAGCCGCGCTCCATGCGGCCCGCGGGAAGCGGACGCTGGGCCGTGCGGCGCATCAGGCCGTCGAGATCGGCCTCGTACCATTGGTTGAGCGCGCCGGCCGCGCCCGCGCCGAGCGCGATGCACAGGATGGCGGTGAAGCCGATCACCGGGTCGACGCCGCCGGGGGCGGCGAGCATGCCGCAGAGCCCGGTGAACACGACCAACGTCATGACGCGCGGCTTGGTGAGCGCGAGGAAATCGCGCCAGTCGGCTACGGTCGGGAGAGTGGCGGCGGGGGGCATGATGCTGCGGAACATATAGGAGCGGCGGGGGGTCGCGGAAAGCGTGGGCAGCGGTGGAAGGCCACTAAAGTAACGCCGACGACGGTGGGCGGACGCGGGAGTAGATCCCGTGTCGCGTCGGTCGCGGCCGCTAGTCGCGCCAGCCGAACGGGCGCGTGCGGGCTCGGCTTCGCCTCACCCGTACCGGCGCGTAGCTTCCGCTACGCGCCTCGCGCTCGGTTTAGTGGCTCTTGCCGTCATCGATGACGGGCAAAGTCTCGAACTGGTGGTACGGCGGCGGCGAGGAAAGGGTCCATTCCAGCGTCGTCGCACCCTCGCCCCAGGGATTGTCGGGCGACTTCTTGCCCGCCAGCATCGAGTAGATCAGGTTGACGAAGAACACCGCCATGCCG
>NZ_CAXSBH010000033.1:0-31193 GCF_964235535.1 uncultured Sphingomonas sp.
CGACGATCTCCAGCGGCCGCTTGGGGGCGAACGCAACGGCGGCGCGGGTCTTCATATCACTCTCCGTTCGGGCTGAGCTTGTCCAGGCATCGTCTTAAGCGACCGTGGGAAGGAGGACGACCCTTCGACAAGCTCAGGGCGACCGGAAATCAACGATCAGCGCGCCTTGTGGAAGCGTTCGCGCTCGATCGCGCCGAGCCGCTCGGTCATGGCGACGCGGCCGCCGAACTGGAAGCCGAGCTGGCTTTCATAGGCCGCGCACATGGCGATCCGCGCCTCGATCAGCTCGGCGTCGAGCGCGACCGTCCATGCGGGGTCGCCGGGCGCCCGGTCGGCACGGTCGAGATACGGCCAGTCCTCCCATAGCAGCAGGCGCTCGGGATCCGCGACGCGGGCCAGCGCCTCGCGAACGATATGGTGGTCGACATGGGCACCGATGCCGAGCGGGCCGAGGATCAGCGTCGCATCCTTTACCAGGCGGGCGAGTTCGGGGGCGAGGCGATCGGCCATGTCGTCGGCGGGAAGGCGATCGCCGAATAATTCGGAGGCGGACTCGTACCCTCGGTGCGGGGCTTCGAGGAACGGGAGGTGGACGGGCGTCGCGCCGATCGCCGCGCAGGCGCGCTCGTCCTCGCCCCGGCGAAGCGCCATATAATCGAGCTCGGCGGGCAGGCCCTTGTCGAGTTGGCAGGCGAGCGCGAAGCCTTGCGGGTCGGACACGTTGCCGGTGAAGCAGGTGACGATCGTCACCCGCCCGCCATCCCGGACATACCCCGCCAGCGTTCCGCCCGCCGAGAAAGCGGCGTCGTCGAGATGCGGGGAGACAGCGACGAGGTGGCCGTTCACAGCAGATGCGGCTCGGCGCGGAAGCGGCACGGGGACACCGGCAACTCCTCGGAAAAATCGGTGGCGGGCGCGGTGCCGAGCAGGCGGTCGTACACGCCGACGATCTGGCGGCCGACGGCGCTCCAGCTATAGACGCGGCGGCATTCCTCCAGCGCGGCGGCGGCCAGGCGGTCGCGTAGGGGACGGTCCTGAACCAGGCGGGTGAGCGCGGCGGTGAGCGCGGGTATGTCGCCCGGGTCGGTCAGAAGGCCGTTCTCCCCGTCGCGCAGGCAGTCGACGACGCCGACCGCGCGGCAGGACAGGACGGCGTGGCCGCTCGCCATCGCCTCCAGGATCGTGTTCGAGAACCCTTCCGCATAGGTGGGCGACACGAATACGTCGTGGCGGCGGTAGAGGTCGGGGACGTCGGCATAGTCGGCGTATCCGGAGAAGGCGACGCGGTGCCCGAGCGCGAGGTCGGCAGCGAGCGCGCGGGCCGCGTCAACGTCGGGACCGATGCCGGAGATGGTGGCGGACCAGTCGCCGGTAACGGCGGGAAGCGCGTGGAGGAAGTCGAGCACGCCTTTGCGGCGGTCGACGCGGCCGTGATAGAGCAGGCGGACGGGGCCGGTGCTCCCCTCCCCCGGCGTGAAGCGGTCGGTGTCGACCGCGCCGGGGACGATCGTGAAGCGCTCCGTCGGCGTGCCGAGGCGACCCTGGACCTCCTCGGCGAAGCTCGCGCCGCCGATCAGCAATGCTCCCGCATGGTCGAGGACCCGGACCATCGCCTCGCGGTGCGTCTCGCAGCAGGAGCCGACCCAGTGGCCGTCGCCGCCCTGGATCGAGACGAGGCACGGGACACCCGACCGTTTGGCGGCGAGGAGCGTCGCCCAGCCGGTCGGGTAGCCGTATTGCGCATGGAGGATGTCGAAGGGACGGCGTTCGTGCTCGCGCATGATCGTGAAGACCACCGCGTCGATGTCGCGCTCGAAGTCGCCGCCGTTCTGTTCGCCGAGCGCTTCCAGCCCGATCACGCGGACGCCGGGCACGGGTGGGGGCGGGCCGCCGCCATAGACGGCACGGCGGGCGGGATCGCCGTAATATTGGCTCACCATCGTCACGTCGTGCCCCGCCGCGACGAGCTCGCGCAGGAGGTTGAGCGCGTAGATCGACATGCCGGAGATGGCGGGGAAGAAGCGGCGGGAGACGAAGCAGATCCTCACTGTTCGGCGTTCTTCAGATACGCGATCGATTCCGGGATAGCGGCGTGGGCGCGGGGCGACTCGCGGGAAAGTTCGACGCAGACCAGCTTCGAAAACCCGATCTGGCTGAGCGCCGAGAGGATCGCGGGGATGTCCATGTCGCCCTGTCCGAACGGCAGATGCGTATGGTCGCCGCGGCGCATGTCCTCGATCGCGACGGTGCCCAGGCGCGAGGCGTAGAGGCGCACCGCCTCCTCCGGATCGATGTCGCCGGTCACGAGGCAATGGCCGGTGTCGAGCGCGAGGCACAGGCTCGGATGGAAGTCGTGGAGGCGTTGGTAGTCGCCGACCGTCTCGATCAGCATGCCCGGCTCGGGTTCCAGGCTCACGGCGACGCCCGCGCGGTCGGCATACTCGCAGATTTGCGCGAGGCCGCGGTCGAGCCAGTCGAACGCGTCGGTCCGGTCGACCTCCGGCTTGGGGACGCCCGCCCAGAAGCTGACGGTTTCGGAGCCGAGGATCGCGGCGATGTCGACCGAGCGTTGGAGGAACGCGACGCGGCGCGCGCGGCCCTCGGGCGAGGTGGTGACGAGCGTGGGTTCGTGCTTGTCGCGCGGGTCGAGCAGGTAGCGCGCGCCGGTCTCGATCACGCTGCCGAGGTCCAGCGACGCGAGCAGCGCAGCGACCCGTTCAGCCTCGACGCGCCAGCCGTCCGCGAAGGGATCGAGATGATGGTGGTCGAGCGTGAGCGCGACGCCGTCATAGCCGCTGTCGGCAATCAGCCGGATCGCGTCATCCAGCCGGTGCGAGGCCGCGCCGTTGGTGTTGTAGGCGTAGCGCAGGCTCATGCGGGCTCCGTGGCCGTGTGGAACATCATCTCGTGGCTGCCGGGCTCGCGGTAGAGCGGATAGAGCCCGCCGACGATCCGCTCCGCTTCGGCGGTGTCGAACAGGGGTTGGCCGCCGAGCCGGTCCTGCGCCTCGCGCGTCAGACGGACGGGGCGGCGAGTCTCGCTCGGCTCGCCCCAGCGGATCAGCGGGCTGTCGGCCGCGACGAGCTTGGCGACGCCGCGCTCGCCGATGCGGGCGTAGCTCATCGTCTCGACCTCGAGCCGTGGGACGATCACGCGCGCGGCGTGCATCGGCGCGCCATCGGCGGTCCAGTCGAGGACGAGCGGGTCGAAGTCGGCGGCGACCAGTCGGCGCGCGGCTTCGTCGCCCTTGGCCTCCGGCGCGACGATGTCGCTGGTGGCGAGCGAGGCGAAGGGGCGCTCGCTGCGCACGGTGAAGACGGGATCGGTCAGCAGGTCGCGGAGCGCGGGGCCGTCCAGCGACAGCCAACGGCGGAAAGCGTCGACCTGGCGCGGTTCGGTGTCGCGGGCGGCGCGGCGGGTGCGGGGCTCGACGCGCTCCCAATAGCCCGGTGGCATGACGGCGCGGATCAGCTCGAGCGGGCCGAAGGTGAAGGCCTTGCGCGCGCGGGCGTGGGCGTATTCGAGCACCGCCTTGCGCAGCGCCGAGTGCCGGTCGAGATCCGACGCCTCCCCGCCCCCGGTCATCGCGATCGGGACGGGGAGCGCTTCGGGCACGCGGTCGCCGCCCACGACGTACAGGTTGACGAGGCCGAACTCGTCGGTCGCGAATTTGGGGAGCAAGTCGATGCCCGTGCCCGCCACGCGGTCGACGACGGCCCGGAGATCGGGCGGGAGCGTGTCGTCGAGCGTCAGGCGGACGCCGGGATCGAGCGCGCGGAAGAACAGGCCGTTGCCGTCGCGCTGCAGCAGCTCAAACAGTCCGTGCGCGCGCGCCCACTCGCGCGTCGGCCCGGCGCCCAGGCCGTTGGTGATGAGCGTGGTGAACGGGCGGTAGTCGCCGGGTAGCGCGTCGGTGGAGAGCGCTGCAAGATCGACGGGCACGAGCACGGGGCCGCCCGCGAACCAGCGCCGCGCCTCCACCCAGCGGAGCGGCGTGTCGCGGCCGACGGGCGAGCCGGCGGGGAGGCAGAGTTCGAGCGGATCGGCGACCGCGCCCCTGCCCCGCTCGGCGACGAGCCGGTCGTAGCTGCCCTCCACTTGCGCGAGCTTGGCGAAGCCGAGGCGGGCGTGGACCTCCTCGTAGCACTCCGCGACGGCGGCGATGATCGCGCGGGCGTGCGTCTCGCCGTAGCCGGTACCTTGCTGCATCTCGCATCCGGCGGCGGCGGGGTCGTGCGGGAACAGCGCGGCCTTCCAGGCGGGTACGCCCGTGCGGTCGAGCGGACTCATGTCGAACAGGTACCACTCGCCCGCGGGCATCGCGTCGATATAGGCGCGGGCGATGTCGGGGACGGGTTCGGCGCAGTGGATCAACGCATAGGCTCCAAAGACAGGGACTCCAAGGGCAGGCGGCGGACGCCGGGCGGGCGGGCGAGCGCCTCGTCGAGCGCGGCGAGCGCTTGCGCGCGGCCGATCTCCGGCGCGTATTCGAAGGGGGTGAGGACCGCGTCGAAGGCGAGCGGGGCGATCACGTCGCGGTAGCGACGAAGCTCGGCGTGGGTGAGCGGGATGTCTAGGTGGAACGCCTTGTGGCTGGAGATGGCCTGGCTGCGGCCGGCGGCGTCCTGGTCGATCTTGAACATGTCGCCGCAGAACAGGCGGCGGCCGAACGCGTCGTGGAGCGCGGCCTGGCCCTCGTAATGACCGCCGACATGGTGGAGCACGTAACCCGGCGCGAGTTCTAGGGTGTCGTCGTACGGGTAATTCACCCCGAACGCCTTGGTCATGCGCAGGTCGTCGCGGTGAATGGCGAGGACGGCCGGGCGGAACGCGTTCTGGAGCTGCCAGAGCGCGCCGTAGCCGTGCGCGTGCGAGGCGGCGAGGATCTGAACGCCGCCGAGTTGCTCGATCCGGGCGAGCATGGTGTTTGAATAATACGGAGCGGCTTCGAAGGCGATGTTGCCCTCCGGCCGGACGATCAGCCAGCCCGTGCCGGCGAGGCCCAGGTTCGGCGTGGTGGTGAACGCCCACAGGCCGGGGGCGACCTCCCTGCCCTGCCCTTCATGCGTCGCGCGGACCTCGTGCTCGGGGAGGAACCGCCAGCCGTCGGCGGGGAGCTCGTTGCGGACGTCGGTGCAGACGGGGCAGTCGGGCGGCGCGAAATGGCGTTGCCAGAAGCCGCAGTTTGCGCAGGCCCAGTAGGTCAGAGGCATGCGCGCGCCGTCATGTAGGCGCGGTCGAACAGGCGCATGAGGTCGAGGTCGCGGGCGAGCGAAAAGTCGTGCGGCTCGCCCCGCACGGCGGCCTGAAAGGCGGCGGCCTGGGCGGCGAACGGGCTCGTGAGATCGCCGAAGGTCACGCCGACGACGCCTTGGTCGTTGGTCAGCGTCACCGTCCCGCCCGGGGTCTGGCCCATGGTGTCGATCGCGGTCAGGAGGCCGGTCTCGCCCTGCACTTCGAGGCGGCGGCGGGGGAGGACTTCGGGGCAATTATAGGCGACGTGGCTGGTCAGGAGCACGCCCGACGCGGTGCGGCCGGACAGGATGCCGCCGTCGTCGACCGGATAGTCGTGGATGCGGCGTTGCAGGTCGATATGGAGGCGGTCGAGCGGCTCGCCGACGAGGAGCTGGGCGAGGTCGAGGCCGTGGAGCGCGAGATCGATCACCGCTCCGCCCCCGGCCGCCTGCGGATCGGCGCGCCAGTTGGGCGAGCCCAACCCGTCGGCGGACCAGAGCGGGTCGACCCAGCAGCAATAGACGATCCGGACCGCGACGGGGCGGCCGATCGCACCGTCCGCGATCAGCTCCGCCATCCGACGGTGGGCGGGGTGGTGACGCTGATCGAAGGCCGTGCCGTAAAGGACGCCGGTGTCGGCGACCGCGCGGCCGATCGCCTCCGCGTCGTTCAGCGAGTGCGCCAGGGGCTTCTCGCACAGTACCGGTATGCCCGCCTCGGCGGCGGCGCGGACGGGGCCGAGATGCGCGTTGTTGGGGGTGGCGACATAGAGCAGGTCGACCTCGCCGCTCGCGAGCATCGTCGCGGCGTCGTCGAAGGCGAGGATGCCCGCCGACTCGGCGCTCGCCTGCGCGATCGGGGACGGGTCCGCGATCGCGGTCACGACGCCCCCGGCGGCCTCGATCGCGGGCGCCATATAATCACGCGCGACCCAGCCGAAGCCGGCGATGCCCCAGCGGGCGGGTCTTACCCTTTCCGTTCGCCCTGAGCTTGTCGAAGGGTCGTTTTCGTCCTTGGCGGAGGGAGAGGGACGAGCCTTCGACAAGCTCGGGCCGAACGGGGGTGGCGTGGTCGACACCATCACCACCGCTCCGGAAGGTCGACCAGGCGCCGGGTGCGGACGTCGTCGCCCGCGTCGCTGGCCCAAGCGCATCCGGCCGCGTATTCGTCGCGGTAGTGATCGGACGGCCAGCGCACGCCGTCCTCGCCGAGCAGCGGATTGCGACGGAGCTTGGCGTCGGTCGGCGGCAGGGCGAAGCCGCCCGTCAGTGAACGCGCCGGTCCGCCGCCTTTCGCCAGCGACCAGGCCTCGACGGCTGGGTCGTCGACCCACGCCGTCGATTCGGGCGCATCCGCCGTGAGGAGCGCGCCGAGCAACGCGCGTTCGTCGAAGACGGTCGCGTCGGGAAAGAACGTCGCCCACTCGTCCGCGCGCTTGGCCGGTCCCTTCGCGCCGCCGGTGAAGCCGCTGTTATGAACGTGGCTGACCGCCAATACGCCGTCGGGGGCGGTCGCATCTCGAAGACGGTCCGCCACGAACTCCTGGCGCGGCATGAAGTAGAAGGCGTCGTGGCACTGGACGAGGTCGAACCGCTCCGGGCCGATCGGCCAGGTCGCGCCCGCGTCGAACACGACGTACTCGGCTTCCGGGGCGACCCAATGCTTGGCGAGCCAGCATTTGGCGAACACCACATCCGCGCCCACGCAGGCCACGCCGCGCCGGGTCAGTTCGCGGAGATAATGGCCGATGCCGCAGGCGAGCTCGAACGCGGTCTTCGGCTCGGCCCAATGCGCTTCGAGCAGTGCGAGGCCGGCGAGGTAGGTCGGGTCGCTCCAACGATAGGCGAAATAGTCCGCGACGGGGCCGAAGCGGAGCAGCGCCATCGCATCGCGCAAGCTCAGTGTATCGCGCTCGGCGACGAGGCGGCGAAGGTCGGTGAGATCGGTCGCGGGGCCGGTCCACCAAGCGTCCTGATCGGTCAGGAGCGCGACCAATGCTTCGTCGGTGCGACCCGCATCGAGGTGGTTGAGCGCGAGCGCGACCAGCCCCTCGCTCTCGACGCGCAGATAGGGGATGCCGTCGACCACGGGCCAGCGACCGCCCCAACCGTCCGCGAGCGATTGGGGCGTGTCGGCGGTCAATGCCTGCCCGCTTGTGGGCGAGAGCAGCGGGATCACGCCAGCCCGACTTGGCTCAGGATGTGGTCGTGGAAGCCCTTGACCGGGCCGTCATGCACCAGGCCGTAGGTGCCGAGCACCTCGCCCATCGTCACGGTCGCGGCGCGGAGGTGCTGTTCGATCTCCAGCACGCGGTCGAGCACGTCGCCGACATGGAAAGCGCGGGCATGCGGGGCGACGTCGCCGCCGATCGGTGCGAGCGCGGCGCGGACCTGCTCGGCGACGGCGGGCGCGAGTTCCACCATCGCCATCTCGCGCGCACGGTCGATCACCGCGTCCAGCGCATCCCCGAGCAGCACCTCGCCGCTGAAGCCGGAGTCGGGCATCGCCGCATTGTGGAAATGATGCGCCATCGAGGCGACGAACGCGACGACCGGGTCGGCGTCGTACCACGGCGCGGCGATCACGGCGTAGACGGCGACCATCAGGGAGTGCTCCGCATGGTTTTCCGGCGGTTGGAGCATGATGCGCGGACGGCCCGGGCACGTCACGCCTGCGCGTGGCTGGCGGGTGAGCTTGCCGACGAAATCGGGCACGGGCCCGGGGTCCGGGGCACCCGCCGCGAGCGCGGGACGGAGCCGCGCAGCGAGGGCGGGGTCGAGACCCGCCGCCACCTCGTCGAACGCGCGTTCCAGTATTACGACCGCTTCATTGCCCAACCCAAGCGCGCGGAGCTTGGCGAGATCGAGGTCGCCGAGCCGGGCCGCCGCCAACGCGGCCGCGACTGTACGCGCCATGACGTCGGACGCGGGGACGCCGGCTGCCAAAGCCGCCCAGCCGTCCGCGAACAACCGGTCGGCGATCGTGCCCGGCCGGTCGGCGGACCGGATGCGCTTCAGGTCGCCGAGTTCGCGGAAAAGCGGGAGGATGGCGGGAGTCATCATCTTAGTCCTCCCCTGGAAGGGGAGGTGGCGCGCCGAAGGCGTGACGGAGGGGTATCTCTCGACATGGACAAGCTTAGCCTTGTCGAGAGATACCCCTCCACCATGCCTCGCATGGTTCCTCTCCCCCTCCGGGGGAGGATGGCGCAGCCGGACCTCACGCCCTTACTTCCCGCTCGCGAGCCAGTTGTCGAGGATCAGCTGCTGCTCGCCGAAGCCGTGGATCGGATCGCGCCCGCCCGCGGTCTGCGGCGATTTGAAGAACACGCCGAGCTGCTCCTGCACCCCGCCCTCGCCGCGCGCCTGCGCGAGGCCGAGGCAGCGCGCGATCTCGATCGCGAGCGGGGCGGCCAGAACAGAGTCCTTGCACAGGAAGTTGAGCTTGAGCTGCATCTTCTGGCCCAGGAAGCCCGTCAGGTCGATATTGTCCCACGCCTCCTTGTCGTCGCCGCGCGGGCGGTAATAATGGATCATGATGATGTGATCCTCGACCGGGTAGCCCAGGATCTGGTCGAGCACGCTCTTCTTGGTGTCGACCTTCGACGCCAGCGACTTGGGATCGTCGAGCGCGAGCCCATCCGAATTGCCCAGGATGTTGGTCGAGAACCAGCCGTCGACATGGAGCGCGCGGTCGCGCAGCGCCGGGGCGATCACCGTCTTCATGAGCGTCTGGCCGGTCTTGCCGTCCTTGCCCGCGACGGGGACGTTCCGCCGGGCCGCGAGGTCGGCGAGCGGCTGGACATCGGCGGCGGTCGAGGGTGTGAAGTTGGCGTATGGAGCGCCCGCGTCGATCGCGGCGTAGGCGTAGAGCATCGCCGGGCTGATCGCGGGATCGTCGCGGTCGAGCGCGCGTTCGAACGCGTCGACCGAGGTCCAGGCGTCCGCGTCGGCGTCGATCTTGCGCTCGGTCGATGCGAGGTTGATCATCACCACGCGGTCGAGGCGCTTTTCCTGCTTGAACCGCGACAGGTCGTCCTTGATGCGCTCGACGGCGGCGCGGTGGCCGGGCGCGGCGATCTTGTTGGCGCCGTCGATGTTGGCGCAGAAGTCAGTAGAGCCGACCGCGGGCCAGGGCCGCATTTCGCGGAGCGCCGACGCGCCGTTGGCCAGTTCCTTCTCGCCGATCACGCCGTGGCGCATCGCCGCCGTGCCGAGATCGTCGCCGCTGAGATCCCAGCCGTCGAAGTAGATGTCGCGATACGCCGCCATTCCCGCGACCTGACGGTCGGCGAGCGGAAGCCCGGACAGATCGTTCGATCCGCTGCGGATCATCTCGACCCCCGCCGCGGCCGTGGTGGCGACCGCGCCGCCCATGCCGATCACCGCGACACCCAAACGCTCCGACATTTCCTTGGTCCCTGTTCAACGACGCATGCCCTGCGTCAACGCGCCGCCGCCGAATGCCGCCGCACTCCCCCGGGGGAAACGGCGAAATCAGCGAACGTTGCCGTAAGTTATCCAGTGTCGGCCCGTCAGGCCGCCAGCGCGGTCGGTCCGGGCAGCCAATCGGTCTGCACGGTCGCATAGCGATCGATGAAGCCGGTGAAGCGCACGAGTTCGGCTTCGTCCACGATGCGTACGCGTCGGCCGGTCCGCTCGATCATGCCGCGGCGCTCCATCTCGCCGAGCGTCCGATTGACATGGACCTTGGTCAGCCCGACCGCGTCGCCGATGTCCTTTTGCGTGAGCGGCAGGTCGAAGGACTCGATCACGCCGCCCGCGGTGACGCGCAGACGCGCAAGGATGTCGAGCAGCAGCGTCGCCAGCCGCTCGATCGCGTCGGTGCGCCCGATGGAGGCGAGCCGGTCGCTCATCGCGACGTTCTCGGCGGCGGCCATGGCGTACAGCATGCCCGCCAGTCGCGGCTGCGCCTTGAAGATGCGGCCGAGATTGACCTTGGACAGTTCGGACACGACGCAGTCGGACACCGCGGTGATCGTATTGGCGGCCTGCGCCCAGGCGATGCTCGACGTGCCGATCAGGTCGCCGGGATAGTGGAAGCGCAGGATCTGGCGACCGCCCGACTTCAGCTCGATCCCCGAATGCAGCCAACCCTGCTGGACGACGAACAGCTGGTCGACGGTCCCGCCTTGCTCCATCAGCACCATGCCCGACGGCACGCGCACCTCGCGGCGTTCGGCCCAGTCGAGCGCGTCGCGCTCCTCCTCGGTCAGGGAGAGATACCGCTCCAGGCGGCCGGTCAAAGCGCTGCGGCGCATGGGCGATCCCTTGTCCTGGACGGTGCGCGGGCGCGGACCGTCATGTAACTCTATCACGCCCGTAACGATCAAACGACAATCCCGTTGCATGGTCGTTTCGTGCCGAAGTTAATGAATGTGTACCAAATTAGTAACGTCCAAACGTTCAATCCGGATGCATCCGACGGCTTGAGCCAATTTGGCAATATTAACGCCGGCTCGCGGGTTCCATTCGCGCGGCGCGTACCTGCGGGAGCGGAACTCGGCCGACCGGCATAGGCCCTTGTCGTCGTGCGGTTTTGCGGGCAATGTTGCCGGATCATGACACCTCCGCCCCCGGATGGATCACGCGACCGCCGGATCGAGGATCCCACCAATCTGTACCTGATCCACCCACTCGGCCGGCGTCTGCTCGGCCCCGCGCTGCGGGCGCGGGTGTCGGCGAACGCGGTTTCCGTGGCGGGTCTTTTCATCGGCTTGGGTGCCGCGTGGGGCTTCGGGCACTGGGTCGACTGGCGGTGGAGCGTGATCGGGCTCCTCCTCGCGGCGGCATGGCTGGTGGCCGATGGGCTCGACGGGATGATCGCGCGCGCGACGGGTACGGCCAGCCCGCTCGGCCGGGTGCTCGACGGGGTCTGCGATCACGGCGTGTTTATCTTGATCTATGTCGCGGTCGCGCTGTCGATCGGCACGGTGGACGGTTGGGCGCTCGCGATCATCGCGGGCACGGCGCATGCGGTGCAATCTAGCCTCTATGAAGGCGAACGGGCGAGGTACCATCGCCGGATCAAGGGAGCGGCACCTTCCACGCCCCTGCCGGTCGGCCATAATCCGTTCGTTCGGCTATATGACGCCGTGGCTTTCGGCATGGACCGCGTCACCGCGCGCTTCGATGCGGCGTTGGACGGTCCTGACGGTCATCGCCTGCGGATCGCGTATGCGGACGGGGCGGTGCCGCCGATGCGGTTGCTGGCGCTGCTGACCGCCAACATGCGCGTGCTGGCGCTGTTCGGCGCGTGCGTCGCGGGTCGGCCCGAGCTGTTCTGCTGGATCGAGATCGCGCCGATGACGCTGATCGCCATCGCCGGAATCGCGTGGCACCGGCGCGTCGAGACGCGGCTGCTCGCGCGCGCGCATCCTCTTCAACCGCCCCGGGAGCTGGGCGCGGTATTCTTCTCCAAGGATCAGATAGGCTGATGGCAAGCATAAAGGTCGCCGTGGTCGGCATCGGCAATTGCGCGAGCTCGCTCGTGCAAGGGTTGTCCCACTACCGCGAGGGCGCGAACGACCAGACCGGGCTGATGCATTACGACATGGGCGGATATCGCCCGTCGGACATCGAAGTGGTCGCCGCCTGGGACATCGATCGACGCAAGGTCGGGCTGGACGTGGCCGATGCGATCTTCGCCAAACCCAACTGCACCGCCGTGTTCTGCCCGTCGGTCGAGGCGACGGGCGCGGTCGTGCGCATGGGTCGCGTGCTCGACGGGTTCGCCGAGCATATGGCCGACTTCAAGGACGACCGCACCTTCCTGCTCGCCGATCTGATCGAGCCGACCAAGGACGAGGTGGTCGCCGAGCTGCGCCGCACCCGCGCCGACGTGCTGATGAACTACCTGCCCGTGGGCAGCCAGGAGGCGACCGAATTCTACGCCGAATGCGCGCTCGAGGCCGGGGTCGCGTTCGTCAACAACATCCCCGTGTTCATCGCGTCGAACCCCGAATGGGCCAAGCGTTTCGAGGAGGCGGGCGTGCCGATCATCGGCGATGACATCAAGGCGCAGCTGGGCGCTACGATCGTCCACCGCGTACTGACCGACCTGTTCGCCAAGCGCGGCGTGAAGCTGGACCGGACGTACCAGCTGAACACCGGCGGCAACACCGACTTCCTTAACATGTCGAACCACCGCCGGCTCGAATCCAAGAAGATATCCAAGACCGAAGCCGTGCAGTCGGTCGCGGCCGAGCGGCTGTCGGACGACAATGTCCATATCGGCCCGTCCGACTACGTGCCGTGGCAGAACGACAACAAGGTCTGCTTCCTGCGCATGGAGGGGCAGCTGTTCGGCGGCGTGCCGATGAATCTGGAGCTCCGCCTGTCTGTCGAGGACAGCCCCAATTCGGCGGGCGTCGCGATCGACATGATCCGCTGCGCTAAGCTCGCCAGCGACCGGGGCTTGCGGGGGCCGATCGACGCGGCGTCCGCTTATTTCTGCAAGCATCCGCGCACGCAGATGACCGACGACATCGCGCAACTCGAGGTCGAGCGGTTCATCGAAGCCGCTTGAGGTGATCCGCACCGCGATCCTGCTGGCGGCGGGCGAGGGCAGCCGGCTTCGGGGGGCTACCCCGCTCAAGCCGCTATGCCCCGTGGCGGGCCGGACGCTGATCGATCATGCGCTGACCGGGCTGGGCGCGGCGGGAATCGGGCGGGTTGTGGTGGTGACCGGCTACGGCGCGGACACGGTCGAGGCGTATCTGCGCGCGCGGCGTTGGCCGGTCGTGGTCGAAACGGTCAGGTCGGGCGACTGGCGGCTGCCCAACGGCTTGTCTGTGCTCGCGGCCGCGCCGGTCGTCAAAGGAGAGACGCTGCTGGCGATGTGCGACCACCTGGTCGCGCCCGCGCTGTACCGCCGCATGGCCGAGGCGGGCACGGGCGCGGGGCTGCGGCTGGGCGTCGACCGGCGGCTGGGCCATCCGTCAGTTGATCCGATGGACGTGACGCGCGTGGCGACGATGGGGGACCGCATTGTCGCGATCGGCAAGGAGCTGGAGCCGCACGACTGCTACGACACGGGCGTGTTCGCGGTCGGCCCCGCCTTATTCGACGTGCTCGGCCGGATGCCCGCGCCGTCGCTGACCGAGGGCGTGCGCGCGCTCGCGGCGACGGGACGTGCCAGGGTCGTGGATTGCAGCGATCTCGACTGGATCGACGTGGACGATCCCGCCGCGCTCGCCGAGGCGGAGCGGCTGGTCGCCTAAGCCGCGCGCGCCAGCTCCCGCCCGAGCAGTCCGGCTACCAAGTCACCTTGCACCGGACGGCTGAACAGATAGCCCTGGATGCTTCCGCAGCCCTGTTCGCGCAAACGGGCGAGCTGGTCGACATCCTCGACCCCCTCCGCCGTGGTATCCATGTGCAGCGCGCCCGCCAGGTCCACGATCGCGCGGACGATGGCCGCGGCGCTCGGATCATGCACGACGTTGATCACGAAGCTGCGGTCGATCTTGATCTTGTCGAACGGGAACGAACGCAGGTAGCTGAGCGACGAATAGCCCGTGCCGAAATCGTCGAGCGCCACCCGGACGCCGAGCGCGCGGAGCGAGTGAAGCAACGTCACCACGGGCCCCTCCCCCTCCAGGAACACCGACTCGGTGATCTCGACCTCGAGCCGGGCGGGCGCGAGGCCGCTGCGCGCGAGCGCCTGGGCGATGACGCTCGCGAAACCGGCGTGGCGGAACTGGATCGGCGACACGTTGACCGCGATCCGCAGATGGTCGGGCCACCCCGCGGCGAAGCGGCAGGCCTCGTGCATCACCCATTCGCCGATCGCGATGATCAGCCCGGTCTCCTCGGCGACGGGGATGAAGTCGATCGGGGAGACCAGCCCGCGCGTCGGGTGGTTCCAGCGGAGGAGCGCCTCGAACCCGCCGATCCGGTCGGTGCCGAGATCGACGATCGGCTGGTAGTGGAGGGTGAACTCCCCGGTCGCGATCGCGCGGCGCAGATCGAGCTCGAGCTGGCGCCGCGCGCGCGCGGCCGCGTCGAGTGCGGGCTCGAAGAAGGAATAGGTTCCGCCCCCCTCGCCCTTGGCGCGGTAGAGGGCCAGGTCGGCGTTCTTGAGGAGCTCGTCCGGATCCCGCCCGTCGGCGGGTCCGACTGCGATGCCGATGCTGACCCCCGTCGCGATCAGCTGGCCGTCGATCCATATCGGCTCGCGCAGGCGGTCGAGCACCGCTTGCGCCAGCGCGCGCGGACGGTCCAGGTTCGAGCCGCCCGCCAGCACGATCGCGAACTCGTCGCCGCCCAGCCGCGCGACCACGCCGTCGGGCGCGAGCTCGACCACGGTCGCGCCGACCAGCCGGAGCAGCTTGTCGCCCGCCGGGTGGCCCAACGTATCGTTGACCGTTTTGAACCCGTCCAGGTCCAGGCACAGCACCGCCACCGTCCCGCTCGCATGCGCCGCGCGCGCGACCGCCTGGTCCAGCGCCTGACGGAGCGCGGCGCGGTTGGGCAGGCCGGTGAGCGAGTCGTGGAACGCCATGTGCGTGATCCGCGTCTCGCGCTCGACGATTTCGGCCGACATGCGGTTGAAGCTTTCGGCCAACCGGCCGATCTCGTCCGTCCCGTCGACGCGAAGCTCGGTCCGGGACCCGTTCTCGAGCGAGCGCACGGCGCGGTCGAGCATCGCCAGCGGCTGCGTGATCCCGCGGGCGAGCCGACCGCTTCCCACAAGCACGACGATCAGCCCGGCCAGGCCGGTCAGCGCGATCCCGATCCGGATCGGACGATAAGCGGCCAGCGCCAGGGACAACGGGTAGCGGATCAGGAGGACGGCCCGCGGTCGACCGTCCGGCCCGGCGAGCGGCTTGACGAGCGCGAGCGCGGTGCCGGTCGACAGCGCGAGCGAGACGGGCGCGCGGCTCGCTCCCGGGCTCGCGACGAGCTTGTCGAGCGCGGCGCTCGGCCGGAGGTCCCCCTCCGTCGCGACCCAGCGCGCACCGTCGCGGCGGAGCACCGTGGCGGTGAGCGGGATGGCGGAAAAGCCCTCCAAGGCGCGCATCTCCGCTCCGTCGAGACGCAGCGCGAACACGACCCAGCCGATCTCGGAAGGCGCCAATATCGGTGCCAGCACGAACCGATACGGACGCCCGCCCGCCACCGACACCGCGTCGCGGCGGCCCCGGGCGAGCGTGAAGGGCAGCTCGGCGGCGACGCGCGCCAGATCCCCCTCGGCCCCGACGACCCCGCCCTCCAGATCGACCACCATCGCGGAGGCGACGCGCGCGCGGGCCTTCAGCGAAGTCAGCGCGGAGGCGATGGTCGGGCGGTCGTCGCTCGCCACCGCCGAGCGGAAGCCGAAATCGCGCCCGAGAATGTCCGCCGCCTCGACCAGCGATCGCTCGCGCTCGGCCCATAGCCGGTCGTGGATCTTGCCGGCGGTGGCGAGCTGAGCCTCGGTAATCCGCCGCGCGCTCGCTTCCAGCGCGACGTTCGCCACCCCGGCGATCGCGAGGAGCACGAGTGCGAACAGCCCGGCATACAGGAGGCCGAGCTTGCTGCGGAGCGTTGTAAATCGAGGCGGCCCGATGCGGATCACCGCCCGATCGTCACCGTCGTCGCATAGCCCGCCGTACCCACCGCGATCGGCCGCGAGAGGCTGTTGCCGGGCGCGCGGATGGACGGATGCCAGACGCGCATGACGGCCCCGCCTGCGGGCACGTCGGTCCAGGCGACGCGGCCCGTCGTTCCCGCCTGCGCCGCGAACGGCGTGGCGGTCACGAACACGAATCCGCTCATCAGATCATGGATGTTGCAGCCAAGCGCGACGGGGCCGGGCTTGTCGAACACGACGGAGCGCGTGTCCTCGCGCCCATAGAGCCGCAGGTCGAACTTCTTGGGGCGGGAGAAGGAATAGACGTGGTGGCGCACCTTGTCCCGGTTCGGAAACCCCACGGTCGCGCCCACCGGCACGATCAGCACGCGCGGCTGGAACTGGATGTCGCGCTGCTCGATCAGATACGCCCCGCGCGGGGCGGGCGCGGCCCGGCCCGGCACCTCGATCGTCACGACGGCCCCGGCCAACGGTTCGCCGCCCGGGCCCTGGACGGTGATCGCGACGGGCGCGGCGGCGGCCGGGGTTGCGACGGATGCGAGCGCGACGAGCGCGGAACGACGGAACATGGTCGGTCGCCTACCGCCTATCGTTTTGACGTTCCGTAAAGACCGTCTTTACGAGGCGTTCACCAGCTCCGGACTAGTCGAGTTTCGGAACCGGAGATCATGAAGTCTTTATATTTCGTCATGTTGTTGCTGTTGATCAGTGTTCCTGCCCACGCCAGCGACTGGCGCGGCGGCGGCAAGCTGGTGCTGACCGACGGGATCACCAGCGTCGACGGATCGGCGGGCGGCGGGATCGCCAGCTGGGCGACGATCGCGGGCAATGAAACCGAGCGCGGCATCGGCGCGACCGCGCATGCGACGGGCGTATACCTCAACGATTTCGATTTGAAGGCGTACGGCGTCGCGGTAGGCATCCGCGACCGGGTCGAGCTGTCCTATACGCGGCAGAGCTTCGATATCGGCAAAACCGGCGCGGCGCTCGGCCTCGGAAAGGGCTTCACCTTCGGGCAGGACATATACGGCGCCAAGATCAGGCTGCTGGGCGACGCGGTGTGGGCGCAGGATACGATCGTGCCGCAGATATCGGTCGGGGTGCAGCACAAGCGCGCGAGCCGAGCGCCGGTGCTGCGCGCGATCGGCGCCAGGAAGGCTAACGGCACCGATTACTATCTGTCCGCCACCAAACTGCTGCTGGCGCGCAGCCTGATCGTGAACGCGACCGTGCGGCTGACCAAGGCCAACCAATGGGGCCTGCTGGGGCACGGCGGCGACAGGGGCGCGAAGCTCGGGACGCAGTTCGAGGGATCGGCGGCGGTGATGCTGTCGCCGCGCCTGGCGGTCGGGGCGGAGGTGAGGACCAAGCCCGACCGGCTCGGCTTCGCGCGGGAGGATGACGCCTACGACCTGTTCGCGGCCTGGGGCGTCCACCGTCACGTGACGCTCACCGCCGCCTACGCCGACCTGGGCGGCATCGCGACGGTGAAGAAACAACGTGGGCTTTTCGTCCAGCTCCAGACCGGATTTTGAGGAGAACATACATGATCCTGCTCGCCTTCCTGCTTCAGGTCGCCGCCGTCGAGGAACCGGTCGCACCCTACGTCCAGAGCCCCGCCAACGCCGGCGCCGCGCCCTTTGCGGACGACGGCATGTGGCGCGCCTTTCACGGGCGCGCGGGCGTCGAACGGATGGTGGACGCGTTCCTTGCGCGCAACCTGGCCGACCCGCGGATCGACGACATCTTCAAGGGGCAGGACCGCGTCCGTCTCCGCCGCGTGCTGAACGAGCATTTCTGCTACCTGCTCGGCGGCGGGTGCGCCTATACCGGGCGATCGATGAAGGACGCGCACCGGAACATGGGGCTCCAGAGCGCCGACATGGGCGCGCTGACCGAAAACCTGCAATGGGCGATGCGGGCCGAGGGCGTGCCCTTCGTCGCGCAGAACCGGCTGCTGGCGAAGCTCGCCCCGATGAAGCGGGACGTGGTGAAGCGGTAGGTGGGCTTGCACCCTCTCCCGCTTTCGCGGGAGAGGGAAAGACGCGGCGTAGCCGCGGCGAGGGTGAGGGCCGGACCTTTCCGGGAAAGGTCCGGCCCTCACCCTGGCGCTAACGCGCCTGTCCCTCTCCCGCGAAAGCGGGAGAGGGTTTATAGCTGCCACATGACTCGCAACATCGTCATCCTTACCGGCGCGGGCGTGTCCGCCGAGAGCGGGCTCGCCACCTTCCGCGGCCCGGGCGGCTTGTGGGAAGGCCACCGCGTCGAGGACGTATGCACCCCGCAGGCGCTCCGAGCCGATCCCGAGCTCGTCCACCGATTCTACGACGAACGCCGCGCGGCGCTGGACCGGGTCGAACCGAACGGGGCGCACCGGGCACTCGCCCGGCTGGAGGCGGAGTGGCCCGGCGAAATGCTGCTGGTGACGCAGAATGTCGACGATCTCCACGAGCGCGCCGGATCGATGCGACTCCTCCACATGCATGGCGAGCTCAACGCCGCGCTCTGCGCCGATTGCGGCGAGCGCCGGACGTGGGCGGGATCGCTCCCGCCCGGCACCCCCTGCCCTGCCTGCGCCGCGCCCGCGCTCCGCCCCGACATCGTGTTCTTCGGCGAGATGCCCTACGAGATAGACCGCATCGACCGCGCGGTCGCGACGGCGGACCTGTTCGTGTCGATCGGCACCTCGGGCGCGGTGTACCCGGCGGCGGGGTTCGTCCGGACCGCCGCCTATCACGGCGCGCGGACGCTCGAGCTCAATCTCGAGCGGTCGGCGGGCAGCGGCTGGTTCGACGAGACGCGGCTCGGCCCGGCGGGCGAGCTGGTGCCCGCATGGGTGGAGGAACTGCTCAAGTCCTCCCCCGGAGGGGGAAGTGGCGCGCCGAAGGCGTGACGGAGGGGTAGCTCTCCGCGCGCGCAGGCCTGGCCGTGTCGAGAGCTACCCCTCCACCATTCGCGTGAAGAACGCGAACGGTCCCCCTCCCCCTGCGGGGGAGGATTGAAGAGGGCTACTCCACCCAGTCCAGCCCCATGTCGCGGTAGACTTCGCGGTCCTCGGCCCAGCCCTCCTTCACCTTGACGTGGAGGTACAGATGCACGGGCCGCTCCATCAGCGTCGCCAGCTGCACCCGGGCGCGCGCGCCGATCTGCTTGATGCGCTCGCCGCCCTTGCCCAGCACGATCGCACGCTGGGTCGGGCGCTCGACCAGGATCTGCTGGTGGATCTCGACCGATCCGTCGGGGCGCTCCTCGTACCGTTCGGTCTCGACCGCGCTGGCGTATGGAAGCTCGGCATGGAGCTGGAGGAACAGCTGCTCGCGCGTGATCTCCGTCGCGAGCGCGCGCTCGGTGGCGTCGGACACCTGGTCCGCCGGATAGTGCCACGGCCCCGTCGGCATCAGCGCGGCGAACGCGGATTTGAGCTCGGGCACGCCGTCGCCCGTCTGCGCGCTGACGAACCAGATCTCGTCGAACGCCACGAGCGCGTTCAGCTTCTCCGCATGGCCCAGCAGCTTGGCCTTGTCCGCCAGATCGACCTTGTTGAGCACCAGATGCTTGGGCTCGGGCCGCGTGGCGATGCGCTCGACGATCGACGTCACTTTGGGGCCGAGCCCACCTTTGCCGTCGACCACGAGCGCAACGATGTCCGCGCCCTCCGCGCCGTCCCAGGCGGCGGCCACCATTGCGCGGTCGAACCGGCGCTTGGGCTCGAAGATGCCCGGCGTGTCGACGAGGAGCAATTGCGCGTCGCCCTCGATCGCGACGCCGAGCAGCTTGGTGCGCGTCGTCTGCGCCTTGGGGGAGACGATCGCGACCTTCTGGCCGACGAGCGCGTTCACCAAAGTGGACTTGCCGGCGTTGGGCGCGCCGACGACGGCGATCAGGCCGCATTTCTGTTCCGTCATGCGGACGCGTTACGCCGCCCACGCGCCGGGGTCACGTCCCGAAGCTGCTGGAGGAGCGCCCGGGCGGCGGCGGTCTCCGCCTCCTGCTTGCTCGCCCCCACGGCGCTCGCCTCGTGCCCGCGGCCGACGCGCACGACCACGGTGAAGCGCGGCGCGTGGTGCGGGCCGGAGCGGTCGGCGACCTCGTATTCCGGGGCGGCGCGGTTGTGCGCGGCGGCCCATTCCTGGAGCTGCGACTTCGGATGCTGAGGCGCCTTGGCCTGCGCATGGACCCGCGTCCCCCAGACGCGACGCACGAAGGCGCGCGCCTCGTCGAGTCCCGCCTCCAGATGGAACGCGCCCAGCAGCGACTCGAGCACGTCGCCCAGCACGTTGTCGCTCCCGAGCGCGCCGTCGTCGCGCGCCTGCTTGCCCAGGCGTAGATGCTCGGGAACGCCGAGCTCGCGCGCGATCTCCGCGCAGGTCGCGCCCGCGACGAGCGTGTTGAACCGCTTGGACAAATTACCCTCGGGCTCGTCGGGGAACAGCTCAAACAGCCATTCGGCCATGCACAGCCCCAGCACGCGGTCGCCCAGGAACTCGAGCCGCTCGTAATTGCCCTCGCTCAGGCTCGAATGCGTCAGCGCGCGTTCGAAGCGGGAGAGGTCGACCGGCGCGCGGCCGAACAGTTGGGCGAGCCAAGCGGCCGGTTCGCTCAAAACGTCTCGCCGATCCGTGTCGCCCGCGCGGCGGAGACCCACGTCCAGGGTTTCAGCCACTCCGCGGTGCCGTCGGTCGAGAAGAAGGTCACGAGCGCCCGGCCCTCCAGATTGGCCTGCGGCACGAAATGGAAGCCGATCGGCGGCGCGAAGCGGCTGTCGCCGCTATTGTCGCGGTTGTCGCCCATCATGAACACATGGCCCGCCGGGACCGTGAACAGCTCCGTATCGTCGGCCGCCGGGATGTCCGCCTGGTCGAGCACGTCATAGCTCCGCCCGCCGGGCAACGTCTCGCGGTAGCGGCGGTAGCGGCAGATCGGGCCGTCGGCGCCGACATCCTGGAACTGCGACGGGCAGGTGTAGTTGGGCGTGATCGGTACGACGAAGTCGGCCACGCGCAGCTTGGAGATCGCACGGCCGCTCAGGAACAGCTGCCCGGCCCGCATCTGCACCGTGTCGCCCGGCAGGCCGATCACGCGCTTGATGACGTCATGGTCGTTCAGCGGATTGCCGCGGAACACCGCCACGTCGCCGCGCGCCGGCTGGCGCGCGAGCACGCGGCCCGGGATCAGCGGCAGCCCCCACGGCAGCGACCAGCGCGAATAGCCGTAGTTCCATTTGCTCACGAGCAGATAATCGCCGATCAGCAGGCGCGGCAGCATCGACTCCGACGGGATCACGAACGGCGCGATCACGAAGGACCGGAACAGCAGCACGAAGAGCGCGAGCTTGAGCAGGAAGCGCCCGGTCTCGGCGGCTTCCGAGCGCGCCGGGGACCGCTTGGGAGAGGTGGCCATCGCCAAGCCAACTGCGCGCGGGCGGGGGGGGCGTCAAGGCCGGACGGCTTTCCCGGGTGGCGCAAGCTTCCGGCCCGTATTACCTGCGGGGGCGTCACCGGAGGAACCAAGACATGGCCGCAGACTGGACCGCGATCGAAGCCCTGCCCTCGCCCGGATTGGCCGAGCTGTTCGCGAACGACCCCGACCGGCTCGCGCGGCTGTCGCTGGACGTCGCGGGCATCCATTTCGACTGGTCCAAGACGCACCTGACGGCGGATGCGATAGCCGCATTCGAGAAGCTGGCGCATGGCAGCGACCTGGCGGGCAAGCGCGACGCCATGTTTCGGGGCGAGCCCGTCAACGTCACCGAGAACCGTCCAGTCGAGCACACCGCCGAGCGCGGCGAGGGCAAGCCCGAGAGCGTCGCGCGCGCCGCCGCCTATCACACCCGCATGCGCGCGGTGATCGATGCGATCGAGGCGGAGGCGTTCGGTCCCGTGCGCCACGTCCTGCATGTCGGCATCGGCGGCTCCGCGCTCGGCCCCGATCTGCTGGTCGACGCGCTGGGGCGGGAGAGCGAGCGGTACGACGTGGCGATCGTTTCCAACGTCGACGGCTCCGCGCTGGAGGAGGCGTTCGCGCGTTTCGACCCCGCCGCGACGCTGCTCGTCGTGGCGAGCAAGACCTTCACCACGACCGAGACGATCCTGAACGCGACCTCGACGATCGGCTGGATGACCGAGCACGGCGTCGACGACCCGTACGGCCGCGTGATCGCGCTGACCGCCGCGCCCGACGCCGCGATCGCCTGGGGCGTCGACGAGACGCGCGTGCTGCCCTTCTCCGAAGGCGTCGGCGGGCGTTATTCGCTCTGGTCGTCGATCGGCTTCCCCGCCGCGGTCAAGCTCGGCTGGGACGCGTTTCAGGAACTACTGGAAGGCGCGGCCGAGATGGACCGGCATTTCCGCCTGTCCGCGCTGCACGAGAACGCCCCCGCGCTCGCCGCCTTCGCCGACCTGTACTACACGCAGGTCCGCCACGCCGAGACGCGCGCGACCTTCGCCTATGACGAGCGGTTGCGCCTTTTGCCCTCCTACCTTCAGCAGCTCGAGATGGAGTCGAACGGCAAGGGCGTGACGGTCTCCGGCGAGCCCGTCGCCCGTCCGACCGCGCCGATTACCTGGGGCGGCGTCGGCACGGATGCGCAACATGCGGTGTTCCAGCTGCTCCACCAAGGCACGCACTTGGTCCCCGTCGAGTTCGTCGCGGTGATCGAGGCGGGCGACGTGCTCGACGAGGAGCATCACCGCCTCCTCCTCCTCAACGCCTTCGCGCAAGGGGCGGCGCTGATGGCGGGCAAGCAGGTCGATGACCCGGCGCGCAGCTATTCGGGGGACCGACCGTCATCGACCCTGCTCCTAGACCACCTCGACCCCCGCACGCTCGGCGCGCTGATCGCGTTCTACGAGCACCGGGTGTTCGTGTCGGGCGTGCTGCTCGGCATCAACTCCTTCGACCAGTTCGGCGTCGAGCTCGGCAAGGAGATGGCCAAGGCCGCGGCCAAGGGCAGCGGCGACTTCGACGCGTCGACGGCCGACCTGATCCGGCGGGCGGGTCTGGACTGAGACGACCTCTATGCATATGTGTATGGGCAACGGGAACTCTACACATGCGAACGAACATCGAGATCGACGATGCCTTGATGGCGGAGGCTTTGAGAATTAGCGGTGCGGGCACCAAACGCGAGGTGGTCGAAACCGCATTGCGCGACTTGATCCGCTTTCGACGGCAGGATGCTGCTTTGGACGCGCTCTGGGGCATAGGCTGGGAAGGTGACCTCGACGAGATGCGGACGGATAAGATCCGGCCCGAGTTCGGGTGATCCTTGTCGACGCGAGCGTCTGGATCGATTTCCTCAATGCCAAGGCTACATTGCAAACGGACGCGCTCCGTCACCTACTCAGGCTGAGAAAGCACCTAGCGATTGGTGACTTGCCCCTAATCGAAGTGCTGCAGGGCGCGCGGAGCGATCGAGCCGCCCGGGATCGGCAGGATTGGCTGTCCAGCTTTACCCCAATAGACATCGTCGGTCACCGCGTTGCGATCGAAGCGGCCCGTAACTACCGCGAACTACGTGCCAAGGGCATCACCGTCCGTAAAACGATTGATGCCCTTATCGCCACGCGCTGCATCCTCGACGGCCTTCCGCTCCTATATAGCGACCGCGACTTCGATCCCTTCGTGGAACATCTCGGCCTTCGCTCGGCGATGGCGCTAATTACCGGACCGCATTGATGCCCGACCAGTACGACTACGACCTTCTCACCATTGGCGCAGGGTCCGGCGGCGTCCGCGCGTCGCGCGTTGCCGCGGCGCACGGGGCGCGGGTGGCGGTCGCGGAGGAGCACCGGGTGGGCGGCACCTGCGTCATACGCGGCTGCGTGCCCAAGAAGCTCCTGATCTACGGCGCGCATTTCGCCGAGGACTTGAAGGACGCGCGGCGGTTCGGGTGGAACGTGCCCGAGACGTCGTTCCACTGGCCGACCTTGCGCGACAACGTGCTGGCCGATGTCGACCGGCTCAACGCCGCCTATACGACGACGCTGAAGAACTACGGCGTGGAGATCATCCACGAGCGCGTTACCGTCACCGGCCCGCACAGCGTTCGGCTGGCGAGCGGGCGCGAGGTGACGGCGGGCACGATCCTGGTCGCGGTCGGGGCGCATCCGGTCGTGCCCGACTTCCCCGGCAACGAGCACGGGATTACCTCCAACGAGGCCTTCCACCTCGAAGCCATTCCAAAGCGCGTGCTGATCGCGGGCGCGGGCTACATCGCCAACGAGTTTGCCGGGATATTCAACGAGTTCGGATCCAAGGTGACCCTGATGAACCGGTCGGACGTGATCCTGCGCGGGTACGACGCGCAGATCAGGGACCGGCTGGTCAACATCTCGACCGGCAAGGGCATCGACTTTCGCTTCAACGCGCATTTCGAGGCGGTCGAGAAGAACGAGGACGAGACCTTTACCGTCCGCATGACCAACCACGATCCGCTGACGGTCGACCTCGTGATGTTCGCCACCGGCCGTGCGCCCAACACGCGCGAGCTGGGGTTGGAGGCCGCGGGCGTCGAACTCGACGCGAACGGCGCGGTCAAGGTCGGGCCCGATAACCGCTCAACCTGCGGCAGCGTATACGCGATCGGCGACGTCACCAACCGCATCCAACTGACCCCCATCGCGATCCGCGAGGGACAGGCCTTCGCCGACACGGTGTTCGGCGGCAAGCCGACGGTGGTCGACTATCACGACGTGCCGTCGGCCGTGTTCAGCCACCCGCCGATCGCCGCCGTCGGCATGACGGAGGGCGAGGCGCGCAACACGCTGGGGACCGTCAAGGTCTACACCTCCGACTTCCGCCCGATGAAGAACGTGCTGGCGGGCCGCGACGAGCGCGCTTTGTACAAGATGATCTGCGAGAGCGAGACGGGGCGCATCGTCGGGCTCCACATGATCGGCCCGGACGCACCGGAGATCCTCCAAGCGGCGGCGGTGGCGATCAAAGCCAGGCTGACGAAGGACGATTTCGACGCGACGGTGGCGCTGCATCCGACCATGGCGGAGGAGTTGGTGTTGATGCGGTAATAACCCTCTCCCGCGTTCGCGGGAGAGGGACAGGCGCGTTTGCGCCAGGATGAAGGCCGGACCTTCCCAAAGAAGTGCCCTCACCCGACCTCGCTATGCTCGGCCACCCTCTCCCGCGAAAGCGGGAGAGGGAAGGCGATCACGCCCCAACGAACCGCCCCGGCCGCCGTTCGTTCACCGCCTGCACCCCTTCTGCGAAGTCCCGCGTCTTCTGCAACCACGCCTGTTCCGCCAACTCGTGATCGGTCGCCTCGGCCACCAGGCGCGCCAGATCGCCCCGGAGCGTCGCGCGCGTCGACCTCACCGCCAGCGGCGCGCCGGTCGCGATCTCCCGCGCTAGCGCCAGCGCCGCTTCGTCGACCTCTCCCCCCGCGACAAGCTGATCCGCCAGTCCCCACTCGAACGCCTGCCCTCCGCCGATCCTTCGCCCGGTCAGGAGCATCAGCAGCGCGCGTTGCCGCCCGACGATCCGTTCCAGCACCGCAGAAATGCCGAATCCCGGATGGAAGCCGAGCTGGACGAAGTTCGCCGCGAACCGCGCGTCGGCCGTCGCCACCCGGAAATCGGCGATGAGCGACAGCCCCAGCCCCGCCCCGACCGCGGCACCCTGCACCGCGGCCACCACCGGCTTGGCCACACCGAACAGCTTGGCGGCGGCGACGTAGAAAGGGTTGCGCTCGCCCGCAGGCACCTCGTCCGCGACCGGGTTTGCATTGGCCAGGTCCGCGCCAGCGCAGAACACGCGGCCTTCCGACCTGAGCACGATCGCGCGCACGTCACCGTCCGCGTCCGCCGCGTCGAAGGCCGCCCCGATCGCCTCGATCAGCGCCAAATCCGCGAAATTGTGCGGCGGGCGGCTGAACGTCACGATGGCGACGTGTCCGCTCCTCTTGGTCTCAACGGTCACAACATCTCCGTTCGTGCTGAGCTTGTCGAAGCATCGCCTTTCTTACGTTCAGAGCAAGAAGAACACCCCTTCGACAAGCTCGGGGCGAACGGGATAGGGAGGGCGTGAACTTACTCACGAAGGACCTCCCATGCGCGAAGCCGCGATCGTCTCCACTGCCCGCACCGCTATCGGCAAGGCTTACCGCGGCGCGTTCAATGCCACCGAGGCTCCCGTGCTGGCCGCGCACGTCATGAACGCGGTCATCGAGCGCGCGGGTGTCGACCCGGCGCGGATCGACGAGATCTTCTGGGGCGTCGGCAACCAGTGGGGGACGCAAGGGGGGAACGCCGGGCGCATGGCGAGCTTCGCCGCGGACCTGCCCCGTTCGGTCCCCGCCTTTACGCTCGATCGCAAATGCGGCTCGGGCCTGACCGCGGTGGCGCTCGCCGCGCGTTCGATCATGTGCGACGAGATTGACGTCGCGCTCGCCGGGGGCATGGAGTCGATCAGCTTCACCGTCACCAAGGACGCGCCGCGCTACGTGAACGGGTCGGTGACGGCCGTGGTGCCCGCCGCCTACATCCCGATGATCGAAACCGCCGAGATCGTCGCCGAGCGCTACGGCGTCTCGCGCGACGCCCAGGATGAGTACGGTGCGCAGTCGCAAGCGCGCGCCGCCGCCGGGCTCGCACGCGGCACCTTTACCGAGGAGATCGCGCCCATCACCGTCGAAAAGGCGCTGTTCGACAAGGATGGGAACCGCACCGGCACCGAGACGGTGACGCTGTCGCAGGATGAGGGCATCCGCCCCGGCACCACCGTCGAAGCCTTGCGCGGGCTGAAGACCGTCTGGGCGGGCGGCGAGTTCAGCGGGCCGGGAACCAGCGTCACCGCCGGCAACGCCAGCCAGCTGTCCGATGGCGCGTCCGCGCAGCTGCTGATGGATCGCGCCACGGCGCAGGCGGAGGGCCGCGAGATCTTGGGGCTTTATCGCGGCTTCCAGGCGGCTGGGTGCGAGCCCGACGAGATGGGCATCGGCCCGATCTACGCCGTCCCCAAGCTGCTCGACCGCGCCGGGCTGTCCGTCGCCGACATCGGCTTGTGGGAGCTGAACGAGGCGTTCGCGTCGCAATGCCTTTACTGCCGCGACCATCTCCGCATCGACCCGGAAAAGTATAATGTGGATGGCGGCGCGATCGCCGTTGGCCACCCGTTCGGGATGACGGGCTCGCGGCTGGTCGGCCACGCGCTGATCGAGGGCAGGAAGCGCGGCGTGCGCTGGGTCGTGGTGTCGATGTGCACTGCAGGCGGCATGGGCGCGGCGGGACTGTTCGAAATAGTCTAGGCCGGCACCGGCTCGCGCGACCTGCGCCAGCTGTCCCAACCGTACACCGCGCACCCCGCCCAGATCAGTCCGAAGGTGACGAGGTGCGCCGCTCGCAGCGTCTCGCCGAAGACCAGCACCGCCGGTCCGAACTGGATCATCGGCCCGACATATTGCAGCAATCCCAAGGTGGCGAGCCGCAGCCGCGAACAGCAGCAGCGGCGCGGCCGTCATTCCACCCGCTATTACGAGCAGGCCGTCGAAGCTCGGCTCGTTCCTGAACACCGCCTCTCCGGTCGACGCAGCTGGGTTGCCGGCACGTCTTGGAGCAGACGTAGATACAAGGGCGTCAGACCCCAAAAGACGTGTGCGCCCACGCCGGGGAAAAGGCCGGGATCGATGGGCGCGCGCTCGTTTATCCCGGTCCCTTCGCGAGTGCGGCATGAAGGCGCAAGCGAGCTTACGCGCCGTCGAAGGTCGACCCGCTTGCTTTTCCCGACACCCGGGCGAAGGCTGGCGGGCTCGTCACGGAGCGTCCAACATGCCCACTGCACTCATCACCGGCGCGTCCGCCGGGCTCGGCGACGGCTTCGCTCGCGCGCTCGCCAGGGACGGCCACCACCTGATCCTGACCGCGCGGCGTGCCGATCGGCTTGAGGCGCTAGCCGCCGAGCTTCGCACCGCGCACGAGGTAACCGTCCATGTCTTTGCCGCCGACCTCACGAGACCCGAGGCGGCGGAAGGGTTACTTGCCGACATCGCCGCGGCCGGGCTGTCGATCGACCTGCTCGTCAACAACGCCGGCTACGGCGCGCGCGGCGACTTCGCGACCTTGGGTCACGACGAACAGCTCGGCATCATCGACCTGAACTGCCGCGCGCTGGTCGCGCTCGCGCATGGCGTCCTGCCGCAAATGATCGCGCGCAGGTCGGGCGGCATCCTCAACATAGCCTCGACCGCCGCGTTCCAGCCCGGCCCGTGGATGGCGGTCTATTACGCGTCCAAGGCGTTCGTACTCAGCTTTTCGGAGGCACTGCATGAGGAGGTGCGCGACAAGGGTGTTCGAGTGTCGGCGCTGTGTCCCGGCCCCACCCGCACCGAGTTCGCCGATCGCGCGGGAATGAAGGACCTGACGAGCTTCGATGCCGTGTGGGCCGATGCGGACGCCGTGGTGCGCGACGGGCTCGCCGCGGTCCGGGCGAACAGCCCGGTCAAGGTGTCGGGGACGATCAACACGCTGATGGCCGACAGCGTACGCTTCCTACCCCGCATACTCGCGCGCAAGGTCACCGGGACGATCCAGAAAAGGCGCGGCTAGTCGGCTTTCTCGTTGATCGACCCCTCACGCGCCAGCCCGGAGCGACCGGTTTTTTCGGCGAAGGCGGTGCCCGACACCTCGGTCACGGTGATTGTCGCGCCCTCGACCCGTTCGTCCTGCGTTTGTTCGGGGTTTGGATCGGCCAGGGTGTTCCCCTGCTCGCCGCGCATCTCGCCGGGCGCGGGCGGATTGCGGTTTGACTCGTCCGCTTGCCCATAGACGCGCGGTTCCGGGTTCTTGTCGGTGTCGGGCATGGGTAGACTCCGTTCGGGTTCGGGAAGTGAACGCGAGCCGAGGTCGGTAAGTGCCGTCAATCGGCAAACAGCAGGACAGGCGTTTCCAGATACCGCTTGAGCGCCTGGACATAGCTCGCCGCGTCCCAGCCATCGACGACGCGGTGGTCGCAGCTGATCGACAGATTCATCAGCTTGGCGCGCCTGATATCGTCGCCCCCATGCTCGTTCTTGGCAAAAACCGGGCGCTCGACGATCTTGTTCGGACCGATGATCGCGACCTCGGGCCGGTTGATCACGGGCGTTGTCGCTATCCCGCCGAGCGGGCCGAGCGAGGTGACGGTGATCGTGCCGCCGCCCATTTCTTGCGGCGTAAGCTTGTTCGCGCGCGCGGCTTCGGCGAGCCGCCCGATCTCGGTGGCGAGCTGCCAGACATTGCGGTCCTGCGCGTCGCGGATGACGGGCACGGTCAGCCCGGCGTCGGTCTGCGTCGCCATGCCCAGATGCACCCGGCCCGAGCGCGTCACCACGCCCGCCTCGTCGTCGTAGCGGGCGTTAAGCATCGGGAAGTCGGGCAAGGACCGGCAGATCGCGACTATCATCAGCGGCAGCATGGTGAGCTTGGGCCGCCCGCCGCGATTGTCGTTCAGGGCGCCACGCATCCGCTCGAGTTCGGTCATGTCGATCTCGTCGACATAAGTGAAGTGCGGGATGTGGCGCTTGGACGCGGCCATGTTCTCGGCGATGCGGCGGCGCATGCCGATGACGCGGACCTGCTCGTCATCGCGCGCGCGGCTCGCGCCGGGGGCGGCGTAACCCTGGCTCGAGCCGTAACGGAGGAACGCGTCGAGGTCGGCGTGACGGACGCGGTCGCCCTCGGCGGGGCGGACCTGGGCGAGATCAACGCCGAGTTCCGTAGCCCGCTGGCGAACGGCCGGGGAAGCGAGCGACTTCTGCTCCCTCTCCCCTCCGGGGAGAGGGCTGGGGAGAGGGGCTGTTTCGGGCGCGGCCGGTTCCCTGGACAGCCCCTCTCCCCTACCCTCTCCCCGAGGGGGAGAGGGAGTAGAAGTATCCGCGCCCGCGCCCGCGCGCGCGGGCGTGGTCATCACCGGCGGCACGACCTCGTCCACCCCGGGGTTCTCCGCGCCGTACTGCCGCGCAACCTCCGCCTGTTCCGACGTGGGCGGCGCGGCCTCCACCTCCGCCGGAACCTCGACCGCCTCCGTCTCGATCAGCACCAGCGCCGCGCCGATCGCGACCTGATCGCCGACCTCTCCCGCCAGCTCGACCACCACGCCCGACACCGGCGACTCCATCTCTACGGTCGCCTTGTCGGTCATCATGTCCGCGACGGGGCCGTCTTCCTCGATCCGGTCGCCGACGGCGACGTGCCAGGCGACGATCTCCGCCTCGGCGATGCCCTCGCCGATATCCGGCAGCTTGAACGTGAAACGCGCCATCGTCCGGTCAGTCCTTCATGATCTTCTTGAGCGCTTCGCCGATCCGGACCGGGCCGGGGAAATAGGCCCATTCCAGGCTGTGCGGATAGGGCGTGTCGAACCCGGTTACCCGCTCGATCGGGGCCTCCAGATGGTGGAAGCAGCGTTCCTGGACGAGCGCCGACAGCTCCGCCCCGAACCCGCCGGTGCGCGTCGCCTCGTGCACGATCATGCAGCGGCCGGTCTTGCGGACGGACGCCTCGATCGTCTCGATATCGAGCGGTACCAGCGTGCGCAGGTCGACGATCTCCGCATCGACGCCCGTGTCCTCGACGACCGCGCCCACGACGTGGACCATCGTTCCGTAGCACAGGATCGTCAGCGCCTCGCCCGGCCGGACCACATCGGCCTTGCCCAGATCGATGCGGTAGTACCCCGTCGGCACCTCGCCGCCTGGATGTCCGCTCCAGTTCTTGGCAGGCCGGTCCCAATGACCGTCGAACGGGCCGTTATAGATGCGCTTGGGCTCGAGGAAGAGCGTCGGGTCGTTGTCCTCGATCGCCGCGATCAGCAGCCCTTTGGCGTCGTAGGGCGTGGCCGGGATCACGGTCTTGATGCCCGACACATGAGTAAAGATGCCCTCGGGCGACTGCGAATGCGTCTGTCCGCCGAAGATGCCGCCGCCGTAAGGCGATCGCACGGTAATCGGGGCGGTGAACTCGCCCGCCGACCGGTAGCGGAGCCGCGCGGCCTCGGAGACGAGCTGATCGAGCGCGGGGTAGATGTAATCGGCGAACTGGATCTCGGGCACGGGCCTAAGGCCGTACGCCCCCATCCCGATCGCGACGCCCACGATGCCGATCTCGGTGATCGGCGTGTCGAACACGCGCGTCTTGCCGTGCTTGGCCTGCAGCCCGGCGGTCGCGCGGAACACGCCGCCGAAGTAGCCGACATCCTCCCCCATCACGAGCACGTCCGGATCGCGCATCATCATGACGTCGAGCGCGGAGTTGATCGCCTGGACCATGTTCATCCGGACGGCGCCGGAGGCGTCCGACGACTCGGTCGCCGAACTGACCCCGACCATCCCGCTCACTTCCGCGCCCATGGCCGTCCGCTCGCTTCCTCTTCGGCCAGCA
>NZ_CAXSBH010000034.1:0-29955 GCF_964235535.1 uncultured Sphingomonas sp.
GGTCGAACCGGTCGATCAGCCCCTCGTCCTTCACGTAGGTCGCGCGCGCGAGATAATAGAACTCCTCGGGCGTCCGCTCGATCACCTCCCGGTCAAGCGCCTCGACCAGGGTGAGATGCTCCTTCAGGCTGGCCGGTATGCCCGCCGCGCGGAGCTCGTCGAGGAAATTGAGGAACATGGAAGCGTGATAGCCCGGGTCGTCCGCGCCGGGTAGTGTTGAGTGCCATATTGAACCAACAGCTTGCAGATCATGACATGAATTAAAGTTTCTCCCGGCTATGGTTCCGCGTGGGCGAGGGGGAGATCAGTCGGTGGAAGTCGTCAAACCTATACCGCAGGAGCCGTGGTATGATCGGGGTGGACAGACCGGACATGGGGCACCCGTGTCCGACCGCGAGACCTTGTGGTCGATCCAGTATCTGCGCGCTTACGCCGCGATCGCGGTGGTGATGTACCACGTCGCGGCATTCCGGCTGATGCCCGCGGACTGGGGAGCGATGCGGGGCGGCGAACGCGGGGTCGACATTTTCTTCGTCATCAGCGGCGTCATCATGTTTTCGGCCGCGCGTCATGAGTCCTTTGCCGAGTTCTGGCGACGCCGGATCCTCCGGATCGTTCCGCTTTACTGGCTTTGTACGGGCGCGATGCTGGTTGCGCTGTGGACGACGCTGGAAATCCGCCCGAGCGGAAGCGAGCTTCTCTCGTCGCTTCTGTTCGTCCCGCGCTTCAGCGACGCGTCGCCGGACAAGATCTGGCCCGTGCTCTATCCGGGCTGGACGTTGCAATATGAAATGTTCTTCTACTTCTTGTTCTCGCTCGGCCTCGTGATCCGCCGGCCTCTGCTGCTGCCGGTCGCCGCGGTTGCTTCGATGGTGCTGGTCGGCGCCGTGTACCACGTCCGGTCGGCCCCGATGATGACCTATACCAACCCGCTCATGCTGGAGTTCGCGGCCGGGCTGACGATTGCATATGCGTGGCGGTCACGTCTTGTCGCGCCGACATTCGAAAGGCTGCGATGGGTCATCTGGCCGGCGATGGCGGCGCTGTGGTGGCCCGACTTGCCTCGTACGGCCGTTACGGCGTGCGCCTGCCTGATCGTCATCGGAGCGCTTGGGTATGAGCGACGCCGGGGAGTTTCACGGGTAGGTATTCTGGCTCTGTTGGGGGATGCGAGCTATGCGATCTATCTGGTCCACGCGCCGCTGATCTGGATGCTCGGGCCGGAGGGTCTGAAGCTGCCCGCGAGCACTCCGATGGCCCTTGCGGTGACGTTCGTGGCGGTGGCCTCGGGCGTCGCTGTCCACCGTTGGATCGAAAAACCGATCGGCCGACTGTTGAACCGCGCTTCCTCGCAGATGATCGTACGGATGAGGCCGATGAGCGCGACCCCAGGTTAAACCCGGTTGGCCTGCCGTTTGGCCATGAAGGCCAGCCGCTCGAACAGCATCACGTCCTGCTCGTTCTTCAGGAGCGCGCCGTGGAGCGGCGGGATCGCCTTGGTCGGGTCGCGGTTCTGCAGCACCTCTAGCGGCATGTCCTCATGGAGCAGCAGCTTGAGCCAATCGAGCAGCTCGGACGTCGACGGCTTCTTCTTGAGGCCGGGCACCTCGCGGACGTCGTAGAACAGGTCCATCGCGCGGCTGACCAGCATCCGCTGGATGCCGGGAAAATGAACGTCGACGATCGCTTGCATCGTGTCGCGGTCGGGAAATTTTATGTAATGGAAGAAACAGCGGCGCAGGAACGCGTCGGGCAGTTCCTTCTCGTTGTTCGATGTGATCACCACGATCGGGCGCCCACTTCCCTCGACCGCGCCGGCGCGCACCGTCTCGCCGGTTTCGTAGACGTGGAACTCCATCCGGTCGAGCTCGTGGAGCAGGTCGTTGGGGAATTCGATGTCCGCCTTGTCGATCTCGTCGATCAGCAGGACGGGCGGGGTGGGGTGGACGAACGCGTCCCACATCTTGCCGCGGCGGATGTAGTTGCCGATGTCGTGGACGCGCGCGTCGCCCAGCTGCCCGTCGCGCAAGCGAGCCACCGCGTCGTACTCATACAGCCCCTGGGCGGCCTTGGTCGTCGATTTGACGTTCCATTCGATCAGGTCCGCGCCCACCGCCCGCGCGATCTCGCGCGCCAGCACCGTCTTGCCCGTCCCCGGCTCGCCCTTGACCAGCAGTGGCCGGCGCAGCGTCACCGCGGCGTTCACCGCGACCTTCAGATCGTCGGTGGCGACATAGTCGGCCGTACCCTCGAAACGCTTCATGCCACGGCCCCGTCAGTGTGGAGCGGGGCGATGCGGCATCCGCGCGGCCGTGGCAAGTCACCCCATCCCGGTCACACCATCCGGGCGTAGGCGCGCGCCTCGAGCAGGCTCCACAGCGCCCGGTGCTGGTCGAGCAGCGCCCGCGCCCCGAACAGCACCGCGCGGCGCACGGCCGCCCCGTCGTCGATCCGGTCGAGCACCCCCGCCGTTTCCTCCGCCGTCGGGAGCGAGGGCGCGGGCAGCGTGAGCCCGTAGGCCTCGGCCGCGCGCCCGATCACCGCGCGGATCGCCGTCCAGTCGAGCGCCAGCGCCGCCGCCGCGCCCGTCGCCACCCCGACCCGGTCCGACCGGGCCAGCAGATGAAAGGCGTTGCGCTGCACCCCCAACGCCGCGTCGCTCGCCGCCTGGCCGGGCGTCGAGGGCAGGCGTCCCGACGCCGATACCGTGCGCGCGAGATGCCCGCGCTCGTCCGCCAGCGCGGCCGCCACCTGGCCGAGCCACGCCGCCGCCGCCCCGGCCGCGGGATGCTGGCGCGCCTGGTCCGCAAGTCCCCGGTGCGCGCCGTGCACCGCGCACAATGCGTGCACCGCATCGGCGAGATCGACGCGTCGCGCCATCGAACCGTGCGTCGCCGCAAGCTCGGGTGCGGCCGCGCGCCGGTCGCCCCGGTCGGACCCGCGCCGGTCGGTCGGCCCGCGCCGGTCGGCCGCGCACAGCCGGCGGACATGATCGTGGACGGCCGAGCCTTCGACCTCGACCAGCGTCGTTACCCCGGTCCATGAAAGCGGTTCCCGATCGGCGACGAGGTGAAGAGCCATGATCGATCGTCCCATCGGTGATCCGCATCCGCCCGGAAAGGGTGTCGCGTGCACCGTTCTGCCCTCGGCTGGTAAAGCGCATAGGTAAAAACCCGGTGTAACCTGCATTCACCAACCGGCAACCTTACGCCGGTTGGCGGCGGGGCCATGCCGGTCCGCCTGCCGAACGGAATGCGATCCAACCCGAACCACGCTGGTTAAATCGCTTGACAAATCTGGACAGATGCGGAACATAAGTAGAACAAACCTAGGGAGGACATGTAATGGGACGGACGAAGGGTCGCGGCGACGAGCCGGCGGGAACGCTGGTGCGCCGCACGCATAAGGACGGGCCGCAAATCATCCGCGACGATGGGAAGCGCTGGGGGCCAGCGGCTGAGAAGCGTTTTCTCGACTGTCTGGCGGCGAGCTGCAACGTAAAGCTTTCGGCGGTCCAATCGGGCTTTTCGGCGGTGACCGCCTATAATCGCCGCCGCGCAGATGCCGCCTTTGCCGCTCGCTGGCAGGCTGCGCTCGAACAGGGATATGTCCGGCTGGAGACCGCGCTGCTGCGCGCGGCCGCTGACGCGATGGAGGGATTCGCGCCCGACGTCGACGCGCCGATCCCGACGGTGACGGTCAAGGAGGCGTTGCAGGTGCTCGGCATGCACCGCGCCGCCGCGACGCGGGGCGTTCGCGCTCGAGGCCGTTGGGCGCGTCCGCGTTCGCTGGAGGAGTTGAGCGATGGCATTCTCGCCAAGCTGTCCGTGATCGAGGCCGTTCGTGAGCGTTCATGAGGCGGGCGGTCCGTCGGCGCCCAGGGGCCGCGCCGGGCCACGGTCCCGGGGTAATCCCCACCGGCTGCCGCGCGGCACCGCCATCATTCCCTATCTCCGGCTGTTGCGGCCGAGCGAGCGTGTGCGGGCGCTTTCGCTATTCGCGTTGGAGGAATGCCAGGCGATCGAGCGCCACTGGCCCGGCTGGGCGCATGAGGGCCAGCTCGCGCCGCCGAGCGATTGGCGCGTCTGGGTGCTGATGGCCGGACGCGGCTTCGGCAAGACGCTCGCGGGCGCGCAATGGGTCGCGGCCGCGATGAAGGCCGAAGGCGCCTTGCGGGTCGCGTTGGTCGCCGCCACGATCGACGAGGCACGCGACGTGATGGTCGAGGGCCGCAGCGGTCTACTGAGCGTCGCCGCCGACGAGATCGACGGCTGGTCGGCCGACCGCGGCGTACTCCGCTTCACGAGCGGCGCGGAGGCGACGTTGTTCTCCGGCGCGAGCCCGGAGAAGCTGCGCGGGCCCGAGCACCACATCGCCTGGTGCGACGAGCTGGCCAAATGGCGGCGGCCCGGCGAGACCTGGGACAACCTTCAGCTGGGCCTGCGCGCCGGGCCGCGCCCGCGCGCGCTCGTCACCACGACGCCGCGCCCCGGCCAGGCGCTGCGGCGGATCATGGCCGAGCCCGGCTGCGTAATCACGCGCGGCGGCACCCGCGACAACCCGCATCTGCCGCCCGCTTATCTAACGGCGATGGAACAGCTGTTCGAGGGGACGCGCCAGGGCCGCCAGGAACTGGACGGCGAGCTCCTCCCCGACGGCGGCGCGCTCTGGACGCCCGAGACGTTGGAGGCGTGCCGCCTTCTTGATCCTCCCCCGACGGGGGAGGATCCAAGAAGCCGCTTCACCCGGACCGTGATCGGCGTCGATCCGCCGTCGGGCGACGGCACTTGCGGCATCGTCGCCTGCGCGGTGGACGCGGACGGCGTCGGCCATGTGCTGGCCGACCACAGCGTCACCGCGCGCTCGCCCGAGGGTTGGGCGCGCGCGGTCGCCGACGCCGCGCGCATCCATGGCGCGGGCGTGGTCGCGGAACGCAACCAGGGCGGCAAGATGGTCGCCTCCGTGCTCCGCGCCGCCGACCCGGCGATGCGCGTCCGGCTGGTCCATGCCAGCGACGCCAAGGCCACCCGCGCCGACCCCGTCGCGCTGCTGTTCGAGGCGCGCAAGGTTCGCCTCCACGGCCGCCTCCCCGCGCTGGAGGCGGAGCTGCTTGGGCTGGTCTCGGGAGCGCCGTACCAGGGCCCGGGCACGAGCCCCGACCGCGCGGACGCGATGGTCTGGGCGCTGACGGAACTGATGCTGGGACGGACGGGGATGCCGAGCGTGCGGGGGATTTGAAAGGATAGCGGCCTGCGACGACGGGACTATAGCCGCCCCGTGCAAGCGATTTCGTGACCAATCGGCCGGCACGTGCCCGCGATTAGGGTGCCGTCGGACATTTGTCCTTTCGACCGGCCAGGCACGATTCGTAGTCCGCCTTCATCTTCGACATTTGCGCGTCGCGCTCCCTCAGCCGCTCTTGATAGGCCGCGACCGCCCGGCCGTGCGTCTCAAGCGCCGCGGCGTGGATAGCGGCCACGCGGGCGGCCTCGGCCGTGTCGCTGTCGAACTTGCGGCGCTGTTCCTCGTACCCGACGAGGTTCCGCCGATTCAGTTCCTCCGCCTGTTCCCGGTCCGCTACCGCCTCCTTGGTCAGCAGGTCGAGCTTGATCCGGTAGCGTCCGGCGGCCTCCGGCTGTTCCGCCGACACCAGCAGGACAAAGGCTCCCGCCGACGGCAATCTGGTGAAGATCCGTCCCTTGGACGACATGGCCAGCTGTTCGCCGTCGGCCGTGAACAAGGCGAACGCGGGCGCGAAGCCCGTCGCGGTCGCCAGCATGTCCACCGACGCGTCGGCCCGGCTCTCGAAGAAATAGGTGTCGTACGCCGCGCCGGACCCGGAGAATCTAGCGTCGGTCGACGACAGCTCGCCCTCGATCGCCGCGTTCGGCTTCAACTCCGTTCCTGCGGGCAGGGCGGACGTCGCCTCGGTCGGGGTTTGGGCCAGGGCGGCGGCGACCGGCGATCCGAGCGGCAGGCCGACCGCCAGGGCCGCCCGCAAGGCGTGGGCCGTCACTGACATGCCAGACTCGGGCACCGCTCGCGGAATTTGGCCAAGCGGGCGGCGGCGCGCACCTCCCCCTGGGCTATGTCCGCCTTGAATTTCCTGTCCGCCTCCGCCCCGATCGCAGCGCGCCTGCGCTTGTCGGCGGCCACGATCTCATCCCCGGCGGCCTGCGCCGCCGCTCGACGAGCCGTCTCGTTCATATCGGCGATCACGATCGGGAGAGGGGCGGTCGGAGCAGGCGACGCGGCCGGCGCTATACCTGTCAACTCGACGTAATCGGCCTCGCTCGGACTCCAGCCCGTCATGACCGGCTCGATGAACTTGTACGAGTAAACGCGGTGTAACTTCATTTCCCTAGCCAGTTTGCGTTCGGCTTCGCTTTTTAAAGTTGCGGCGGTGCAATTCACGTTCTTGCCGAAAATGCTTTCCCAGCCTGGCTTCGTCAACTTTTCTGCGATCTCGGGACTCTTTTCCAGAACGCTTTTCTGGAACAAAGCACTTAATGCCTCGACGACCTCCGGTCGATCGGACATAGGCATGATTGCCGTATAAGTATGCGCCTGATCTCGAAAAGGCGCGTCATCGTATTTTACATCATACGAGAGGACGCAATAAACATACGAGTCGAGGGGCGGCGTCAGGGATGCCCGATCCTGATCCTGCGCGCGAATGTAGCTTCGAGCAGCCTCGATATCCGCCTCGGTAGGTTTCCATGCCACCTCTACATTCTTGTTTGCGATCATATGACTAAATCGCTGATTCTCCACGGAGCTGAGCACCGAACTTGCATAGCAGCCATGCTCGGCACCTTTCGGCATCTCACCATCGGGAAAAGCCGCTTTCGCGAATGAGCGGCTATAGGCGCTATGACTCCAATCCTCCCCATTCGGCACATCGTAGTCCTCGGACGACATCTCGAATATTGGTGAGGCGTACTCGACGCTACCCCGCGGCTCGACGGCATGATTAGGCATATAATAATTGAGAATGCGAACGGAGCAGAAGGTGAAATAGCGTCTTGGCTCTGCGGCATGTGCCGGCGTAACCCAAAAAAGGCTCGTACCGAAGACTGCGGCGATCAGGAACGGCCAAGCCCAGCGACTCATCTCATCCTCCTGCGACAAGGCTTCCGCATATCACATCACGCCGGCGAACGCGGCGGTGGTCAGGGTGGGCGAGGATCGGCCGCACGCCGATCCCCAACCCCCTCGCGATCCCGATCAGAAGCGGAAGCGCAGGCCTGCGGTGAACAGGTTGGTGCGGACCTTGCCGAACCGTATGCCCGCATTCTCGAACTCGTCGTCGGTGATCGTGGCGCCGTTCGTCTGGCGGCGGCGATAGTCGACCGTGAGCGACAGCGACGGGGTGACGTCGATCCCGACGCCCGCGCCCAGCTGCCAGGCGAAGCGCGCCTTGCCCTCGCCGTCGAACTCGTATCCCGCGATGCCCGCGCCGCCGCCGGCATAGGGCGTGACTACCGAACCGGTCGGGATGTCCACCCATAGATTGGCCAGCGCGCTCAGCTGGCGCAGCTTGCCGCCGTCGAGGTCGAAGCCGTTGCCCGACCCGCCGCACGTTTCGGCCCCCAGATAGTCGCAGACCTCCGCGCGGTCCTGGGCGCTTAGCGTCGCGGCCGCGCCATTGATGCCTTCCAGCGACAACGCCTTCACCCCGTTGCGCGAGTAGTTCACCTCCACGTCCGCGCGGACGGGCCCGAAATCGTAGCCGAGCGCGCCGGAGATGGCGAAGGCGCTTTTCAGCTCGACCTTGAAATCGGCCCGGTCCTGCACGCCCGTGCCGCCGAACGTTCCGCCCTCGTCGAGATAGGCCAGGTCGACGTCGTTCACGCTGGCCGCCCCCAGTTGGATCGAGCCGTACACGCCGCGGCCGCTCGCGGGAGCGTCCTGCGCGGAGGCCGGAGCGGCGGTCAGCGCCGCCAGCGCGCCGACGAGCGCGTATCCACGATTCTTCATGATGGTCCCCTTTGTCGATGATTCGGTCCGCCCGGTTCGGCGCGCCGCCCGCGAGCTACGGGGGGAGTATCGCGCCCGCATCACCCGTTTAGGGTATGTCCGTCCGCCGAACCGGTCCGATATGACCGGAATGCGCGGGGCCCGCCGGTCAACGGCCGGAGTTCACCTCCAGATGCGGCCGGACGAGCAGTGCCAGTTCGGCCTGTCGGCGGGCGCCGGTCTTTTCGAATATGATCTTCAGTTGGGAGCGGACGGTCTCGCGGCCGCAGCCGCGCGCCCGCGCGATCGCCGCCGGGTCGGCGCCTCGGCCGACCATCGCCGCCACCTCGGCCTCGGCAGGGGTGAGCCCGAACAGCGCCCGGAGCGCGTCGGCCGCTCCGGCGTCCGCCGCCGGACGCGGGACGCGGATCATCACCAGCGCCCGGGCGCGCGAGAGCGGACCGGCCATCCGCGCGGGCAGCGGGCTGAACTCGGCGGTCGCGCCGCGCTCGCCGTCGCAACGCCGCACCGCGACCGTAACGGGCCGCAGCGTTGCGGGGTCGGAGGACAGATCGAACGCGCGCTCCAGCCGCCGCTGATCCTCCGGCACGGCGGCGCGCAGGCGGTTGTTGCCGACCGACAGGCCGGCCGACGGCCCGAGCGCCGCCCCCGCCCCCGGTGAGAGCGCCGCTACCGTCATGTCCGCGCCCAGTAGCAGGCAAGGGGCGGCGACCCTCTCCAGGGTGGCGGCCAGATCGCGGTCCAGCCCGGTCCCGAGCGCGAGTGAGGCGCGGACGGCGGCGGCCACGCCGGGCGCGATCGCCTCCATCAGCCGCCGCTCGCGCGCGTCGACGTCGTCGATCGGCACGTAACGTTGCATCGACAGGACGATGTGCGTCCCGTCGGGTTCGTCGACCCTGATTGCGAGCGAGGACGGGGTACCCGCGCGGCGGAACAGGTCCTGATAGATGGGTGTCCGCGCGACGAGCGCGGGCGTGGCGAAATCCGCCTCGGCGACGCACCGCGATGACGGCGCGGTCAGCACGGCGCGCGTGCGCGGGTTGATGCGCGGGTCGGGTCCGCGCGCCGCGAGGTAGGCGGCCTCCTCGTCCGGCGAGCAGCCCGCCATCAGGTTCAGTTTCAGCCCGTCACGGGCGTCGGACACGCAGATCTGGCCGATACGCGCGCGGGTCGGGACCGCCAGCGCGTCCAGCGCCGAGCACCAATCGTCGATCCCCAGCGCGGCGCTCCGGAAGCGCTCCACGATCGCCTGTGCGTCCAACCTCCGGTCCCCCGCTCGCGGTGCACGGCCTCGTTCGCGAAATCGTTGGTCGAAAGCAATACCGCAGTGCAGCGAAACCCATCAAGGAGGTTAGCGCCGTCGCCGCCGGTCGGAAACCGGGCGAGATCATCCTGCATTAGGCTTCCGCGCCGCGAAAGCCGGCGTCAATCCAGGATCAGCCACCCCGCCGCGACGAGCGCCCACAGGCCCAGCGAGATCGCCAGCGCCAGCATGAAGGCGGCGGCCGTCCGATTGGGGGCCTTGGTCGGGCGCAGGCGGCCGATCCGGCTCGTTGCATAACGCATCGCGCCGAGCGTCCGGAGCGTGTAGCCCTTGGGACCCTTCATCCGCGCGCTGATCCGGGTAGGCTCGCTCAACCGACTTCTCCCTTCCCGCGCCGCTGCGGTTCGTACGTCCAATGATATAGGAACGAGCGGCGGCGGCGTCATGACTGATTCCGTCCCACAGCGGGTAAATGCCGCCGGGTTGGCCTGTATATCGCATAACAGCACGCCTAGGACGTAGGGTAGTCCCCGATTGGACTCGTGACGCCGACGGCCAGCGTCAACGGGACGACACGCGATTCCGCGGGCGCGGTGCCCGAGCCCGCGACCTGGGGGATGATGATCATCGGCTTCGGGGCGGCGGGCGCTGCGCCGGCGCAAGTCGGAAGCGCGAGCGGCGATCGGCTGACGGGGGGTGGGGGAAAAGGCTCGGTTTACCTTTGCGCGCTACGGGGACGTAGGCGATGTGGCCGTCCCACGCCGGGGCGTCGGTCAGCCTGGAACCGTCGGAGCGGACAGTGCAGCAAACCACGGACGAGACGACCTGGCTCTTCGTCCTCGTGCCGGCTCTGATCGCGCTGCTCGTCGGGGTGGTGCTGCGCGCCTCGCCGCATATCTGGACGCGGACGGTCGGCCCGGACGACGCGAGGCGCACCCATACGCTGGACGGCGCGCGCGGGCTGTTGACGCTTTGGGTGCTGACGCATCACCTGAATGTGGTGCCGATCTCGATGCAGCCCGGCGCAGGCTTCGACCCGACCCCGACCGTGGTTCGCTCACTCATGAACTCGTCGTTCTTCACCGCGCCCTTCTACGCGTTGACCGCGATGCTCTTCGGCGGCGCGCTGCTCGCCCGGTCCGGTTCGTCGGGGAGATAAGCTACAGCGTCTACATCCTGCATTTTCCGCTCATCAGCATCGTCTTCACGCTATTCGTGGATCCGCGGTGGGTCAACGCGCTCGGTTATCTCGAACGGGCGGCGGCCCTGGCCGCGCTCGGAAGCGCGACGATCGTCCTGTCCGCGCTGAGTTACGTCTTCGTCGAGCGTCCGCTGATCGCGTCGGGCAAGCGGCGCGATGAGGACCGCCCGACCGCGCGGAAACCGCTAACGGACGGTATTCGCGCGGTCTCAAGCGTCGGGTCGGTCGCCGGACGGGGTCACTGATCCAGGAACGACCGCATCTTGCGCGACCGCGACGGGTGCTTGAGCTTGCGGAGCGCCTTGGCCTCGATCTGGCGAATGCGCTCTCGGGTGACGCTGAACTGCTGGCCGACTTCCTCCAGCGTGTGGTCGGTGTTCATGCCAATCCCGAAACGCATGCGCAGCACCCGTTCTTCGCGCGGGGTGAGCGACGCCAGCACGCGCGTCACCGTCTCCTTCAGGTTCGCCTGGATCGCGGCATCGACGGGGATGACGGCGTTCTTGTCCTCGATGAAGTCGCCGAGGTGGCTGTCCTCCTCGTCGCCGATCGGCGTCTCGAGGCTGATCGGCTCCTTGGCGATCTTCATCACCTTGCGGACCTTCTCCAGCGGCATGGAGAGGCGCTCGGCCATCTCCTCGGGCGTGGGCTCGCGGCCCTGCTCGTGGAGGAACTGGCGGCTGGTGCGGACCAGCTTGTTGATCGTCTCGATCATGTGGACCGGAATGCGGATCGTGCGCGCCTGGTCGGCGATGCTCCGCGTGATCGCCTGCCGGATCCACCATGTCGCGTAGGTCGAAAACTTGTAGCCGCGGCGGTACTCGAACTTATCCACGGCCTTCATAAGACCAATGTTGCCCTCCTGGATAAGGTCCAGGAACTGCAGCCCGCGGTTAGTGTACTTTTTCGCGATCGAGATCACTAGGCGCAGGTTCGCCTCGACCATCTCCTTCTTGGCAATCCGCGCCTCGCGCTCGCCCTTCTGGACCATGTTCGTGATCCGCCGGAACTCTTGCAGCGACATGCCGGTCTGCTGCGAGATGTCGGCGATCTCGCTGCGGATGCGGCCGACCGCCTCGCCCTCGTTGGTCGCGAAGGCGGTCCATTTCTTGTCGAGCTTGCCCATGCCCGCGATCCACTGCTCGTCGAGCTCGTGGCCGACATAGCGGTCAAGGAGGTCCTTGCGCGGCACCTTGTGACGCTCGGCCAGCCGCAGCATCTGCCCGCCCAGCGCGGTCAGGCGGCGGTTGTAGGCGTAGAGCTGATCAACGAGATATTCGATCTTGGCGTTGTGGAACTGGACGGACTCGACCTCGGCGGTCAGCTCCTCGCGCAGTTTCTGATACTTGCGCTCGTCGCCGGGCGTCAGGCCGGAGCCGCCGCCCATCGCGCCCAGGCGGGTCGTCTGGAGCTTGCCGAACTTCTTGTAGAGCGCGGTGATCTGCGCAAACTTCTCGAGCGCCTGGGGTTTGAGCGTCTCCTCCATCTGCGCGAGCGAGAGGGTGTTGTCCTCCTCCTCGTCGTCGGACGGGCGGGGGGCGCGACGTTCGGTGAGATCGTCCTCCTCATCGGCGACGGGGGCTTCCTCGACCTCCGCCTCCTCCTTGAAGGCGGGGCCCGCGGTCTTGGCGCTGATCTCGCCGTCCGCATTCTCCTCGGCGTCGTCGGCGAGCGCCTCGGGGGCGGGGTCCTTATTCAGCATCGCGTCGAGATCGATGATCTCGCGCAGCTGCATGGTGCCCTCGTTGAGCGCGGTGGACCAGTCGATGATCGCGTTGAAGGTGATGGGGGATTCGCCCAGCCCCATGATCATGGTGTCTCGGCCCGCCTCGATCCGCTTGGCGATGGCGATCTCGCCCTCGCGCGACAGCAGCTCGACCGCGCCCATCTCGCGCAGGTACATGCGCACGGGGTCGTCGGTGCGGTCGACGACCTCCTTTTTCTTGGCCTCCGCGACGGGCGCGGTGCCGTCGCCTTCCGCATCGGCGGGCTCTGGCGTATCGTCCTCGTCGTCGGCGCGCGCCTCGGGCTCACCCTCCTCGCCGGCCTCTTCATTCTCGACGATGTTGATGCCCATTTCCGACAGCGCCGACGTCATGTCCTCGATCTGGTCGGAGGACATCTCACCCTGGGGCAGCGCTTCATTGAGCTGGTCGTAGGTGATGTAGCCGCGCTTCTTGGCGCGAGCGATCACCTTCTTGATACCGGCGTCGTTCAGATCGATGAGGGGAGCGTCGCCGCCCTCGACCGTATCGGGCGCGTCCGCCATGTTCGCCTTCGCCATCAATCGCCCTCAAACCCAAAGTGCCGCGCGTCTTCGTTGGCCTGACATAGATTTGCAAGCCTCCGTTCCAATGCCGCTTTCTCCCTCACGAGCGCCACCTGCCGTTCGAACGCCTCGTCGGTGAAACGGGCCTGCATCGCGGCGGTTGCATCGGCGAGGGCGTCGTCGACCTCGGGACGCGCGACCAGGATCGCGATCGCCTCGTCGAGGTCGGCGTGCGCGCGCGCCGTGTCTCCGCCGGCTTGCGTGAACGAGTAGGGCATCGTGTCCGCCCTCAGCAGGTCGGTGGCGACCGCCTCGAAACCGGACTTGGCCAATATGGTCACCAGCCCCGCGCTATCAAGCGTCCCGTCCTCGACCGCCAGATCCACCACCGCCTCGAACAGGCGACCGAGCGCACCGCCGGAGTCTCCGGCGGCCATGCGGAGCGAGCGCAGGATCTCGTAATGATGCGCGATCTCGGCGGGGTGGCGGATCAGCCCGGCGAGCACCGCCTTGGCGAGAACGCGGTCGATGCCGGTGGCATTCACCGCCTTCGCGTCGGCGGAGACGGGGAGGATCGGAGGCTTGTAGGGCCCGGCGCGGCGGTCGAACGACCTGACGAACGGCTTGCGCGGGGCGGGGGCGAAATGCGCGTCGAAGCGGCGGCGGAATTCGGATTGGTACTCGGTGCGGACGGCCCCGTCGGCGATGCCGGTGGCGAGGTCGGCCAAGCGGCGCTTGAGGCCCGCGCGTTGTTCGGGGGTGTCCAGCGGCTCGGCGGCGAGTTCGGTGGTCCAGAGGCGGTCGACGAGCGGCTCGGCCTGGGCGAGCAGTGCCTCCAGCGCGGACGCGCCGCGTGCGCGGACAAGGTCGTCGGGGTCTTGGCCGTCGGGCAAGGTGACGAAACGGAGCGATCGGCCGGGGGCGAGGAGCGGCACGGCGCGGTGGGCGGCGCGCAAACTCGCCTTTTGCCCGGCGGCGTCGCCGTCGAAACAGAGGGTAGGGACGGGGGCGACGCGCCACAGCCGTTCGAGCTGGTGCTCGGTGAGCGCGGTGCCGAGCGGGGCGACGACCTCGGCGATGCCGGCCTGAGCTAGGGCGATCACGTCCATGTAACCCTCAACGACGAGGACGCGGCCCGCCTTGCGCGCGGCGGGGGCGGCGCGGTCGAGGTTGTAGAGCGTGCGGCCCTTGTCGAAGAGCGGGGTGTCGGGGGAGTTCAGGTATTTCGGCTCGCCCTCGCCGATGATGCGGGCACCCCAGGCGATCACGCGGCCGCGCGGGTCGCGGATCGGGATGGTCAGGCGCCCGCGGAAGCGGTCGTAGGGCTCCTTCCCTTCGACCTGGATGAGGAGGCCGGTCTCGATGAGCGGGCCGTCGCCGATAGTCTTGAGCGCGGTGCGGAGCTTGGCGCGGCTGTCGGGCGCGAAGCCGAGGTTGAAGGTGCGCGCGGTCGCCTCGGAGACGCCGCGCTTCCTCAGCAACGCTTGCACGGCCGCGCCGTCGAGGCCGGCGAGCTGCGCCTCGAACCAGTCGTTCGCGGCGTGCGTCACGTCATGCAGGCCCTTGGCGCGCTCCGCCTTCTCGGCCGAGCGGCGGTCCTGTTCGGGCATGTCGAGCCCGGCGGCGGCGGCGAGCTCCTTGACCGCGTCGATGAAGGGCAGGCCGCGCTGGTCGGTCATCCACTTGATGGCGTCGCCGTGCGCGGAACAGCCGAAGCAATGGTAGAAGCCCTTGTCGTCGTTGACGTAGAAGGAGGGCGTCTTCTCGTTGTGGAACGGGCAGCATCCGCGCATCTCGCGGCCGGCGCGTTGCAGCTTTACGGTCTTCTGGACGAGCGCGGAGAGCGAGGTGCGGGCGCGGAGCTCGTCGAGAAAGGCGGGGGTGAGCGTCACGTCAGGCTAACGCAGCCTTCACTAGCCCGCTCGCCTTCGACATATCGAGCTCGGTCGCGTGTCTGGCTTTCAGCTCCGCCATGACGCGGCCCATGTCCTTCATGCCGGTCGCGCCCAGTTCGGACTTGATCCGGTCGATCGCGGCGCGGGTGGTCGCTTCGTCCATCTGGGTGGGGAGGAAGCGTTCGATGACCGCGACCTCGGCGGCTTCGGCCTGCGCGAGTTCGGGGCGGCCGCCCTGTTCGAACATCGCGATCGACTCGCGGCGTTGCTTGACCATCTTTTGAAGGACCTCGACGACCAGCGCGTCGTCATCGATCGCTGCAGCGCCGGTGCGCGCCTCGATGTCTCGGTTCTTGATGGCGGCCTGCATCAGGCCGATGGCGTTCCGGGCGGGCTTGTCGCCGGCCTTCATGGCCACGAGTTGCGCGGCTTTGATGTCGTCTCGAATCATGGGACACGGCCTTAACAGATTGACGGGGCGTGGGGGCGTCTTTAGCGAGCGCGGCTTAGCGACATCGCCGTCCGACCCCAAGGAGTGCCCGCCTTCATGGCCGACGCCAAGCCTCTAGCCATGCCTGCCGGAGCGACGGGTTGTCTGGTCCTCGCATCGGGGGACGTGCTGTGGGGGCGCGGGTTCGGGGCGGAGGGGGACGCGGTCGGCGAGGTGTGCTTCCACACCGCGATGACGGGCTATCAGGAGGTCATGACCGACCCGAGCTTCGCCGGGCAGATCATCACCTTCACCTTCCCGCATATCGGCAATGTGGGCGTTAACCCGGACGATCTTGAGGCGGACGACCCGCATGCGCTGGGCGTGATCGTGCGCGAGGACGTGACCGCGCCGTCGAACTTCCGGAGCGCTGGGCGGCTGGATGGGTGGATGCGGCGGCATGCGCGGATCGGGCTGGCAAGGGTGGACACGCGCGCGCTGACCCGGCGCATCCGGGGCGTCGGCGCGCCGAACGCGGTCATCGCGCACCGGGCGGATGGGCGGTTCGATGTGGAGGCGCTGCTGGCGCGGGCTCGGGAATGGCCGGGGCTGGAGGGGGTGGACCTGGCGCGCGAGGTGTCGACGGCGACGCATTACGGCTGGGACGGCGGGGTCTGGCGGCTGGGGTTCGGATACGGCGATCCAGAAGAACCAGACCTATACGGCGAAAAGCGTCCGCATGTGGTCGCGATCGATTATGGTAGCAAACGCAACATCTTCCGCAACCTTGTTCGCGTGGGAGCTCAGGTGTCGGTGGTGCCCGCGACCGCGACCGCCGAGCAGGTGATGGCGCTGAAGCCCGACGGGGTGTTCCTGTCGAACGGGCCGGGCGATCCCGCCGCGACCGCCGAGTACGCCGCGCCGGTGATCCGGGAGCTGCTGGAGACGGGGCTGCCGCTGTTCGGCATCTGCCTGGGGCACCAGTTGCTTGCGTTGGCGGTGGGCGCGCGGACGACCAAGATGTTCCAGGGGCACCGAGGGGCGAACCACCCGGTCCGGCGCGTGGCGGACGGCGCGGTGGAGATCACCAGCATGAACCACGGCTTCGCGGTGGAGCGCGACAGCCTGCCCACGAACGTGCGCGAGACGCATGTGTCCTTGTTCGACGGGTCGAATACGGGGCTGGAGCTGACCGACCGGCCTGCGTTCAGCGTGCAATATCATCCGGAGGCGAGCCCGGGGCCGCAGGATAGTTTCTATCTGTTCGAGCGGTTTGTGGAGATGGTAAAGAAGAAACTCAGTGGCTGAAATATACCCGTACGCTCGCACGCTCCTGCTGCAATCGCAAGCACAGCTACCATTATCTCAAGGCTACGTCCGACGAGACGAGATTCTTGCAGCTCTCGAAATCTATGCGCGCAAGGCACTCGGAAAGTATGAAGTGGAAGAGTTAATTGACATACAATCTCTAAGTATAAGTGTTCTGCAGGAGCTTGTAAGTGGACAAGCTGTCTTTGAAACCGAGGAGGACTTTGCCGGTACCTATTATATGTACTCCCCCTCTCATTATACTCAGTTTCGAGATAAGGCCCTGAAGGCCGACAAGGTATTTGCTCGGTCGCAAGTAATAGGTGACCGCTTCTATCCTGATGTATTTGACGGCTACAAACGCAGTCAGGGTATCGGGAATGTTTTTCCTGATCTGGGGTTTGCTCCAGCTGCAAATCGTGTCGTATCCTTTTCAGACAATGAAATTTCGGAGCTAGATCTAAAGGCGACTGAAATTATTCAGGCGGTGAGCGGTCAAAATCAGATAGCCGAGCTTCCTGGCTTGCGCGAACTGATGATCGGTCAGCTTCAAGCTGGCCGGGAGCTGATTAGAGCTGGAAGTACTCGTATCTATTTACTCGAATTGACCCTGATCCAGAGTCTCAAGTTTTTGATCAAGCGTTATCAGGACCAATTAATCGGCGGCCTTGCTAGCGCGCTCTTAACTGCTCTCGTGAAGTCGATCGGGATCGACGCATAATGCCCAAATGCACCAACATCCAATCCATCCTGATCATCGGCGCGGGGCCGATCGTGATCGGGCAGGCGGCCGAGTTCGATTATTCGGGGACGCAGGCGGCCAAAGCCCTGCGCGCCGAGGGGTACCGGATCGTGCTGGTCAATTCGAACCCGGCGACGATCATGACCGATCCCGAACTGTCGGACGCGACGTATATCGAGCCGATGACGCCCGCGGTGGTGGCGAGGATCATCGAGCGTGAGCGGGGGCTCCATCCGGATGAGGTGATGGCGGTGCTGCCGACGATGGGCGGGCAGACCGCGCTCAACATCGCGCTGGCCTTGTCCGCCGACGGGACGCTGGCGCGGCACGGCGTGGAGATGATCGGCGCGGACGCGGAGGCGATCGACAAGGCGGAGGATCGGCTGAAGTTCAAGGAGGCGATGGGGCGGATCGGGCTGGAGTCGGCGCGCTCGGCGATCGCGCATGACGAGAAGGAAGCGTTGCAAGGGCTTGAGAAGGTTGGATTGCCAGCGATCATCCGGCCAAGCTTCACGCTCGGGGGCACGGGCGGGGGCGTGGCGTACAACCGCGAGGAGTTCTTGGCGATCGTGCGGTCGGGGCTCGACGCGTCGCCCACGACCGAGGTGCTGATCGAGGAATCGCTGCTCGGGTGGAAGGAATATGAGATGGAGGTGGTCCGCGACCGCGCGGACAACGCCATCATCGTCTGCTCGATCGAGAATGTCGATCCGATGGGGGTGCATACGGGCGACTCGATCACGGTCGCGCCCGCACTGACGCTGTCGGACAAGGAATATCAGATAATGCGCAATGCGAGCATCGCTTGCCTGCGCGAAATCGGTGTCGAGACAGGCGGTTCGAACGTCCAGTTCGCGGTAAATCCGAAGGATGGGCGGCTGATCGTGATCGAGATGAACCCGCGTGTATCGCGGTCGTCGGCGCTGGCATCCAAGGCGACGGGGTTTCCGATCGCCAAGGTCGCGGCGCTGCTGGCGGTAGGGTACACGCTCGACGAGATCACGAACGATATTACCGGGGCCACGCCGGCGTCGTTCGAGCCGACCCTTGATTACGTCGTCACCAAGATACCACGCTTCGCGTTCGAGAAGTTCAAGGGCGCGGATGCGGTGCTGTCGACGGCGATGAAATCCGTCGGTGAGGTGATGGCGATCGGGCGTAACATTCACGAATCGCTGCAAAAGGCGTTGCGCGGATTGGAAACGGGGCTGAGCGGGTTCAACCAAGTCGATGCGCTGGTCGGCGCGCCGCGCGCGGAGATCGAGGCGGCGCTGGCGGCGGCAACGCCCGACCGGCTGCTGGTCGCGGCCCAGGCGTTGCGCGAGGGCTTCACGGTCGCGGAGGTGCATGCGATCGCCAAGTATGATCCGTGGTTTCTTGAGCGGATAGCGGAGATCGTTCGCGCGGAATCGGAGGTGACGAGCAACGGGCTGCCGATCCACGCGGCGGGGATGCGGCGGCTGAAGGGCATGGGGTTCAGCGACAAGCGGCTCGCCTGGCTGGCGCTGCAGTCGGTACATCTGCGAGGTATGTCGCGGGGGATCGCGCGCGGATCGGGGTTGATCCACGAGGCGGTCGTGGCGATGACGGGGGGCGTGACCGAGGAGGAGGTGCGCGCGCTTCGTCACCGGCTGGGCGTGCGGCCGGTGTTCAAGCGGATCGACAGCTGCGCGGCCGAGTTCGATGCGCCGACGCCGTATATGTATTCGACCTATGAGGCCCCGAGCTTCGGCGCGCCGGAGGACGAGAGCGACGTGTCCGACCGGCGCAAGGTGGTCATTCTGGGCGGGGGGCCGAACCGGATCGGGCAGGGGATCGAGTTCGATTATTGCTGCTGCCATGCCTCGTTCGCGCTGGCGGAAGCGGGGTACGAGACGATCATGGTCAACTGCAATCCGGAAACGGTGTCGACCGATTACGATACGTCCGACCGGCTGTATTTTGAGCCGTTGACGGCCGAGGACGTGCTGGAGGTGCTGCATGTCGAGATGGCGCGGGGGACGCTGCACGGCGTGATCGTGCAGCTGGGCGGGCAGACGCCGCTCAATCTCGCGCGCGCGCTGGAGGCGGCGGGGGTGCCGATCCTGGGGACGAGCCCCGACGCGATTGATCTGGCGGAAGACCGCGAGCGGTTCGCGGCGCTGGTCGCCAAGCTTGGGCTGCTGCAACCGGCCAACGGCATCGCGCGGAGCCGGGACGAGGCGATCGCGGTGGCGGAGCGGATCGGTTATCCCGTGCTGATGCGGCCGAGCTACGTGCTCGGAGGCCGAGCGATGGAGATCGTGGACGGGCCGGCGCAGTTGGATGATTACATCCAGTTCGCGGTGCAAGTGTCTGACGACGCGCCAGTTCTGGTCGACCAATATTTACGTGACGCGATCGAGGTGGATGTCGATGCGGTCGCGGACGGCGTGGATGTGGTGGTCGCAGGCGTGCTTCAGCACATCGAGGAGGCGGGGGTGCATTCGGGCGACAGCGCCTGTTCGATCCCGCCCTATAGCCTGTCGCCCGAGATCGTGGCGGAGATCGAGCGGCAGACGGATGTGCTCGCGCGCGCGCTGAAGGTACGCGGGCTGATGAATATCCAATTCGCGGTAAAGGAGGGCCGGGTCTATTTGATCGAGGTCAATCCGCGCGCGTCGCGGACGGTGCCGTTCGTGGCCAAGGCGATCGGTTGCCCGGTCGCCAAGATCGCGGCGCGGGTAATGGCGGGAGAGATGCTCCGCGACCTGCCGCCGATCGTCCGGGCTATCGAGTTCTTTGCGGTCAAGGAGTCGGTGTTCCCCTTCGCGCGGTTTGCGGGTGTCGATCCGGTGCTGTCGCCCGAGATGAAGAGCACGGGCGAAGTAATGGGTATTGCTCGCGATTTCACGGCCGCCTTCGCCAAGGCGCAACTGGGTGCCGGGACGGTGCTGCCGAGCGGGGGCGCGGTGTTCGTGTCGGTCAAGGAGGGCGATAAGGCCGCAATCGCGCCGGCCATGCGGATGCTGGCGGAGGCAGGCTTTGCGATCGTCGCGACGCAGGGGACGGCGGCATTCCTGGAGGGCGAGGGCGTGGCGGTCGAGCGCATCAACAAGGTCGCGCAGGGGCGGCCGCACATCGTAGACCGGATCAAGGACGGCGGGATCGCGCTGATCTTGAACACGACGGAGGGGTGGCAGTCGCTCAAGGACTCGAAGCCGATCCGGCAGGCCGCGCTGGAAGCGCGCGTGCCCTACTTCACGACCACGCCCGCGAGCGTGGAGGCGGCCAAGGCGATCGCGGCGGGCGCAAGATCGGGTGACGGGGAGGCGCGGCTTGAAGTGCTGCCGTTACAGGCTTATCATTCGGGGCGTAACGAACGACCCCTTCCATAGCGAAACATGTGGTGCGGGCGGACCGACCGGTCCGACCCGGGGTCCGAACAATTCAGGGACCGCGAAGCCATGGCGACCGTCGAGAAGTTTCCCATGCTCCAGGAAGGCTATGACAGGCTCTCCGTCGATCTGAAGCGGTTGAAGGCGGAACGGCCGACGATCGTCGACGCGATCGAGGAAGCGCGCGCGCACGGCGACCTGTCGGAGAACGCCGAGTATCACGCCGCAAAGGAGCGCCAGGGCCAGGTCGAGGCGTCGCTGTCCGACATCGAGGACAAGCTGTCCCGCGCGCAGATCATTGATCCCAGGGACTTGTCGGGCGACAAGATCGTGTTCGGCGCGACCGTCACGCTTTTGGACGAGGACGACAAGCCGGTGATCTATCAGATTGTCGGCCAGACGGAGGCGGACGCCAAGACGGGACGGATCAGCTATAATTCGCCGCTGGGCCGCGCGCTGATCGGGCGCAAGGTCGACGAGGAGGTGGAGGTGACGGTGCCGTCGGGCGATCGTTACTACGTCGTTTCCAAGATCGCGTTCGTCTGAACCCGGTCGCGAACGCGCCCGCGACCGTTGCGATCGCCGCGGCTACGGCCGCGGCGTCGATATTGGTGCTGTTGTCGGGATGGCTGCCCTACGCAGCGGTGATGGGCGGGTTCATCCCCGAACGGTTCGCCGGGTTGGGGATGCCGGGCGAGCTAGGGATGGCGGTGCCGGCGTTGTTGACCCCGCTGAGCGCGACGTTGATCCATGGCGGGGTTGGGCATCTCGCGCTCAATCTGCTGATGCTTGTCTATTGCGGGCTGTCCGCCGAGCGGGTGATCGGGGCGGCGGGACTGGTCGTTTTGTATGTCTCGGGCGCGTATGCGGCGGCGGCCGGGCAATGGCTGATCGGCGGCGGCGGGCCGATGATCGGCGCGAGCGGCGCGATCTCGGCGGTCGTTGCCGCCTACGCGTTGTTCTATGGGCGGAACCGGGCGCGCAGGTTAGGGCCGGTGCCGGGGAGCCTGGTGCATGTTGCCTGGCTGGCGGGGGCGTGGGTAGGCATCCAGCTGTTGGTCGGTGCGGTCGGAATCGGTGGCGGGCCAGCGATCGCGGTCGGGGCGCATATCGGCGGGTTTCTGGCCGGGCTGGCATTGGCGCGGCCGTTGCTGTTGTGGCGGCACCGAGGGGCTTGAGGGGCCGTCACTAGAACGCTTTCGCGTCCACCCACCCATGCCCTTCCCTGTCCAGGGAGGAGAACAGACTAGGCGCTATCAGTTTCCAGGCCGGGTTCCAGGAGGCGGTGGAGGTGGACGACGACGAACTTCATCTCCGCATCGTCGACGGTACGCTGGGCGGCGGCGCGCCAGGCTTTTTCGGCGGCGGAATAGTCCGGGAAGACGCCGACGATCTCGACCTGCTCGGGAGAGACGAAGTCGAGGCCGCGAGGGTCGCGCACACGACCGCCGAAGACTAGATGAAGCTTGCTCATGCGGCTCGCCCTAGAGGGGTTTCGGCCGCGCGGAAACAGGGGAAGTGCGGAAGCGGACCGTACGGGCCGCTTCCGTCCGGGACATTAGACGGCCGAGCGGATGCTGCCCATGTCGGTCTCGGCGGCCATGATCTGCTTGTGTGGATCGGCAGCGGGAACGCTATCGCCGGTGCCGCCTGTCGAGTCCGGGGCGTCGGCCTTGCCGGTCGCTTCCTGCTTGGCGGTCTTGGCACCCGCGCTAGCCGCGCCGCTTGCCGCCTTGACGACGTTCTCGAAGAGCGACTTGGCCTGATCGCGCGCGGACTCCTTGGTCAAGCCGCGCTGCTCGATCTCAGCGCGGCCGGCCTCCTTGGCGGCGGCGAATGCGGCGACCGCGGTAGCGCCGATCTTCGCGCCGACGGGGCGGAGCAGATCCTTCTCGCGGTCGGTGCGGGGCAGCAACGCCCCGGCGATCGCGCCGAGCGCCAGGCCACCGGCGAGGACGCCTAGCGGGTTGGTGTCGAGCGCCTCGGTCGCGCGCGCGGTGGCTGCGTCGACGGTGGACTGCTCGGACGGGTTGGTCTTGGTGTTGCTCATGATTTCTGTCCTTCGAGCGGAACGCCTTCATTGCTCGCCGTGACGGGAGCGATCGGAGCGAGGTTCCTAGGGGCGGGTGTGGTGGGATGCGGTGTGGCGAGCGGCCGGATCGGCGTCCGCTCGGGCGCTTGCGCGGGGTGCGGCGAACGCGCGAGACGATCGTTGGCGGCCGTCCGCGTCATCGGCTTGGCAGCCTTTTGCGGCTTGGGACCTTTGCGACGCTTGAACAGGCCAAGAAGCGGGCGGCGAAGCAGGAACAGTACTATCCCGGCCGCAGCCCCCCCGATGACACGAGGGTTGTCGCGGGCGTAATCCTTGCCCTTGTCGCTCGCGATCTTGGCTTCACCCATCGCCTGCCTGCCAATCATCTTTGCCTCGCCAACAGCTTCCTTGGCGATGAGCTTCGGATCGAGCTTGGACTGGAGACGTGCGACGGTGTCGTTGAGCCGGTCGCGCGCGGCGACCGCGTCGACCTCGGCCGCGGCGAGGCGTACGACCGGCGGCGTCACCGCCTGACCGTCATTGACGTCTTTCTCCTTCGCGTCATCGGTCATCGCGGAGCTCCCGTGTTGGGCGGGGCGAGCTTTGCGCGTCCCATCAGACCGAGCGCGGCGGCTGCGGCTAGGACCACACCAACCACGACCAATGTCGCAAAGCCGGGCCCGATCAGCGTCGCAAGCGTCATGATCAACCCGATCAACAACGCGATAAGCCCGACGAGCCCGAGCACGCCCGCGATCGCGAACAACACGGCTGCCGCCTTGTAGGCGATGACGCGCTCGGCGATCTTGGATTTGTAGAGCTCGACCTCGGCGGACACGAGGCCACGCGTGTCATCGACCAAGCGGCCGACGAGTTCGGGCACGCCCTCGTCGGAGAGCTTGACGGCGATGGGACGGCCCGCGCCGCCAGCCGTCCGTTCGGGCGCGATGGTCGCCATCAGTCGGGCTTTCCGTCGATCCCGGCCTGGGCCAGCCGGGCGAGGACGAAGCCGACCGCGGCGGCCGCGCCGATCGCGACGCCCGGGCTCTGGCGGACATAGCCGCGCACGTCGTCGGCGAGCTGGTCGACGTCGGTGCCGTTGATGCGATCGGCGAGCGTCGTGACCTGACCCGCAGCTGAGCGGACATATTGGCCGTACTGAGGCCCGAGCTTCTCCTCGACCTGCTGCGCCGCGTCCTCGATCGTCTTCGAGAGCTGGCCTAGCGCGTCGTAAGCCTTAGCCTTGCCCTGTTCGGCGTACTCGCGCGCCTTGTCGCCGGCCTGAGCGGTCAGCTTCGACGCGTTGTCGCGCACCGCCTGCTTGGCGTCGTCGACGCGCCCACCGGTCGCGCCGCCATCGGCCGAGGACCCTACGCCTGCCGTAGCGACCGAGGTGCCCGAGGGCGGCGTGGCGTCGTTCGCGTATTTGATTCCGGTGTCGGACATGACGGTCCCTTTCATTGGTTTGTCGCAGAACCACGAGAATGGGACGCTGGTTCCATTACGGCTCCGTATTTGATCAGCCCCGGCCCGCGCGATACAGGCCATCCCGACCGATAAAAGGGAGCAACACACGTGACAGCGATCATCGACATCCACGGCCGCCAGATTCTCGACAGCCGCGGTAACCCGACGGTCGAGGTCGATGTGCTTTTGGAAGACGGCAGCTTCGGGCGCGCCGCGGTGCCGTCGGGCGCGTCGACGGGCAAGCACGAGGCGGTGGAGAAGCGGGACGGGGACAAGTCGCGCTGGATGGGTAAGGGCGTCGAGGGAGCGATCGACGCGGTGAACGACGAGATCGCCGAGGCGGTGGTCGGGATGGACGCCGAAGACCAGGTCGACATCGACCGCGCCATGATTGAGCTGGACGGGACGGAGAACAAGGGCCGGCTGGGCGCGAACGCGATCCTGGGCGTCAGCCTGGCGGTGGCCAAGGCGGCGGCGGACGCGCGCGGGCTACCGCTGTACAAATATGTGGGCGGCGTGTCGGCGCACCTGCTGCCCGTGCCGATGATGAACATCATCAACGGCGGCGAGCATGCGGACAACCCGATCGACTTCCAGGAATTCATGATCGTGCCCGTCGGGGCGGAGAATATCGGCGAGGCGGTGCGCTGCGGGTCGGAGATCTTCCATACCCTGAAGAAAGCGTTGCACGACCAGGGCTTGGCGACGGCGGTGGGCGACGAGGGCGGGTTCGCGCCGAACCTGGCGAGCACGACGGACGCGCTCGATTTTATCATGCGGTCGGTCGAGGCGGCGGGGTACCGTCCGGGGGACGACGTGATGCTGGCGCTCGATTGCGCGGCGACCGAGTTCCACCGGCACGGAAAGTACGAGATTTCCGGCGAGGGCTTGTCGCTGTCGAGCGGGGAGATGTCGGCGTATCTGGTCGACCTGGCGGCACGCTATCCGATCTTTTCGATCGAGGACGGGATGGCGGAGGACGATTTCGAGGGCTGGCGGATGCTGACGGAGGCGCTCGGCGGCAAGGTGCAGCTGGTCGGGGACGATTTGTTCGTGACGAACACCAAACGGCTGCGGCAGGGGATCGCGGACGGGCTGGCGAACTCGATCCTGGTCAAGGTCAACCAGATCGGAACGCTGACGGAAACGCTCGATGCGGTGTCGGCGGCGCAGCGGGCGGGATATACCGCGGTCATGTCGCACCGGTCGGGCGAGACGGAGGACGCAATGATCGCCGACTTGGCGGTCGCCACGAACTGCGGGCAGATCAAGACCGGCTCGCTCGCGCGGTCGGACCGGACGGCCAAGTACAACCAGCTAATCCGGATCGAGGAAGAACTGGGGAGCGCCGCTCGGTTCGCCGGGCGCGACGTGCTGCACCGATAGGGCTTGATATGGGACGGCTCGCGAGGGATTGTCGGGTGTGAAACCGCGCCCCGCTCCAGCTCCGAAAGTCTTTCGAACGCTCCGCCGCGCCGCTTTGCCGGCGATGGGGTTGACGATCATCACCTTCTTCGGGGGCTATGCCGTGTTCGGGCGAAACGGGGCGATGGCATATGGCGAGTATCAGAGCCAACTGACCCAGCGCGAAGCGGATTACGTCAAGCTGGACCGGAAGCGGGCGGTATTGAAAAACCGGGTCGCGTTGCTCGATCCTCGGCATGCAAACCCGGATATGGTGGACGAGATGGTACGGCGCGAGCTGAACGTCGCACATCCGGATGAAGTGATCGTGCCGTTGAAGTAGAGGAGGGATTGGGGGAGGAGCACGCTGCTTACGAGGTAGGCGTGCTAGGTGCCCAACTCGCTACCGGCGTTCCCCTCCCCAAACCCCTCCCCTGAAAGGGAGGGGCTTACCTTGTCCGCTTCCTCAGCCGCCCAGGAACGTCAGCATGTCCTTGGTCAGGCGGTCGCTGTGCGTTACGTTGAGGCCGTGGGGGGCACCGTCATATTCGACGAGCTGGGCCTGCTTGATCCCGGCGGCGGCGGGGCGGGCGCTGGTGTCGATCGGAACGGTCTGGTCGCTGGTGCCGTGGACGATCAGCGTCGGTACGGTGATGGCGGGTAGGTCGGGGCGGAAGTCGGTGTGGCCGAACGCGTTCACGCAATCGATCGTGGATTTCAGCCCGGCCATCAGCGCCATCGAGGTCGACCAATCGAGGACGTCGTCGCTGACCGCCTGCTTGATGTAGCCCTGGCCGTAGAAGGCGGGCATGAAGGTGTGGCGGAAGAAGGCGGGGCGGTCCTTCTTGATGCCCTCGATCATGCCCTGGAACGTCGCCTCTGGTGCGCCGTCCTTGTTGCCCTTGGCCTTCAGCATGTACGGCACGACCGAGGAGATCAGGCCGGCGGCGATCACGCCCTTGCCGCCGTGGCGGCTCATATAGCGCGCGACCTCGCCGCCGCCCATCGAGAAGCCGACGATCGTCGCGTCGCTGGTCGCGCCGGTCGCGGCCATGACATCGGCGAGGTCGTCGGCTAGCGTGTCATAATCATAGCCCGTCCAGGGCTGCGACGACCGGCCGAAGCCGCGGCGGTCATAGGCGATCGCGCGGAAGCCGGCGTCGGCGAGCGCCATGGCCTGCGCGTCCCAGCTGTCTGCGTTGAGAGGCCAGCCGTGGGTCAGGATCACTGGGCGGCCCTGGCCCCAGTCCTTGACGAAGAGGTCGGTGCCGTCGCGGGTTTTTATATAGGGCATGGGTCGGCTCCTGCGGATGTCGGCAGGGTAACGACGGCGGGGGATGGGCGTTCCCGATCCAGCCCCGCCTCGCCGGGCATGATCCGGCATCCCGCGTTCTCCCCCAAGCTGAGAATAAACGGGACCCCGGATCAAGTCCGGGGTGACGAGGTATTTACGGGCGGCGTGGACTATTTCTCGGCGGTTTGTTGGTCGGTAATTAGCTTTTGGGCGAAGTAGGTCATCTGCAAGGCCTGAAGCCTAGCTCCTTGTTCGATGTCGGCGTCGCCGGAGTGGCCACCCGCCGTGTCCTCGTAAAACAGATACGGGAGGCCGTATTCCTTGAGACGTGCGGCAAATTTACGGGCGTGTTGGGGGCCGACACGGTCGTCCTTGGTTGTGGTCCAGATGTACGGCTCGGGGTACGCGCCGCCCTTCCTGATGTTGTTGTAGGGCGAGATCTTCTCGAGGAATGCACGCTCATCTGAGTTCTTGACCGATCCGTATTCGTCGACCCAGCTCGCGCCGGCGGCGATGCCTTCGTAGCGGAGCATGTCGAGGAGCGGGACCTGGATGGTAACCGCGCGCCAGAGTTCGGGGTGCTGGTTGAACTCGACACCCATCAGCAGGCCGCCGTTCGAGCCGCCATAGATGCCGAGCTTCGCGGGGCTGGTGAGCTTGCGCGCGATCAGGTCGCGGCCGATCGCGGCGAAATCGTCGTAGATGAGTTGGCGCTTGGTCTTACGGCCGGCATCGTGCCAGGCGGGGCCGAACTCGCCGCCGCCGCGGATGTTGGCGAGGACGAAGCTGCCGCCGCGCTCGAGCCAAAGCTTGCCGGTCGAGCCCGAATAGGCGGGCGTGTTCGAGATGTTGAAGCCGCCATATGCGGTCATGATCGTGGGGGTGGAACCGTCGAGCTTCACGTCGCGGCGGTGGACGACGAAGTACGGGACCTTTGTGCCGTCGGAGGAGGCGGCTTCGAACTGCTCGACGACGTGGTTGGAGGCGTCGAACTTGGGCGGCAGCGACTTGATGAAAGCGGGAGCGGCTAGGCCGGAGGCGTCGACGCGCCAGAGTGTGGTCGGGTCGAGGAAGCCGGTGACGGTGACGAAGGCGGTGTCGCTCGCCTCCGTCGCGCTGGCGAGGTCGACCGCGAGGTTGTCGGGGAGAGCGAGGCGGGTCTGGGTCCAGCCGGACGGACCGGGCCTGAACGCCAGCGCGCGGCCGCGGACGTTGTCGTAGATGTTCGCCAGGACGCCCGAGCGCGTGACTGTCGCGCCGTCGACCGATTGGCGCGCGGTTGGGGCGAAAATGACGGTCGGGGTGAAGCGGCCGGTCTCGACCTGGGTCAGCGGTGCTGCGACGATCGCGCCGGCGGGGAGGGCTCCCCAAGCTTCTTGCGTGGTGAAGACGAGCTGGCCCTTGACCAGGCCGGTCGGCGAGGCGCGGGCGGGGATATCGAGTTTCACGAGCTTGCCCGCCTTGGTGAGCAGGTGCTTGTCGCCGCCGAAGAAGGTCTGGCGGCGCTGGACGATGACCGCGCGATTGCCGTCGGCGTCGTGGTAGCTGGCGGCGTAGGTGCCGAGCTGGTCGGAGATGTCACCCCGGGCGACCTCGCGCGCGGCGGTCAGCGGCTGGCCGCGTTTCACCTCCTTGACGACGAAGGGGTAGCTCGAGGTGGTCAGCGTGCCCGTGCCCCAGTCGCGTGAGACTAGGAGCGTATCGCGGTCGACCCAGGTCGCGCCCTGCTTGGATTTGGGCAGGCGAAAGCCGCCTTCGACGAACTTGGCCGTTTGGAGATCGAACTCGCGGTACTCGATCGCGTCCTCGCCGCCTTCGGATAGGGAGACGAGGCAGTAGCGTTCTTCGGGCTGGAGGCAGGTCGCGCCCTTCCATACCCATTTCTTTCCCTCGGCGGCGCTGAGCGCGTCGAGGTCGAGGAGCGTGGTCCATTCGGGGGTCGCTGTCGCGTAGCTCGCCTCGGTCGCGGCGCGCCAGTAGCCCTGGGGGTGGTCGGCATCGCGCCAGAAGTTCAGGATGCGGCCGCCGCGCTGGTCGGGCATCGGGATGCGGTCCTTGGCGGACGCGATGGCGAGCGCCTCCTGGTAGAAGGTGGCGTAGCGGGGGTCGGCCTGGAGGCGGGCGAGGGTGCGCTTGTTCTCGGCCTCGACCCAGGCGAGCGGGCGGGCACCGTCCTTGTCCTCGAGCCAGATGTACGGATCGTCCTGGGTCATGGGCGCCTGTGCGGCCGCGGGCGCGGCGAGGAGGGAGGTGGCGAGGAGAAAGGCGCGCATCTGATGCTCCAGCGAAGGGATGCGCAGGTTAGAGCGTAAACGGCGTCAGGACGCCAGTGCGCCCAGCAGCTGGTCCTTGGTCATCTTCGAGCGGCCGGGGATGTTCCGCTTCTTGGCCGCTTCGTACAACTCGGCGCGGGTGCGGTGGTCGCGGTGCTTGGCCGATTTGCGCGCGACATCCTCGGGCTGCGCGGAGAACTGCTTGCCCTCCTCCGACGCCTTGCGCTTGGCGGCGGTGGTACGGTCGTACTCCTCGTCGGAGAGTTCTTCAATCGCGTGCTTGGGAAGGTAGCGCTCGCCCGTCTCGCCACTCTTGCCGCCGGACTTGGTGCCCCAATCCTCCTCGGTCCATTGGTGGAGCGAGTTGTGGGCATCGTCCTTGTTGCCGACATACTCGCCGCCGCGATGCTTGTATTCCTGCACCGCCATCTGCGCCTTGCGCGCGGACCATTGTCCGGCCTTGCCGCCCTTGGCACCGGCGGTGATCTCGTGCTTGACCTTCTCCCACAAAGCGGGGTCGGCTTTTTCGGCGGTTTCGCTCATGAAGGGGTGAACCGCCGGTGGTGCGATGCGTTCCGGGGGGCGACGAGAGCGAGGGTTGAAGCCGATGACCGACAGCGACGAGCGCACGCCCGCGCCGGTGGACCCCGGCGCGACGCCGGTGGTGCTGGAGGCGATCGTCAAGCAGCTGTGCCTGGCGACGACGTACAATCGGCAGGCGGTGACGCTCGCCCCGCACATCCTCTATACCCGGCACGGCGAGCTGTATGTCGATGCGGTGACGCTGGAGCGCGAGGGGCGTGCGCCCAAGGAGCTGAAGCTCGGGACGTTCAAACTGGCGGGGCTTCAGCCGCTGCGGGTAACGGCGCGGCGGTTCGAACGGAGCGCATTGTTCGCTCCGTTCGAACCGCGGTATAAAGGCGAGACGTTGATGGTCGTCGGCTAGTGACCGTCTCCACCCGCGCCCTATGGCGCGGTTTGCAGCGCCGGCCGGGCTCGGTGCCGGTCGCGCCGCTAAGTGCCTTAGCGGCGCTGCACCG
>NZ_CAXSBH010000035.1:0-29225 GCF_964235535.1 uncultured Sphingomonas sp.
CAGGGGACGCCGCCCCAGGGGCAGCCGGCGACGCTCCTGAACCTGCCGCTGTTCCACGTCACCGCGATGGTGCCGATGTTCCTCCAGTCATTCGCGATGGGCCGGAAGCTGGTGCTGATGCGCAAATGGGATGCCGAGGAGGCGATGCGGCTGATCGCGGCCGAGAAGGTGACGTATTTCGTCGGTGTGCCGCTGATGAGCCTGGAAATCCTGAACCACCCGGAGCGGCCGAAATACGACCTGTCGACCGTCGCGGACTTCGCCGCCGGGGGCGCGCCCCGGCCGGTCGAGCATGTGAAGCGCATCGCCGACGAGATGGGCGGCGGCGCGCCGCTGATCGGGTACGGCCTGACGGAGACCAACGGCGCGGGCACGGGCAACTGGCGGAGCAACTATCTCGCCAAGCCCGCCTCGGCCGGACGCGCGTCCAAGCCGCTGATCGACCTGGCGATCAAGGACGACGACGGCGCGACGCTCGCGGCGGGCGAGCGCGGCGAGGTGTGCGTGCGGTCGGTCACCAACTTCCGAGAATATTGGAACAATCCGGACGCGACCGCCGCCGCCTTCACCCCGGACGGGTATTTCCGATCGGGCGATCTCGGCTATCTCGACGAGGACGGGTATCTGTTCATCGTCGACCGCAAGAAGGACGTCATCATCCGCGGCGGCGAAAACATCTCGTGCCAGGAAGTCGAGGCGGCGCTGTACGAACATGCGGACGTCGCGGAGGCAGCGGTGTTCGCGCTGCCCGACGAACGCTTGGGCGAGGTGCCCGGCGCGGTGGTCGAGCTCCGGGCGGACGCGACGCTGGACGACGGCGCGCTTTCCGCGTTCCTGCGCACGCGGATCGCGGCGTTCAAGGTGCCCGCGCGCATTTGGATCGTGGACGAACCGCTGCCCCGGCTGGGGACGGAGAAGATCGACAAGATCGCGCTCAAGGCCGCGTACCGGGCCGAGATCGAGCGCGAGCGGGCGGTCTAGGCCGCTCGCGCCAGCGCCGGCCCGATCGTGCCGCGCGATTCGGGGCGGAGCTGGCGGAAATGGAGCGAGAAGCAGTCCTTGGTCACCTTGACGCGCCCGTATCGGACATGATCGCGAGCATCGCGTGGATCTGGAGGTGGGGGCTCGACAGGCCGGGGCGCGACGGGATGAACGCGCCCGACTCCAGGAACTGCTGGCGACCCAGGCCGGTGCCGCGGAGCAGGTACTAGAGCCCGACTATGAGCTGGTTCAGCCCGCGCGTCGAGGAGAAGCCGGTGACGAGCCCCTCGCTGCGCCAGTTCATGATGATGTCGAGATGATCCTGCAGGTTCTCGCCGACGCCGGGCAGGTCGTGAACTGGCTTCTCCCCCGCCGTTGAAATCTCCGGTGACGGGGTGCCCCGCCTGTCGCCCGGCCGCGATCAGCGCGTCGCGGGGTCCTCGGTCAGGCGGTTGGCGAGGACGCGTCCGGCCGAGCCCGCGCCGATGATGATGTGGTCGTAGCCGGGCATGCGCCAAGCTCCGTCAGGGGATCAGGACGAGCTTACCCACATGTCGACTGAGCGCCATGGCCTCGAACGCGTCGCGCCATTCGGCGAGGGGATAGGTGGCGTGGACACGGGGCCGAATGCGGCCGGCGGCGGCGAGCGACCAGACCGCGTCGAGGCTTTCCGTACCGCGTTCCGGAAAACGGCGGCCATACTCGCCCGCGCGGACGCCGACGACCGCGAAGCCCTTGATGAGCGGGATGTTGGTGGGGACGGTCGCGATGCGGCCCGAGGTGAAGCCCACGACCAGCAGGCGGCCACCGAACGCGGTGCAGCGGGTCGACTCGTCCAATACGTCGCCGCCCACGGGATCGAACACCAGGTCCGCGCCGCCGCCGGTTAACTCCTTCACAGCCTCGCGGAAGCCGGGGGCGGGGAGCGTCGCTTCGGGGCGGTACTCCTGCTCGACGACCGCGAGCTTGCCGGGAGAGCGGGAGGTGGCGATTACCTTGCCGCCGAGCGCACGGGCGAGATCGACGGCCGCGAGCCCGACGCCACCGGTCGCGCCGTGGACGAGAATCCACTCGCCGGGTTCCATGCGGCCGAGGCGGACGAGCGCGACATAGGCGGTCAAATAGGCCGCGCCGAGCGAAGCGGCGGTAGCATCGTTCATGCCCGGCGGGATCATACGCGCGGCGCTGGCATCGACCGCGACCAGGTGGGCGAACGCACCCAGCCGCGTGCCCGCCGCGACGCGGTCGTCGGGCGCGAAGCCGCTTTCGGGATCGCAGGCGATCACCTCGCCCGCCATCTCCATGCCGAGCACGAAGGGGAGGGGCGGTTTGAGCTGGTAGGCCCCGCGCGTCATCAGCAGGTCGGGGTAGTTGAGCGCCGCCGCGCGGACGCGGACGAGGAGTTGGCCGGACCGCCGCTCCGGCTCAAGCGCGTCCTGCAGCGCGACGCCGGATAGGTCGTCCGATAATGCCGAGACGGTCAGCGCCCTCACGGCGCGCGGGGCGACAGGCAAGGTCCATCGGTCGGTTTGCTCGACAAGGCCATCGCCATCCCGAAACCTAGGCCGATCGTAGAGGTGGGTAAAGGTGCCGGAGAGGGTCGGCGCACGACTGGCAATAAGCCGCGACGCGGCTGATCAGGTCGTCGGGGCTGGCGCGCGGCGACGGTGTGGCGATGTCGATGGACAACACGCCCCGTCATCCGGAGGTGATGCGGGCGGCGGAGCGATGCGGCCTCCATTGCACCTGCCTGTCGTCCAAGCCGGCCGCCGAGGTTCTGCTCTATTCGTCGGGTGCTATCGGGCGACCCAATGGGATCAGGTGCCCGCTGTCGGCCGAGCCGTTCGCGGCGCTGGGGCGAACGCTCCGGCGGAGATCGACAACCTGCCGGTCACGCACGCCGACGTGGTCGACGTCGCGGTGACCGGCGCACCGGACGATGAAGTGGGCGCGGAGGTGGTGCAGCCGCGCGCCTGAACCGTCAGGTGACGACGTCGGGCGAGTTTCGGCCGGTGTGGCGGACGATGCCGGCGACGGTGTCGGCCGCCGCTATCAACTCCGCGAGCATGTCGGGCGTGTCGCGGTCGAGATCGCCGCCGACCGGCTCGTAGCGCTCGAGATAGACGCGCAACGTCGCGCCGGTGGTGCCGGTACCCGACAGGCGGAACACGACGCGGCTGCCGCCGACGAACAGGACGCGGACGCCCTGATTGCGGCTGACCGACCCGTCGGTCGGGTCGCGGTAGGCGAAGTCGTCGGCGGCTTCGACCTCCAGCGCCCCGAAACGCCGGCCGGGGAGAGCGTCGAGCGCGCCCCGGAGCTCGGCCATCAGCGCGTCGGCGCGCGGCGTGTCGACCGCCTCGTAATCGTGGCGGGCATAGTAATTGCGGCCGTACCGCGCCCAATGGTCGCGGGCGATCTCGTCGACCGACTTGCCGGTGACCGCAAGGATGTTGAGCCAGAGGAGGACCGCCCACAGCCCGTCCTTCTCGCGGACGTGGTCGGAGCCGGTGCCCGCGCTCTCCTCGCCGCAGATCGTCGCCAGCCCGGCGTCGAGCAGGTTGCCGAAGAACTTCCAGCCGGTCGGGGTCTCGAAGGCGGGGATGCCGAGCGCGGCCGCGACGCGGTCGGCGGCGGCGCTGGTCGGCATGGAGCGGGCGATGCCGGTCAGTCCGCCCGCGTAACCGGGCGCGAGGTGCGCGTTCGCAGCGAGCATGGCGAGGCTGTCGGACGGGGTGACGAAGCGCCCGCGCCCGATGATCAGGTTGCGATCGCCGTCGCCGTCCGACGCCGCGCCGAAATCCGGGGCGGCCGGGCTCATCATCAGCGCATGCAGATCGGCGGCGTGGACGAGGTTGGGGTCGGGATGACGCCCGCCGAAGTCGGGGAGCGGCGTACCGTTCCGGACCGTGCCGGCGGGAAAGCCGAGGCGGCGCTCGAGGACCTCGGTCGCGTAGGGGCCGGTGACGGCGCTCATGGCGTCGAACGCCATCGTCAGCCCGCCCCGGGCCGCGCGGGCGATGGCGGGGAAGTCGAACAGCGTCTCCATGAGGGCGGCATAGTCGGTGACGGGATCGACGATCTCGACCGTCATGTCGCCGACCTCGATCTCGGCCAGCCGGTCGAGATCGAGGTCGGGCGCATCGACGATGCGGTACTCGTCGATGGCTAAGGTGCGGGCGTGGATCGCCTCCGTCACCGCCTCGGGCGCGGGGCCGCCATTGGCGATGTTGTATTTGATCCCGAAATCCTCCTCGGGGCCACCGGGGTTGTGGCTGGCGGAGAGGATCAGGCCGCCGGACGCCCCGTGCAGGCGGATCAGGTGGCTGGCGGCGGGGGTAGACAGGATGCCGCCCCGGCCGACCACGGCGCGGGCGTAGCCGTTCGCGGCCGCCATGCGGACCGCGACCCGGATCACCTCACGGTTCAGATAACGGCCGTCGCCGCCGATCACGATCGTCGCATCGGCCGGTCGATCCACCACGTCGAACACCGACTGGATGAAGTTCTCGGCATAGCCCGGCTGCTGGAAGACGCGGACCTTCTTGCGGAGGCCCGACGTGCCGGGTTTCTGGTCGGGAAAGGGCGTGGTCGGGACGGTGATCATGCCGGCGGTACTTGGCGGAAGGTCGCGGGTGCGGCAAGGCACGTAGCGACCCTTTCGGCCACGACGGATCATTCGCCCATGCGCACTACCCTGCTCCTCGCCGCCATAGCGCTCGCCGCGCCCGCGTATGCCGCCGCGCCGATCGCGGGACGGTGGGTCACGGTGGAGGGCGACTCGGTGGTCACGGTCGGGCCATGTGGCGCAGGCGCGGCCGGCGCGAAGCTGTGCGGACGGATCACGACGTTCCTGAAACGGCCGCCGACTCCGAACCCGGTGGACACCAACAATCCGGACCCGGCGCTCAGGGGGCGGCCGATCCTGGGGATGGCGGTGTTGAGCGGCTTCACCGACGCGGGCAAGGACTGGCGCGGGCGCATCTACGACCCGCGCTCGGGAAAAAGCTACAAGTCGATCCTGCGCCGGAATGGCGATGGAACGCTCAAGGTGCAGGGATGCGTGGCGTTCCTATGCCGGACGCAGCTGTGGCGACCGGCGCGGTAATCCTCAGCCGAGGATGCGGCGGATCGTCTCGGGTTCGCGGTCGATAAGCGCGAGCAGCACTTGCGCCGACCGATCGGGCTGCCGTCGGCCCTGCTCCCAATCGCGCAGCGTAGCCACTTCCAGCTTGTAGGCGCGCGCAAAGGCAGGCTGAGTCATCCCGACCTTGGCGCGGATGGCTTTGATATCCGGAGCTTCACGCACGCGAAAGCCGTCACGCTCTCCCTTGTAGAAACCGAGCACGTCGGACATGCCGCTCATCAATCCGTCGAATGTTTCGGCTTTCATCGCTTGCTCCTGATGCTCGTCAAGACCCGTTGTTCCTTGACCGCCTTCGCTATCGTCCGCAGTTGGCTCGCCTGCGCGTCCGTGATCGAGTCCACCTCCGATTTGTCGATTATCAGCAACAGAAACACGGGCGCGTCCCGGTCCACGAAATAGGTTGACACGCGGTAGCCGCCCGACTTGCCGGTATCATCCTTTGCGATCCGCACCTTGCGTACACCGCCGCTTCGCCGGATCAGATCGCCGCTGGCCGGGTCGGACATGACATGATCCAGCACCGACTGGCGCTCAGCGTCGAATAATCCGATGCGCTTGACCGCCGCCAGATAGGTAGGGGTCTCGACGGCGGTGTGAAGCGGCCCGTCGACACCAATCAAACTAAGGCAATGCCGTATATAATGCAAGCTCAGACCGGCGCGGCGTCGGCTCCCGCGCCGTAATGGTGCCAGGTGAAGATCGCCGCCGCGCCTCGGTGAGGGCGCCATGGTTCCGCCAGCGCGCGGGTCGCGCGTTCGGTCGGGCGGGCGTCGTGGCCGAGAATGCGGCCGACCTCGATCTGGACGGCCAGATCGCCGGCGGGCCAGATGTCGGCCCGGCCCTCCGCGAAGAGCAGGTACACCTCCGCCGACCAGCGGCCGATACCCTTGATGTTGGTCAGGGCGACGATCGCCTCCTCGTCGTCGGCAGGCAGGTGGTCGAGATCGAGCCGACCGCTCGTGACCTCCGCGGCTAGGCTGCGGGCATAGCCGGTCTTCTGGCGGGAGAAGCCGGCGGCGCGCATAGCCTCGTCGCTCGCGGCGGCGACCGCATGGGGGTCCGCCGGATCGCCGACGGTGGCGGCGAGCTTGCGCCAGACCGAGTCCGCCGCGGCCACGCTCACTTGCTGGCCGACGATGGTGCGCAGCAGGGTGGCGTAGCCGCGCTCGCGCAGGCGCGGGGCGGGGTGGCCGACATGCTGCAACGCGCGGGCGAAGGCGGGCTCGATCAGCGCGAGCGCTTCGAGGTCGGCGCGCAGCCGCTCGGCGCTCAGGCCCATGATGCTTGCCCTGCGCGTTCAGGGGCGGCATGGCGTGGGCACGGATCGGTGGAGTGAAACATGCCCAAGCTTATCGTCGAGTTGCGCGGCGGGGAAGAACGCGTGCTGGAGGGCGAGGCCGGGCTGTCGGTCATGGAGGTGATCCGCGAAGGCGGGATCGACGAGATCCTCGCTCTGTGCGGGGGCAACTGCAGTTGCGCGACGTGCCACGTGCATGTGGACCCGGCGTTCTTCGGGATGCTGAAGCCGATGAGCGAGGACGAGAACGACCTGCTGGAGTCGACGAGCGAGCGGTCAGATTATTCGCGGCTGTCTTGCCAGGTGCAGTTCGGGCCGGCGCTCGACGGCTTGCGGGTGAAGGTCGCCGAAGAGGACTAGGGCCGGGTCGCGACCGCGTAGAGGGCGATCGCCGCGGCATTGCTGACGTTCAAGCTTTCCACCTTGTCGCCGATCGGAAGCCGCGCGAGTTCGTCGCAGTGAGCCTCGGTGTTCTGGCGCATGCCCTCGCCTTCCGCGCCGAGCACCAAGGCGATACGCTGCTCGCCCATCGTGTCGGCCAGCGTGCGCGGGGCTTCGCCGGTCAGGCCGACGCGCCAGAAGTCGGCGTCGCGGATCTCGTCCAGCGCACGCGCGAGATTGACGACGCGGACCCAGGGTACGGTCTCCAGCGCGCCGGACGCCGCGCGGGCGACGGTGCCGGATTCGGGCGGCGCGTGGCGGTCCTGGGTGATCAGCCCCAGCGCGTCGAACGCCGCCGCCGAGCGCAGGATCGCACCGACATTATGAGGATCGGTGACCTGGTCGAGGATCACGAGCGGGCGCCGGTCGCCCTGGCCCTGCATCAGCAGATCGCCGAGCCAGATGTCCTCGAGCGGGTCGACCTCCGCCACCAGCCCCTGATGCGGCGCGTCGGCGGGAACGAGGCGGCCGAGGTCGGCGACGTCGGCGAAGACGACGGGAAGCGAGGCGGGCAGGTCGAATCCCGCCAGCGCCTCGCGCGTGCCCCACACCTTGCGCACCGTGCGCTCGGGATTGCCGAGCGCGGCGGCGACCGCGTGGCGGCCCCAGAAGCGTGGGCGGTTGCCGACGCCGGTCGAGGGGCGGCTGCCGCGATTATGGCCGTGCTTGGCCATCATTCGTCGTCCTCGGGATAGGCGAATGGGTCCGTCACGCCCGGCTTGGTCGGCAGCGGCGGGCGGGGGAGCGGCTGGTCGGCAGTGGCGGCGCTCAACAGCACCGACGCAAGGACGATCGAGGCTTGACGCAGATCGTCGGCCTTCAGGTGATCGAAGGTGTCGACCGACGTGTGGTGGACTCGGCTGTCGTAATCGAGCGGGTCCTGGATGAACTGGAAGCCGGGGATGCCGACCGATTGCATGAAGACGTGGTCAGTGCCCGTGGTCGGGCTGACGACGACCGACGACGCGCCCATTGAGGCGAAGGGGCTGAGCCATTCGCGGAAGGTCGACACGACCGCCGGGTTGCGCTCGGCATAGAGACCGCGGATCTTGCCTGAGCCGTTGTCGATGTTGAAATAAGCCGACAGGTCGCGGTGTCCCGGAAGCGGGGTAATCGGCCACTGGTTGGAAAAGCTGTAATAGAGCTTGTCGCCGTTCAGCTGCGGATCGCTCGGGGAGCCGCGCGTCGCGAGGTGACGGCGGATATAGGCGATCGAGCCGAGCAGCCCCTCCTCTTCCGCATTCCAGAGCGCGAAGCGGATGGCGCGTTTGGGACGAACGCCGGACGCGCGGAGGATGCGCGCGGCCTCCATTACCACCGCCGATCCCGCCGCGTTGTCGGCCGCGCCGTCGCCCGCGACCCAACTGTCGAGATGCGCGCCGGCCATGACGTATCCGGCCTTGGCGTCGGTGCCGGGGATATCGGCGAGGATGTTGTAGGCCTGCGGGTCGTCGTCATGGAAGCGGACCGCGCTCTCGATCCCGAGCGTCGGGGCGGGTCCGATCTTGGCGAGGCGGGCGAGGCGGCGGTAATCCTCGGCGGCGATCTCGACGCCCGGGACGGCTGCGGGGCGGCCGACCTCGAACGCCCAGCCCTCGCCGTGGACGAGCTTGCCGTCGAGGCGAGACATGGTGGCGTAGGCGACCGCGCCTTCCGCCTTCAGGAACGCGTCAAGCTTCCCGGCAAAATCGGCGCGGCGCAGACTGCGCGGGAGCGCGGTCGGATCGAAGCGAGGCTGTTCGAACATATCGAGTTTGGCGATGTCCTCGCCCGACAGGCGCTGGACGACGGGATCGGTCGGGTCGCGCAGGTCGGTGGGGCGGGTGACCATGACGACCTTGCCCCGCAACTGTCCGCGCCATTTGGCGAAATCGCGCTCGCGGCGCAGCGGCGCGACGATCACTGGGGCCGTGACGCGCGCGGCGGGAGTCCAGGCGATGGGGATGGCTGTGAGCTGGACCGGACGCGGCGTGGTCATACGGACCGACGAGCGTTCGATCGACCAGCCGCGGCCGAACGGGAAGCCCTCTTTGCGGACGTTGGTCAGGCCCCATTCGCGGAACTTGCCTTCGGTCCACGCCTCGGCCGCGCGCATCGGTGGCGAGTTGGGAAGGCGCGGGCCGATCACGTCGGTCAGATGCTGCGCGGTCGTCATCACCTGGCTATGATTGGTGCCCTGGTCGATGATGCGGGCGGTCGCGTTCTGGGCCGCATTCTGGGCGAGGGCCGGGGGAGCGAAGAGGACGGCGGTGGCGAGCAGCAGATGGCGCAAGCGTGGGTTTCCTTGGAAGAGCTCGCGTTCTGCTATGCGGGCGGACGGGTTCGCGCAACCGCCCACGCTCGTTGACACCGCCGAGGCGCTTCGGCATGGAGCCGCCTCGCTTTCGAGCGGCCGGGCTGGACAGGTGGCCGAGTGGTTAAAGGCAGCAGACTGTAAATCTGCCCGTGCAAGCGTACGCTGGTTCGAATCCAGCCCTGTCCACCAAGGCTTAAGCCTATGAAATGACGACGTTAAGCAGCGGCGTATCTGCCCGTCTAGCTTGCCCTAAGAGTTGGGTGCGTGTAATTTCTGTGTAACTTCAAGTCCGAGCCCATCGTCTAGCGCGCTAATTGCGGCGTCGATGTGAGTGCCGTGAACGTGGGCATAATGGAGCACCATTGCCGTCGTCTTATGACCGGAAATGCGCTGGATTGTCGGTATGTCTGTGTTGGCCTGAACAAGCCGGGTGATCGCAGTATGGCGCATTATGTGCGGCGTCACTTTTGTAGGGTCTAAGCCCGCGCGCTCAACCGCTCGCTGAAATCCGCCCCGCATATCTCGACGGTGGGCCTGCTTACTGGCGCGCATGGCGGGGAAAATCCAACCTCCTTGGTCGTTCTCCATCGCCCTCTGTCGCCGAAGAGCATTCGCCAGCGATGGAGTGATAGGCTGCTCTCGTTCGCCCGCCTTAGCTCGATCGATCCAAAGGCGGCGGGTGTCGAAGTCCACGTCCTCGTATCGAGCGCGCACTATTTCGGAATGCCTCATCGCCGCGCCAAGACCGAACGCAACGAACAACCACAAGCGGTCGTCCTGATCCGCGTGCGCTGCATTCATAAGCGCTCGGCATTGCTGTTCTGTTAGCACCCTAATTTGCTTGCGGGCCTCGCGTGACTGCTCGATTTTCGGCTTACGGTCCAAGGTCATCCACCGCCAATCCACCGCTCGGTTGAGCATGTGCTTTAATGTTGAAAATTCGCGATTTATGGTAGCATCCGTTGCTCCGTCATCCGAGCGTTTCCGACGATACTGCTTGAGTCTAAATTCCGTTAGCTGGTCGAGCCGCCGGTCTCTGAAGTAAGGGATCAAGTACGTTCGAAGATGGCGACGCTTGTTGACCATATCCTTGCCGTCCGTGCTTTCCATCCGACCGACGTATTCTTCTGCCGCCTCGGCAAAGCTGCGGTGAAGTTTGCGCCCGGTGGGCAGGTCGAGCCGCCCTTCTCTGGCTTTAGTACGGAATGTCTCAATAGCGCGCTCTGCCTGTTCGCGCGTCGTCCCATCGCTTTCGCACCCAACGGCTCGGTGAATGCGCTGACCGTCCACCATGATGTTGACGCTATAGCGTAGGTCGCCCTTCGACGTGCGTTCGACAGTGATACCGTGTTCGGTAATGCGCTCCCCTTTCGTAAGAACGCGAATAGCATTGCGGGTTAGAATCGTAAATCTAAGAGCCACAGTTAGTAATCTCCTTCTAATAAGCATCGAAGTAACAGTTGTAAGTGACGAGGTACTAGAGACTAGACCGCCGCGAAACGCCCTGTATATTGCTCGACATCGGCCGCAATGATCGCCGCCGACTCGAAAGATTGGAGTTTTAGTTTGTTACTAGAGAGTTGTACAGAGCATGGAGTCGTACGCGACATCGTTCGCGTGACCCCTACCGGAAGATTGAGTTTGTCCAGCGCAGCTACGTATCTGGGCCTACGGCCGAAAACATTGCGGAATTATAACTATCGTGGAATTGGGCCGCGTAGCAGTAAAGTGGGTGGACGTCGCTTTTATCACATCGCTGATCTTGATGCCTTCATTGGCCGTGTGAGCGCAATATGATCAGCGACATCAATCCTCTTGAGGAGAGCGGCCCTGATTTACTTGCCAAGATGGCACGCGACGCCCACCGTCGAGTGCAAGAACACCGGCATGACGGCTCTATCGTTAGCCTGATTGAGCTTCGTCACCTCGTCCAAATCGCCTTACGATGGTCGGACGGGCTGGCGGACTATGAGGATGAGCTGGCCAAGAACGACATTGTGATCCGGCACGGTCGGGGTGAAGCGATCACGCGGGGGCAGTTGGATTGGGCGCTTGGCTTGGATCACGATTCGCAAGTTGCGGCAAACGAACGGCGGTGAAGTTCGCGGTCCGGTTATGACTTAAATTGACGGCTGGTAAAATGGGCTGCTAGCAGCCTTCGGGTGATCGGCGGCCCTATACTTCATCTCGGCACAACTTCGCGCTCTACGGTGCCTCTACGGCCTAAAATAAGGGCATAGGCTGTAGTAGGGCAGCAGCACCGACGATGTAACTCTATCAAAGCCTACCAAAGTACCTGCGCTTGCTCATCGACAAACCTAACCATGACAGGTGAAGTTTGAACTTGTGCGGGCGTAGTTGATTGTCAACAGTCCAACTAACTACGAGATCATTGAGAAGCAGGGCAGGTTGCGCGTACCGTTCACATGAGCTGGTTAAATTGTGTTTAGGCGGTGAACGGTCATTCAGACTACTTAACATTAAATCGGCCTTCATATCTAAATATCTCTAAACTTCTGTAAACATCAGATCTGTCGTGTCGCCTCATCCCAGTCTGCACAACCAGAATGTAACATGTATGTCTCCAGCCTCCTCTCTCTCCTTCCATTCTATATAACTTCTAAGTAGCTTTATATAGATTAGATTTCATAGCATGGTATTAGAGAGACATACAATCTGTTAAGACTATTTGTGAATAGAGACCTTAACTAGTAAGCTTTGCACATGAGGTTGAGAACTCCAGAGCTCTGCTGTATTCGTTTGCTGTCGTTCAAACAACGGCAACCAACCATACAGAAAGATTAAACCTACATGTTTCAACTTGAACTACCTTACGTTACCGATCCTGACCTATCACTTACTTCTTCAACTGTATCCACAGACGCGGTCAAGCCGTTGCCGACTGCCTCAAACCGCTATGACAAGGCAGTCCATATGGGGCTTTATAGCAAGCCATCATCCCCCGATGCCGAACTGCTGATTGCTAATGCCGCCACTCACATGCACGACCAACTAAGGTTGCACGCCAGGCTTACCCCATCCGAGGGCAAGGCATTGGGCGCGATAACCGCCGACCTGCTTAAGGCAGCCTCCTACGATCCTCCGCGTTCCTGCTTCCGCCCGATGGGTGTAGCGGACTTCACCAACGGGCCTATTGGCTTCCGGCCGTTTAAGCAGGTTCTCAAGCGCCTAGAACGTTGTAACTATATAACGATCGAACGCGGTTTTTGCGATCCAACATGGCGCAAACGCGGTAAGGTCACCCGCATCAAGGCCACCGCCCAATTGATCGACCTAGCGGCGGAAATGGGCATTACGCCAGCTAACCGCCTCGACCACTTCGCCGGACTGCCAAGGCCCGCCGTAATTGCCGAACCTATCAAGCTTAAATCAGCATCGGTTACCGAAAAGGGACAGCGACGGGAGGGCAAGGCAATGCATCCCGATATGACCAACCCCAAGGTCATCACCTTTGCCGGACAGGTGAACGACTTAAACGCCTACCTCGCTAAGCAGGTCATTGAAGGCGGGGAGCATCGCGGCTTTCAGCGCCTCTTCAATCAAGGCGATCTGCCCGGTTTTGATTACAACAAAGGTGGACGCCTTTATTCAATCGGCGGCGGTTATCAGACCGACCCAAAAGACCAGCGCCGGTGCATCACCGTCAATGGCGCGGCTATGGTTGAAATCGATATCCAAGCTAGTTTCCTGACGATCCTTTATGCCAAGGCGGGTGCAAAGCTGCCCGCTGGCGATCCCTATGCCATCCCTGGCCTACCCCGCCATGTCGTCAAGGCCTGGATCACCATGACCTTAGGCCATGACGGTTTCCAACGCGCATGGTCGCCCAAGGTCAAAGCCCGGTACAATGAGGCGGACCCGAAGGCCCTACAGCGCGAGTACCCAATCAAGCAGGTGCGGTCATTGATCACAGACCACCTGCCGCTGCTAGCAGACTGGCCTAATAGCAAGGTGCGGTGGGGTGACTTGCAGTATCTAGAGAGTTGCGCTATTATCGATGCAGTATATAGCCTCTGTATCCGATGGAACATACCAGCACTGCCGGTACATGACTCAATCGTTGTTCCAGTATCAAGCAAGGGAATGGCTAAGTTACTTCTCCGCTCATGCTTTCAAGAACACGTTGGCGTTGATCCGGTTCTGACAGAGAAGTAAAGATGTGAACAACCTTCTTTGATGTGAGGCCTCTTGTTTCTTTGGCTTGACACTGCAAACGGGAAGGAGAGGCAGGGTAACTGATCCAGTACGACTTCGGCTTTAAGTCACCGGCGATCACTTATAACACGACTACCTGTCCTTCCCCGTCCTACAAGCCTCGCTAGTTGCTATTTAGGCGGCCCCGGTACTTGGGGGTTGGAACGTGCCTACCCCGTCTCCTAGAGACACTGTAGCGCGATTTAGAGCCCATTCAGTTTACCGCATCCCCGTCCACCGGTTCAGTACGCCTTAACTGACGAGTGTCTTCATCATGGAAAGGAGTTCCCTACCCGCCGTTTCCGCCAGCTTACACATCCCGATCGGTTAGGCCGCCACCGGGCTGATTTGCAGCAAGGGAGCTAGGATCAACAGCATGCCCATGGCGGTTTACTAAAACCACTCACCCTGGTTCCTTGATCACCGACGCCCTAGCCAAATCTTCCTATCTTTAATTCCTCCCACCTATTACGGTTGCAACTCGATTAAGCGGGGATATAGAAAATGGGGTTTTTTGGCTTTCTTTTGATGTTGTTTTTAGCGTTCGTGACAATTGTCATCGCTGCTGCATTCGTAGAGAACGAGAAGCGGACTGCAATGTCTCCGTCGCAGCGCGAGGATTATGATAAGCGGAAGGCAATCCAGCTTGCTACAGCGCTTCACGGCAGTCCTAATCCTGCTTTTTTGTGTCCGCACTGCCAAGAGCGAGGGAAGGTCCATACGAAATCGGTCACGAAGAAGGCCGGTATCAGTGGCGGTAAGGCAACTGGCGCGATACTGACGGGGGGAGTATCTCTGCTTGCAACCGGATTGTCGCGCAAGGAGTCTAATACGGAGGCCCACTGCCGTAACTGTAAGGTTACGTGGAGCATTTAGTCGAGGGGACGTTGACTGGTACAGCTGGTTCTATGTTTCACAATTTGACGTTAGAAATCCAGCTTTACATAAAAGTTTCGGGATAGATTGAATAGGCAAGTGAACGGAGTAACGGTGACCGTCAGCGGACCGTCACTCCGTCACTTGCAAGTTCACGGTCGGTGACCAGAGGCCGTCTTTGATGAGTGGCAGTGCGCAGCAGACGTCGCGCGAGAGCTAGAGTGCAATCCGGCGGCACTGGTAAGCGGTATCGTGGACTCGCAGCCCTAACCCGCCCTTTGCTCAACCCGCTGAATAGCAGCCCGGCTTACCCCGTGCTGCTTAGCTAAGGACGCCCAAAGAGGTCCCCCGCTACGCGCTGCAATGATTGTGCGCTGTTGATCGGCAGTAAGCGCCTGAGGCCGTCTTAGAGGCGTATAGCCCCGCCTTCGCCTCCTATGCAGCGTAGTACCGCTTCACCGTAGCGGTGGACAAAGCGAACTGCGCAGCGGTCGCGGCGATACTCGCCTTATTAGCCTTCCGCCATGCAACCACTTCGACGCTGTTCGCCGCCATCGGCCTACCGAGTCCAGCCTTGCCGCGATGCGTTTTGCCTGTCGCTGCTAAAGCAGCCTTCGCCGCAGCCCGTCCAGACTCACACCGCTCTTTAATCCGATGCCGCTCCATATCCGCCATCTGCGCAAGGACCGCGACTACAAGCTCGCCTACCCCCCGCCCGATCGGTCCAAGGCCTCGCACGTCCACCGTGACGCCCTTGTCGAGCAACTTGCGAATGGTCGATTGCACGTCGAGTGCGTCCCGTCCAAGCCGGTCGATGGAATAGATGCAGAGGCAATCGCCTTCCCGCACGTAGGAGAGAAGGGCAGAGAAGCCGGGCCGATCCGCAGCGAGCGTTGCACCGCTAACGCCCACGTCGGTGAACTCGCGATCGAAGCCGCTACCTAGAGCCGCGCGTTGCGCTTCGATGCTCTGGTCACCGGTCGATACACGAAAGTAGGAAATCCGGCTCATATCCACTCCGAGTCGCTCATAAGGTATGCAGCGTTAATGAGCTAAGACCGTAAGCAGGTCAAGGTATCTTATAAGCTACTATGAAGCCGGTTAGGAAGGGTGGATTAGAAGGCACAAGTTTGGAGCCCTCGAAATATCCTTAGGTCGATCGTATCTCTCAGCGGCGGAGCAAAGTTGTGGATTAAAGGACCTCCAATGCCGTTGAGCACGAAAAACTCAGAAAAGTTTCTAGCTGCTCAGGAACGTACGAGAGAGGCTATGGCGGTGCTTAACCGAAGGTACGACGCTGACTGTGAAGAGGTAAAGTCATGGGAAGCAAAAGGCGCAGCGATTTCGTTAATCGAAGATAAACTCGGGCAGGCTCAGGTGCGATATGACAGGGAAGCCGCTGAACTTTTTAAGCTAATCGATGAACTCGGGCAATCGTTGGGCCTCCCCGCAAGTGGTTGGGAAAAGCGGTTCAGCGCTGCGCAAGTTTACGGCGACGGCATTGATCTATATCCATATGATAAACAAATGCGCGCGCGCGTCCAACCGGCTAGCCCGTTGTATGTTTATCTAAATTCCTCAAATCACTTACCCGGTTGGCTTGAGGAGCGAGCAGGACCAAGACTTACGGTTGCCAGTAGTTTTCTAGGCTCTTCACATGGCACGACTACTCCTGATGAGGTGCGACAGTTCGACTCCAACATGCATCTTATTCCGCCAGGTCTCGTCCGATTTGGCCGTCAGACTCGTGGAATCGGGATTTATAACTGTAACTTCAACGGATTCAATATCAATGAGGCGCACCACACTGACTTCGACGAAGATGCCTGGCTTATGTGCTTTGCGACAGAGCTAAGTGGTGAGGTTGCTAACCGCTTAAGCTCTGCCGATGCAAGGAAGGTCACTGCTGTTGAGATTGTGGATTTCGTAACACTAAAGCGGGCACTTGATCAACAAGTTGGATTCGAGAGCTTTTTTGGTCCGGTAGCGTACACGAAGAAGGCGCAGCGGCATCATTTCTTAAAGGGTTCGTCTGAGGCTGATCAGAAAGAGTATCGGCTAGTCTGGCCCGCCGAACCACCAGTTTTACCGAAGCCCGTGCTGATACCAATTGGGACTGTAAAATGGACAGGCCTGAGTTTTTAACAATATCCTACACTGCGGCGTCGCATCGCTCTGTTAGCTTAAGCTGCTGCTGCGATCACAAAGTGTGCGAATAAAGCCGCACCATCGTCGAGATCACCTACGATATCTAGTACTTGGCCTGTCATTGCGTGTGTCGTCGGGATGCAGCCGCGTTAAGCCCTCAATGACTCCGTCCCGTCCGTCACATGCCTCGCCCTAGCTAAAACATTATCCCGTGTAGTCCTGGTGTAATCATGCCGGGAAATTGGCGGTAAATGCGGGAATCAGCGGGATAGAGTGATAAGGCCCGACCCGTCCTAAGGCTTTGTTTCAAGGCGTCTTAGGGCAGGTTCGGGTACTTTGCGCTAGTCGACTGTAAATCTGCCCGTGCAAGCGTACGCTGGTTCGAATCCAGCCCTGTCCACCAAGGCTCGCTGCGCGAGCCCTGGCGAGCAAGAAGCAGCGAGCCGGCCGGGGTCGCTGAAGCGACGTCCGACGACGCGGCTTTGCCGCGGTGCCGCCGGCCTTTCCCAGCAGTTCCGGCCAGCAAGGAAAGCGGGACCCCGGGTCAAGCCCGGGGTGACGAGGGCAGGGAGGCGCTAACGATGCTCGCTTGGCCGCCCATATCTTGGCCATGACCGAGCTTTCCCTCGCCGTGGTCGGCATCGACTTTCCCAACCCGGACAAATCCCGCTCCAACCGGCGGTTTGAGATCGCGTTGTGCCGCCCCGGCGACCCTGTGGAGCTGCGCCCGGAGCCCAAGAACCCCGCCGATCCGCGCGCGGTGGCGGTGCATAGCGAGCGGGGCATCCGCATCGGTTACGTCACCGCCGAGCGCTGCGGCCTGATCGGCAAATGGCTGCGCGATGGGGAGGAGTGCCGGGCGGTGTTCCAGGAGGCGGGGCGAACCCACGCGGTGGTCCGCGCGCGCTTCGGCGGCGGCGAGCCGACGCTGCCGACGCGAGGGGAAGCCGCGGAGCCGGACGAGTACGCGCAGCCCGACTGGGACGACGGATAGCCGGCTATTTTCTTTGCCGTTCAAGGGGAACGCCCGGCTCGGTCGGGTGGTTAGCCCTCCCGAATGCTTAACGGGAGCCCAGCATGAGCGAGCCGTCCCCACGCCCGGCCGATAGTGGCCCGGCCGCCACCTCCAAGCGCGACGCCGCCGGCGAAACCGCGGCCGGCGTACCCGAAGCCAAGGGCAAGAGCGCCACCGTGCAGGCGGTGACGATCGCCAAGCCCGTCAGCGAGATATACGGCTATTTCCGCAACTTCGCCAACTTGCCGACCTTCATGGAGAACGTCGTCTCGATCGACGTGAAGGACGACAAGCTGTCGCATTGGGTGGTCAAGGCCCCGGCGGGTCAGACGGTCGAGTGGGACGCGCGCGTGACCGACGAGCAGGTCGACAAGTTCATCGCCTGGACGAGCGAGCCGGGCGCAAGCGTCGCCAATAGCGGGCGCATCGATTTCCGTGACGCCGGGCGACGGGGCACGGTGGTGTCGCTCACCATTCTCTACGCCCCGCCAGGCGGGATCATCAGCAAGCTGATCGCCAAGATGTTCCAGCGCGAGCCCGCCATCCAGGCGCGCCGCGACCTCGCCCGGTTCAAGCAGCTAATGGAGACGGGCGAGATCGCCACCTCCGCGATGAACCGTGCACAGTATGAAGAGGAGATGGCCTGATGCGCGCGCTCACTTGGCACGGCAAGCACGATGTCCGCATGGAGACGGTCGACGACCCCGAGATCGTCAACCAGCGCGACTGCATCATCAAGGTGACGTCCACCGCGATCTGCGGGTCGGACCTCCATCTGTACGACCATTACATCCCGACCATGCAGGCGGGCGATATCCTAGGCCATGAGTTCATGGGCGAGGTGGTCGAGGTTGGGCCCAAATCGACGCTGAAAAAGGGTCAGCGCGTGGTGGTGCCGTTCGTGATCGCCTGCGGCTCGTGCTATCACTGCTCCAAGTCGCAATATTCGGGCTGTCCCAATGGGTTGCCAGCGGACAATCAAGATATCGGCCGCGAGGGTTACGGCCACGAGACGGCAGCGCTGTTCGGGTACAGCCACCTGACGGGCGGTTACGCGGGCGGGCAGGCGGAGTATGTGCGCGTGCCATTCAGCGACGTCGGCCCGATCGTCATCCCCGACGGGGTGGCGGACGACAAGGTGCTGTTCCTGTCGGACATCCTGCCGACCGGGTGGATGGCGGCGGACAACGCGCAGATCGAGCCGGGCGATACCGTCGCGGTCTGGGGCTGCGGACCGGTGGGGCTGTTCGCGGTCCAGTCGGCGTTCCTGATGGGCGCGGAGCGGGTGATCGCGATCGACCACTTCCCGGCCCGGCTGGAACTGGCGAAGCGATTCGGCGCGGAGACGATCAATTTCGAGGAGACCGCGACCTACGACGCGTTGATGGAGATGACGGGCGGGATCGGGCCGGATGCGTGCATCGACTGCGTGGGGCTGGAGGCGCACGGCGCGTTCTTCGACAACATCGTCGACCAGATCAAGGCGTCGACGTTCCTGGGCACCGACCGGATCCATGCGATCCGCCAGGCGATCATCGCGTGCCGCAAGGGCGGGCGCGTGTCGATGCCCGCCGTCTATGGCGGCCTGGTGGATAAATTCCCGCTCGGCGCGCTGATGGAGAAGGGGCTGACGCTCAAGACGGGGCAGACGCACGTCCAGCATTATATGCCCGCGCTTCTCCATGCGATCATGGAGAACAAGATCGACACCGAGTTCATGATCTCGCACCGGATGGACCTGGAACACGCGCCCGCAGGCTACAAGGCGTTCCACGACCGCCAGAACGAGTACACCAAGATCGTGCTCAAGCCGGGCACGGGTTTGCCCGCCTGACCCTTCGGATTGCAGGAGAGATAAAATGGCCGACAAGTTCGCGATCATCACCGGCGCGTCGACGGGCATCGGGTTCGAGCTGGCGACGCTCGCCGCCAAGGACGGGTACGACATCCTCGTCGTCGCCGACGAGCCGCTGATCGACGCTGCCGCGCAGGACTTCAAGCAGTTCGGGACGCAGGTGAGCTCGGTCATGGCCGATCTGTCGACGATCCAGGGCGTCGACCAACTGCTGGGCGCCGCGAACGGACGGCGGGTGGACCTGCTGTGCGCCAATGCCGGCCACGGGCTGGGACACGCGTTCCTCGACCAGCAGGTGAAGGACTGGCGGCACGTGATCGACACCAACATCGTCGGCACGATCTATCTGGTGCAGCGCGTCCTGAAGGACATGGTTGCGCGCGACGAGGGCAAGCTGCTCGTGACGGGGTCGATCGCGGGCTACATGCCGGGCAGCTTCCACGCGGTCTATAACGGTACCAAGGCGTTCGTGGACAGCTTCGTCGCGGCGATCAAAAACGAGGTGAAGGAGTCGAAGGGCGTCACGATCACCAACCTGATGCCGGGACCGGTGGATACGGAGTTCTTCGCGCGCGGCGACATGCTGGACACGTCCGTCGGGGCGGACCCGAACAAGCGGGATCCGGCGCTGGTGGCCAAGGACGGCTGGGACGCGTTGATGGCGGGGAAGGCTTCGGTGTTTTCCGGGCTGAAGACGAAGGTGCAGGGGGTGCTGGCGAACGTGATTCCGAATGCGGTGTTGGCGGAGCAGCATCGCGGGATGGCGGAGCCGGGCTCGGCGAAGGACGGCTAGCGTCACCCTGGCGCTAGGCTCGTCCAAGCGCGGCCGGCGACCGTGCGGGTTCGCCGCGCGTTTCGTCCGACGACGCGGCTTTGCCGCGGCGCTGTGCCGGTGGGTTGGCACCCGGCAAGGCAGAGGCTTGGATTGCCGATGAAGAGAGAGGCACGGCGAAGCCGCGCCGTCGGCCAAGTCGTGAGGCGTGGCCTCACGCTTGCCGGCCGCGCTTGCGCGAGTCCTGCGTCAGCTCCGCTGGCGCAAGCCGCGCGGCGCGGAGCGGGTGAAGGGAATCGAACCCTCGTCATAAGCTTGGAAGGCTTCTGCTCTACCATTGAGCTACACCCGCGTGGCTCCACGGATAGCCAAGCGTTTCCAACCACGCAAGCTTCACCGGCCGCTTACCATTCCACCCTAACCGCCGACGAATGTTCCAGCCGCACGCGATCCGTCCCGACCTCGCCGATCCCCGGCCACCCTCCGCGGTCGGTCACGGCGTCGGAGTGGCGGGGCTGGCGGGGGTCGCTGCCTGGATCGCGGTCGCCAAGTTCCACCATCTCGACGGGCCGTACTCCGCGCTCGTCAACCTGCTCGCCTGCGCGGTGCCGATGGTGCTTTGGTCGCTGCTGGTCGACAAGGTCCACCTTCGTCCCTCGACGGGAGTCGACTGGGCCACCTCGCGACCCTGGCGGGAAACCCTCGACGATAGCCTGACCAAGCTGGCCGGGCTGTGGGCGACCTGGGCCGGGATCGCGCTGATCTACGCGACCGGTCGCTTTTATTGGCGGGGCGACTTCCAGTTCGCGATGTGGTGCTTCACCGCCGTCGCGCCGGCGCTGTTTGCGCTGTCGGTGCCGTACGTGCTGTGGATCGACCGTCGCCTCGTCCAACGCCGCGACGGAGCGCATGCGCTTGGGAGCTGGCTCATAGGCCAGCCGCACGACCCCGAGCTGATCTACGCGCATCTGCGCGCTTGGGGCGTGAAGGCGTTCTTCCTCGCCTTTATGCTCGCGATCGCACCGGCCGGGTTCGGCGACCTGATCCGCGCCGATTGGCATGGCTCCCTGGCCGATCCGGTCGCGCTGTCGCGGCTGCTGATCACCGTCATGTTCGTGATCGACGTGGCATTCGCGAGCGTCGGCTATATCCTGACGATGCGCCCGCTCGACGCGCATATCCGCTCGGCCAACCCGTACGCGGCGGCGTGGATGGCGGCGCTGATGTGCTACCCGCCCTTTCTCCTGATGTCGGCGGGCGGGCCGCTCGATTACCATCCGGGCACGTTGGACTGGGTCTACTGGCTCGGCGATCAGCCTTGGGCGCGGGCGGCGATCGGGGCCGCGCTGGTGGGGCTGACCGCGATCTATGCTTGGGCGACGGTCGCGTTCGGGCTACGCTTCTCGAACCTCACCCACCGCGGCATCCTGACGCACGGGCCGTATGCCTGGTCGCGGCATCCCGCCTACCTGTCGAAGAACCTGTTCTGGTGGCTGTCGACGCTGCCGATCCTGTCCACCGCCGGGCTGGTCGAGGGCGCGCGCGCCACATTGCTGCTCGCGGCGGTCGGCGGGGTGTATTATTGGCGCGCGCGAACCGAGGAGCGGCATCTGCGCGCCGACCCGGCCTATGCCGAGTACCATGCCTGGATGACGCGGAACGGGGCGGTGCCGCGGTTCTTCGGGTGGGTGCGAGGGAAGGAGTAAGCCCCACCTCTTCAGGGGAGGGGTTTGGGGAGGGGAAGGCCGGTTGTGAGTGTGGCCTGCCGCGCTCACTGCTCAAGCCGCGTTCTCCTCCCCAAACCCCTCCTCTAAAGAGGAGGGGTTTTTCGGTCAGAAACTCTCTTCTTCGTAGACCCGGCTCACATCGCCGTTCCACGCGCCGTGATAACGGTCGAGCATGCGCTCGGCGTGCGTCTTGCCCGACCGCACGACCTCGCGCAGCGGATCCAGGAAGCCCGTCTCGTCCTCGCCCGCGGCGTTGGCGCGCGCGCGTGCCTTCAGCCCGGCATGCGCGATGTCGAGCACCTCGCCCGCGATGTCGCGGAGCTTGCCCCCGCCGGGCAGCGGGGCATCGAGCGCTCGGGCAGGCACCGCGTCGCGGAGCGTCTGACGCTCGTCGAGCGACCAGTCCTTCACCAAGTCCCATGCCGCGTCGAGCGCGCCCTGGTCGTACAACAGCCCGACCCAGAGCGCGGGCAGGGCGCAGATGCGGTTCCACGGACCGCCGTCGGCGCCGCGCATCTCCAGGAAGGATTTCAGCCGCACTTCGGGAAAGGCGGTAGAGAGGTGGTTGGTCCAGTCCTCGATCGTCGGGAGTTCGCCCGGCAGGATCGACAGTTCGCCGCGCAGGAAATCGCGGAAGCTCAGCCCCGCTGCGTCGAGATAGCGGCCATCGCGGCAAACGAAGTACATCGGTACGTCGAGGGCGTAGTCGCAATAGCGTTCGTAGCCGAACCCGTCCTCGAACACGAAGGGCAGCATGCCCGTGCGGTGCGGGTCGGTATCCGACCAGATATGGCTGCGGTAGGACAGCATGCCGTTCGGCTTCCCCTCGGTGAAAGGCGAGTTGGCGAACAGCGCGGTCGCGAGCGGCTGGAGCGCGAGGCCGACGCGGAACTTCTTGGCCATGTCGGCCTCGGACACATAGTCGAGATTGACTTGAATGGTGCAGGTACGCAGCATCATGTCGAGGCCCATCGATCCCACGCGCGGCATGTGATCGAGCATGATCTTGTAGCGGCCCTTGGGCATGCGCGGCAGCTGGCTACGCGCCTTGTCGGGCCACATGCCAAGGCCGAGGAAGCCCAGGCCGAGCTTGTCACCCGCCGCCTTGACCTGGGCGAGGTGCCGGCCCGTCTCCGCGCAGGTTTGGTGCAGCGTCTCGAGCGGCGCGCCCGACAGCTCGAATTGGCCCGCGGGCTCGAGTGTCACCGACCCGTCCGGGCCGCTCATCGCGATCACGCGGCCGTCCTCCTCGACGGGACTCCAGCCGAACTCGGTCAGCGCCAGCAGGAGGTCGCGGATGCCGCCGGGTTCGTCGTAGGACGGCGCGCGCCAAGAAACATCGGGATCTGCGGTGCGGTAAACGAACTTCTCGTGCTCCGTCCCGATCCGCCACCGCTCGGGCGGCTTTTCGCCGCGCGCGAAGGTCTCGATGAGCTGGGTCCGCGACTCGATGGCCGGCGAGCGCGTGTCGGTGCCTGTGTCCGTCTTGGTCGTCATCACGCGCGCTTTACGCGCGGGCGTCGGGGCGGGCTAGAGGGCGTGGCGCGGGCGAGCAACAGCCCGGTGCAGGCCGCGAAGGATACGAGCACCGGCGAGATCACGTATATGTAGCGCACCACCGGTTGGAACGGGCTGATCATCACCGCCACGGTCAGCACGTAGATCGCGGGGTAGAGGGCGGCCATGCCGAAACGGGACATCGCGACCAACATGCCGATCAAGCCGAAAACCCCGGTCGCTTGGGCGAGCGGCGTCCTCAACCACGCGATCCTCGATATGCCCGAGGGGTCGAACTTCCAATCACTCGGAACGAACATCTCGCGGAAATTGCCGGCGGCCTTCTTGATCGCGGTTCCGGGATGCCCCCTCATCCAGTCGACGGCCTCCCGTCCAAGCGAGTTGGAATATTCCAACTCGCCTACCTTGCGCAGCCTGCGATAGGCCTCGTCGCTGATCGACGGATGGATCCGGGCGATGCGCGAGAGATAGGCCTGGTGCTCATCGCTCACGTCTTCGGCGCCCGGGTAGTTGCTCAACGCCAGCTCCAGGCCTGCGTTGCTGCGCAGCGGGACGAAAGCACCCAGCGCGTCGGCGTTCCTGATCGCCCATGGCGTGACCAGAACAGCGATCATCGCGGCGCCGCTTCCCGCCGCCGCCAGCGTCGCGCCCACGGATAGATGACGGAAGGCGAACAAGGCCATGCACGCGATCACGCCCACCCCCATCGCCGGGTTGATGAAGAAGATCGCGCCGCCGATCGCCGCCACCGCGATGGCGGGTCGCGGCGACCGCTCGTCGATTTCGACGAGCCGGAGCAGCCGGTCCAGGAACAGGGCGACGGCGAACGTGGCCAGCCCGCCCTCCCAGACGCGAAAGTCGACCGCCTCCTGGTTGATATAGGTGGGCGCGAGGCACCCCCACGCGAAGGCGAAGAGGCGTAGCGGCCGCGGCACGCCGATGCGGCCGAATGCCCGGTACAGCAGGAGGTGCGTGCCGAGCGCCAGCCCGATCGACCAGATGGCGAGTACCGCCTCGCTCAGGAACGACTTGACGCCCAGGGCGGCGTAGACTCCGCCCGCGAGGACCGGAGTGACGGGGGTTAGATGCGCGGTGGGTCCGGCGCCCGTCCGATACGCGTCGGCGAAGCCGCGACCCTCGGCGATCGCCGCCGCGACGTTGAACGCCTCGGCCTCCGCGCCGGTGGTCGCCCGTAGGCCGTTCCAGAGCACGCGCTCGGCCAGGCCCAGGACCAAGACCGCCAGCATGAACCAGCGGGTGCGATTCATCCGGACGCGCAACCACTCCATACGGCCGCCCTTTATCTTACGCGCGGATCGTCAGAATACTTTGCCGAGGACGCGCTGCGCGTGCCGTTTCGCCTGGTGGAACAGGACCCGGCGCGCGTTGACCGGCTCGCCTCCGTAGGTGCCGGAGCGCTTGGCGCCGGTCGCGACGTCCCATGGCTGGCGGAAATAGGTGTAGCCCGCCAGAAGGTCGGTACCCATCGGCGTCACGTAGGCGCAATCCTCGAAGAAATAGTGCGTGACCTGCGAGAAGCGGGTCCGTCCCTTGTCGAGGATCGGCGAGCCGCCATGGAGAAGGTTGGCGGCCCAGATCAGCGCCTGACCCTTGCGGATATGCGCGAACTCGGGCTCGAACCCCTGATCCTCGACCAGCCGCTCGATCGCGGGCTCATAGACGCTTTCGTAGAAGCCGTAGATCGAATTGCCCGCGGTGCGAACGTCGCGCGCGCCCAGTTCGCCGAGGTCGAAATGGTGAAGCCGGTGCGATCCCGGATAATATTGCAGCGGCCCGTTATCGGCGTCGACGTCTTCCAGGGCGACCCAAACGCCCGCCATGAAGCCGCGCGGCAGCGAGTCGAAATGCACCGTGTCGCTATGCGTCTTCTGCTGCGTCCCCACGTTGAAATTGAGCGTCTGGAAGGGAAAGGCCTTGCGGCCGTACAGCAGCTCGAGCACCTTCAGGATGCGCGGGTGCGTGGCGATCGCCTTTACCGCGTCCGATTGCCGCCACGCGTCCTGGACGCGCTGCCGTTCATTATACTTGCCGTCAAGGTCGCCCAAGGCGCGGTCGGCGACGGCGTCGAACTCGTCGACCTGCGGATCGAAGACGACATAGCCCTTGGTCGCGAACTCGCGCAGCAGCGCCAGGTCGGCCGCGTCGTACTCCGCAGCCAGCTTTTCGAAGTTAGGGCTGAGATAGAGCGGAACGGGGTTCATCGGGGTCCTCTCAGGTGGGCCGGCGGCCGCCCAACCCATGCCCGCGCGACCGAGGCGAGGTCAAGCGTCGCCCGTTCGCCAGTCGCCGGCAACGGCCATCCAGATCGATAAGGCGGCCGCCGCGGCGGTGTCGGCGCGTAGGATGCGGGGGCCAAGGGCGATGGCGACCGCTTGGGGGAGCGCGCGGATCGCTTCGCGTTCGGCGTCGTCGAAGCCTCCTTCGGGCCCGATCAGGATCGCGGCGGGGCCGGCGCGGGCGCTCATCGCGGCGGCGGCGGGCTCGCCGCCGGCCTCGTCGGCGAAGAACAGCGTGCGCTCGGACGGCCAGCCGCGGAGGAGGGCGGCGAGCTTGACCGGTTCGGCGAGCTCGGGAAGCGCGGTGCGGTCGCATTGCTCGGCGGCCTCGATCATGTGCGCGCGGAGCCGATCGGTGTTGGGCTTGTCCACGACCGCGCGGCGGGTGAGGACGGGCACGAGCCGCGCGACGCCGAGTTCGCACGCCTTTTCCGCCATCCAGTCGACGCGGCCCTTCTTGAGCGGCGCGGCGCAGAGCCATAGGTCTGGTACCGGCTCGCGCGGGCGGAGCAGCGTCGTGAGCCGGACGTCGAGGTCGCGCTTGTTCGTCGCGTCGACGACGGCAAGCCACTCGCCGGTGCGGTCGTCGAACAGCTTGACCGCGTCGCCGACTTTCAGCCGCATGACCGACAGCAGGTAATGCGCGGACGGGCCGTCGATGCGGCGTGGGCCTCGGTGGAGCTCCTCGTCGACGAACAGGCGGGGGGTGGAGCGGGGCGGCCAGGCCGGGGTGGCCGCCATCAGCGCCGCCCCAACCTCGCCGAAGCCCGCGTCCGCCACAGCTTGCGCCCGACCGTCCAAGCGCAGGCCAGCCCCAGGGCGCTCACGATCGCCACCGCCGCGATGCCGCCCGCGACGCGCAGGATGGCCCAGAACAGCGCCTCGATGAAGCGCCCGATCGCGACCGACAGCCCGATCATGTGGTCAGCGGACCCGAGTCCATTCCTGCGTCTTGCAGCCAAAACCCGCGAACAGGCAGCCCTCCGCCACCAGCGTGTTCCGGTCCACCTGCTCCAGCGATCCTTCGACCGCGCGGCCGAGGTCGGGGACGTACACCTCGCCGTACCAAAGGCCGCCCTCGCCTCGCTCGAGCGCGCGGAACAGGTCGGTGCCGACGAGCCTGGGCGTACCGCCCTGCGCGGCCGCCTGTTGCGCCGCCGGAGCCGCCTGGACCACGCGCCCGCACAGGCCGCGCCCGCAGCGCTGGACGCGGATGCGTACCGTATCGCGCCCGTTGCGCCACACGCCCTCGGGCCCGGCAGCGCGCGGCGCGGCGGGGGCGGAGGTCGCGACGAGTGACGCGAGGAGGAGGGCGGGGAGGAAGCGTTTCATGTCGGGGAACATAGGGCGGGCGAAGGGTAGGGGAAAGCGGTTGCACGACCCCGCCCAACCCCGTCACCCCGGACTTGGTCCGGGGTCCATCGCGGTTCACGCTCGGCCCCGCACAGCGATGGACCCCGGAACAAGTCCGGGGTGACGAAAGGGGTGAGTGGGTGACGATGGGGCTCAGCTGGGGCAGAAGGTTTCCCATGTCCGAACGCACGGTCACTCCCACTACCCCCGACAGCCAGCATCGCGGCCTCGTCGCCCGCCTGCCGCGTCCCCTACGCGGCTTCGCGCTCCTCGCGCGGTTCGATCGGCCGATCGGTTGGTGGCTGCTGTTCTGGCCCGGTGCGTGGGCGGTGGCGCTGGCGGGGCAGGCGGTGGCGCGGTGGGACCTGATCGGCTGGTTGCTGCTCGGCAGCGTCGCGATGCGCGGGGCGGGGTGCGTGTATAACGACATCGTCGACCGCGATCTCGATTCGCGGGTGGCGCGTACCGCCGCTCGGCCGATCCCGAGCGGGCTGGTGTCGGTGCGCGCCGCGTGGGCGTGGCTCGGCGTGCTGTCGCTGGTCGGGCTGGTCGTGTTGCTCCAGCTCCGCCCGCCCGCCGCGCTGGTGGCGGTGGCAAGCCTCGCGCTCGTCGCGCTCTATCCCTTCATGAAGCGGATCACCTGGTGGCCGCAGGCGTGGCTCGGCCTCGTCTTCTCCTGGGGGGCGCTGGTCGGGTGGGTGGAGGCGGCGGACGGCTTCGGCCTCGCGGCGGCGGCGCTGTACGTAGGATCGGTGGCGTGGGTGATCGGGTACGACACGATCTACGCGCTCCAGGACGTGGACGACGACGTGCTGATCGGCGTGCGCTCGTCCGCCCGGGCGCTCGGCGGACGGGTGCGGGGAGGGGTGGCCGCGTTCTACGCTGTCGCGGTCGCCGCTTGGGGCGTCGCGCTGTGGCGGGTGCGCCCTGATCCGCTTGCGCTTGCGGCGCTGCTGCCGGTGGCCGCGCATCTCGGCTGGCAGGTCGGCACGCTCCGCCCGATCGACGGGCGGAACGCGCTCGACCGCTTCCGGAGCAACCGCACGGCGGGGCTGCTGATGTTCCTCGCCTGCCTCGTCGTGGGCACCGCCTGACGGTTGCGCGGTTCCGCGCCCCGGCCTAACCCGCGCGTATGCTGACGCCCGACCAAGCCCGCGACCGCGCCCACGCCATCGTCGAACGCGCCGTAGCGGCGGGCGCGGACGCGGCCGACGCGGTGTTCGCCGCCGATGCCTCGCTCGACGTCTCCGTCCGGCTCGGCGCGCTGGAGGATGTCGGCCGTTCGGAGTCGGGAGAGTTAGGCCTGCGGGTCTTCGTCGGCGCGCGGTCGGCAAGCGTATCGAGCTCCGACCTGTCCGACGAGGCCGTCGCGACGCTGGTCGAGCGCGGGGTGGCGATGGCGCGCGAAGCACCCGAGGACGACTATGCCGGGCTCGCGCCCGCCGAGCGGCTCATGCGCGGGAGCCCGCCGATGCTGGGCCTCGATGACGGGGCTGATCCCGATCCAGAGACGCTGCGCGACCTGGCTCTCGCTGCCGAGGACGCAGCGCGCGCGGTCGCGGGCGTCACCAACAGCGAGGGCGGGTCGGCCAGTGCGTCGCGGTCCGTCTGGGCGCTCGCCACCTCGCACGGCTTCGCGGGTGCGTACGCCGCGACCGGGTACGGCGTGTCGGCCAGCGTGCTCGCGGGGGAGGGCGGGGACATGCAGCGCGACTATGCGCATCACGGCGCGCGCCACCTCGCCCGGCTCGACCCGGCCGACGAGATCGGCCGGTTGGCGGGCGAGCGCGCGGTCCTGCGGCTGAACCCCGGCAAGCTCCCGTCGGGCGAGATGCCGATCGTGTTCGACCCGCGCGTCGGCGCGTCGCTCGTCGGGCATCTCGTCGGCGCGATCGGGGGGCAGGCGATTACCCGGCGGACGAGCTTCCTGCTCGACGCGCTCGGCACGGCGGTGTTCGCGCCCGGCGTGACGATCCGCGACGACCCGCACCGACCGCACGGGCTGCGCTCGCGGCCGTTCGACGGCGAGGGCTTGCCGGTGTCGCCGACCGCCATCGTCGAAGATGGCGTGTTGCAGACCTGGCTGCTCGATTCGGCGTCGGCGCGCCAGCTCGGGCTGGAGCCGACCGGCCATGCCGCGCGCGGTGTCGGCGGAGGTCCCGGCGTGTCGACGAGCAACCTGTTCATGGCGGCGGGCCGTGTACCGCGCGCAACGCTCCTCGCCGACATCGTCGACGGCGTGCTCGTGACCGAACTGATCGGGATGGGCGTCAACGGCGTGACGGGC
>NZ_CAXSBH010000036.1:0-6422 GCF_964235535.1 uncultured Sphingomonas sp.
TCAGCTTGCCCCTGGCGTGCTGGGCCGCAATGCGGGTCACACCGCCGCCTAAGCGCGCAGCCTGGCGGCGACGTTCCAGTTCGACGATGGTGGACGACATCCGAGCTCCTCAAGGCCAGCCTTTCGAATTTGCCCTCCGACGCGCAACTGTGGTTTTGTGAAATCGCGGGTAGATGGTTTGCAGAATAGGAGCAGATGATGAGGTCACGATCCGCCCGTCGGCGCTTCTTCGCCGGAAATCGAGTTCGTGATCTGCGTCACCGCAAGGGTCTCAGCCAGACCGTCATGGCCAAGCGACTGGGCATCTCGATCAGCTACCTTTCGCAGATCGAGACGGACGACCGGCCAGTCACCGACCTGGTCCTGGCCGCGCTCGCGCAGACCTTCCCGCTCGATTGGGTCGACATCTCCGAGGAGGAGGAGGATGACAACGAGCTCGTTCGCGCCTTATATGCGGGTACTGATCCAGCGGTGCCTCTGGACGTCATTGACGAGCCGGCAGTACTTCGCGGCATACAGCAGCAGCCGCGACTTGCCCGACGGATGATCGCGATCCACGCCGCATATCAGCGCTCGCAGCAGCAGCTGCGCGTGCTCGACGATCGGGTCGACACAGGTCTGGATGAGGGCGGCCTGCTGCCTTGGGAAGAAGTGCGCGACTGGTTCCAGAGCGCGGGTAATTACATCGACGTGCTGGATAGGTTGGCGGAAGGGCTGGCATCTCGGCTGGACATCCAGTCCGATCCGCTAACCTCGCTTTCCCGAAGCCTCAGCGCCAGGCACCGCGTGCAGATCCTGCATTTCGCGCCGAGCGGAGAGGGAGGTCGGCTCCGCAGTTTCGACTCGGTGCGTCGTACGCTGTTCGTCGATCGAGCGATGCCGATCGAAAGCCAAGTGTTCGAACTGGCTCACCAGCTGATGCGCCTGGAGGGAAGTGATGAGATCGATAGCGTCCTTCACGAGGCCGCACTCCGTTCGGATGCCGCCCGGCGCCTGCTGCAGATCGGCTTGGCCAATTACGCAGCTGGTGCCCTGCTGATGCCCTATGGCCGGTTCAGGTTGGAGGCGAAGCGCACCCGCCATGACATAGACGAACTGCGGCAGCTCTTCTCGGTGAGTTTCGAGCAGGCATGCCATCGCCTGTCGACGCTGCAAAGGCCGGGAGCGCCGGGCATCCCGTTCTTCTTCTGCCGCGTGGACATGGCGGGGAACATCACCAAACGCCATTCCGCTACCCGGCTTCAATTTGCGCAGTTCGGCGGTACCTGCCCGCTGTGGAACGTGCATGAGGCCGTCGCAGTATCCGATCGCATCCTGGTGCAGGTCGCAGAAATGCCCGACGGCGTACGATACATCTCGATGGCCAAAGGTCTGGTCAAGTCCACGTCAAGCTATCGTCGGCCTCCGCGTCGATATGCGGTCGCGCTGGGTTGCGAGATCGAGCATGCACCCGATTTTATCTATGGTGACGGTCTGGGCATCCATGAGCGCGATAGTGCGACACCGATCGGCCCATCGTGTCGAATCTGCTCAAGATCTACGTGCGAGCAGCGCGCATTCCCACCGGCTGGGCGCGCGATCGTGGTTGACCCTGATAGACGCAAGATCGTGCCCTATATATTTGATTAGCAGCCGGACTTTGCAAAGAGTTCAATGTGAAGTGGCCGCCTAAATAGCTTGGCCGGGTCTCGCTCTTAGCTAAGATCGAGGCATATGACTGACCATACGACTAGGCGATACGACGATGGCGAGGTTTTTACCGGTATCGAGCGCCAGAGGCGCTGGACACCGGAGGAGAAGGTTCGGATCGTCGCAGAGACGTACTTGCCGGGCGTGAGCGTGTCCTTTGTCGCCCGGGGATGGCCTGTGACCGCGGTCGCGAGCGCGGTCGGCGTCAGCCGGCCGCACCTGTCCGCCATGCGCAACAGGTCATCACCCAAGCGGCGAGGAGCGGCGCCACGATGGCCGCATCGCGGTCGACGAGCGCAACACGCGGTGGTGCTCGGACGCGCTCGAGATCGGCTGCGACAACGGCGAGAAGAGCCTGCCCCGGCGAAGGCCGGGGTGCGGGTCGCCTTCGCGCTCGACCGCTGCGACCACGACGCGATGGGACACGAGGCGACGACGGGCGGGATCACGGCCGAGGACGTACAGGACCTGACGGTCGCCACGATGGAGCATCGCCATGGACGAAAGCGCCGCCGGGTTGAGTACTTCTTCAACAAGCTCAAGCGCTTCCGCCGGATCGCCCTGCGATGCGAAAAGACGCTTTGCACCTTCATGGGCTTTGTTCAACTCGCCTGTGCCATGATCTGGCTACGATGAACGCAGACAGCACCTAAGGAGCAACTGGCCATGCGAGTGCTACAGCTCCTATGATGCCACTAAGGGCTTCGCGCGGGAGATCGGGCTGAGGTCGCGCACCACGCCCACCAGCAGCTTACAATCGAACGGCATGGTCGAGGCATTCTTGCGGACGCTCAAGCGCGACTAGGTCCGCGTCCAACCCAGGCCCGACGCCCGGACCGTCATCGAGCAGCTACCGACCTGGCTCGCCCGCTACAACGACGTGCATCCGCACCGCGCGCTGGGCTGCGGATCGCCCCGCGGGTACGTCGCGCAAACCCGCGAGGCTTCATTTGGGCTTATCTGGGGCAACAAGAGGATGTCAGTCTCCTCGTCGTCTAGGTCCTCGCGCTTGCGAGGGACGAGGACGAAGTTGACGGGGCTGACTGGTCACCCCGGGCCCGGGACGCACCGCCATCGCGGACCGTGCACGGGCGCGCCACGTTTGGCTTTGGCCTATGACTGGGCTCGCCGAAGCGCGCGCAAGCGGTCGCGATGCTTACCCCTGCTTGCCTGCTTAAACGGAGTGTAGGCCGGGTAAGCACCCGGCCGTTCGCTAACCTAATTTAGATCTTTGGAGCGAGCGAAGGAATTCGAACCTTCTACCCCAACCTTGGCAAGGATAAGCCAAGGCTACGCTGGTGTACTCCGGGCTACGCTGGAGTAGGATAGAAGTCAGTTGGTACAACAGCTTAGCTACGCTATAGTACCTTCCATTATTACAGAGTTGGAGGCTTTGGTGGACACCATGTGACCACCAGACCGATGCGGCGGAGAGAGTGCATGGCGAAGTCCGGCGTAGTGCTCACCAAGACCCTGATCGATCGCTCCGAGCCGCGAGCCGCGCGGTACGACCTCTAGGACGGCGGCCTGAGTGGCTTCGGTGTGCGGGTCGAGGTGAGCGGGAGCAAGACCTTCATCGTCCGCTACCGGACCGATGGCGGCGCGCGGACGGCACCCCGGCGTTTCATGGCCATCGGCCGGTACGGCACCGTGACGCTGGATGAGGCACGCAAGCAGGCGCGGTTGCTGCTGAGCGCCGCCGCCATCGGAAATGACCCTGCGGCCGAGCGGCAGGCGCGGCGCAAGGAGCTCCGGGTCAGCGACCTAGTCGACCTGTATGAAGCTGAGGGTTGCTTCGTGCAGCGTGGCAAGCGTCAGGGCGAACCAATGAAGGATACGACCAAGGGCTTACACTCTCGCCAGACTGCGCCATCATGTCGTGCCGCTGCCCGGCAACAAGCACACCGGCGAGGTGAACGCCGCCGACATCGAGGGCTTCGTGCGCGACGTGACGCCGGGCAAGACCGCCAAGGACGAGAAGGTCGCCCCGCGCAAGCGCATCATCGTGCGCGGGGGTGCTGGTGCGGCGCGGAAGGTCGTGCGGGATCTCTCGGCCGTCTACAGCTTCGCGGTCCGACGCGAGCTCGTCGCGAGCAACCCGGTCGAGCGGGCGGCCGTGCGCAAGACCGACAATCAGCGCGAGCACTATTTAAGCTTGGAAGAGGTGAAGCGGCTCGGCCAAGCCTTCGATGCGCTTGTCGCAGAGGGCGCGAACGCCAAGGCAATCGCCATTGCGCGGCTGTGGGCGCTGACTGGATGTCGGCGTAACGAGATCGCCGCGCTTCGGTGGGACGAGGTCGATCTCGATCGCGGCTTGCTCATCCTCGGTGACACAAAGACCGGTCGATCCGTCCGGCCGCTCAGCCTTGCCGCTGTCGCCATCCTGAGCGAGGTCGAGCACATGGGCGGCTCCAGCTATGTCTTCCCGGGCACCACCGGCGAGAACCACTATCAAGGCACCAAGCGTCTCTGGGCTAGGGTCAAAACGATGGCCAAGCTTCCTGACGCTACCCCGCACACGCCGCGTCATACGCTCGGCTCGACCGCCGTGTCGGGCGGCGAGGCGCTCGCGCTCACCGGCGCGATCCTGGGGCACAGCAACCCTCGCTCCACCGCGATCTACGCCCATGTGCAGCGCGCACCCATGAAGAAAGCGGCGGAACGGGTATCCGGCAAGCTTGCAAAGGCGCTTAATCTAGATGGGAAGCGGACGCAGCGGAGAGCGTAAGTCGGTCGTCATCCGCCTTGAAGGATTGACCCACAAGTAGACATTCACGCTGGCATGGTCATTGCTCGAAACCTGATAATCATTCAGACTCCAATCCCCGCTCGGACTGACCGGCCGCCGCACCCCTAGTCCGGCCCGATTACCAAGTGGTGCAGTTATTCCGAGAGCGCCGCCGGGGTACTTGGAGGTGGATGCCACGTCGTCGTCAATCATCGGACGCTCGATCACCGGGCCGTTCAGCCCATCCACGTCCCGACGTCGTAAGCGATATACCCAGTCTGTCGCGTCCCGGTGTTTGAGGCTGCTCCCCTACGCGCTCAACAGGCGTTTCCGGAAGAGCGAGCGGATTAGTCGGTCCTCCAGGATACGCCCGGCTAGGTAAAGGACGGCGAAGATGCCCGCGAACACGTAGGCCGGGGTGGGCGAGGGCTTCTTACCGCCGCCTTCCCCGTCGCCGCCGGCCTCGTCCTCCCCCTTTTCCTTTCTCTCCTTCTTTTCGCGGTCCTTTTTTTCCTTCTCCGTCTCGGGTCGCGGCGCGCCCAGCGCTTTGTCGATCGGGTTCATGGGCAGATCCGCGATCTTCTTGGGCTTTTCCTTCACCTTGCCCGCCTTCTTCTCGGCCGCGGCCACCGCCGTCTGATGCGCGACGATAGCCTTGGTGGCTTGCGCGAAGACTAGGAACAGGAGCGGTGCCAGGAAGCAGAGCAGCAATGCCCGACTGGTTAGGCGGTAGCGGAGCACGGGGCCAGCGGGATCATGCTCGACGCTGAGGACGCCCGTGTCGAACACCGACATCTTGTCTTGCGCCGCCTGGTCCTTCTTACTGAAGGTCAGTATGTCGCCCGTCCGCTGGTGATTGGTGCCGTACTCGTGAAACAGGGCATCTAGTCGCTTGAAAGCATCGTCGCCCGACTGACCGGGCGCGAGCGGGACGCTACCTCGGACATTCCAGATCCAGTCGAAAAAGCGCCGGTCCACCTGACATCCTTGCAATGCGGGAGTGGCACAGACCTTAGGCGGGCGACGCCACCCCGAGGTCGGCCGGCGTACCCTTGGTCCCACGCTTGATCTTGACCTTCATGTCCTTCCACAACTCGGTAAATGGAAAGGTCATCTGTTCGCGAATGGTCATGCGGCGGCCGCCCTCCATGCCCAGCAACTCCGCCTCGCCGTCGACGCAGGTGCCGAACATCCGGTCGATGATGATCCAGGTGCCGGAGAAGTTGCTGCGGCTTGCCTCGAAATCCTGGCTGTGATGGACGCTGTGATGCTCGGTGGTGTTGAACACGAACCGCCACCAGCGGGGCGTGTTGAAACGCACGTTGACATGCTGGTAGGTGCCGACCGCTAGGCCGATGGTGCCCGCGAGCAGAGCGGCGCGCGGCAGGAAGTCGAAGAAGCCGCCGATGCCTAGCCCGATCAGGAACAGCTCGACCGGATTGCCGACCGCGCCCTTGTTGATGTTCAGCTGCGTGATGTAATGGTGGACCGAGTGGGGCAGCCACAAGATGTACCAGTTGTGCATTCCGCGATGCATCCAATATTGTCCGAAGTCGAAGATGAACGAGATCAGGAACGCCTGCAGCAAAAGGGGAAGTGTCAGGAACCATATGAACTTGTCGAAGTCGAAATTACCCTGGATCGCCTTGATGATGACGTCGCTGCCGATATAGCTGCCGACGAGGCGCAGCATCGTGTAGCCCAGGCCGACATAAAACAGGTCGGTCGCCAGCTCCTTCCAGGTCAGGCGCCAGCTATCGAAGCGGGGATTGACCCACTCCAGGCACAGCAGCAGCACCTTGAACGACACGCCGATCCAAATAGCGGTGGACGCTTTTGCGATCGAGTTGGGCGCGTAGTACCAGAAGGCGATCAGCCCGAAGAGCACGGCCGGTTGGAACCAGGTGAAGACGAACCGCTTCACCGGGCCACCCTCCACGCGGGGCACGTTCTCCCATCCGATTGTCACGGGAGCCTGCGCACCGATGATCCTTTTTCCAACCAG
>NZ_CAXSBH010000036.1:6522-28715 GCF_964235535.1 uncultured Sphingomonas sp.
TCCAGCAGCAGCGCACGGTCGCGGCCGAATATCAGGTACAGGAAAGGCGCCTCGAAGTTGGTGCGCACCGACTGACGGATCACCGCGGTGTCGCCGTCGATCATCTGGACCTGCGTCTCGGGCTCGCCGGGGTCCGTGCCGTCGATCCAGGGCGAGAAGCGGGGCGGGAGCTCCGCAGGCGTGGCGCCGGGCAGGCAGGCCACACTCAGCAGGACGGCCGCGAGGCGGAGGATCAGCGGCGCGCCCCGCCCGCGGCGCAGTCGGCGGGAACGTCCTTCAGCTCGATGCGTGACGCGGTGCCCGCGCGCAGGTTGGTGAGCCAGATCGCGCCGTGGCCGACGTTTAACGAATCGCCGCCCTCGCCCTTCCACTGGCAGAGCAGCGTGCCCGTCCGCGCGTCCACCGCAGTCAGCGGCGTCTTCATCATCGTGGTCCAGATGCGCCGCCCGTCGAACGCCACGTCGCCGCCAGGACCAGGCGTTTCCAGCGGCAGCGGCGGGGAAGCACGCCGCGCGGCGGCATCGACCCGGCTGAGCGATCCGTCGAGCTGGTTCAGCGTCCACACCGCGCCCGAGCCCGCCGCCAGGAAGCGCGGGCGCCCGCCGGTGGCGACGCTGCCCGCTACCTTGCCGCCGGCCGGGCCGTTGCCGGGATCGACCACTGTCAGCTCCGCCCCCTCGGCGCGTGTGACCCATAATCGCCCGCGGCTGAATACGGGGTTGTACGATCCCGTCGGCAGTTGGATCACTTGCGTTACGGCGCCGCTCCCGGGATCGACGCGCGCCAGCGAGCCGGCCTTGTCCGTCACCAGCCAGACGCTGCCCCCACCCACCGCGACGCCGCCCTCGCCCGCGGGGGGACCGACAGGGAAGACGCCGCGCAGCGCGCGTGTTTTCAGGTCCACCCTGGCCAGCTGAGGCACGGGGCCGCACAACGGGACCCACAGGCTGGTCGCGTCCGCCGTCAGCCCGCCGCACGGGCGACCGGGCACCTCGACTCTGATCACCGCGTTGGTCGCGGGGTCCACTTCGTTGACGGCATTCGGACCGGTGCTACCGATCCACACGCGGTCGCGGGTCACCGCCACCCAGTCCGCCGTTTTACCTACCGGAATGGTGGCCGAGATCCTGAGGTCCGCCATCGGTCGAACCACCGGGGGCCGGACGACCGGCGGGCGGGGCTCCGCGGCCACCGCACTCGCAGCCATCGCGCAGCACGACAGTGCGGCTGTCCGGATCACCGGCGACGCCCCGCGCCGACGTCCAGAAAGGCTAGCTCGGTGACGTGGCCCAGCAGGCCGATCGGGAGCGGCGCCTCCACCCGGCCGCCGCCCGGGCCCGCCGCTTCCACGGCGATGGTACGCGCGGCCGGCGCGGACCAGAGGCGTACCTTGGCGAGCGGGATGCTCGCGCGCCAGCTGCGCCCGCCACGAACCGCCACCTCGTGCCCCGCGATAAGAACCGGCGCGGCGCGGTCGGGGCGGCGGCCGGTGACCGCCAGGCAGGTCTCCGCGCCGCAATGCTCCAGGCGCGTCGACGCGGCGGCCCGCCTCGGCTCGGCCGACGCATGGCTCGCCGCGAGCGTCGCGAGCAGGAGGAGACCGGGCAGCCGCGCATGGAAATTTCTCATCGCCGCAGGATCGGCGAAACGCCCGCGCCGCCCTATACGCCGTTTGACGTAGGGCTTGCCCTCACGCCCGCGTCAGCGTGGCGACCGCGATGCCGGTGGCCGACGCGCGGTTCTCCACGCCCATCTTCTCGAAGATCTGTTCCAGGTGCTTGTTCACGGTGCGCGGGCTGATCTTCAGGATCTCGCTCACCTCCCGGTTCTGCTTGCCGCGGCTGATCCACAGCAGCACCTCCGCCTCGCGCGAGGTCAGGCCGTGGCGCTCGCCCAGCAGCCGCTCGTCGTCGCCGCCGCGGCGCTGGGACACCAGGAACAGCCACTGATCGGCGGCCGCGCGGCGCAGGAACTCCGCCTCCAGCATTCCCTGATCGAGATCGATCGTCACCCGCGCGCCGACCGCAGGCGCGCCGGCCTGAAGGCGGCGGATCGACGCCAGGAGCGGTTCGGGCAGGACGCCGGACGCGCGCCGCCAGTCGGCGAAGAACCGTTCCAGCATCGCCCCGGCCGCCGGCGTCAGCCACAGGAGGCGGGCCGCCGCGTCCACCGCCAGCGCCGGCCGGCCGCTGGTGTCGAGCGCCGACTGGCTGCCCTGCGCGACCCGCGCGGTAGCCAGGTGCACGCGGACGCGCGCCAGCAGCTCTTCGACGCTGATCGGCTTGCTGACATAGTCCACCGCGCCCGCCTCCAGCCCGCGGACCACGTGCTCGGTCTCGGTCAAGCCGGTCATGAAGATCACCGGCAGCTGAGCGAAGGCGGGCATGGCCTTGATGCGGCATGTCGTCTCGAACCCGTCGAGCCCGGGCATGACCGCGTCCATCAGCACGAGGTCGGGCGCCACATGGCGCAGCAGGTCGAGCGCCCTCTGCCCGCCCCGTGCGATCAGCACCGTCATGCCCGCGCCCTCCAGCGCGCCGGTCAGGAAGCGCAGCGAGTCCGGCGCGTCGTCGACCACCAGCACGGTGGGCCGCGCGTCCACCCCTTCCTCAGCGCGCTTCACGATCAAGCACCTCGACCAGGGCGGGGAGGTCATAATCCCCCGCGTGCCGTTCCAGCACCGACGCGAGCGCGCGCGCTTCCGGAAACTCGTCCCGCAAGGCGCGTATCTCGGCCTCCACGCCGCGCACGTGGCCGATGCCGGCCGCCCGGCGCACGCGGTCCAGCCGGGCGGAGGCTGCGAGCGGCAATGAAGCAAACGCCGGAGCCTTCTCCGGCGTCGCGCGGGGCTGCCCGGCGCTCCATGTCAAGCCCAGCTGGTCGCCCATCACCGCGAGCAGCGCGTCGAGCGCGACGGGCTTGGACAGGAAGGCGTCGTGCCCGTCGTGGCCCGCGCGTTCCGTCGCCTCGTGCGCGTTGGCGGACACCATGACGATCCGGAGGGATGCGCCGAACGCGACGCGCAGTCGTTCGGCCGCCGCCCACCCGCCCATGCCCGGCATCTGGATGTCGAGGAGGACGATGTCGGGCGAGCAGCGCGCGGCCAGGGCCACGCCGTCCGCGCCGTTCCCCGCCGCGTAGACCACGAAGCCCAGCGGCCGAAGCAGCGACTGGAGCACCTCGAGTTGTGCGGGATCGTCGTCAACGATCAACACCGTGCGCGCCGGCCCCTCATATCCCCCGATATGCCGCGCCGGTTCGACAGGCCGGCCGGCGACCTCCGGCAGCATCAGCCGCAGGCGGAATTGGCTGCCGTCCCCCGGCGTACTTCGGACCGTGATGTCCCCGCCCATCACCCGAGCGAGCAGCCGCGTGATCGCCAAGCCCAGCCCGATGCCCGGCTGAGCCTGCGTCTCGGCGGAGCCGCCGCGTTCGAAGGGCTCGAAGACGCGCTCCACCTCATCCGCCGCGATCCCGGGGCCCGTATCCCTGACTTCGATGTCGGCCACCTGGCTGCGATAGCCGACGGTCACAACGATGCCGCCCACGGCCGTGTACTTCACCGCGTTGGACACGAGGTTGATGAAGATCTGCCGTAGCCGCTTCTCGTCCGTGCGGACGAGGGCAGGCAGGCGGTCCGTGGTGCGCAGGTCGAGCGACAGGCCCTTGGCGGCGGCCTGGATTCGGAACATGTCCACTACCTGCGCCAGGAACGCGCGGATATCGACTGGGTCCGACCGGAGGCTGATGGTCCCGCTCTCGATGCGGGAGATCTCCAGCATGCTCTCGACCAGGTTGGACAGGTGCTCGGCCGAGCGGCGGATCACGGCGCCGGCCTCTTGCGGCGGGACGTCGCCCCCGCGCTCCAACAGCTGCGCATAGCCGTAGATGGCGTTCAGCGGCGACCGGATCTCGTGGCTGACGGATACGAGGTAGCGCGTCTTGGCCTCGTTGGCGGCCTCCGCCGCGTGCTTGGCGCGGCGGAGTTCGGCGACGAGAGGGTCGTCCGCCGACGTCACGGGCTCGTTCCCCCGAGTTCTTCCACATAGCGTCGCCAGCCGCCCAGCGCGGTGATGTCGCGTGCGCCCTGGGTCGCGCGCGGCTCCGAGACGAAGCCCTTCACCACCGAGCCGTCCGCGAGCGTGACCGAGCCGATCGCCAGCGGAGCGGGCACTTCGGCCACGAAGCTGCCAAAAGCGGCGACGTCCAGCTCGTATACCTCCACGGCGATCGCGGCCCCGCCCCCCTCTCCGTCCGCGTCGTGGACCAGCGCCGGCTTGGGCGGGGCGGTATTCGCCATGGCGTAGAGCCGGTAGGTCGGCGCGGTCGTGGTGGCACCTATGGCCCGGGCGTCGCGAGAGGTGAGCTGCCAGTGAAGCGGCATCCCCTCCAGGTGGGCGCCGACCACGGCGAGCTTGACGGTTTCCATATATCCTCCGGTATCGATGGCGGGTGCAGGCGGAAGCGCGGCGGCGGCGAGATATGCCTCGCCCGCGTCGAGCAGGCCCAGGTCGGTCCAGGCGGGCCCGATCAGCGTGATGCCGAAGCCGGTGCCGTTGTCGCGCCACCCCGCCGGCAGCGCCAGGGCGGTCATGTCGAGCAGGTTCACGAAGTTGGTATAGAGACCGAGGTTGCCGTTGAGCATGACGGGTGCCGCGCGCATCTCGGCGATGCGGTAGATGGTGGGGGCGGTGGGGAGCGCGAGCAGGTCGACCCCCTCCCACATGGCGTCCGCCGTCCGCTTCAGCTCGGCCAGCCGGTACTGGCCGCGGAACACGTCCGTGCCGGAAACCGACCGGCCGCCTTCCAGAATCGCGCGCACCGTGGGATCGATCGCGTCCGGCCGATTGTCGAGCAGCGCGCCCGCGGCTGCGGTGCGCTCCGCCACCCAGGGACCGCCGTAGAGGAGCTGGGCGGCCTCCTGGAGCGGCATCAAGTCCACCTCCACCAGCTCCGCACCGGTCGCGGCGAGCGCCGCGAGCGCGCGCTCGTACAGGAAGGCCGATGCGGGATCGCCCAGGAAGTTGCGCTGATCCGATCGGGGCACGCCGACGCGACGGGGCGCGAGGCCGCGGTCCTCCGGCGGGCGCGACCAGGGGTCGGCGGCGTCGAAGCCGGCGGCCACCCGATCGATCGCGCGGGCGTCCGCCACATCGCGCGCGAGCACGGTGACGCAGTCGATGGAGCGGCATGCGGGCACCAGCCCGCCGGTGCTCCAGCGGCCCTTGGTGGGCTTCATGCCTATGAGCCCGTTGAACGCGGCGGGCACCCGGCCCGAGCCTGCCGTGTCCGTTCCCAGCGCAAACGCTACGAGCCCCGCCGCCACCGCCACCGCGGAGCCCGAGCTGGACCCGCCGCTCACATACGCGCGGTTGAAGACGCAGGTGGGGGCACCGTAGGGGCTGCGCGTCCCGTTCAGCCCGGTGGCGAACTGGTCCAGGTTGGTCTTGCCCAGCGGCACCGCGCCCGCCGCCGCCAGCCGCTCGACCACGACGGCCGAGCGGTCGGGCACGTAGGCGAATTCGGGACAAGCGGCGGTCGTCGGCGCGCCGCTCAGGTCGAGATTGTCCTTGATCGCGAAGGGCACGCCCGCCAGCGGCAACGCCTCGCCCGCCGCGACTCGCGCGTCCACCCGCGCCGCGCGGGCGAGCACGTCCTCGGGCGGCAGGCGCGTGATCCAGACGGCGGGCTGAATCGCGTGATAGTCGCCGACGCGGGCGAGCGCGTCCCGCGCGACCGCGACGGCGGAGGTCGCGCCCGAGGACACGGCGGCGGCGATGGCCAGCGCGGAGGGCGGTTCCGTCACCCCGCCTCCACCGCCAGCATGGCGCCACCGGGCGTCACCGACTGACGCTCCTGGACATAGACGCGGCGCACGGTGCCGCCGACGGGGCTGACCACCGGGCTTTCCATCTTCATCGCCTCGATCACCGCGATGGTCTCGCCTGCCGCCACCTGCGCGCCCTCGCCCACCAGCAGCTTCCACAGCACGCCGCCAAACGGCGCCTCCACCAGCTCGCATCCCGCCGGTAGGTCCACCTCGGCTCCGCCCTCAGCATCGCCCGCCTCGTCCGTGAGCGCCGCGACCCGCTCGAACTCGCCTTTGCGCTCCCAGTCGGCGCGTTCGTCGGTGAAGGCGGCACCGCGATCGGCCTGAAAGGCGGCGATGCTCTCGGCATTACCTGCCAGGAAGGCGCGGTAGTCGGACAGGCGGAACACACCCTCCTCGATACGGATCGAGCGGCGGCCGAGCGGAAAGTCGCGCCGCCACTCGGTCAGCTCTTCGTGACTGACGGGAAAGAAGCGTACACGGTCGAAGAAGCGCAACAGCCACGGCTTGCCGTCCCGGAACGCGTCGGTCTGCCGCCACGCGTTCCACACCTGGATGGTGCGCCCGAACAGCTGATACCCGCCCGGTCCCTCCATGCCGTAGATGCACAAATAGGCACCGCCGATCCCGACTACGTTGGGCGGCGTCCAGGTGCGCGCCGGATTGTATTTGGTGGTCACCAGTCGGTGGCGCGGGTCGATGGGGGTGGCGACCGGTGCGCCCAGATACACGTCGCCCAAGCCCATCACCAGGTATTCGGCGTCGAAGACTATCCGCCTCACGTCCTCCGCCGAGCCCAGCCCGTTCACGCGGCGGATGAACTCGATATTGTCCGGGCACCACGGCGCATCGTCGCGGACCGACACCATGTATTTGTCGATCGTCTGCCAGATGGCGGGATCGCCCCACGAAAGTGGCAGGTGGACGGTGCGTGAGGGGATCTCGAGCGCGTCGAGCCCACCCAACCGTTCCTCGGCCGACGCCAGCGCGTCCACCAGCGCGTCCTCGGACAACAGCCGGCTGTCATAATGGAGCTGGAGGGAGCGGATGCCCGGCGTCACGTCGACGATGCCGGGGACGATGCCGGCCAGCGCCATCCGCTCCACCTCCAGCATCAGCGCGTGGACGCGGAGCCTGAGCTCCAGGTCGAGCGTAATGGGCCCGTACTCGACCAGCAGGTTACGGTCGCCCTGGCGGCGGTACACCGCCTCGGGCCGCGCACCCGATGCGGGCAGGCTGCGCAGGATCGGCGAGCCCAGCGCCTCGGTCGGGGCGGACTCGTCCGTCTTGGCGAGCGTCGCGACGAGACGATCCTGCGCCCGCTCGGCGGCGGCGGCGGCCGGTGTCGTGATCGCGCGGAAGCGCACCCCGTCGCCCGGCGCCAGCTGCCCGACCTTCCACAGGTCCGCCTGCGCCACGACAAAGGGGCAGACGAAGCCGCCCAGCGACGGGCCGTCGGGTCCCAGGATGATGGGCATATCGCCCGTGAAATCCACCGCGCCGATCGCGTAGGGGTTGTCGTGGATGTTGGAGGGGTGCAGTCCCGCCTCTCCCCCGTCGCGTCGCGCCCAGCGGGGCTTGGGGCCGATAAGGCGCACGCCGGTCCGGTTGGAGTTGTAATGGACCTTCCAGACGGTGGCCCGCAGCATCTCCACGTCGCCGTCCGTGAAGAAGTCGGGCGCGCCGTGCGGGCCGTAGAGCACGTCCAGCGTCCACTCGCGCGTGACGACGGGCCGGGCGGCGGGCGATAGAACGGCGCGGGCGGCGGGCGGCGGGGGAACGACCCCCAGATGCAGCGTGTCGCCCGTCATCACCGCGCGGCCGGCATGGCCGCCGAACTCGCCCAGCGTGAAGGCGCTGCGGCTACCCAGATATGCCGGCACGTCCAGGCCGCCGGCGATCAGCAGATAGCCGCGAAGGCCGCCTCCGGTCACGCGGCCAACCTTCAGCACTTGTCCGGGCGCGACCTCGATGGCTTCGTAGGGACGGACGGACACGCCGTCGAGCGTCGCGCCGAAGTCGGCACCGGCCAAGCACACGCGCGCGACGGCGTCGAACCGCAGCGTCGGGCCCGCGGCGGTGATCTCGAGACCCACCTCGCCCTCGTCGTTGCCCAACAGCCGATTGCCGAGCCGGAAGGCGAGCGCGTCCATCGGTCCCGACGGAGGCACGCCCACGTCCCACAGCCCGAGCCGGCCGGGATGATCCTGGACCGTGGTGAAGGCACCGCCGGCCAGCACGCGGATGGACGCGGGGCGATACTCCACCTCGGCGAGCGCGCGGGTCGATACACGGCCGCTCACGAAGGCCGGCGAGCGCACCACCGCGCGTAGCCAGCGGAGATTGGTCTCGATCCCCGAGATCTCGGTGCGGTCCAGCGCGCCCTGCATCGCCGCCACCGCCGCCTCGCGCGTGTCGGCCGTCACGATCAGCTTGGCCAGCAGCGGGTCGTACCAGGCGGACACCTCCGTGCCCGCCGCGATCCAGCCGTCGACCCGCGCGTCGTCGGGGAATGAGACGCCGGTCAGCAGGCCCGAGCTCGGCCGGAAATCCTCCGCCGGGTCCTCGGCATAGAGGCGGACCTGGATCGAGGCGCCCTGCGGCCGCCCCTCGAACCCGTCCAGGAAGCCGTAATCTCCCGCAGCGCTCCGGACCATCCACTCCACCAGATCCACGCCCGTGACCTGCTCGGTGACGCCGTGCTCGACCTGGAGGCGGGTGTTGACCTCCAGGAAGAAGAAGTCGTCGCGCTCGTCGTCGTACAGGAATTCCACCGTTCCCGCCGAGCGGTAGCGGGCGGCCGCCGTCAGCCGCACCGCCGCGTCGATCATGGCCTGGCGCGTGACGGCGGGCAGCAGCGGCGCGGGCGTCTCCTCCACCACCTTCTGGTTGCGCCGCTGGAGCGAGCAGTCGCGCTCGCCCAGCGCCACCACGCGGCCCCGGCCGTCGCCAAATACCTGCACCTCGACGTGGCGCGCGCGCGCCACGTAGCGTTCCAGGAACACGCCGCCGTCGCCGAAATTGCCCGCGCCCAGTCGCGCCACGGTGGCGAAGCCGTCGCGCACGTCGGCCTCGTCGGCGCAGACCCTCATGCCGATGCCGCCGCCGCCCGCGGTCGCCTTCAGGATCACGGGGTAGCCGATGCGCGCCGCCGCCACTGCGGCCGTTTCCTCGTCGGACAGCAGGTCGGTGCCTGGGGCCAGCGGCACGCCCTGCAGCGCGGCCAGCGCGCGCGCGGTATGTTTTAGGCCGAACGCGCGGATGTTGTCGGGGGTAGGACCGACGAAGGTGATGCCGGCGGCCTCGCACGCCTCGGCGAACCCCACATTCTCGGACAGGAAACCATAGCCGGGATGGATCGCGGTCGCCCCCGTCGCGAGCGCGGCGGCCAGGATGGCGTCCTGGTCCAGGTAGCTCTCGGCGGCGGGCGCGGGGCCGATACGCACTGCTTCGTCGGCGTCGGCCACGTGCGCGGAGCCGGCGTCGGCATCGCTGAACACGGCGACGGAAGGCACGCCCATGCGTTTCAGCGTGCGGATGATGCGGCACGCGATGGCCCCGCGGTTGGCGATCAGGACCTTTGGCGGGAGGTTCGCGGTCATGCGCCGAGCACGATCATCCGCACGGGCGTTGGATTGAAACCGTTGCAGGGATTGTTGATCTGCGGGCAGTTGGACACGACCACCACCACGTCCATCTCGGCGCGCAGGGTAACCGACAGGCCCGGCGCGGAGATGCCGTCCACGATCCCGAGCGTCCCGTCCGGCTCGACCGGCACGTTCATGAAGAAGTTGACGTTGGAGACCATGTCCCGCTTGCCGCGGCCCGCCCGCGCGTTGGCGTCCAGGAAATTGTCGACGCAGGCATGCTGCGCCTTTGTGTGATGGCCGTAGCGCAGCGTGTTGGACTCGCACGAGCAGGCTCCGCCGATCGTGTCGTGATAGGCCACGTCGGACGCGGTTATCGTCATCATCGCCCGCCCTTCGTTGGACAGCAGCACGGAGCCGGTGCGCAGGAATATGTTTCGCTGCGATGCGATCGTGTCCTGGGCGCTGTAGCGTTCGGCGTCGTCGTCAGCGGCGTAGAGCAGGAAGTCCACCGCCTGATTTCCCTCCAGGTCGATGATGCGCAAGACTTGGCCGGCGTCGATGCGGCGCATCCAGGGTGCGCGCGCGGGCACCGTCTCGTCATGGAGGATGAGGGCGTCGGTCATCGCCGGTAGAGATCCTCGGTGTTCAGGAAGGCGCGCAGCGACTCGGGCGCGGCGGTGCGCACCGCGTCGTCCTCCGCCGCCGGCTCGCCAGCCCAGGCGGTGATGCGCAGCGGGGTGACGGTGTAGTCCGGCCTGGGGTCGAGCACGTGGGGGCAGTTGGCCAGCACCACGATCAGCTTCATCTCCGCCCGCAGCACCAGCGCGCGACCCGGGTCGAAGGGGCCGACCACCGGCTCGGTAGCACCGTCCTCCGCCACGCGCACGCCCTTGAACCAGTTGACGCAGGGGTGGACGTCCTTGCGGCCCAACCCGTGCTTGGCGACGCCCAGCATTAGACGGTCGCGCGCGCTCGGGTGCCGTCCGTAATTGTCGCCGTCCCCGTAATTGCGCGCGTTGGAGGCCTGGGTGGACGCGCCGCAAAACGCGTCGTGGGTGCCCGCCCCGTCCTCCAGGATGCTCGCCATCACCCGGCCCATGTCGGACAGGAGCAGGCGGCCGGCCGTCAGATGGCCGTTCCACTGCACCTTGATCGTGTCCGCGACGTTCAGCCGCTCGGTCGGCGTCTCGGCGTTGAAGAGGAGGGTGGAGACACACGCGTCGCCGCCCAGGTCGACCAGCCTTATCCGCGTACCGCGCGCGATCCGGCGCGAAGCGTAGCCGCCGGGGGCGATCGTCTCCTCCCACACCAACCCGTCCGGCGCGTCGTCGGCGACCGGGGGGAGAACGGGCATCGCGTCGGCGCGGGTGCCGCCTTGCGCGCGTGCATGGTCACGCGCGGCCTTTGGATCGGCGGTGCCGACGGTCATGAGTCCAACCTCCCAAGCTCGACGTCGTCATGCAGCCATCCGACCGGAATGGCGGCGCGGCGCTGAGCGGCGCTCAGACCGTCGAGCGGGACGTCGGCGGCGACGGCCGAGCCATAGCGCTCGGACGCCTGCGGGTCGCGGCGGAGCTTGTCGAAGGCGACCACGCGCGTGCCAAGCTTGAACGCCTCGCGGATGTCGTGCGTGACCATAAGGACGGTGAGGCCCTTCTCCCGCCACAAGCGCGTCACCAGCGCGTGCATGCCCACCCGCGTCTGCGGATCAAGCGCACCGAAGGGCTCGTCCAGCAGCAGCACGCGCGGGTGCTTCACCAGCGCCTGCGCGATGGCGAGCCGCTGCTGCATCCCCCCCGACATCTGGGCGGGGTAAAGGTGCCCGCTCGCCTCTAGCCCAACCGCGGCCAGCATCTCCGCCGCCGCGTCGCGAGCGCGGCGGCGGCGACCGCCGAACAGCCGCGCGGTGAGCGGCGCCTCCGCGCACTCCAGCCCGAACATGACGTTGCCCAAAGCCGTCAGGTGCGGAAACACGGAGTAGCGCTGGAACACGACGCCGCGGTCGGGTCCGCACGCCGCAGCCATCGGCCGGCCGTCGAGCAGCAACCGCCCCCGCGTCGGCGCCTCCTGACCCAGCACGAGGCGCAGGAACGTGCTCTTGCCCGCGCCGGACGGGCCGGTCACGGCCACAAAGCCGCCTTCCGCCAGGTCGAGCGACACGTCCTCCAGCACCACCTTAGCACCGTATTCGACCCAGACGTCGCGAAGCTGGAGGAGCGCAGTCACCGCCAGCTTCCGTGGGCCCAAGGGAACCCGCGGCGGCTGACGGACAGGAGCGCCGCGTTGGCCGCGATCGCCAGGATCGAGATCCAGGCGACGTAGGGCAGGATGATGTCCATCGCGAAGTAGCGCCGGACCAGAAAGATGCGGTATCCCAGTCCCAGGTCGGAGGCGACCGCCTCCGCCGCGATCAGGAACACCCAGGCTGGCCCCAGCGACAGGCGCACCGCCTCCAGCAGACGGGGCATCATCTGCGGCAGCGCCACGCGCAGGGCTAGTTGCCACCCGCCCGCGCCCAAAGTCTGCGCTTTGGCGAACTGCTCGGCCGGCAGCCCGGCCACGAAGCCTGCGAGATCGCGAACCATGAACGGGGCGACCCCGATCGCGATCAGCGCGACCTTGGACGCCTCGTCCAGCCCCAGCACGATGAACAGGATGGGGAGCACCGCAATGGGCGGGATCACCGCGACCACCGCTACCGTAGGCGCCAACAACGCCCGCGCGACCGGCACCACGCCCAGGAGAAGACCCAGTAACAGTGCGCTCGCGCTCGCGATGCCCAACCCTAGGCCCAGCCGGTAGAGGCTCGCCAGCGTGTCCGCGACCAGCACGACCCGGTCCGTAGCGGGATCGCGGTCCGTGACGAAGTCGCGGACCGCGGCCGCCATCGCGCCGAATGTCGGCAACACTTTATCGGCCGGGTTGGCGGCGTGGCGTGTCTCCGACGCTAGGAAGTAGAAGACCAGCAGCGCCAAGATCGGCAGCCCGCCCAGCAGAACGCGGGCGCCCGGGCCAGGCCGGACATCGATGAGCCGTCTCAAGACAAAGCGGGCCGGAGCGTCATAACTTCCCCTCGGCCGCCATCTTCATGAAGCTGGGATCGAAGCGCAGCTTCACATTTTTTGGGTCGCCCAGCGTCCGGTTGCCCGGAAAAGCGATACCGATCGCGTCGACGGACTTCGCTGTCGGACCAAACAGACCCTGGCGAAAGCTGAACTGCCGCACCCGGTCGGTGACGCGGACCAGATCAGGGCTTCCGGCATAGGCCGCGGCGTCGGCGGCGCGGGCGTAGAGGTGTGTGGTGCTCAACTGCGCCTCGAAGCTCTCCGGGCTGGTTCCGGCGGCCTTGGCCATTGCGGCGCGCGCCGCGCGGCCGGTCGCGTCGTCACGCGTCATCAGCGTTACCGTCTCGTACCAGATGCCGGCCAGCGCGCGACCGAGGTTAAGGTTTGCCTTGAGCACCGCCGTGTTGACGTTCAGCGTGTCCAGTATCTCATTGGGAATGCGCGAGCTGTTGAACACCTCGTTCGCCCCTGGCGCCTGGCGGATGGTCGCCAGTTGCGGATTCCAACTCGCGACCGCAGTGACGCCGGGCGAGGCGAAGGCGCCCACGACATCTGCGTCGCCCGTGTTCACGACTTTTATGTCCGACAACTTCATGCCGGACAGCTCCAGCCCGCGCGCCAGCAGGAAGTGGGATACGGACAGCTCGACCATATTGACCCGGCGGCCCCGGATGTCGGCCATGGTGCGGCCGTTCTTCAGCACCACGCCGTCGTTGCCGTCCGAATAGTCGCCGATGATGAGCACGGTGGTGTCCACCCCGCCTGCCGCCGGGATCGCCAGCGCATCCATGGTGGTGGCCGTAACGCCGTCCAGCTTGCCCGCGGCGTACTGGTTCACCGACTCCACATAATCGTTGACCTGCACGATCTTGATGGTGATGCCGTACTTGTCGGCCCATTTCTTCACGATCCCGGCCTGCTGCGCGTAGGGCCACGGCATCCAGCCCGTGTAGATGGACCAGCCGATCGCGAAGTCCTTCTTAGGCCCAGCCCCCGTGCCGCCCGCCTGTCCAGATGGTCCGCCGCAACCGTTCAGCGCGAGTAGGGCCAGCGCTGCGCCGAGCCCGGCGAGCCACCGCCGCTTCGGACCGTTCGGGCCTGTGATCATCGATCTGTTACTCACCGCTCCTCCTGTCATCAAGGTGTCGCGAGTGGGATCATCGATGAAGTGATAAAACGTCGATGGAGGACATAGATCTGATCTATGCCACTTTTTGAATCCTTAGGCGGCGCATGACCTCGTCGAAGAACAGCTGAGTGGCGGTGTCGCGCGACGGCTCGGCGCGAGCCAGCAGGTAGATCTCGTAGGACGGCTCGGCGTCGGGGAGCAGAAGCGGCCAGAGCCGTCCCTTGGCCACCGCCCCCGTCGCGGCGAGCACCGGCAGGAATCCGATGCCGACACCGAGCATGATCAGGCGCATCGCTTCGCCGATGTCCTCCGCCAAGCCGTTTGCCCGCGTGCCCAGGCGGTATCGGCGACGCAGCCGGGTGACCGTCTCCAGCTCGTCCTCGCCGGTCAGGACGAACCCTTCGTCCTTCAGCTCGCCCAAGCGGGCCACGCGGTGCCCGAAAAGGGGGTGGCTCCGCGAGCAATAGAGCTGCTGCCGCTCGACGAACAGCGGCTCGTATACCAGGCCCGGCCGCACGTTGCTGTCATAGCCGATGCCGATCTCCACCTCGCCGCGCTCCAGCGCTTCCAGTACGGCGCGCCAAGGCGAGATGCGCATTTCGATATGGATGTCGGGGTTACGGCGGTGGAAGCTGGCGATGGCCTCGTCCAGCTCGTCCGAGATCACCGCCGAGATGAGCTGGACACGCACGATGCCCCGCACCCGCCGGCTCGCCTGAGCGATCTGATGCGGCACCATGCGGGCCGTTTCCAGCATCTCTTCGCACAGGCGCATCAGCGCCTCGCCCGCGGCCGTCATCTCGACCCCCGTGGACGACCGCACCAGCAGCTGGACGCCGACCTGGTCCTCGAGCCGCCGCAGCGCCGCGCTGATGCTCGGCTGCTGCCGGTTCAGCCGGCGCGCCGCCGCGCCGACGCCGCCGGCCCGCACGATCTCCACGAAGGTGCGCAGCAGGTTCCAGTCGACGCGCGAGGCGAAGCTCCGGTCGGGCAGCGCCCCCTTGTCGGTCATCGCTACTCTCCCGCGTCGTTCGTCGACCTAGTCCGGGACGGCTTCCAACGCCATGGGACCGTTGCAGCGGCGCGGGCAGGTGCCTATTTGCGTCTGTGCTGACCGACGCGGAGTCGCGGCAGCAGAGCAGGAGCCGATCATGAACAAGGCAGCATTCGCGGCGTTGGCCGCCCTCCTATCCGCCCCGGCCGCGCTCGCCGCGACCCCGGACAACCCGCTTGCCCGCGACCGGGCGGTGGTCAGCCTCGACAGGCTGGACCTGGCGACGGTCGGGGGGCAGCAGGCGCTGGCCGTCCGTGTGAACCAAGCGGCGCGCGCCGTGTGCGGTGACCGCGTGGCGAGCATCCACCTGTCGCTCGCCGAGCAGAGCCGCGCCTGCCAGGCCGAGGTCCGGGCCGACGTGCGCTCGCGCATTGAGGCGCGCACCGCCGACGCCGGCCACGCAACCGGGCGGGCGATCCAGCTGGCGCGGCGGTAGCGGTTCATCGCCGCCACGGTGCCTTGAGCGGCGACCCGCGCACCGCCGCGGCGCAGGATGCGCTCGACCGCGGCGACGTGTCGCGCGCCGGGACGCTGGCGGGCGCGCTGTGCCGTGAGCGGCCGGACTTGGCGGACGGTCCCTATCTGCTCGGCCTGGCCGAGGCAGCAGCGGGGCGGGTATCGCGTGCCCTGCCGTTGGTGGCCCACGCGGTGGCGCGAGCGCCGACGCCGCAGCGCTTGGCGCAACTTGCCCGCCTGCTGAGTCTTGGGCGGCGAGACGGTGAGGCCGGGCGTGCCGCGCGTACCGCGTTGGCGGCAGGGCCGACGGACGCGCTCAGCCTGGATACGATCGGTTGCGTGCTGGCCCGGTTGGGCGACCATGAGGGATCGTTTGCGCCCTTCGAAGCCGCCGTGGCGGCCGCGCCCGACGACCCCGGCTTCCGCTACAATCTGGCGGCGGCGTGCGGCTTCACCGGGCGAACGACGGACGCGCGATGCCACTACGAGGCGCTGCTGGCGCGGAGGCCCGGCAACGCGCGGGCGCACTATGCGCTGGCGATCCTGGAACGGCAGACCGGGACCGGCCATTTGGACCGGCTTGAGCGAGTCCTGGCGGACGCGCGCGACCCGCTCGACCGAATGCGGCTGCGCTACGCGTTAGCCAAGGAGCTGGAGGATCTGGGCCGTCACGGCGAGGCGTTCACGTGGCTCGCCGCCGCCAACGCGGACCGCAAGCGCGACCTCCGCTACGACTTCGCGCAGGACGCTGCGCTGTTCGACGCGATCGAGCAGGGCTTTGCGGGCGACACCGCGTTGCCGGGCACGGGGCTGGACGATCCCGCGCCCATCTTCGTGGTGGGGATGCCGCGCACGGGCACCACGCTGGTCGACCGCATCCTGTCCTCCCACCCGGACGTGGGCTCGGCGCACGAGCTTCAGGCCATGCCGCTGGCGATCAAGGAGGTGTCGGGCGTGGCGAGCCGGGTGGTGCTGGACGCCGACACCGTCCGCGCCTCGATGGCTGCGGACGCGGGCGACGTCGCCGCGCGCTATCTGGCGCGCGCCGAGCACCACCGACCGCCGGGCCGCCCGCGCTTCGTGGACAAGCTTCCGGCCAACTTCCTCTATGTCGGCGCCATCGCCCGCGCCCTGCCGCGCGCGAAGATCGTGTGCCTGCGGCGGGGTCCGATGGACACGGTGTGGAGCAACTTCAAGAATCTGTTCGCGCCGACCTCCGCCTATTACTTCTACTCGAACGACCTGATGGACACGGCGCGCTACTATCACCGCTTCGACCGGTTGATGGCCTTTTGGCAGGCGCGCTTTCCCGGGCGGGTGCTGGAGCTCGGCTACGAGAAGTTGGTTGCCGACCAGGAGGGGGAGACTCGGCGCCTGCTGGCGCATTGCGGCCTGGAGTGGGACGCGCGGTGCCTGTCATTTCACGAGAATGCGGCGGCGGTGGCCACGCCCAGCGCGGCGCAGGTCCGCCGGCCGATGAACGCGGACGCGGTGGCGCGCTGGCGAGTCCATGCGGACCGGCTGGCGCCGGTGCGCGCCTTCTTTGAGGAACACGGCATCGCGGTGGGTTGACTTGGTACGCCGACCGTCGATCCGGGATCCCATCCTTCGCTTCGGCGGCGGGCTACCGCAAGCGCAGGCGGAACTCCGCGCCGATGACCCGCGGCTGGATCACGCCGTATCTGTAGAAGCGCGAGATCACCCCGTCATTGACCGCGACCTTGCTATAGTCGTTTGCCACGCTGCTGATCGCGTATTTGTCGAATACGTTGTTGGCGAAGACCGACACCTCGAACCGGTCCGCGGTGTAGGTGACCGACGCCCGGCTGGTCGAATAGCCCGGCAGATTCTCGCCGAAGCCGCGCAGGCCGGTCTTGGAAAGAATCTTGCTGCGCGCCTGGGTGGTCCAGAGCAGATTGATATTGTCGTCGCCATTAACGGGAATGGTGTAGTTCGCGCTCGCCGAACCGGCGTGCTTGGAGGTTCCGGGCAGCCGATCGCCATCGAAGGCGTCGAACTCGCCGTCGATCAAAAGCGCCGCATCCTCCCTGAGCTTGGCGTCCAGATACGTATAGTTGCCCGACAGCGTCAGGCCGCCAAACCGGATGGCGGTGGCGGCCTCCACACCTTGATTGCGTGCGGAGGAGGCGTTGGTGCGGATGCCGACGGCACCGTTGATCGTCTGGCTGGCGACCTGGAGGTCCGACCAATCGATCCGGTACACGTTCACCGTGCCCGACAGCGCGCCGTCCAGCAGCCGATAACGAAGGCCTACCTCGTAGTTCCTGGTCCGGTCGGGCCGGTAGAACAGCTCGTTCGGCAACGCGCAGACATTCTGGCCGGGTGGCAGCGGCTGAAGGCAGGGCGCCACCCGGTTGGCGCCGCCGATGCGGTAGCCGGTGGAGTAGGTGGCGTAGGCGAACAGCGACTGGCTGAACTCGTAGGACGCGTTGGCCTTATATACGAAGCCGTCCGCGCCCGTCTCGCCCGAACGGATGCGCGACGGGTCGAAGCGGATCAGCGGAAAGGGCGTTCGCCGCCGCCCCCCGCCCGTCAGCGGCGTGTCCGTGCCGCCCGTGATCTGGGCGTTGTAATTGTAGTAGCGGGCACCCCCCGTGACCTGAAACCTGGGCGTGATCTGGAATGTCCCCTCGCCGAAGAAGGCGTACTCGCGCGTCTTGGAGTCGACGAACGAGATATATTCCAGCCCGTCCGGGCGGAAAACGCCCGCGAACTCGGGATAGCCGGGGAGGCGTTCGTCGCTGAAGGTGTAGGTGGTCAGGCGGTTGTAGAAGCCGCCGACCAGCCACTTGAACGGCCCGCCATGCGTGGAGATGATCCGCAACTCCTGGTTGAACTGCTCCAGGTCGGACTCGGCGTTGGTAGTGCCGGCAAAGGCCGGGAATAGCTCGTAGTCGTAATCCAGGTCGAGCAACAGATCGGTCACGTCAGCCGTGGAGGACAATTTCTGATCGGAATAGGCCGTGGCGGAAACGATCTGCGCGAAGCTCCCCAGGTCGATCTCGAGCTCGGCGGCGACCAGATCCAGCGTGCGCCGCGCCGGCTCCGCGATGCGCGACGGGTTCTCGTAGCGTCCCGTGCCCAACACGCCCCGGCAACCCGCATAGGCGCAGCCGGTGCCGTCGGCACCCAACCCGCCGAACGCGCCGTTCGCCTGCGAGCCGTCGGTGCTGGTCTTCTGATGAATATAGGTGAAGGTCGGCCGGAACCAGCCCGCGTCGATCGCCAGCTGGTTGCGCGTGGTGAAGGTGCGCTCGTTGTTCAGGTCCTTGCGCCGGAACAGGTTGGCGCGCACCGCCGCGGGGTCAGCGAAGTTTGGTTGCGGCAGCGAGACGCCCTGCCGCTGGACCAGCAGCGGATAGTCGATAAAGCCCGGATCGTCGTAATAGCCGACCACCGACCGGAAGGCCATGTAGTCGCGGATGATGGGGATGTTGAGCGTCGCGTCCGCTTGGAGGCCCGGCCCGCTGGAATGCGCCACGTCGTAATAGCGGACATGAGCCTCGCCCTCGTACCGGTCCATGTTCGGCCGGTTGGGGATGTAGCGCACCGCGCCCGCCAGCGTGCCCAGGCCGTAGAGCGTACCCTGCGGCCCCAGCAGCGTCTCGACGCGCGCGAGGTCCAGGAACTTGAAATCGACATAGAGCGGGATCTCGCCGAGATAGATCCCGACCGCATTGGCGCCGCCCGCGCCGAAATTGCCGTTGGAGCCGCCCGGCCCGCCCGAGGTGATGCCGCGCAACACGACGCTATTGGCGGTGCGCGGCCCCGTGTCGGCAACCGTCAGGCCGGGCGTGAAGGCCGCGATGTCGGCCACGTCGTCCAGCCGGTTCTGCTCGAGCGCGGCCTCCGAAATGGCGGAGATGTTGATGGGCACGTCCTGCAGCGATACGGAGCGGCGCGTCCCGGTTACGACGATATCGTTGGAGGACTGGGCCGTGGCGTCGGCGACGTCCTGCGGCGCCTCGGTCGCAGCACCCGACTGCGCCACCTCCTGCGCCCAAGCCGGAGCGGCACCGGCCGCGCCGGCGAGCATAGTGGCGGCCAGTAATGCCCGTCGCAAGGCTTCGTGATCAATCACCCGTTATTCCCCTTAACCCCGAACTGCTCCTCGCCCGCAGCAACCCTCGCTCCCTGAACGCCGCGCTGTTGCACGATCGGTCGTCCCAGCTTGCGCGATCGAGGTTATGGAGCGGGGCAACGCGCTCCTATGGGGTGTTTGACGTAGGTTAGCGTTGACCGGATAGACGACCACCCTGGTGTTGCTCGACGCGAGCCCCGCTCGTGGCGTGACTGCGTTGCAACGGATCGGCACGTTGACGCAGCCTGAGCGGCAGTACTCGAATGTCCGTCAAACGACCCACAAGTCGCCGCTCAGCGCTCCTCCCGTCGCTCTCAACTTCAGACACTCGTTCATCTTGCCCGCGAGGCCTCGGGATTGCCGCAGCCCAAGGCGCGCACTGACGGATGGTGAGGCCAAGGCCCTTTTCCTCTGCCAGCAGAACATGTTCACGCCCGCCCCTATCGAACAACGGGCGCAGGGCGCGCCGGCGTGCTTCACGATAATCCGGACGTTTCTCAAAAGCGTGATAGTAGGCAGGTCTGATCCGACGTCTTCTCGCCAAATCCGCCGCGCCGATTTATCGATCTCTTCAAGCACAAAATTTAGATTGGCATGCCAAACACCGGACGTAGAACGTCGGCGCAAATGCGGACGCGGCGCTTGGCGATCTGATGCGGACCTTGTCGATGCTCCGCGACAAGTTGGTACCCACCGCGTAGTTGTGGCCGGTCGCAGCAAGTCGATCTAAAATGCCGGTTGGTTCGATACATTAGGAGACGCGTTCAGTACCGAGTCCAACCTCACCCAGCCCCGCGACCGGCATATCCTGCGTTGGTCAACCAGCCGCACGATCAAAGTACATCGCATTTGAAAGTACTGGATCGTGCTGGAGCGGGCGAAGGGATTCGTTCGTTACCATCGTTCTTGAAGGCAGTCGTGTGATGGTGTGCCTCCAAGAAGAAGCGTCGCGATCGCGACCGGCTCGCCGAAGATCTCGGACGCATCGAGGCGGCGATGGACGAGGCGCTCGCCAAGGGGAAGACCGGATCGGACGGGATTGATTTCCGTAGAGGCGTGTCGCTCATTCGCCCCCTGTTTCTGACCGCTTCCAGCCCGCGGAAAACCGTAGTACCGCGAGGGGAGGCGTAATCACCTGTTTATGTCCACTTCAACCAAGATTGCCTGCACCTTTTGCGACCGGGACCACCCGGGTAGGCCGCTGACAATTCGAGATGAAGAAAGCGACAGCACGAACGGCTTGGTCCGGTTGGGTGGAATCGGCCTGAGCGGTTCAGGCGCGCTGGTCATTCTATTGCCTCAAACAATGGTGACGAGCGAACGAGATCCACCCCGGCTGGGTGTAAACGCCAGATCCGCGCTGAGACAGGAGAGTGGATTGTGTGCGTACGGAAAGCCTTCTGGCTGCTGCCCTCACTCTGCCTGACCTTGCCGGCCGTCGCCCCTGCCGCACAGAGTAGCGAAACAGCTCAAAGTCTGACCGACGCGATCGAGCGGACAAAGGCCGATACTGCATCACCGTCCGGTCCTGAATGGCGACCCGTGGTGCAAGGGCGTCTGAAGAACGGCTTGCGCTACGCCATCCTTCCCCGACGGGGGAACGAGCCCGGCGTCGGCCTGCTGATGCGCGTCGAGGGCGGTTTCATCGCCGAACGACGGCCGGGTGAGCGCGGCCTGGCTCACCTGGTCGAGCATATCGTGTTCAGGAGCCCGACCAACGCGGCACCGGACGAACTGCACCGCTTCCCGCGCGTCGGCTTGCCGCTGACTTTTCCCGCGCCCACCGCCGCGTCGACAAGCTGGCGGGAGAGCAACTATTTCGTCGCGACCCGCGGGACGACGCCCGCCGACCTCGACACGTTGCTCGGGCTGTTCCGCGAAGTGGCGGGCGATCTGACTTTCCGCCCCGACGCGGTCGATGCTGAACGGGCGAGCGTCATGCGGGAAATGGCCGATAAGAAGCTCGGCAACGACATCTACGCCCGCTACGTCGCGGCAATCGCGCCGGGCTCGCCCACGGACGTGATCGACGCGCAGAACTCGGACGACGTGCCGACCGCCAGCGTCGAGACGATCCGCGCGCTCTATCACCGCCTGTACCGGCCTACGAACACCATGATTGTGATCGTCGGCGATGTGGATGCGGCGCAGATGGAGACGCTCATCCGGAAGCGGTTCGATAGCTGGCAAGGTGTCGGTCCGGTACCCGGTCGCCTTCGGTCCCCGCGCTTCCGATCCGACGGCATCGCGCCGATCAGCCACTCGAATTTCAGATACGGGCGCAACGGCGCGATGATGACCGTCGCCACACCCTTGCCAGTATCGCCGCCGTCGCGATCCGGCCAAGCCGAGACGATGCTAATGGACATGCTGGCGATCCGGGCCGTCAACAACCGGCTGGCGCTCGCGCGGCCGGACTATCCGCCCGGCAAATACGGAATGTTCATCGAGAACGGCGAGCAAGGCCATCGTCTGCTCATCCTGTGGGACGATTTTATACCCGGTCGGTGGCGGCAGGCCGTCGCCGGATTAAAAAAGACGACCTGCGACCTGAGCACGACCGGCTGGTCCGAAACGGAGTGGACGACGGCAAAGCGGGACGTGACCCAAGATCTTGAACGACGCGCTGCGGACATGGCCGGAGCGCCGAACGTCGAGTTGGCGAAGGACCTGTCGCATGCCGTTGCCGACGGACGCGACCTGATCCCGCCCGACGAGCTGCTGCGCCACGCCCGAACCCGCCTGCCGACGCTCGACGCGCGAGCGGCCAATGACTGGTGGCGTCGCCAATGGCGCGCCGGCGTCGAACATTTGCGGGTCGAGGCCGCTCAACTCGCGCAAGTCGAGAACCCCGAAACGGCTATCCGCGCGGCTGCCGACGAAGCCGTCCAGGTCATCGGATGCAAGATGCGTGTGAGTCGGCCTGCAATGTTGACCCCGTTCGGGGCGGATAGGCGTCCAACTTTG
>NZ_CAXSBH010000037.1:0-28484 GCF_964235535.1 uncultured Sphingomonas sp.
CGCTCAAGCAGGCGAAGAAGTGGGTCGAGAAGGAGCGCAAGGAAGTCTGGGACATACTGGATGAGGTGATCCGCGAGCATCCGGTGATGCTGAACCGTGCGCCGACGCTCCACCGGCTGGGCATCCAGGCGTTCGAGCCCGTGCTGATCGAGGGCAAGGCGATCCAGCTGCATCCGCTCGTCTGCTCGGCGTTCAACGCGGACTTCGACGGCGACCAGATGGCGGTCCATGTGCCGCTCAGTCTTGAGGCGCAGTTGGAAGCGCGCGTGCTGATGATGTCTACCAACAACATCCTCTCGCCCGCCAACGGCAAGCCGATCATCGTGCCGTCGCAGGACATGGTGCTCGGGCTCTATTACCTGTCGATGATGAAGGAGGGTGAGCCCGGCGAGGGCATGCTGATCTCCGACATGTCGGAGGTCCACCAGGCGCTCGAGGCCAAGGCGGTGACGCTCCACACCAAGATCACCACGCGCGTTCCGCAGACGGACGAGGCGGGCAAGTCGTACATGAAGCGCGTGGAGACGACGCCGGGCCGGATGCTGCTCGGCGAGACGTTGCCGCAATCGTCCAAGGTACCGTTCGAAACGATCAACCGCCTTCTCACTAAGAAGGACGTGGGCGACGTGATCGACGAGGTGTACCGTCACACCGGCCAGAAGGAGACGGTGCTGTTCGCCGACGCCATCATGGCGCTGGGCTTCCGCCACGCGTTCAAGGCGGGCATCTCGTTCGGCAAGGACGACATGATCATCCCGGGCGAGAAGGTGGCGATGGTCGACGAGACCCGCGGCCTCGTGAAGGACTTCGAGCAGCAGTATCAGGACGGCCTGATCACGCAGCAAGAGAAGTACAACAAGGTGATCGACGCCTGGAGCCGTTGCGGCGACCAGGTGGCGGGCGCCATGATGAACGAGATCAAGGCGGTCAAGAAGTACGAGGACGGCCCCAACAAGGGCCGCGAGAAGCCGATCAACTCGATATACATGATGGCGCACTCCGGCGCGCGCGGTTCGCAGGCTCAGATCAAGCAGCTTGCGGGCATGCGCGGGCTGATGGCCAAGCCGTCGGGCGAGATCATCGAGACGCCGATCATCTCGAACTTCAAGGAGGGCCTGACCGTCCTGGAGTACTTCAACTCGACCCACGGCGCCCGCAAGGGCCTTGCGGACACGGCGCTCAAGACCGCGAACTCGGGCTACCTGACGCGCCGCCTCGTCGATGTGAGCCAAGATTGCGTCATCATCGAGGAGGATTGCGGCACCGAGCGCGCGCTGGAGATGAAGGCGATCGTGCAAGGGGGGTCGACCATCGCGTCGCTGGGCGAGCGCATCCTGGGCCGCACTACCGCCGAGGACGTGGTCGACGCCAAGACGGGCAAGGTCGTCATCCCGAGCGGAACGCTGCTCGACGAGGCGATGATCGTCACGATCGAGGGGATCGGCATCGTCGGCATGAAGATCCGCAGCCCGCTGGTCTGCGAGTCCAAGATCGGCGTGTGCGGCAAGTGCTACGGGCGCGACCTGGCCCGCGGCACGCCCGTCAATATCGGCGAGGCGGTGGGCGTCATCGCGGCGCAGTCGATCGGCGAGCCCGGCACCCAGCTGACGATGCGGACGTTCCATATCGGCGGCGCGGCGCAGCTGAACGAGCAGTCGAACCTTGAGGCGCATGCCGACGGGACGGCGGTGTACCGCGACCTGCGCGTCATCGTCGACCAGCGGGGGCGCCGCGTGGTGCTGTCGCGGTCGGGCGAGATCGCGATCCTCGACATGGACGGCCGCGAGCTCGCGGTCGACCGGATCCCCTACGGCGCGTACGTGCTGTTCGACGACGGGCACATCGTGTCCAAGGGCGACCGCATGGCCGAATGGGACCCGTTCACCATGCCGCTGATCACCGAGAACGCCGGCACCGTGAAGTTCCAGGACCTGATCGAGGGCAAGACCCTGACCGAGGTCACCGACGACGCGACGGGCATCGCGCAGCGGGTCGTCACCGAGTTCCGGGCGACGACCAAGTCGAAGGAGGACCTGCGCCCGCGCATCACCCTGCTCGACGACGCCAGCGGCGAGGCGGCGCGATACATGCTCGCGAGCGGAGCGACGCTGTCGGTCGAGGACGGCATGCAGGTGCAGGCGGGAGACGTCGTCGCGCGTGTCAGCCGCGAGTCGGCCAAGACGCGCGACATCACCGGCGGTCTGCCGCGGGTGGCCGAGCTGTTCGAGGCGCGCATCCCCAAGGACTCGGCGATCATCGCCAAGATCTCAGGGAGGGTCGTGTTCGGCAAGGACTATAAGGCCAAGCGCAAGATCGGCATCCAGCCCGAGGACGGCGGCGAGGTGGTCGAGTATCTGGTGCCCAAGTCCAAGGTCATCGACGTGCAGGAAGGCGACTACGTCAAGCGCGGCGACAATCTGATCGGCGGATCGCCCGATCCGCACGACATCCTGGAGACGATGGGGATCGAGCCGCTGGCCGAATATCTCGTATCGGAGATCCAGGAGGTCTACCGGCTCCAGGGCGTGAAGATCAACGACAAGCACATCGAGACGATCGTCCGCCAGATGCTGCAGAAGGTCGAGATCACCGACGGCGGCGACACCACCTTGCTGAAGGGCGAACAGCTCGACCGCGAGGAAATGGAGGCGACCAACGCCAAGCTCGATAAGGGTCAGGCCCCTGCGGCGGGTAAGCCGATCCTGCTCGGCATCACCAAGGCGTCGCTCCAGACCCGGAGCTTTATCTCGGCGGCGTCGTTCCAGGAGACCACCCGCGTCCTCACCGAGGCGGCGGTCCAGGGCAAGCAGGACAATCTGATGGGCCTGAAGGAGAACGTGATCGTCGGCCGCCTGATCCCGGCGGGCACGGGTGCCGGCATGAACCGCCTGCGCGTGGCGGCCTCGTCGCGCGACGCGGCGCTCCGGGTGCAGCAGCGCGCCTTGGCGGCGGCGATCGTCGCCCCCGTCAGCGCGGCGGAGGAGCACGCCGCCGAGCTGGCCCGCGACATCCGCGACGACGGCGGCACCGGGAGCGATCCGCTCGCCGAGGTCGTGGTGTCGGGCACCGGCACCGACGAGGATGCGGGCGAGTATCTGAACTCGTAGGCGTCCGCGTCGATGTAGGGTCGAAAGGCCGCCGTCCGGGGAGACCCGGGCGGCGGTTTTCGTTAGGAGGACGAGCGGTTCCAAGATCGACGGGTGCGCTAACGGCCGCGTCCGAGCGAACCAGGTCTAAAGAGAACCCCGACCACGGCGTCATGACCGTGCTACCAATTCGGCTTGCTGGATCGGCAACACGGCAGCCCGGGAACATCCCGTAGGCCGCGCCCGGTCACCGCCGGACCATCAAAAGCTCGCCACCGCATTGAACGACACGTACCGGGTCCAATGGCCCGGTGGCGCGTTGGGTGCATCGCGCAGGAACCGACCCTTGGCGAGCAGCACCACGTCCGCCTCCAGCATCAGCGTGCGGGAAAGCCGGTGGCGAACGCGTCCGTCGATCTGGTGCCCGGCGAAGTTTCCCGACCGCCCCGAGGCATCACGCACGCCCGTCGACGAGAACGCGTCGAACCGCGACGCCAGCCACATCGGCCGGTAGCTCAGGAACAGATCGGTCCTCCGGTCCGGGGTCGCCTCGACCCTCACCCCGGGGCTGGCGATGTTGGTCCGGGCGATCGCGTTATACAGCCCGGCCGGGGCCAGGTCGGCGCGGCGCATGCCGAGCAGCGTGTCGAACCGGCCGTATCGCCCCCCGCGACCGTCGCCGCTCGCATGGTCGTACTCGACCGATACGCGCGGCTTCCACCCGCCCGCGAAGGTATAGCCCGCATCGGCATGGAGGAACCACGCGGCGACCGGCTGGCGCACCGCGACGGCCGCCGTGCTGGCCGACGCGCGGCCGCGCTGGACGATGCCCTCGACCTCCAGATCGAAGCGGCCGGGCGCCGGATCGCGGATGACCCGCAACGCCGCCGTGTTCAGCGACCGGTCGCGCGTCGGTCGACCGGGCCGATCGCGCTCGCCCAGATGGAAGAAGGACATCTCGACGGTCGCCGGGCCGATTGCGCGGGCGCGGCTGGCGAGCCCGCCCCACAGCACCAGGTTCGACCCTTCGCGATCGACGGCCACCTCGTTGTCGAGCAGCGCGTCTAAATCGTCCGGCCGCCGTTGCTGCGGCAGCGTGTAGATCGCCGTCGCGCGCCAACCCACCTTGGTCGCGAGAGTGGCGTGCAGCCCGGTATAGCCGTTGGTCGTGTTGCGGTAATCGTCGGCCGCGACGAGCCGCCGCGAGCCCAGATTGAGCATGAAGCGGCCCGCCTGCACCGTGGCCTTGGAGCCCGGCCCGGCGACGTCGCCCAGCGCGACCTCCGCAAACGCCTGCACAAGCTCCAACGCGTTCACCTCGTTGGTCGTGACGGGGGTGCCCCGGTCGGCGCGGTATACGCGGCTGTCCCACAGCTCGGCCGCAAGCTTCACCGGAGCGGCGTCGTATTCGGCGAGCACCGTCGTGCGGAAGTTCAGCAGATCGTCGCTTTCGTTGAACCCGGCGCGCGCCTGCCCGTCGATGAGCTCGTAGCGCACGCGTTCGGTCGCGCTCAGCCGGAAGCGGCCTTCGGTGTCCGGCACGGTCTGCGCGGTCGCGGCGGTCGCGAGCACGCAGCAGATCAGCCCGCCCGGCAATGGCGCTCTCGCTCGCATCCGCGTTTCCCCTATTCGCCCGGCTCGGAGTTATGGACCCGGCGCGGTGTCGGTCCACCCGCGAAAAGATGGAGGTCGCCGAAGCTGGACTTCGCCATAGGCACCCCGCCGACAACGATCGGTTTCGTGTATCCAGGTGTCATGACCGGTCGGCTTCGACGCGCCGCGCGACCGGCGTCGTTCCGCGGCGCTCGGACGTCGGAACCGGGGTCGGTCATCGAATTTCGAGGCTCCCGGACCGCCCGCGCGATAAACCGCTGTCCTACAGCCCGCCGATATGATCCAGGCTGGTGGATGATCGTCCGACCCGCCTCGACCGCCTATGCGACTGGACTGTCCGATCGCGGTAGGACGAGTCTTCGGTCAGGAGACGGCTCGGGATTTTCGGATTTTCATACCCGCTATGCTCTGCGGGCAGGAGTTGGACGTGGCGCGACCGGTCTCCCCTCCGCCCGATCCGACCCGTGCGTACGCGTCAACTTGTGTCAACTTGTTCAGGTTCGACCCCGCCCACATCGGTCGCGTTGGCGTGACTCAAGTGACCTTCCACCCCGGGATCGCCTGTTCTCGACAAGCGCCCGGTCCGCTGCCACGTTACGCGCTCCCTTCGGAGTGCCGCTACTGATGCGCATCGTGACCGCCCTCTTCGCCGCCGCCCTCGCCGCCCTGCTCGCCGCGCAAACACCCTCTCCTATTCAGGCCGAGGCGATCAAGGAGGATGTGCGCGTCCTGTCGAGTGATGCGTTCCTGGGACGTGGCCCCGGCGAGCGCGGCGAGACGGCGACGCTGGCGCATCTGCGGGCGCAGTTCGAGGCGGCGGGGTTGTCGCCGGGGGGGCCGGGCGGGTCGTGGTTCCAGGAGGTGCCGCTCGTCAGGCTCGACAAGGGCGCGCTGTCGTTCGATCTGCGCTCCGGGGGCCAGCCGCTCGCGCTGGAGCGCGCGCGGGATTGGAGCATCGGAGCGTCGCATGAGGGGCGCGCGGCGGTCGAGGGCGCGCCGTTGGTGTTCCTCGGCTTCGGCATCCACGCGCCCGAGCTGGGATGGGACGATTATGCGGGCGCGGACGTGCGGGGCAAGGTGGTCGTCATCCTGCCCAACGACCCCGATTACGACCGCGATACGGGACCGTTCGGCGGACGGGCGCGGAGCAAGTACGCGGGCGGGAAAGCAAAGGCGGCGTTCGACCGGGGCGCGGTCGGCGTGCTCACCGTTCACCGGACCGCGCTAACGAGCTGGCCTTGGCAGCAGATCGCGAACTCCGACCCGAACGCGACATACCGACTTGCTTCCTCCGGGACGCCGATGGGGCCCGCGCGGTTGACGGGATACGTCACGGGCGAGATCGCGGCCGCGATGTTCGCGCGGGCGGGGCTCGATTTCGAGGCGCTGCTCAGGCGCGCGCAGGAACCGGGCTTCCGCGCGGTGCCGATCCCGAACGCGACGCTGAGCGCCGGGGCGACGGTCACCGCGTCGCCGGTGACGACGCGCAACATCGTCGCCAAGCTCGACGGGACGACGCGCGCGGCCGAGACGGTCGTGTTCGGGGCGCATTGGGACGGGTACGGCGTCGGGCCGGCGGACGCGACCGGCGATATGATCCGCAACGGCGCGGTCGACAACGCGGTCGGGACCGCGACGCTGCTGGAGGTGGCGCGGGCGTTCGCGCGGGGGCCGCGCACCAGCCGCACGTTGCTGTTCATCGGCTACACCTCGGAGGAAGACGGGCTGCTCGGGGCGTATCATTACGTGGCCAGCCCGGTGCGGCCGCTGGCGACGACGGCGGCGGTGTTCAACCTCGACCCGCATCTGGCGCTGCCTGCGACGCGGAGCGTCGAGCTGATCGGCGCGGGGCTGGTCGATCTGGAGGACGATCTCGCGCGGCTGGCGGGCGCGCAAGGGCGGCGCATCGAGCCGGAAGTCGCGCCGGCGGCGGGCTGGTACCAGCGGTCGGACCATTACGCCTTCGCCGCCGCCGGGGTGCCAAGCCTGTACTTCCGCGCCGGTCGCGATCTGGCGGGCGGCGGACGCGCGGACGCGGTGGTCGAGCTGTATAACGCGCAGTGCTATCATCAACGGTGCGATGAGTTCCGGGAGGAATGGGACATGGCGGCCGCCGCGCAGGACGGCGCGCTCGCCTACGCGCTCGGGCGCGAGATCGCCGATAGCGGGCGCTGGCCGGGGTGGCGGACGGGCGCTCCGTACCGGGCGGAGCGCGCGAAGACCGACGCCCGGCGGCGTTGAGCTTGCGCGTAGGCGGCGAGCGGCTAGTCTCTCGGCAAACAGGGAGTTCCATCATGCGCCAGCTGCTCGCCGCCACCGCCCTCCTCGCGCTCGCCGCGGGCGCTTCGGCGCAGCAGGTGGCCACCCGCACCGTCGGCGCGGCGACTTTGGAGAACGTCCCCGCCATCCCGGCCGAGGTGACGGAGGCGGTGGCGCGGTATCAGCAGAGCCGGTCGGCGGGCGTCGCGGACTGGGCGACCGACGGGTCGCTGCTGATCACCACGCGCTTCGGCGCGACCGCGCAGCTGCACCGCGTCGCCGGGCCGGGGATGGACCGCCGCCAGCTGACCTTCGCCGCCGAGCCGATCGCGGGGGCGGTGTCGATCCCCGGCTCCGACCGCATCCTGTATGGCCGCGATACGGGCGGGGACGAGTGGTTTCAGCTCTACAGCATGAGACCCGACGGCAAGTCGGTCCAGCTGACGGAGACGGGGACGCGCAACGCCGGGCCGGTGGTCGCGCGCGACGGCGGCCGCGTGTTCTGGAGCCGGTCGAGCAAGGGCGCGAGCGACTACGACATCCTCGCCGCCGATCCGGCGGACCCGGCATCGCGCGTGGTCATCCACAAGGGGACGGGCGCAATCGGACCCGACGACGTGTCCCCCGACGGGCGCACGCTGCTGCTCTCGCGCACCGTGTCGAACCTCGAGCAGAAGCTGTTTACGATGCCGGTGGCGGGCGGTGTGCCCGTCGAGATTGCGAAAGGAACCCCCGCCCTGCTGCAAGGTGCCCGGTTCGCGCGGGGCGGACGATCGGTGATCGCGCTGAGCGACCGGGACAGCGACGTGAAGCGGCTGGTCGAGTTCGATGTCGCGAGCGGCCGCATGACCCCGGTCAGCGCGGCGTCCAAATGGAACGTCGAGGATTTCGACCTGAGCGACGACGGGCGCGTGCTCGCCTACGCGGTCAATGAGGATGGTTATTCGAAGGTCGTCGTCCAGGACCTCGTCACACGGCGCGCGTTGCCACAGCCGACCCTGCCGGTCGGGGTGGTGAATAACCTGCGCCTTTCGCCCGACGGCAAGCGGCTGGCGATCGGCGTCGCCTCGCCCAGCGCGCCGGGCGACGTGCATGTCTGGGACGTGGGCGCGGGCAGGCTCGAAAGGTGGACGCAGTCGGAGATCGGCCCGATCGACCGCGCGGCACTGCCTGAGCCTCGGCTCGTCAGGTTCGAGAGCTTCGATAAGCTGTCCGTTCCCGCCTTCGTGTACCGACCCAAGGCGGCGGCCGCCGGCGCGCGGACGCCCGTGCTGATATCGATCCATGGCGGGCCGGAGGGGCAGGCGCGGCCAGGCTGGTCGCCGACGATCGCCAGCTTCGTCGACACGCTCGGCGCGACGGTGATCGTCCCCAACGTGCGCGGGTCGGACGGGTACGGGACCAAATACCTGAACCTAGATAACGCGGAGAAACGCGAGGACTCGGTCAAGGACATCGGCGCGCTGCTCGACTGGATCGCGCGACAGCCCGATCTGGACGCGTCGCGGGTCGCGGTGATCGGCGGGTCGTATGGCGGCTATATGTCGCTGGCGGCGATGACGATGTATTCGGACCGGCTGGCGGGCGGCGTGGACCTGTTCGGGATCGGCGACTGGACGACGTTCCTCCAGAAAACCGAGGCGTACCGCCGCGACAACCGCCGCGCCGAATATGGCGACGAGCGGACGCCCGCGATGCAGGCGGTGTTCGCGCGCATCTCGCCTCGCGCCAATGTGGCCAGGATCACCAAGCCGATGCTGATCGAGCAAGGCGCGAACGACCCCCGCGTACCCCGCGCCGAGAGCGAGCAGATGGTCGCCGCACTCCGCGCGCGCGGCGTACCGGTCAGCTACCTGCTGTTCGCCGACGAAGGGCACGGGTGGCGCAAGAAGCCCAACAGCGACCTGAGCCTGGCCGTCGAGACGGTGTTCCTGCGCGGCGTGCTCGGGACCGCTACAGCCGCTCCCCGGACCGCGTCGTCCCGCTGATCGAGCGTTCTGGATCGGGCGAGAAGGTACGGACGATCGTCTCGAACCGCGCGCCCTCCACCCGGATCTCGTTGAAGGCGGGCGGGGTCGCGCGGACGCGTTTGGACAGCGTGCCCGCACCGATCATCCGGACGGTCCAGCCATTCCGCTCGACCGGCACGTCGAACGCGTCGTGGACATGGCCCGACAGCACGGCGTGCGCGCCCGCGGCCGCGAGCGCGGTCAGCGCCGCCTCGCCGTTCTCGGTCCGTGCGGTGCCGCGCGTTCCCGCCTCGACAAGCGGGTGATGGCCCGCGACGAAGATCAGGTCCCCGCGCGGCGCCTTGGCCACCGCCGCCAGCGCGCGGTCGAGCGCGGTCGGGCTGACATGGCCCTTGGACCAGTTCCAGCGCCACTGGGCGCGCGCGGTCGTCTGGAGCGGGACGATCGTCAGGCCGGGCAGGTGCAGCTCGCGCTCGATCATGCGCTCGAGCTTTTCGTACCGCTTATAGGGGAACAGGAAACGGCGGACGGGATCCCAGTAATAGGGGATGTCGTGGTTGCCGACCTCCAACGTCACGGGGACGTTCAGCGCGCGGAGCCAGTTCGCGCCCGCCTCGAACTCATGCGCCCGCGCCCGCATCGTGAGGTCGCCGGTCATGATCACCGCGTCGGGCTTCTCGTCCACCACGAGCGCGTCGAACCACGCGATCGCGCCCGCGTCCTCCGCGCCGAAATGGACGTCGCTCACGTGAAACAGCTTCATCGTCATCCTCTCCCGGCCGCGCATAGATGAGCGGCGACCGGGAACGCCACCCCGTGACGCCCGACGGCCGCTATTTCGTCGTACGCGGGCGGTTGTGGCGATGTTCGAACCCGGCGCTCCCGCCCGAACGGCGGGCGGAGCTGGTGCGCTACCTGATGGATGCGCGGCGACGGGTCGGCGCGGCGCTGAAGACGGGCGACGCGGAGGTGGAGCGAGCCGCGCGGGCGGACGTGGACCGGGCAAAGGTCGCGCTTGGCGAGCGCGGGCCGGTGTGGTGGGAGGACGGTGCGCCGGACTGGAATCGGCGGATGGCGAAGAACACGTCCTATAAGGAATGGTGGGCCGGGCTCACCGCGCAGAAACCGATTGAGAAATCATAAAGTCCATGTGTGGCTTTTATCCCGTCTTGGGCGGTCTGAATGGCCATGGAGAAGATTGCTACTATCGGCATTGTCCGACCCTTGCTACAAGTCCTGTGGGGTGGGGGGATATCATGCCGAAGCACTTTACTTGGCTGGACGGTGCGCGCGGCATTGCGGCGTTGGCGGTGATGCTCTTTCATCTGGAAGATTATCTCCACCTTCGCCCGTTGTTTCGATCTAGCTTCCTTGCGGTCGATTTATTCTTTTTGATTAGCGGCTTTGTTCTTGCACATTCTTATAGTAATAAGCTGTCGACGAAAAGAGTGGGATTCACTGATTTCTTGTTAATTCGCCTTATTCGACTCTGGCCGACTTACCTGATTGCGACTTTACTGGGATTTTGTTACTATCTTACTAAGAGTCTGCTGGAAACCGATGACGCACCGTCCATAATTGTACTGACTTATTATCTTAGTTTAAACTTGAACTTTGTACCAATGCCAGTCGATGTTGCTCCTTTAGGAGGAATGTTTCCGTTCGCGCCGTCTTCGTGGTCGTTGTCTACGGAGATGCTCGCCAGCATTGTCTTCGGAACAGTGTTGTTTCGTGCTCCTATGCGATTTCTGGTGGCAATCGCAGTCGTCGCTACGGTCTGCTTTCTTGGTGCGGCTTTCCGGAGCGGCGCATTCGACCTGGGTTGGTCATTTCAGAGTTTCGGAGCCGGTATCCTACGCACACTGAGCGAGGTCGTGGTCGGTGTCGTGCTCTACCGCGCCTACCGGGCAGCCGATGTGCCGCTTCGTACTTCCTCGACGCCCCTGGTCGTCGCCGGTCTCGGCGTGACGGCAAGTCTGATGATCCTGCCATCTGACAATCCCGGCTTGGCTGCCGCGGTCGCCTACCTCGGCTATCCGCTGTTCATCGTGCTTGCGGCAAGCACCTCCGCAACGCCGCTAGCAAGCCGCATTTGCGGAGAACTGGGTCGCATCTCTTACCCGCTGTATTTGCTGCACGCACCGATCTTGTTGTGGGTCGCCGGTACTTGGAAGCTGGCGCTTCATCAAGATCCCGGCGAGGCAGGTATGGTAGCTGGCGTGACGATGGTCGTATTCTCGCTAGGTGTGAGTTATTTCGTAGTACGGTTCTTCGACGAACCGGTCCGCGAGTATCTAAAGCGCTCTTTGCAGAAATGGTCTGCTCGCAACCAGGCCGGCAGATCCGTGTCCCACGAACAGCATTCCAGCATTCCGCGCTGAATGGCGAACTGCCTGCGGTATGACCTCCACCCTGTTCAGCGGTTGGTTCGACGTAAGAATGTCGACCATGTTCGTGTTCGGCTCACGCTACGACTGCGGAGTGTCCGGCTTTTATGAACCGCGAATGTTCTTCCGAACGGTATATGAACTATATACCTCCGTTTACGACTTCCTTTCCCACCGCCTCCAGATCGCGCGACAGGTCGGCCATGCAGCGGTCCACGAGCGCCTCATCGGGGCTCCTCACCACGAAGTTCGCGCCGACGCGGCCTTCGCGGAAGAAGGGGTAGCTGCCGATCGCGACGCCCTCGTGCGTCTTCTCCGCCGCGGCCAGCAGCTCGGCGACCTCGGACTCGGCGACCCAGCAGCCGATCGACTTGGAGACGACGGGGCGGCCACCCTCCAGCGTGCCCGTCAGGGCATCGAGCATGCCCGCGGTGATATGCGGGACGCCCGCCATGATGAACAGATTGCCGAAGCGTATGCCCGGCGCCCCGGATACGCGGTTCGGGATCAGCTCCGCCCCGTCCGGCACGCGCGCCATGCGGGCCCGCGCCTCGTTCAGCCCGCCGCGCGTCTCGTAATACCGCTCCAGCGCCACGAGCGCGTCCGGATGGTGAACGACGTCGACGCCCAGGCCGTGCGCGATCGCATCGACGGTGATGTCGTCGTGCGTGGGGCCGATACCGCCGGTGGTGAAGCAATAATCGTTGCGCGCCCTAAGCGTCTCGACCGCCTCGACGATCGCATCCGTGCGGTCGCCGACCACCCTCGCCTCGGCCAGGCGGATACCCTGAACGTTCAGCCAGGATGCGATCTGGGCGATATTCTTGTCCTGCGTGCGGCCGGACAGGATCTCGTCGCCGATGACGACGAGCGCGGCGGTCCAGATGCGTGTCGTGTCCATCGCGCGGGCTTAGACCTGCAGGGCGGTCTCGCAAAGCGGCGAAGCGGCCGTTATATGACCTGTGTATGACCGATTACGTCTCCGTCACCACCGATGCGCCCGACGGGCGCACGGGTGCGATCAAGCTTCATGGGCGCGCGGCGTTCGACGGGATGCACCGCGCGGGGCGGTTGTGCGCCGAGACGCTCGACATGCTGGTGCCGCACATGGTGCCAGGCGTGACGACGGCGGAGATCGACCGGCTGATCTACGACTTCATGCTCGGCCGCGGCGGCGTGCCCGCGACGCTCGGCTACCGCGGCTACACGCATTCGTCGTGCATTTCGATCAACCACGTCGTGTGCCACGGCATCCCGTCGGAGAAGACGCTGAAATCGGGCGACATCGTCAATGTCGACGTAACGCCGATCCTGGACGGCTGGCACGGCGACAGCAGCCGCATGTACCTGATCGGCGACGTGCCGCTGAAGGCGCGGCGGCTGGTCGAAGTGACCTACGAGTGCCTGATGCTCGGGCTGGAACAGGCGCGCCCGGGCAATCACCTGGGCGACGTGGCGCACGCGATCCAGCGGCATGCCGAGCGCCACCGGTACGGCGTGGTGCGCGATTTCTGCGGGCATGGTCTGGGGCGGCTGTTCCACGACGCGCCCGAAGTGGTGCATGTGGGTAAGCCTGGCACCGGGCCGGAGCTCCGGCCCGGCATGATCTTCACTGTCGAACCGATGATCAATATAGGGCGACCTGACGTGAAGCTGCTCGACGACGGCTGGACCGCCGTGACGCGCGACCGGTCGCTGTCGGCGCAGTTCGAACATTCGATCGGCATCACCGAGACCGGGTGCGAGGTGTTCACGGTTAGCCCCGCGAGGCACCATCAGCCGCCCTACCTGTAAGCCTGCGGGTGGCGCGTTTGCGCGCACGGGAGTATCTGCCCGCCCATGACCGCCATCACCCCCGAGATCGTCGCCGAGCACGGCCTGTCGCCCGACGAGTACGACCGTGTACTGCACGCGCTGGGGCGCGAGCCGAACATGGTGGAACTCGGCATCTTCTCCGTCATGTGGTCGGAGCATTGCTCGTACAAATCGAGCCGCATCCACCTCAAGAAGCTGCCGACGACCGGTGAGTGCGTCATTCACGGGCCGGGCGAGAACGCCGGGGTGGTGGACATCGGCGACGGCCAGGCAGCGATCTTCAAGATGGAGAGCCACAACCACCCTTCCTACATCGAGCCTTATCAGGGAGCGGCGACGGGGGTCGGCGGCATCCTGCGGGACGTGTTCACGATGGGCGCGCGGCCGGTCGCGAACCTGAACGCGCTTCGCTTCGGGCGGCCCGACCATCCCCGGACGCGGCACTTGGTCGCGGGCGTGGTGCAGGGGATCGGCGGTTACGGCAACTGCGTGGGCGTGCCGACGGTCGGGGGCGAGGTGGACTTCCACGCGGCGTATGACGGCAACATCCTAGTCAATGCGATGACGGTGGGCGTCGCGGATCAGGACAAGATCTTCCTGTCGGCCGCGAGCGGGATTGGCAACCCGGTCATCTATGTCGGGTCCAAGACAGGCCGCGACGGCATTCACGGCGCGACTATGGCGTCCGCCGATTTTTCGGAGAACTCCGACGAGAAGCGCCCGACGGTACAGGTCGGCGATCCGTTCACCGAGAAGCTGTTGATCGAGGCGTGCCTGGAGCTGATGGCGTCGGACGCGATCGTCGCGATCCAGGACATGGGCGCGGCGGGCCTGACCTCTTCGAGCGTGGAGATGGCCAGCAAGGGCGGTGTCGGGATCGAGCTGGCGATGGACGACGTGCCCTGCCGCGAGACGGGCATGACGCCGTACGAGATGATGCTGTCGGAAAGCCAGGAGCGGATGCTCATGGTCCTGAAGCCCGGGCGCGAGCCGGAGGCTGAGGCGATCTTCCGGAAATGGGAGCTCGACTTCGCAGTGATCGGGCGCGTCACCGACACGGGCCGGATGGTGCTGACCTGGCGCGGCGAGACGGTGTGCGACATCCCGCTCGGGCCGCTCGCCGACGACGCGCCCTGCTACGACCGGCCGCATGTCGCGACCGAGCCGCCCGCCCCGCTCGCAGGCTTTCCGGAGTGCGAGGATCCGGCGGCCGACCTGCTCAAGCTGATGGCCTCGCCCGACTTAGCCTCCAGGCGGTGGGTCTGGGAGCAGTACGACCATATGGTGGGCGGCGACACCGTCCAGCGGCCGGGCGGCGACGCCGCGGTCGTGCGGGTGCATGGGACCGACAAGGGCCTGGCGATCACCACCGACTGCACCCCGCGCTACTGCTTCGCCGATCCCGTGGCGGGCGGCACCCAAGCGATCGCGGAAGCATGGCGCAATCTGTGCGCGGTCGGCGCGCGGCCGCTGGCGGCGACCGACTGCCTGAATTTCGGCAACCCGCAGCGGCCCGAGATCATGGGCCAGCTCGTCGGCTGCATCGAGGGCATGGCGGACGCGTGCCGCGCGCTCGACTTCCCGATCGTGAGCGGCAACGTGTCGCTTTATAACGAGACCAAGCTGGAGGACGGATCGGGATCGGCGATCCTGCCCACCCCCGCGATCGGCGGCGTGGGGCTGCTGGACGACTATACCCGATCGGCGACGATCGGGTTCAAGGGTGCGGGCGACGTGATCCTGCTGGTCGGCAAGCGGCACGGGCATCTGGGCCAGTCGCTGTACCTACGCGAGCTGCACGGGATCGAGGGTCGCGAAGCCGGCCCCCCTCCCCCCGTCGATCTGGCGGCCGAGCGCAGGACGGGCGACCTGATCCGCCACCGGATCGGCACGCGCTGCCTGACCGCGGTCCACGATGTGGCGGACGGCGGCGTCGCGGTCGCGCTGGCCGAGATGGCGCTGGCGGGCGGGATCGGCGCGATGATCGACCGGCCGCTGGGCTACGGCCCGGCGCGCGCCTTGTTTGCCGAGGACCAGGGCGTGTATCTCGTCACGATCCAGGACTCGGCGCTGCTCGACTTCCTGATGTCGACGCATGCCGAGGGCGTCGAGGTCGAGCCGCTGGGACGCACGGGCGGCAAGCGGATCATCTTCGAGCTGCCGCACGGCGACTTCGTGGTCACACTCGACGAGCTGCGCGCGGCGCATGAGGGGTTCTTCCCCGAACTGATGGGCGCGGACGCGGCGCTCGCGTGAGCCCGCCTCCCGGGACCGAGACCGAGGCCGCCGCCGAGCTGGAGGCGCTCGCCGCCGAGATCGCGCGGCATAACCGGCTGTACCATACCGACGACGCGCCCGAGATCGGCGACGCGGAGTATGACGAACTGGTCCGGCGCAATGCGGCGCTCGAGGCGGCGTTTCCGGCGCTGGTCCGCGCGGACTCGCCCGCGCGCGTCGTCGGCGCGGCTCCCGCCGGGCATCTGGCCAAGGTGGCGCATGCGCGGCCGATGACGAGCCTCGATAACGCGTTCTCCGATGAGGAGGTGGTCGAGTTCGTCGCGCGCGTCCGCCGCTTCCTCAAGCTTGCCGACGACGGGCCCGTCGCGCTGACCGCCGAGCCCAAGATCGACGGGTTGTCCTGCTCGCTGCGCTACGAGCGCGGGCGGCTTGTGCAGGCGCTGACGCGCGGCGACGGCGCGGTGGGCGAGGACGTGACGGCCAACGTCCGCACGATCGCCGACGTGCCGGGCGCGCTGAACGGCGAGGCTCCTGAAATCTTCGAGGTGCGCGGCGAGGTTTATATGACCAAGGCCGACTTCGCCGCGCTCAACGCCCGGCTGCTCGCCGACGCCGAGGACCCGGCCAAGGCGCGGCAGTTCGCCAACCCGCGCAATGCCGCCGCCGGATCGCTGCGGCAGAAGGACGCGGGCGTGACGGCGACGCGACCGCTACACTTTCTCGCGCATGGGCTCGGCGAGGCGTCCGCGTTGCCGTTCGAGACGCAAGCCGCGCTGGTCGAGCGGTGGCGCGGCTGGGGCTTTCCCGTCGATCCGCGCTTTACCGTTTGCGAAGACGTGGACGCCGCGCTCGCGGCCTACCGCGTGATCGAGGAGCGGCGCGCGGACCTGCCCTTCGATATCGACGGGGTCGTCTATAAGCTCGACCGGCTCGATTGGCAGGCGCGGCTGGGGATCGTCGGCCGTGCACCGCGCTGGGCGACGGCGCATAAATTTCCCGCGCAGCAGGCGCAGACGACGCTGCATGCGATTGACATCCAGGTCGGGCGCACCGGATCGCTGACCCCCGTCGCACGGCTGGAGCCGGTGACGGTGGGCGGTGTGGTCGTTACCAACGCGACGCTCCACAATGCCGACGAGATCGCGCGGCTGGGAGTGCGCCCCGGCGACCGCGTGATGCTCCAGCGCGCGGGCGATGTGATCCCGCAGATCACGGAGAACCTTACGCGCGACGTTGACCGGCCAGCCTTCGTCTTCCCGGCGACCTGCCCCGAATGCGGCTCGCTCGCGGAGCGCGGCGAGGGCGAGGTGGTGGTGCGCTGCACGGGCGGGCTGGTCTGCCCGGCGCAGCGGGTCGAGCGGCTGATCCATTTCGTGTCGCGCCGAGCCTTCGACATCGAAGGGTTGGGGCTGGTGCGCGTGGAGGAGTTCTTCCGCGCCGGGCTGATCGCGTCGCCCGCCGACATCTTCCGGCTGCACCTGCACCGCAACGCGCTCGCGCAGCGCGAGCGGATGTCCGAACTCGTAGTGGGCAAGCTGATCGCGGCGATCGACGAGCGGCGGCGGATCGCGCTCGACCGGTTCCTGTTCGCGCTGGGGATCCGTCATGTCGGCGAGGTCACGGCGCGCGACCTGGCGCGGCGCTACGGGACCCCGCGCGCGGTCGCCGCGATGATCCGTGCCGCGCTCCGCGTGCGCCGCGCGACGACGCCCGCGATCGGCGAGGCGGAACGGCGGTTCGCGCTTCGCCGCGGCCGGGCGCTGGTCGCGGCGGTGGAGACGGCGGGGATCGGGCCGGAGGTCGCTGACGCGCTCACCGGCTTCTTCGCGGAGAAGCACAACCGCGACGTGGTCGCCGAGCTGCTGCGCGAGGTGCAGCCGCTCCCCCTGACGCACGAGACGCGCGCGTCCGAGGTGTCGGGCAAGGTCGTCGTCTTTACCGGCTCGCTGGAGACGCTGTCTCGCGACGAGGCCAAGCGTCAGGCCGAGGCGCTGGGCGCGCGCGTCGCCGCGTCGGTGTCGGCCAAGACCGATCTGGTGGTCGCCGGGCCGGGCGCGGGGTCGAAGCTGAAAAAGGCGGCCGATCTGGGCGTACGCGTGATCGACGAAGCCGGATGGGCGACGATCGTGGAGAACGGCGCGGGTGCGGCGTGATGCTTTTTTGCAACGCAGCGGAGAGCTTTCGCTAACCTCTCCGGGTCGACCCCGTAATTGTCATCGGAGCGCAATATTCCCCGGGCAGTGGCGCGGTCAGTCGGAGCCGCCTGGCGCCGGATCGAACCACATCGCCCATTGGGGAATATACATGCGCAATCGCTTCCTTTTGGGCGCGGCCATCGCCGCGCTGGCGATCCCGGCGGCCGTATCCGCGCAGGAGACGACGTCGACCATTCGCGGGACGGTGACTGCGGGCGGGCAGCCTGTCGCCGGTGCGGAAATCCTGGCGACCGACGTCGCGTCGGGTACACGGTCGACGACGAGCAGCGGCGCGGACGGCGGCTACAGCCTGTCCGGCCTGCGTCCCGGCGGCCCATTCACCGTCACCGTGACCAGCCCGCAAGGCAACGCCACCGTCACCGACATCTTCACCGTCGTCCAGCAAACGTTCGAGCTTCCCGTCGAGCTGGCCGCGACGAACGCGACCGCCACCACAGACGACGATACGGTCGGCGAGGATATCGTCGTCACCGCCTCCTCGATCGCGGGCGCGGGCACCTCGTCCGATGGTCCCCAGACGGTGTTGACCCAGGCCGAAATCCGCGCGGTCGCCTCGGTCAACCGCGACATCCGCGACATCCAACGCCGCAGCCCGTTCGCGACGCTCGACCTGTCCAATGGTTCCGAGCGCGGCGGCGCCGTGTCGTTCGCTGGCGTCAATCCCCGTTTCAACCGCTTCACGATCAACGGCGTCCAGGTAGGCGACACGTTCGGCCTCAACCAAGATGCCAGCCCCACGGGCCGCGGCCCCGTGCCGTTCGACGCGCTGGGTCAGGTGTCGGTCTCGATCGCGCCATACGACATCCGTCAGGGCAACTTCCAGGGCGGTGTGATCGACGCCGTGCTCCTGTCGGGCACCAACGAGTTCCACGGTACCGTCTTCTACTCGCAGTCGCGCGACGAGCTTCAGGGCAAGCGCAACGACACCGACCGCGTCACCGTCCCCAACTATCTGTCGGAAACCTACGGCGCGACGCTGCGCGGCCCGATCATCCCCGACAAGCTGTTCTTCATGGTTTCCGCCGAGCGCAACACCAACCCGCGCCCGTTCGGCACCCAACTCCAGAACATCCCCAGGCTGACGCAAGGGACGATCGACGGCATCGTCGGCACGGCGGGCAGCGTCTATTCGTACAACCCGGGCGGCGTGCTCACGATCAACAACGCCAAGGACGAGAAGATCGTCGGGCGGGTCGATTGGAACGTCACGGACGCCCAGCGCCTGTCGCTCAGCTACATTAACGCGTTCGATACGCTCGACAGCCAGAACGGCACCAGCACTTCTAATGCCACCCCGACATACGGCCTGCAGTCCAACGCCTACGCACTGTCGCAGCGACTGAACGCCGGCATCGTCCAGCTTAATTCCGACTGGACCGACCAGTTCTCGACGGAGGCGCGCCTGCTCTATCGCCATATCAAGCGCGGGCAGGAGCCGCTACTCGGCCGCGGGTTCGCGCAGTTCGGTGTCTGCACGGACCCGGCTTCGCTCGCCACGGGCGGCAACAACACGGCCACGACATGCGGCACCAATCCCCGCGTGTTCTTCGGGCCGGACATCAACCGGCAGACCAACGAGCTGTTCTTTGACACCTGGGGCGGCTCGCTGCTCGCCCGGATCGAGCTAGGCGACCATGAGGTCCGGTTGCTCGGCGAGTTCAACGAGAACCGCACATTCAACAACTTCCTCGCGAACTCATTGGGCAATTACTATTTCGACTCGCTCGCCGACTATCAGAATCGGCGCGCGACCCAGCTGACCCTACGTATCCCGGTCGACGGAGACCCGCTCGGGGCATCGGCGGACTTCAAGTACAGCCAGTTCACTTTCGGCTTCGAGGACGATTGGCGGATCACCGACAATTTCACGCTCACCTACGGCATCCGGTACGACCTGTTCGGGATGCGCGACACGCCCGAGTTCAACCCGTTCTTCCAGAGCCGCTACGGTTTCCCGAACACCAAGACATACAAGGGCTTGGACAACTTTCAGCCGCGTATCTCGTTCAACTGGAATGCGCCGCAGAGTATCCGCCTGCGCGGCGGCGTGGGCGTGTTTGGCGGAGGCTCGCCCGACATCTACCTGTCCAACAGCTTCTCTAACACCGTCCTGTCGAACCAGGTGACCTTCACCCGCGGCGGGGCCGGCGGGACCTGCGGCGCGGGTACGACGGCCGCGGTTTGCGCAGCTGCGCTGGACGGCGTCACCGGCCAGATCCCGGGCGCGGTGTCGACGTTCGTTCAGGGCGCGAGCGGCCAGTTGCCGAACACCATCACCGGCGCGCTCGATCCCGACTTCCGCCTGCCCTCCTCGCTCAAGGCGACGCTGACCGGCGAGTACGACTTGTTCGGCTTCACCCTCGGGGCCGACTATCTCTATACGCAGAACATCTATTCGGTTGCCTTCACCGACCAGCGCTCGATCCCGACCGGCCTGCTGACGCCCGACGGCCGCCCGCGCTATACCTCGGCGACCGGGGCCGGGTTCACCGATTTGAACTACGATATCCTCACGACCAACGCGACGCGCGGCCGCTCGCATGTCGGCGTGGTGCGGCTGGAGCGCACGTTTGACAACGGGATCAACATCTTCGGCAGCTATACCCGGCAGGATGTCAGGGACGTGTCGCCCGCGACCGCGTCGACGATAAACTCGAACTACGGGCAACAGATCTTCGGCAGCAACCCGGACTTTCCTGCCTATGGCCGGTCTAACGACGAGACGACGTGGCAGTTTAAATATGCACTCGGCTTGAACCGCGCCTTCTTCGGCGACGCCCGCACCATCATCCAGTTGTTCGGTGAGACCCGCTCGGGCCGTCGCTTCAGCTACACGATGCGCGACAACGTCACCACGCGTTCGTCGGTCTTCGGCACGGTCCTGAACCAGCAGAGCCACCTGCTATACGTGCCGACGGGGATCGACGACCCGCGCGTCAGCTACGATACGACGCAGACGCAAACCGATCTGAACGCGTTGATCGAGAATACCGGTCTCGGCAAGTACCGCGGGCGGATCGCGGCGAAGAATATAGCCCGCAGCCGCGCCTTCACCCGCATCGACCTGCATGTCGAGCAAGAGGTGCCGACCGGCCTTGGATCGCGCGTGTCGCTGTTCGCCGACATCGAGAACCTGCCGAACCTCCTCAACAAGGATTGGGGCGGCTTGCGCCAGCTCAACTTTCCTTATGCCGCCAGCGTCGTGAACGTGCAGTGCCTCGCCTCTCCGACGCCGACCGGCACGTCGGGTGCGGGCGTGGTGACGAACACCACCACCCAGCCCTGCGCCCAGTATCGCTACTCGACCTTCACCCCGGCCAACGACGCGGTGCCGCTGCTCGACCGCTCGGTATACCTGATCCGCGTAGGCGCGCGCTTCACCTTCTGATCCTTGGGATCCGTCCCATCGGCCGAGCCGTCGTCCCTACCGGGACGGCGGCTTCCGCTTGCGGGACGATAGCGGGTTTCGGCACGCCGTCGCCCCGCCTATAACGACCCGCGACGATGGCCACGCTCGCTCCCCCCTCCCCCACCGAGGCCGCGCCTTCGCTGCGCGATCGGATCATGGGGGCGCGGCCGTTCTTCGAGAACAAGACGCGCGCTTTCTGGACGCTGCAGGCGGTGGGGTGGAGCGGGTACCTGCTGCTGCGCGGCGTGTCGTCGGTGTCGAACGGGCCCGAGCTCGACGTGATCGTGCCCGTCATCGTCGAGGCGATCGTCGGCTATTGCCTGACGCTGCTGCTGTCGACGCTGTATGGCGGGTTCCGGCGGATGAAGCGCGTGCCGGGCGTGATCCTGTCGATCACGACGCTGCTGGCCGCGACGCTGCTCTATGCCGTCATCGATGCGTTCACCTTCTCCTTTCTCAAGGAGGTATCGCCGGGGTTGAGCCTCACGCTCGTGCTCGGGTCGGTATTCCTAAACTTCACCGTGCTGGCGGGCTGGTCGGCGCTTTATTTCGGCATCAACTTCTACCTGATCGTCGAGAAGCAGATCGACGAGATGCAGCTGCTCGAGATGCAGGCGAGTTCGGCGCAGCTGGCGATGCTGCGCTATCAGCTCAACCCGCATTTCCTGTTCAACACGCTCAACTCGATCTCCACCCTGGTGCTGCTCAAGCAGACCGAGCGCGCCAACGCGATGTTGTCGCGGCTGTCGTCGTTCCTCCGCTATACGCTCGCCAACGAGCCGACCGCGCACGTCACCGTGTCGCAGGAGGTGGAAACGCTGAAGCTCTATCTCGAGATCGAAAAGATGCGGTTCGAGGAGCGGCTGCGCCCCGTGTTCGACATCGATCCGCGTGTCGAACGCGCGCGGCTGCCCTCGCTCCTGCTCCAGCCGCTGGTCGAGAACGCGATCAAGTACGCGGTCACGCCGCAGGAGGAGGGGGCCGAGATCTGCGTGGACGTGCGTTTGGCCGGAGAACGGGTGCGGATCGCCGTATCGGACACCGGCCCGGGCTTGCGCGACGGCGCGCGTCCCCCGAGCCTGTCGCCCGCGTCGACGGGTGTGGGGCTCGCCAACATCCGGGAGCGGCTGGTCCAGGCCTACGGCCCGAACCAGCGGTTCGACACGCGCTCCACCCCGGCGGGCGGGTTCTCGGTCGAGATCGAGATCCCGTTCCAGCTCGACGACGTAAACCCGGGAAACGGGCCGAGAACGTGAATAGGAACACCCGATGACAATCCGCACCATCCTCGTCGACGACGAACCGCTGGCGATCCAGGGGCTGGAGATCCGCCTTCAGGCGCACCCGGACGTCGAGATCATCGACAAATGCCAGAACGGCCGCGAGGCGATCCGGTCGATCAAGACGCACAAGCCCGATCTGGTGCTGCTCGACATCCAGATGCCCGGCTTCGACGGCTTCTCGGTGGTCCAAGGGCTGATGGAGGTCGAGCCGCCGCTCTTTGTCTTCGTCACCGCTTATTCCGACCATGCGCTGCGTGCGTTCGAGGCGCAGGCGGTCGATTACCTGATGAAGCCCGTCGAGGAGACGCGGCTCGCCGACACGCTCGACCGCGTCCGCCAGCGGCTGTCCGACAAGCGCGGCGCAGGGGAGACGGAGAAGCTGAAGGAGGTACTGGCCGAGGTCGCGCCCGACGCGGCGGGCGAGATGGCGGGCGAGACGGCGGGCGACCACGCATCCAACCGATTCGAGAAGCTCATCAACATCAAGGACCGCGGGCAGATCTTCCGCGTCGACGTCGACACGATCGAGCGGATCGACGCGGCCGGCGACTATATGTGCATCTACACCGCCGACAACACGCTGATCCTGCGCGAGACAATGAAGGATCTGGAGAAGCGGCTCGATCCCCGGCGTTTCCAGCGCGTCCACCGTTCGACGATCGTCAATCTCGACCTGGTCAAGCAGGTCAAGCCGCACACCAACGGCGAATGCTTCCTGGTGCTGGGATCGGGCGCAAGCGTGAAGGTTTCGCGCTCCTACCGCGACGTGGTCGCGCGGTTCGTTCATTAAGGTGCGTGCAATCTCCGCGCGGTTACGGGCACGTTTCATCCGGCCAGCGCGCCGGCTCCCGATCAGGAGATCGCATAGGGATGAGGACGGGAATGTGGGCCGCGTTGGCCGGAACGGTAGCGATCCTCTCGTCCGCGGCGGTTGGCGCTCAGTCGCCCCGTGATCTGCTGACCCAGGCGTCGTTCGTCGATCGCGACCGGGTGGTCGCGTTGCGGCGGGTGACGCAGGCGCAGACCGTGGCGACCACTCAGCTGCAGCGTGCGCCCGGCGACCGCGAGGCCGCGCTGATGCAGGCGACCGCGCTCGGATATCGCGCCAAGCTGACCGGGAGCCGCTCGGACGCGATCGCCGCGCGCAAGGCGATGGAGTTGCTTGTGGCTAGGATACCGTCCGATCCCGAACGTCAGATGCTGCTGGGCGCGTGGCACACGGGCGCGATCGACAAGCTCGGCCGATTGGTGGCACGGGCGGCCTTGGGGGCGAACAAGGCCGCCGGGTTGGCTGCTATCGACCGCGGCGTCGCGCTCGGCGGTACGCGCGCCATGTTTCCGGCCCTGGCGGCGATGCTGCGGCTCGGCCTGGACCCGGCCGACCCGCGCGGACGTCCGCTACTCGAGGCCGCAATCCGCGGCGCCACCCCGACGGCGATGGATCGCCGGCTCCAGCGCAGTGCGGCGGCGATGCTGCCGTCCGTCCGCGCCGGTGACCGCAACGCGACGCGCAAGCTCGCCAAAGCCCTGCTTCCGCTCGGGGCCATCGTCGAGGACTGACTTGGGCGGGACGAGCTGTGCGGCTCGCTCCCTCCGATCCTTTCTGCTAAGCGCTCTCCCCATGCTCAGCCTCGATGCCGTCACCGTCCGCCTCGGCGGGCGCGTCATCCTCGACCGCGCCACCGCGTCGCTGCCGCCCGGCTCGCGCGTGGGGCTGATCGGCCGCAACGGCGCGGGCAAGTCGACCTTGGTGCGCGTGATCGCCGGGTTGCTCGATCCCGATGACGGGTCGGCCGACATGCCGCGCGGCAGCCGCATTGGTTATCTGGAACAGGAGGCCCCGTCCGGCCCGGCCACGCCGTTCGAGACGGTGCTCGCCGCCGACATCGAGCGCGCGGCGCTGCTGGAGGAGAGCGAGACCTGCCACGATCCCGATCGGCTCGGCCACGTCCACGAACGCCTGCTCGCCATCGATGCCTACGCCGCGCCCGGCCGTGCGGCGCGCATCCTGTCGGGCCTGGGTTTCGACGAGGAGGCGCAGGGGTGCCCGCTCGACAGCTTCTCGGGCGGATGGAAGATGCGCGTGGGGCTTGCCGCGCTATTGTTCTCGCAGCCCGACCTGCTCCTCCTCGACGAGCCATCGAACCACCTCGACCTCGAAGCGGTGCTGTGGCTGGAGGATTTCCTGCGCTCCTACCGCGCGACGATCGTCGTGGTCAGCCACGAGCGCGATTTCCTGAACAACGTCGTCGACCACATCCTGCATCTGTCGGGCGGCAAGGTGCAGCTCTATCCGGGCGGCTACGATGCGTTCGAGCGCCAGCGCGCCGAGCGGGTCGCCCAGATCGAGGCGGCGCGTGCAAGCCAGGCGACGCAGCGTGCCAAGCTCCAGGACTACATCGCCCGCAACTCGGCGCGCGCATCGACCGCCAAGCAGGCGCAGAGCCGCGCCAAGGCGCTGTCACGTATGCAGCCGATCGCCGAGCTACATGAGGATCCATCGCTCCGCTTCGACTTTCCCGATCCGACCGAGTTGCGCCCGCCGCTGATCACGCTCGACATGGCTAGCGTCGGCTACGGCGACGTGCCGATCCTGAAGCGGCTGAACCTCCGGCTCGATCCGGACGACCGGATCGCGCTGCTCGGGCGCAACGGCAACGGCAAGACCACGCTCGCGCGCCTGCTCGCCGCCCAGCTCGCGGCGATGGAGGGGGAGATGGCCTCGTCGGGCAAGATGAAGGTCGGTTACTTCACCCAGTACCAGGTCGAGGAGCTCGACGGCGACGACTCCGCGCTCGAGCACATGGCGCGCGTGATGCGCGGCGCGAGCCCGGCGGCGGTGCGCGCGCAGCTCGGCCGGTTCGGCTTTTCGGGCGACAAGGCCGTGACGAAAGTAGGCCGACTCTCCGGCGGCGAGCGCGCAAGGCTAGCCTTGGCGCTGGTGACGCGCGACGCGCCGCACCTGCTGATCCTCGACGAGCCGACCAACCACCTCGACGTCGATGCGCGCGAGGCGCTGGTGCAGGCGCTCAACAGCTATACGGGCGCGGTGGTGGTGGTCAGCCACGACCGCCACATGCTCGAAATGACCGCCGACCGGCTGGTGCTGGTCGATGACGGCACCGCGCGCGAGTTCGACGGGACACTCGACGATTATATTCGGCTGGTGCTGACGGGCGACAGCAAGCCCGCCGCGTCCAAGCGCGACAAGAAGGAAGAGAAGCGCCTCGCCGCCGCCGCGCGCGAGGCGGACAAGCTGGCGCGGCAGAAGCTCAAGGACTCGGAGGCGGAGGCGGCGCGGCTGACGGCGCAGCGCGACGCGCTGGATAAGGCGATGTTCGACCCGAAGGCGGCCGACCCGCAGCTGGCCAAACTCGCGATGGGCGACCTGATGAAGCGACGCGCGGAGGTGCAGGCCAAGGTCGAGGCCGCAGAGGCCCGCTGGTTGGCGGCGAGCGCGGTGGTGGAAGAAGCGGCCTAGGCCTGCTGGGTCTCGTCGGCTGCTGGCTCGGCGTCGCCGTCGACCGGCCGCTCGATCCACGCCTCGACGGGGCCGGACAGCTTGAGCGTCAGCGGACGCCCGCGCCGGTCGACCTTCTTGCCGAGCGCTACGCGGATCCAACCCTCGGACAGGCAATATTCCTCGACGTCGTGCCGCTCCAGATCCTTGAAGCGGATGCCGACGCCGCGCGCGAGCAGCGCCTCGTCGTAATGCGGGCTGTCGGGGTTGGTGGAGAGGCGGTCGGGAGCGTTATCGGTCATCCTCGCGCCCCTAACCGCATCGGCGCACGGGCCGCCACAAAAAAGCGGCGCGGGGTATGCCCCCGCGCCGCCCTTGACCGAACGGTGCCCGGCTCAGTAGCCGTAATAACCGCGCGGCGCGCCGTAATAGCCGTCGTTCCGGCCGTAATAGCCGTTGCCACGACCATACTGACCGCGCGGGTCGCCGTAGTAACCGTCACGGTAGCCGTTGCGGTACGCACGGCGGGCCTGACGCGCCTGCCGTCGATCGAAGCGGCGATCATAGACATAGCCGTCGTTGTAGCCGTTATAACCGTTGTAGCCGTAGCCGCGGTCGTAATAGCCGCCGCCACGGTAGCCGCGATTCCGGTTGCTCGACGCGATCGCCGCGCCGAGGCCGAGCCCGACGATACCGCCGAGCACCGCGCCCGCCGCCACGTCGCCGCCGCCCCGGTTGTAGCGCCGGTAACGCTGCGCTTCGGCCGGAGCCGCCGCCGTCAACGCGGTTGCCGCGAGCGTCGCGCCCAGGACCGCCTTCGTCATCAGATTAGCCATGAACAGACCTCCTTACAGATACGCCCGGTCCGCTATAGGAACGCAAATACTTGCGAGCGTGGGACGGTAGTTAGCGGAGCCGATCTGAACCGCGGCGTAACGACTCGTTAAGATTGGGGACCGACACGGGAAATGGCCAAATGGTTGCTCAAGACGGAGCCGGCGAGCTACGGCTGGGCCGACCTGGTGCGAGACGGCGGCACCGAATGGGACGGCGTCCGCAACGCCGCGGCCGCGATAAATCTCCGCGCGATGCGCCAAGGCGATCTGGCACTGCTCTACCACTCGGTCACCGAAAAGGCGGTGGTCGGCACCGTCCGCATCACGCGCGAAGCACGAAAGGACGGCGCGGAAGGCAACTGGGTCTCGGTCGCGATCGAGCCCGTTGACCCGCTCACCCACCCCGTCACGCTCGCCGCGATGAAGGCGGACCCGCGCCTCGCCGGCCTGGCGATGCTCCGCCAGTCGCGCCTGTCGGTGTCGCCGGTCGGGGAGGAGGAATGGGCGGTGCTGATGGAGCTGGCCGGATGACCACGCTCCTGTTCGTCTACAACGCCGACGACGGCGTGTTCGCCGCGATCGGCGACGCGGTGCACAAGGTGATATCGCCCGACACCTACCCCTGCTCGCTCTGCGCGATCACCTACGGCGCGCTCCGCATGCGGCCGGGGTGGAAGGCGTACTTGCGGTCGTTGCCTTACGAGATCGGGTTCTTTCACCGCCCGGATTTCAAGCGAGCTTATCCCAACTTCGCAGATCTGTCGCTTCCCGCGATCCTAGTCGATAAGGGCGCAGGCCCATATCCGCTGATCGACTCAGAGACGCTGGATAACATCGGCAATCTCGAAGAACTGATCACCGCTCTCGACGCCGCTCTGAAACGACAGTGTCCTTAACGGGCCGTTCGTTCTATTGCGGCCTTCATCGCTTGCTGAAGCAGCTCATAGTCGCGCCAGGAGATCAGGATGATCGGCTCGAAGCCTCGACGCGAGACGCGTAAGACTTTTCGCTCGCGGCCGACCTTCTTGAAATATAAGGCGAGATGTCGACGGAACTTACTAGCTGTGGCGTGGATCATAGATGAATAGTGCGGCAGTCCGTTGAAGGACGCAAGCTCCGCGACCATCAATCGCAGATCCGACGTTCATCAGCGCGACCCCGCAGCTCGGCGCAGACTTCACGGATGGCCGAGACCAGATGAAGGCGTCGCTCCGGTCGCATAGCCGGTATCCAGACGACGAAGTTATTCCATACCGCGATGTAGGGAGCGCCATTCGGTTTCGGCAGATCGGCCGAACCAGTGCCATCGGCAAGCACTACGTCGGGACGTATGTCGCCGATATACTCGTAAGGAATGTGGGCCCGGATATTCTCGTCGCGCATGACCGTCAGCCCGTCATCGCCGACGATGTAGCGCGTACGTCCTCGCAACTTAATGTCGCGGAACTCGCAGCCGACCGGCACGACTGCAATGAATACACCCGTGAAGCCCAGGAAGAACAGCCCGCCTCGGCTCGGCCCAGACTCGAACATCACGAATGCGATTACGCCGTAGAAAATCACGGGCGGCGCCCAGCGAAGCCATCGTCCACCGTCCATCCGCACATCGATGCTCGGCCGAACCACGAGCATCGGACGTGCCGACGGCGCATTGATCACGCCGCCTGCTTCGCCCGGCTCGCGCGTTTGCGCTCGTTGGCGTCGAGGTGGCGTTTGCGCAGGCGGATGGATTTGGGGGTGACCTCGACCATCTCGTCGTCGTCGATATAGGCGATCGCCTGTTCCAGCGTCATGCGCTTGGGCGGGGCCAGCCGGACCTGATCGTCCTTGCCGCCGGACGCGCGGAAGTTGGTCAGCGCCTTGGTCTTCATCGGATTGACCTCGAGGTCGTCCGGCTTGGCGTTCTCGCCG
>NZ_CAXSBH010000038.1:0-26473 GCF_964235535.1 uncultured Sphingomonas sp.
ACATCCGCCCGCCCGCCGACATCGTCAACGCGATGGGCCGCCAGATGAAGGCCGAACGCGAGAAGCGCGCCAACATCCTCGAAGCCGAGGGCAGCCGCGCCTCCGAGATCCTGCGCGCCGAGGGCCAGAAGCAGGCGCGCATCCTGGAGGCGGAGGGCCGCAAGGAGTCCGCATTCCGCGACGCCGAAGCCCGCGAGCGCGCCGCCACCGCCGAGGCGAGCGCGACCACCGCCGTATCGAACGCGATCGAGGCAGGCGGCGTTCAGGCGATCAACTATTTCATCGCGCAGAAATACGTGGAGGCGATCGGCAAGTTCGCCACCTCTCCCAACGCCAAGACCATCCTGTTTCCCGTGGAGGCGACACAGTTGATGGGCACGCTCGGCGGCATCGGCGAGCTCGCGCGCGACGCGATCGGCTCGCCGCCCAAACCGCAATCCAAACCGCAGCCGAGCGGGCCATCGCCCGCCGCTCAGCCCAAGATCGAGGAACGGCGCGGTCCGTTCGAGCTGCCGTCGCAGTGAGTTTAGGCGACCTCGGGATCGGCGCGGCGGGTGCGTGGCTGATCGCCGCGCTCGCCTTCGCGCTCGCCGAGTTGGCCGCGCCCGGCGTGTTCCTCGTCTTCGTCGCGGTCGCCGCCGCGATCACCGGGGTGATGCTGCTCGCGCTCCCCGACCTGCCCGTCATCGGCCAGCTCGCCGCGTTCGCCGCCTGGAGCGGCGTCGCCGTGACGGTCGGCCGCCGCTGGTACCACGACAACCCCGTTGCGACGGACGACGCGCTCCTCAACGACCGCGCCGCCCGCCTGATCGGCGAGGTCGTGACCGTCACCGCCGCCATCGATAACGGCCGGGGCCGCGTCCGTGTCGGCGACGGCGCATGGCCCGCGCGCGGACCCGACGCGCCCGTCGGCGCACGGGTGCGCGTCGTCGCGGTGGACGGCGCGACGCTCGTGGTGGAAAAGGCGGGCGAACCGGAGGATCGTTGATGCTGTCACGTCGGACCCTACTCGCCTCGGGCGGCGCATCGCTCGCGCTTGCCGCCTTGCCTGCCCGCGCCGCCGGCTCGGCCGACACCGACGCGCAAGGCATCCTTGCAGGCGTCGCCGACGAAATGCTCGTCGACCATCCCGAGAACGCCACCTATCTTGGCATCGACAAGGGCGCGCGCGCCGGGCTGAAATCGCGCCTAACCGACCGTTCGCCAGTCGGGCAGCAGCGCCTGCGCCGAAACGCCGAGGACCGGCTTAAGCGCCTCGCCCGCATCGACCTCGCCGCGCTCACGCCTGCCGCGCGGATCGACGTCGAGGTGGTCCGGACCGCGCACGAGACGGCGCTGGCGGGCTACGCATTCCCGTTCGGCGACGTGGTGCCGCTCAACAACAGTGTCTCCTATCGCAATGCGCCCTACGTCGTCGCGCAGAATACGGGCGCGTTCGTCGAGGTTCCCGACTTCCTCGACGCCACCCACTCCGTCGCAACCGACGCCGATCGCCGCGCCTATCTCGCCCGGCTCGAAGCCTACGCCGCCGCGCTCGATGGAGAAACCGAACGTCTGCGCGCCGACGGCGGCCGCGGCGTGATCGCCCCCGCCTTCCTTCTCGACAAGACGCTCGGCCAGCTGCGCGCCGCCCGCGCGGAGCCGGTCCACCGGTGGGGCGTGGTCGCCTCGCTCGCCCGACGCAGCCCCGAGAACACGACCGGCTGGTCGGGCCGCGCGCAGGCGATCGCGCGCGAGCGGATCGCGCCCGCGCTGGGCCGGCAAATCGCCGAGCTGGAACGCCACCGCACTCGCGCCACGATGGATGCGGGCGTGTGGAAGCTGCCGCAGGGCGAGGCCTACTACGCCTGGGCGCTGGCCGCAGGCACGACCACGCGCATGACCCCCGATCAGGTACACGCGCGCGGCCTGGCCGAACTGGCGGAGCTTCACGCGCAGATGGACGTGATCCTGCGCGGCCTCGGGCTGACCAAGGGCAGCGTCGGCGACCGCATGACCGCGCTCGGCAAGGATCCGCGCTATTTGTTCCCCGCGAGCGACGCCGGCCGCGCGCAGATCCTCGCCTATATCGACGGCCGGATCGCCGACATGCGCACCCGCCTGCCGCGCGCCTTCACGATGCTCGTGCCCGGTCGGCTGGTGGTCAAGCGCGTGCCCCCGGCGATCGAGAACGGCGCGCCCAACGGCTATGCCGGTCCCGGCACGATCGACGGCTCGGTGCCCGGCAACTACTACATCAACCTGCGCGATACCGGCATCTGGCCCCGCTACGCGCTGCCTACGCTCAGCTATCACGAGGGATTGCCGGGCCACATCTGGCAGGGCGAATATACCTTCAAGCTCCCGCTCGTCCGCTCGCTCCTGTCGTTCAACGCCTATTCGGAAGGCTGGGCGCTCTATGCCGAACAGCTCGCCGACGAGCTCGGCGCATATGACGGCGATCCCATCGGCCGGCTGGGCTACCTTCAGTCGATCGCCTTTCGCGCCTGTCGGTTGGTCGTCGACACCGGCCTCCACGCCAAGCGCTGGACGCGCGAGCAGGCGGTCGCCTTCTTCGTGGACCGCAACGGCAACAGCGCCAGCCAGGCCGGAAGCGAGGTCGACCGCTATTGCGCCTGGCCCGGTCAAGCCTGCGGCTACAAGGTCGGCCACAGCGAGATCAACCGCCTGCGCGTCGCCGCCCAGTCGCGACTCGGCCCCCGCTATGACGGACGCCGCTTCAACGACATGGTCGTCCGCACGGGCGGCGTGCCGATGACCGTCCTCGAACGCGTGGTCGCCACGCTCGCCTGATCGCCCCTGTCCTACAACGCACGCGGCCGCTAGCGACTAGCCAGCTCTTTGACATCGCCGGACAAATCCCCTGATAAAAGGCAACAAGTGCGCAAGTCGCAGCACCTTCACCAACATCCGACCGCTAAGTCATTGATCCGGCGGCATCGGCTCGCGGCTCAACCCACGAAAAAAGGCACGAAAACCAAGCTCCCGCGACCCTGATCGGCCCAATAAGCGCTGCGAATCAGGCCATCGGCGCGGCCCGGCATACGCCCCGGTCGACGCCCGCGAAGGTTGAGCGCATTCCGTCTTTGGACTAGCTCGCGATTCATGCACCTGGACACCCGCCGGATATGACCGCGACGATCGCGCTGGTCGACGACGACCGCAACATCCTGACGTCCGTCTCGATCGCGCTGCAGGGCGAAGGATTCCTGACCCGACTCTATTCGGACGGCGAGACCGCGCTGAAGGCGCTGGTCGACAACGCGCCCGATCTCGCCGTGCTCGACATCAAGATGCCTCGCATGGACGGGCTCGAGCTGCTGCGCCGCCTGCGCGAGCATAGCGCGGTGCCCGTGATCTTCCTGACGTCCAAGGACGACGAGCTGGACGAGGCGCTGGGGCTCGCGATGGGCGCGGACGACTACATCGCCAAGCCGTTCTCGCAGCGGCTGCTGATCGCGCGCATCCGCGCGATCCTGCGCCGGACCGAGCTCGTCCAGGCTACCGACGCCGAGCCGCAGGGAGAGGACGGCCAGGTCGTTCGCGGCCGCCTCTCGATGGATCCCGCCCGGCACCGCACCAGCTGGGCGGGACGGCCAGTAACGCTGACCGTGACCGAGTTCCTGATCCTGGAGACGCTGGCCCAGCGCGCGGGCATCGTGAGGACGCGCAACCAGTTGATGGACGCCGCCTACCAGGACGACATCTACGTCGACGACCGCACCATCGACAGCCACATCAAACGCCTGCGCCGCAAGTTTCGGGAGGTCGACCCGGAGTTCGACGCGATCGAGACGCTGTATGGTGCCGGATACCGTTTCTCTGACGATTGACTCACCCCGGGGCGACCGCGACTTGGCGCTGCGCTGGTCGGGGCAGATCTCGCTCACCCGGCGCATCCTCGCGGTCAACATCTTCGTATTGCTGATGATGGTCGGCGGCTTCTTCTATCTCGATTCATACCGGTCGCGGATCATCGATTCGCGCCTCGCCCAGTCCGCGCGGGAGGTGCGGCTGATCGCGGAGGCGATCACGGCGGTGAATCTGCGGTACCGCGACGCGCTGGTGGTCCGGCTGGCGCACGACACCGGCGCGCGTATCCGCATCTACGATCACCGCGGCGGGGTGATGGTCGATTCGCACCGGCTCGGGCTTCGGAACTTCACGCTGGTCGATCCGGACAAGCAGGGCTGGGACCAGCGGGTCGCACGGCTGCTCGATGCGGGCGTAGACACGATCGTCGGTGCCGCGCGATCGCCGTTGTTTCGCGAACCGTCCAACGGCCTTGCCTGGCCCGATGTGCGGGAGGCGGCGGCGAAGCAGGCCGTCGCCACCACCGTCTGGCGCGCGCCCGACCGCACGCCCGTGCTGACGGCCGCGGCGCCGCTGTCCAGCCGGCGGGTGGTCCTGACGACGATCAACGCACGCGACATCACTCAGACGGTGCGGGTGGAGCGATTCCGGCTCGGCGTCGTGCTGCTGATCACGACGTTCGTATCTGTGCTGCTCTCGCTCTTCCTCGCCCGCACGATCGTACGGCCGCTCCGCCGGCTCGCACGTGCGGCTGTGCGGGTGCGGCTGGGCCGCGCGCGCGAGGTGGTGGTACCGCGCCTGCCCTCGCGCGGCGACGAACTCGGCATGCTCGCGCGCGCGCTCTCGGACATGAGCTTGGCGCTCCGCGCGCAGATCGACGCGACGGAAGCGTTCGCCGCCGACGTGACGCACGAGCTCAAGAACCCGCTAGCCTCGCTTCGCTCGGCGGTCGACGGCTTGGCGCGAGTCCGCGATCCGGCGCTCGCCGAGCAGCTGATGGCGATTGTCCGCGACGACGTGCTTCGACTCGACCGGTTGATCACCGACATATCGGAAGCCTCACGCCTCGACGCGCAGCTCAGTCGCGCCAAGTTCGAGCGCGTGGATCTGAGCGTGCTGATCGGCCGATTGCTGAATCAGCGGCGCGCGCGCGGGGTAGACAGGGACGTCCGCTTGGAATTCACCAGCGGCCCAGGCGAAGAGCTCGTCGTCATGGGCGACGGTTCGCGACTAGAACGCGTATTCGAAAACCTGTTGGAGAACGCGATCTCCTTCTCCCCCGACGGCGGCCTAGTCGAGATTGGCACGCTCCCGAGTGTCGACGAAGCGACGATTTACATCCAGGATCAGGGACCGGGCGTACCGGAGCCCGAGCGCGAGGCGGTATTCCGCCGATTTCAATCCATCCGACCGAGCGCCGAGGCATTCGGTCGGCATTCCGGCCTGGGCCTGGCGATCGCCCGCACGATCGTTCAGGGTCATCAAGGTGCGATCGTCGTGGTCTCGCGCAACGACGGCACGTCCGGCGCACGCTTCGTCATCCGCCTTCCTTCCGTCCTATCGCGCTGATCGGAGCCGATCGATGTCCGACACCATCCATGCCACCACGATCGCGATCGGCGGATGTGGCGTCGTGATCTCAGGTCCGTCGGGGTCGGGCAAGTCCGACCTCGCGCTCCGCCTCATCGACCGCGGTGCGGTGCTCGTCGCGGACGACCGCACACGCGTGTGGCGAGACGGCGATCGGCTGTTCGCGGGCGTCCCCGATGCTATACCAGGCAAGCTGGAGGTGCGCGGTTTGGGCATTCTGGAAGTAAGTCGCGTGCCGGAGGTGCCGGTCGCGCTGTGCGTAGACCTGGTCGCAAAGGTCGAACGAATGCCGTTCCCGCGGACGCGGACGATAGCGGGCATTGTCGTGCCGGAACTGGCGGTCGATCCCCGTCCGGCTTCGGCAGCGATCAAAGTCGAATTGGCTTTGCTTCACCGCGACCGGATGTCCGCATGAGCGAGCGGCGCCCGGTGCTGATCGTCACCGGCATGTCCGGCGCAGGCAAGCTGACGGTTCTGCGTACCCTGGAGGATGCGGGGTGGGAGGTCGTTGACAACCTGCCCCTAGACCTGGTCCGCCAGATGCTGAACATGCCCGCCGTTCGCGGCGAGGCCCGGTCGGTCGCGGTCAGCCTTGGAGCGCATACGCGCGGGTTCGACATTGAACGGCTGGTCGACCTAGTGAACAATCTGAACGAGGAGGGACGGTATAATGTGGGCACCCTGTTCCTCGACTGCGACACGCCCGAGCTCGAACGCCGCTACTCGGAGACGCGTCGTCGGCACCCGCTCGCGCTCGACCGGCCGGCGGCGGACGGCATCGCGCATGAGCGCATGCTGCTCGATCCGCTCAAACGCTGGGCTAACCGGCTGATCGACACGACCGCGCTAAAGGCGAACGAGCTGCAGAAGGCGATCCGGGCAGATTTCGGCTCGACCGGGGAGAACGGGCCGACCCTGTCCATCCTTTCGTTCGGATATTCGCGCGGACTGCCGCGCAGCGCCGACCTTGTGTTCGACATGCGCTTTCTACGCAATCCGCACTGGGTTCCTGAGTTACGGCCAGGTACGGGACTTGATCCCGAGGTCGCCGCGTATGTGAGCGGTGATCCGACTTACGAGGAGGCTGTGAGCCGGATCGAGGCGCTGCTGCTTGTCCTGCTTCCCCGTTATCGAGCGGAAGGTAAGGCGTATCTGACCGTCGCCGTCGGGTGTACCGGGGGGAGACACCGGTCGGTGCACGTCGCCGATCGGATCGCGAACCGGTTGCGTATAGCTGGATTTTCGCCCACTTTATCCCACCGCGACTTGAAGGCGGCGTCGCAGGACTCGCTGGAGCGATCCCCGCTCGTCACCGAATAATTTGGATGCAAACACGCAGATGATCGGCCTGGTTCTGGTCACGCACGGTCGGCTCGCCGACGAATTCGTGACCGCGATGGAGCATGTGGTGGGACCGCAGGCGCAGGTGGCGACGATCGCCATCGGGGCCGACGATGACATGGAGGCGCGCCGCACCGACATCGCCGCCGCGATCGGTCACGTCGACGCCGGGTCCGGCGTGATCGTGCTGACCGACCTGTTCGGCGGTACCCCGTCAAACCTCGCCATCTCTCTGATGGAGCGCGGGCGCGTCGAGGTGATAGCCGGCGTGAACCTGCCGATGCTCATCCGGCTCGGTTCGGCACGGCGCGCGATGAAGGTCGTTGATGCAGTCGCCGCCGCGCGCGAGGCCGGACGTAAGTACATCTCCGTCGCGTCCGAGGTTCTGGGCGAGGCGGCGGCGTGAGCGCAATCAGTCGTACTGTGCGCATCGTCAATCGCCGCGGCCTCCACGCCAGGGCCAGCGCCAAGTTCGTGACGCTCGCCGCCGCTCAGCCGACCGAGGTGCATGTGGGCAAGGACGGATCCGAAGTGACGGGCACGTCGATCATGGGACTGATGATGCTGGGCGCGGCGATGGGCGACGAGATCACGGTCCGCGCCGACGGCGACTACGCCGAAGAGGCGGTCGCGGCGCTGTGCGATCTTGTGGAGGCGAAGTTCGGGGAGGACTGACCTGTCCTCTTCGATCATCTAGGGCCGATCGATGCCGCGTCTCGTCACCGCCTACTCCAATCCGCTGATCAGGCAGGCTCGCGATTTGCGCGAGAAGCGGCACCGGCGCGAGTCGGGGCGCTTCCTGGCGGAGGGCCTGCGCATCCTGACGGAGGCGCGCGAGAGCGGGCGAATCCCACGCGTGTTGTTTTTCACCAGCGCGACCGCGGCGCATCCACTCGTCATACGCCTGATCGGCGCTGTCGAGAGCGCGGGCGGCGAGGCGATTGAGACTACGCCCGACATCCTGTCCAAGTTGTCAGGCAAGGACAATCCAGGCGCGGTGATAGGTGTTTTCGACGAGTTCGGGCCGACGCTGGACGAGCTCGACCGGAACGCGGCGAGCATCTGGCTGGTGGCCGAGCGACTGCGCGACCCGGGCAATTTGGGAACGATACTCAGGACGGGCGACGCGGTCGGGGCGGGTGGGTTGATCCTGATCGGCGAATGCGTCGATCCTTTTTCCGTCGAGGCAGTCAGGGCGAGCATGGGGGCGTTGTTCACCGTGCCGGTTGTGCGGTGCGAGTGGGACGCGTTCGTCGGATGGTTGCGGCGAGGGCCGGGGCAGCTGGTCGGGCTCAGCCTGGACACCGATGAGGACTACCGAACAGCGCGATACGACGAGCCGACATTCCTGCTGACGGGCAACGAGGCGCAAGGGTTACCAGAAGACTATGCCGCCTTATGCGATCTGCTGGTCAAGATCCCGATGCTTGGACGCGCGGATAGCCTAAACGCGGCAGTGGCCACGGCCGTGATGGCATATGAGGTGCTCGCTCAGCGGCGAGCATGAGAAAGAGCGCTCCCGGCTCGGAATAAGGTTCACTCCGCCGCGAGTTCGGCGGGCGCAAGCTTGGTGAGCGGGCGAGTGCTGGTCTCGACTATCGGCAGCGCTTCGATCTGCTTAGCACCGGTATCTATGTTCAGCGCCTCGAACCGTCTAGCCTGTGTCAATACCTGACTCTCCAAGCTGCCGACGAAGCTGTTATAGGCGTTGGACGCCAGATCGAGATTTCGGCCGAGCTTAGTCACGTGGCTAGCCATCGTTGCGAGCCGGGAATAGAGCTCCTTGCCGAGCCTCCCGATCTCTGCGGCTTCGCGCGCCAGCTTCTCCTGCTTCCACACCGCATCGACGGTGCGGGCGATGGCGATGAGGTTTGTCGGCGTAGCAAGCAGAACACGTTGGTGAAAGGCGAAGTCCCACAGATCGGCATCGTGCTCGAGCGCGGCGGACAGGAAGTGCTCTCCTGGAACGAACATTATGACGTAGTCCGGCGCGTTCTCGAACTGCGCCCAGTAGCTCTTGTTGCCCAAGCCGTTGACGTGTGCGCGCATCGCGTCGGCGTGCGCCTTTTGCGCGACCTTGCGTTCCAGATCATCGACCGCGCCGAACGCGTCCTGATAGGCGTTGAGCGACACCTTGGCATCGATGATCAGCGTCTTGCCGCCGGGAATGTTCAGGATGACGTCGGGGCGGTGCCGCCCGCCCTCCCCGTCATCCACGCTGACTTCGGTGCGGAAGTCGGCATGTTCCGACAGACCGCATGACTCGAGCACATTACGAAGCTGCTGCTCGCCCCAACGGCCCCGCGCCTTGGGAGCGTTGCGCAATGCATTGACGAGCTTGGCGGCCTCGGCGCGAACCGACTCTTGGCCGGTACGCATTAGATCGATCTGCGTCTGGAGGCCGGAGAAGGCATCGCGACGCTGTTCCTCCACCAAGGCGACCGTAGTTTCATAGCGTTGCAGGCGCTCATTGACAGGCTGAAGCAACTGCGTGAGCTTTTGACCCGATGCCTCCTCCGACTGGCGGAAGCGGGCATCGGCGCGTTCCAGAAACTGGCGTTGCGCCGTCTCCAGGGCCTTGGCGGCGGCGTTATCGAACTGAGCGGTGAGCTGTTCGCGGGCGTTGCGTAATTCGGCGAGGGACCCGGCGTGAGCCTGCTCGCGCTCCTCGGCGCGCCCCTTCAGGTCGGCATGATCGCGCGAAAGGTCACGAAAGTCACACCCCAACATGTGCGCGCGCTCGCGCAAGGCCGACATTTCACCTTCACGCTCCGTCTGGCGGGCGGCGGCGGCGGCGAGGTCGCGGAGCGCGTCGTTGCGCTCGCGCTCGACCGCGTCGCGCGCCTGGCGGACGATGTCGAGATCGGCCGCGCGGCCTTGTGCAACCGCGAGATCGGCGGCGGCTCCGGCGGAGCGGCGGACCGCGAGGAGCCAGCCGAGCACGAGGCCCAGCGCGAGCGCGAGAAGCGCGACGATGATCAGCTCGAGCATCGAGGTCCCACCTGAACAAGTTTAGGGAAATATAGGCGTGGACGCGTCCGGCGACCGGGCCGGCGGTCCGCGGCGTTGCGGGACGGGAGGGTGGGACGTCATGGCTGCGGAACGTAGCCGGAACGATCCTTGTAGGACAGAGGGAAAGTTGCCGTTCATCAACCGGTAGGCTGTCCACCCATCCGAGGCTTTTCCTTATCCAGGAAAGAGAGCTGAGGGTCAGGCAGCGCGGCGGAGCTTGGCGAGCTTCTTCAGGACCATGTCACGTTTCAGGCGGGAGATGTGGTCGACGAACAGCACGCCGTTCAGATGGTCGATCTCGTGCTGCATGCAAGTGGCGAGCAGGCCTTCGAGCCATTCCTCATGCGCGTCGCCGCGCTCGTCGAGCCAGCGGACGCGCGCGCGGGCGGGGCGTTCGACGTCGGCATACTGCTCGGGGATCGACAGGCAGCCTTCGTTGTAGATGCTGAGCTCCTCGGACGCCTCCAGCACTTCCGGATTCACATAGGCGCGCGGATCGCGGACCGGGCGGCCCTCCTCGTCCTCACGCTCCTGCAGATCGATCACGAGCACGCGTAAATCGACGCCGACTTGGATCGCGGCCAAGCCGATGCCTTTGGCGTCGTACATGGTATCGGTCATGTCGGCGATCAGCGCGCGGGTGGCGTCATCGACGGTCGCAACTGGCTTGGAGATCAGGCGGAGGCGGGGGTCGGGAATTTCGACAATCGGGAGAACGGCCATGTCGGGCGCGCTAGGTGGGAGGGGTCGGGGCGTCAAGTTGCCGGTCCGTCTCCTGCCTCCCCTTCACTTCCCCTCTCCCGCTTTCGCGGGAGAGGGTGGCCGAGCGCAGCAAGGTCGGGTGAGGGCACTTCCGGGCGCGGTCCGGCCCTCACCCTGGCGCTCCCGCGCCTGTCCCTCTCCCGCGAAAGCGGGAGAGGGTTGACTTACGAAACCGGTCTCCGCGCTCTTAAAGCCTGAGCTAACGTGCCCTCGTCGAGATAGTCTAATTCGCCGCCAACCGGGAGGCCGTGGGCTAGTTGAGTAACGCGGACGGGAAAGCGTTCGATGCGCTCGGCGAGGTAGTGGGCGGTCGTCTGCCCCTCCAACGTGGCGTTCATCGCGAGCACGACCTCGTCTATGCCGCCGGCCTCGACCCGACGGACCAGCCCGTCGATGGCCAGATCCTCGGGCCGTATTCCCTCCAACGCCGAGAGACGGCCACCAAGTACATGAAAGCGGCCGGGAAACAGCCGTGAACGCTCGAGCGCCCAGAGATCGGCGACCTCCTCGACAACGCAGAGCGAGCGGGCGTCGCGGCGCGGGTCCGAGCAGATCGCGCACGGATCGGCGGTGTCGACATTACCGCAAGTCCGGCACGTCGAAAGCCGCTCCTCGACCGCAGCGAGCGCGGTTAGGAGCGGACCCAGCGCCCCTTCGCGCTTCTTGAGCAAATGCAGCACAGCGCGCCGCGCTGAGCGCGGGCCGAGCCCAGGCAGCCGCGCCAGCGCGTTGGTCAACGCCTCGATCTCGGGGGACGCCATGAAGAACAGATAGGGACTTGGCAGCGGACACGCCAGCGTGGAAGGGCATCCGGCCATGCGGATCGTATTCATGGGAACGCCTGACTTCGCGGTGCCGGTGCTGGACGCGACCGTGGCTGCGGGGCACGAAGTCGTCGCTTGCTACACCCAGCCGCCCCGGCCGGGCGGGCGGCGGGGACGCGCGCTCGTTCCCTCCCCTGTCCAGCTGCGCGCCGAGGCGCTCGGCATCGCGGTGCGGTCGCCGGTGTCTTTGCGGCGAGCGGAAGCGCAGGCCGAGTTCGTAGCGCTGGGGGCGGAGATCGGCGTGGTCGCTGCCTATGGCCTGATCCTGCCGCAGGCAGTGCTGGATGGGTGCACGCTCGGGTGCCTGAACGTCCATGCCTCGCTGCTGCCGCGCTGGCGGGGAGCCGCGCCGATCCAGCGGGCGATCCTCGCGGGGGACGAGGAGACCGGGGTCGCTATCATGCAAATGGAAGCGGGGCTCGACACCGGGCCGGTGCGGCTGGAGGAGCGAACGCCGATTGGGGACAAGAATGCGCGCGAATTGACAGCGGAGCTGAGCGCGATGGGCGCGCGGCTGATGACGGCGGTGCTGGGCGATTTAGGCCGTTTTACGCCCGAGCCGCAGCGGGAGGTGGGCGTGACCTACGCGCCCAAGATCGAAAAGGCTGAAGCGCGGATCGATTGGGGGCGGACCGCGGTCGAGATCGAACGACAGGTACGCGCATTCGCGCCGACGCCGGGCGCGTGGTTTGAGGTTGAGGGCGAGCGGGTGAAGGTGTTGGCGGCTGAAGTGAGTGCTCCCGGTCATGGCAGCAAACACCCGGTTGGCCTTGTCCTGGACGACGTTCTTACCACTGCGTGTGAAGATGGCGCGATCCGGCCGATGCTCCTGCAGCGTGCCGGGCGCGGGGTGACGAGCACCGTCGAACTGCTGCGCGGCTTTCCGATCAAGCCCGGCACGCGGGTGTGACCCGGTATGCCTTGATCGTCGAGTATGACGGGAGGCCGTTCGTGGGTTGGCAGCGGCAGAGGCACGGGACGAGCATACAGAGCGTTCTGGAGGATGCCGCCTTCGCGGTCACGGGCGAGCGCGCCCGGGTGCAGGCGGCGGGGCGGACCGATGCCGGGGTGCATGGGTCGGCCATGCGCGCGCATCTCGACCTGGACCGCGATATCGCACCGTTCCGATTGATGGAAGCGCTGAATGCGCGGGCGCGACCGTTCCCGGTCGCGGTGCTGGCGTGCGTGATCGTGGCCGACGATTGGCATGCGCGCTTCTCATGCACCGGGCGGGCGTACGAATATCGGATCAGCAACCGCCGCGCGCCGCTGACTGTCGAGCTTGGGCTGGCTTGGCGCGTCCCGCAACCGCTGGATGAGGGGGCGATGGCGGCGGGGGCCGCGCTGCTGGTCGGGCGACACGACTTCACCACCTTCCGCTCCGCACATTGCCAGGCGAGCGATCCCGTCCGTACGCTCGATAGGTTGAGCGTGATGCGCGAGGGCGAGCGGGTGATCGTGCGTGCGGCGGCGCGGTCGTTCCTTCATCACCAAGTGCGCTCGATCGTCGGCTGCCTGACGCTGGTGGGCATGGGGCGATGGTCGACGACCGAGCTACAGGCGGCGTTAGAAGCGAGGGATCGGGCGCGGTTGGGACTTAATGCGCCGCCTGACGGGTTGTATTTCGTCGCGGCGAGCTACCCCGACTGACGGACCAGGCGCGCCGCGAGCTCGACATGCGTGGACCAGCGGAACTGGCCCACCGGCTGTACCCAGTCGATGCGCCAATCGGCATCGCACAATGTCTTCGCATCGCGCGCGAAGCTGCTGGGATTGCACGAGACGTACGCGATCGCATGGGCCTTGCACGCGGCCAGCGCGGTCGCCTGTTCGCGCGCGCCGGCGCGGGGCGGGTCGATCACGACCGAGTCGAACCGATCGAGCTCGGCCGCCGTGAGCGGGCGGCGGAACAGGTCGCGGTGCTCGACGTACACGGGTCGCTGACGACCGTCCGCCGCGGCCTTGAGCGCCAGCGTGGCATCGCGCGCACCCTCGGCGGCATAGACGCGGCCCGGCAGGGCAAGCGCGAAGGTGCCGAGCCCCGCGAACAGGTCGGCGGTGGTACGCGCGGGGCCGATCGCCTCAAAAACGGCAGCGACGAGCGCTGCTTCCCCCTCGCCCGTCGCCTGGAGGAAGGCGTGCGGGGGGAGGGGTACGGGAAGGCCGCCGAGTGTGATCGTGACCGGCTCGGGCTCCCACCGGGTTTCCGGGCCGAGGCCGTCGTCGACCGACAAGCGGGCGACGCCGTGCCGCCCGCAAAAGGCGCCGATCGCGTCGGCGGCGGCGAGGCCGTCAGGCCGCACGCCGGTCAGCAACACGTCGACGCCCTGGTCGGCGAGGGTGAGATGGACGTCGCCGCGCCCGCGCAAGGACAGACGCTGGAGCAGGACCCGCAACGGCGCGACGAGCGCGAACAACTCGGGCGCGAGGATGTGGCACTCGCGCAGGTCGACGATCGCATGGCTCTTCTCCGCCGCGAAGCCGAGCAGGACGCGGCCGCCTCGCGCTTCGGCGTGAAGGCTGGCGCGGCGGCGGGTGCGCGGGGGCGAGAGGATCGCGGGGCGTATCGGGGCTGAGAGCCCCTGCGCGTCGAGCGCGGATGCGATGCGGTCGACGATGAAGCCCGCTTGCGCCATCTCGTCCAGATGCTGGAGTTGGCAGCCGCCGCATTCAGGGAAGTGGCGACAGGGCGGCACGGCATGATGCGGACCGGGCACGATTTCGCCGGTGTCGGTCAGCGTATCGCCGGGCGCGGCGAAGGCGGCGTGCCGGCCGTCGGCGGCGACCCCTTCGCCCCGGGCGGCGACACGGATGATGGTGCTCATGAGCGCGCCGCCGACAACGCACCGGCCAGATCGTCGGCGAGGAAGGCGGGTCCGAGACGGCGCGCGGCCTCGCCGTGAAGCCAGACGGCGGCGGCCGCGGCGGTGAAGGATTCGAGTCCGGATGCGAGCATCGCCCCGCAAGCGCCGGCAAGAACGTCGCCCGTGCCGGCCGTCGAGAGCCAGTAGCTAGGTGAGGTGCCGACGATCACGCGGCCGTCGGGTGCGGCGATCACGGTGTCGGCTCCCTTGAACACGACCACCGCGTCGGACCGGCGGGCGGCGGCTCGCGCTCGCGCGATCTTGCCGCCCTCCCCCGCGCCGAACAACCGGTCGAATTCCCCCGCATGCGGGGTCAGGATGGTCGGCGCGGGCCGGACGTAGTCGAGCGCGAGCAGACCGAGCGCGTCGCCGTCGATGACGAGCGGGTGTTGCGACCCGAACGCGACGGCGAAGCGGTCACGGGCCTGCCCGTCCCGGCCGAGACCCGGGCCGACCACGACCGCACCGACGCGCGCATCGTCGAGCGCGTCGGGCGACCACGGACGGCGAACGATCGCGTGCGGGCCGGCGGACCCGCCGTCGATCAACAGTACATAGCCCGCGCCGGCATGGGCGGCCGCTTCGGCCGCGAGCGCGGCGGCCCCGGGCATCGCGCCCGCGATCACCAGGACCAGTCCACGGGTGAATTTGTGCGAGTCCGGGCCGGGTTCGGGCAAGACCGGGCGGGCGAGCGCAGTCGCGGCGCTCGGAGTAGGAACGCCGATGTCGAGCACACGCACCTCACCCATGTAGCGCGCGGCGGGTTGGAGCAGGTGGGAAGGCTTGAGCGCGCCGAGTGCCAGGGTCAGGTCGAAGCGGAACGGCGCGCTGGGAACCGCGCCGTCGTCGGTGGCGACGCCGCTCGGCAGGTCGACCGCGATGCGCAGACGGGCGGCCCGGGCGAGCGCATGGAGCGGTTTTGCGAAGGCCTCGTCGAGCGGGCAGGTCAGGCCGGTGCCGAACAGCGCATCGACCAGGATCGGCGCGGGGGCCGCCCGGTCCAGTCGCCCGACCGGACCGGACCAAGCGGCGCGAGCGCGACGAGCGCTGTGGGTGAGGGGTTCGCCGGTGGCGGCGATGCGGACGGGATGCCCGGCGCCGGCGAGCGCGGTCGCGGCAACGTACCCGTCGCCGCCGTTGTTGCCGGGACCGCACAGGATCAGCACCTCCGCGCCGGCGGCCAACCGGCGTACGGTGTCGGCGACGCTCCCGCCCGCGCGCTCCATCAGTGCATACATGGCGTCCGGCGTCGGTGCGGCCCGCTCCTCGGCGGCGCGCATTTCGGCTGCCGTCAGGATCGGCTGGCCTTCGATCCGGATCATGGTCGCGCGGTCGAGCCCTGCACGGTCGCGGGGAGCCGGTAACGGTCGCCGCCGACCGCGACCTCGATATTCTCCGCATCCAGCACGGCCACGCGCGCAGGCTCCGCGCCGTCGGCGGCGACCACTCCGCGGCCGTCGGCGGTCACGCGCAGACGCCGGAACGCGCCGTCGGGATGACGGACGGTGAGCGCCAACCTCTGGTCGGTCCGCTCGCGGTCGATCGTGCAAAGCGGCGCCAGGTCCTCGCCCGGGTGTGCGCAGGTGACGTGGTTGATTTCCGCGATGACAATAGGACGATCGACCAGCGCCTCCGCGTCCCGTTCGGCCGCGCCCTCCTTAGAGCAGGCCGCGGTCAACGCCAGCGGCGCAAGGAAGCCTACGCGCCTAGATGTCCGCATAGACATGCGTCTCCGCCAGCGCGCCGGGATGCGTGACTGCGCCTGCATGAGCCGGGCCGACGGTCCGGGCATAGCGCCAGAGCGCGCCGGAGCCGTAATCGGTCGAGCGCGGGCTCCAGCGGACGCGCCGATCTGCGAGGACGGCAGCGTCCACATCGAGGTCGATCGTCCCAGCTTCCGCGTCGATGCGGATGAGGTCGCCGTCTTCCACGAGCGCGATCGGGCCGCCGTCGGCCGCCTCCGGGCCGACATGGCCGATGCAGAAGCCTCGAGTTCCGCCCGAAAAGCGCCCATCGGTGATCAGCGCGACCTTCTCGCCCAGCCCCAGCCCGTAAAGCGCGGCAGTGGTGGACAGCATCTCGCGCATGCCCGGGCCACCCTTGGGCCCTTCATAGCGAATGACCACGACCGACCCTTCGGCGATATCGCGGCGCTCGACGGCGGCGAAGGCATCCTCCTCGCAGTCGAAGACGCGGGCGGGGCCGGCGAACCGGAGGCGGTGAAGCCCCGCCACCTTCACGATCGCCCCTTCGGGCGCGAGCGTGCCGGTCAGGCCGACGACACCGCCCGTCGGCGTGATCGGAGTCCGAACGTCGTAGATGACGCGCTGGTCGGGATTCCAGGTGACGCGGTCGATATTCTCGGCGAGCGTGCGACCGGTCGCGGTCATGCATTCGCCGTGGAGATAGCCGCCCGTCATTAGCGTCTTCATGAGCATATATACGCCGCCGGCCTCGTACATATCGCGGGCGACGTACCTGCCGCCCGGCTTGAGGTCGGCGAGATACGGCGTCGTCTTGAACAGCTCGGCCACGTCATGGAGGTCGAACGCGATGCCTGCCTCGTTCGCCATGGCGGGCAGGTGGAGCGCGGCGTTGGTCGACCCGCCCGTCGCGGCGACGACGCGCGCGGCATTCTCGAACGCCTGCCGCGTGCAGACATCGCGGGGGCGGATGTTCGCCGCCAGCAGCGCCATGACGCCCTCCCCCGCCGCGACCGCAATCTCTTCGCGCGAGGCATAAGGAGCGGGTACCATGTTGCTGCCCGGCAACGACAATCCGATAGCCTCGCCGACGCAGGCCATGGTGTTGGCGGTGAACTGGCCGCCGCACGCGCCGTGGCCCGGGCACGCTACCTTTTCCAGCGCGGTGAGCTCGGCGAGCGGACAGACGCCCGCGGCGTATCCGCCCACCGCCTCGAACACGTCCACCACCGTGACGTCGCGGTCGTTGTGGCGGCCGGGAAGGATGGAGCCGCCGTAGACGAAGATGCTTGGAATGTTCAGGCGCAACATCGCCATCATCATCCCGGGCAACGACTTGTCGCATCCCGCGAAGCCGACCAGCGCGTCGTAGCAATGGCCGCGCACCGACAGCTCCACCGAGTCTGCGATGACCTCGCGGCTGACGAGCGACGATTTCATGCCCTGGTGCCCCATGGCGATGCCGTCCGTCACGGTGATGGTGTTGAAGCGCCGGGGCATCCCGCCGCCCGCGACCACACCCGCCCGCGCTGCATCCGCCTGCGCGTCCAGCGTGGTGTTGCACGGGGCGGAGTCGTTGCCGGCCGACGCGAGCGCGACGAACGGCCGCGCGATCTCCTCCTCGCTCAGGCCCATGGCGTAATAGTATGAACGGTGCGGCGCGCGCTCGGGGCCGACCGATACATGGCGGCTAGGTAAACGGGACTTGTCGAAGATATGCGGCATCGGGCGGATATGCGGGAGGGGGGCGGTTAAGGCTAGTGCCTGCGGACCTCACCTCCCTTGAAAGGAAGAGAGAAGATTTAGAGCGCGTCGAGCGCCTTTTGCACGCCGTCCATGGTGAAGGGCTTCATCAGGCGCGGGCGATCGCGGAATTGTTCGCCAACGCTGTCTTCCGATCCACCGGTCGCGAACACGAACGGGAGACCGCGGAGTGCCAGCGCCTCGGCGATGGGGCCGCTTTTCTCGCCGCCGCGCAGGTTCACGTCCAGGATCGCCGCATCGGCGCCGTCGATCAGCGGCAACGCCGCCGCGACGGAGTCGGCGGTGCCGGCCACCTTGTGATCGAGAAGCTCGAGAAAGTCCTCGAGCATCATGGAGATCAGTGGCTCGTCCTCGACGATCAATATACGCTTGGGTGAACTCATTGAAGCGACTGCATAGCCGGGATTTCGCGGATGGCAAATCGGCCCGCGACCGTCACCGTGACGCAAGCGCATCGCGCGCGACCTCCGCCAGCTGCTGTACGGAAAACGGTTTGGGCAGGAACGCCACGTTGTCGAGATCGATCGACTTGCGGAGCTGCTCCTCGGCATAGCCCGACATGAAGACGATCGGCAGGTCGGGATAGATTTCGCGAACGAGGCGAACCATCGTCGGCCCGTCCATGGTCGGCATGACGACGTCGGAGATGAGGAGGTCGGGTCGCCCGCTCCGCTCCAACAATTCGAGCGCGACCTCGCCGTTCTCCGCGGTCATCACGGTGTAGCCCTGCCGCACGAGCGCGCGCTCGGCGACGGCGCGGACCATGTCCTCGTCCTCGACGAGGAGCACCGTGCCCGATCCCCACAAGTCGGCGGCCTTGGCGGCGGGCCTGGGCGCGGCGGTCCTGACGGCCCCGCCCGAGGCGTGGACGGGCAGGAACACGGAGAAGGTCGCGCCGTGGCCGGGTTCCGATTCGGCGAAGATGTAACCGCCCGACTGCTTGACGATTCCGTAGACCGTCGACAGCCCCAGGCCGGTGCCCTTGCCCAGCTCCTTGGTCGAGAAGAAGGGTTCGAAGATCTTGGGTAGGTCTGTCGCCGGGATGCCGCCGCCGTTGTCCTTGACTTCGAGCGCGGTGTAGTCGGCCACGGGAAGTACGTCGTGCCGTAGCCGACGCACCTCGATCGCGGGTACGGCGCGGGTGGTGATCGTCAGCGTACCGCCGCCGCGCGGATTCTTTTGCAGGATGGCGTCGCGCGCATTGACCACGAGATTGACGATCACCTGCTCCAACTGGCCGGGATCGGCGCGGACGGGCCCCAGATTGCGGCCGTGATGGACGTCCAGCGTCACGAGCTCGCCCATCAAGCGGTTGAGGAGATTGGAAACCTCCGACACGACGTCGGGCAGCTGCAGGACCTGCGGCCGTAGCGTCTGCTGACGCGAAAAGGCGAGCAGCTGGCGCGTCAGCGCGGCGGCGCGGTTCGAATTGGCGCGGATCTGCTGGATGTCGTCATAGTCGCTGTCGCCCGGCGAGTGGCGCATCATCATGAGGTCGCAATAGCCGATGATGCCCGTGATGATGTTGTTGAAGTCGTGCGCGACACCGCCCGCCAACTGGCCGACCGCGCGCATCTTGGTAGCCTGCTCCACCTCGCGCTTGAGGCGGCTCTCCTCCGAATTGTCCTTGAGCGACAGCAGCACCGCGGCGTCGCCCAGGCCCCGCGCACCGGCGATGGTGAGCGCGACGGGCTCGTCGGGCTGGTGCGCCAGGCGGATCGCCATGTCGCTGGAATGCGTCGCGCCGCCCGCGAACCGGCGGATCGCGTCGGCGACCGCCCCCTTGTCCTCGCGTACCACCAGATCGCCGGGATAAAGCGGCAGCGCGTCGGGCCTGACCCCGGCGGCGCGGGTGAAGGCGTCGTTCATCTGCAAGAAGCGCCCGTCGCGGTCGACCAGCGCCATGCCGAACGGCATGAGCGAGACGAGGCTGCGTACGTGCGCCGTCGCGCTCGCGCCGATGGCGGGAGCATCCTCCTCATCGTCCAGAAGCGCCACGAGCACCGGCGCGTCGTCGCCGTCGAGAAAGGGAATCTGGACGATGCGGAGGGGGTGACCCTCCAGCCCCTCGCGCTCGAAGCGCACCAGGCCGCGGCTGTCGGTGATCAGGTGGCGGGCGAAGTCGCGGCCCTCGATCGCGCCTTCCGCGTGGCCGGTGGCGCGGTGGGCGAGCACGGGGTTGGCGGCACGGACACGGCCGTCGGGGGCGATCAGCGCGGCCATGATCCCGGCATGGCCGAGCCGCACGCCGGTATCGCCGGTCAGCAAGTCGGCGACGGTACGGCTCAGATCATACTCGCGGTCGGCGCGAAACCGCCAGACGAGCATGTCGCCCTCCTCGCCCGTGCGCGTCACGATGGCGGCGAGCAGCGCAGACCCGGCGCGCAACCGCTCGGCAAAGCCCTGTCCGTCGCGCCAGGCGACGCGGCCCGCGCCGCCAAGCGCCTGCACGCCCGCCTCGTCGAGCGGCAGGCCGGGGGGGACGGGCAGTCCGCCGAACATGGCCTCGAACGCATCGTTCGCGCAGACCAGGCGGCCGGCGCGATCGGTAACCGCGACCGCGTCGTCGCTCGCCTGGGCGAGGCCGCGGACAAGGTCCCAATCGGTCCCGCGGTCGTCCGTCCCGCCACGGCGCGGCGCGAGCAGACGCCAGGCGATTACCGCGCCACCCGCGACGACGCCCGCGGACGCGAAGCCCGCGGCGGCGGCAAGGCTCCCGGTGAGGAGCAGGACGGGCACGGCGGCGAGGGCGGCGACGACGCCGACCGTGATCGCGGCACCGCGGACCGGGGCGACGATCGCCGGGTTGGGGATGGGAGCGGAGGCCATGACTTGCCGTTCACCATGCCGGACGGACACGCGCAATCAAATCCTCCCCGGACGCGGCCCGGGAAGGACGGAGCCGATCACCAGACCTTGATGCGCTGCGCGGGGGTCAGGTAATAGGTTTGGCCGGGCTTGACTTTGAACGCGTCGTACCACGCGTCGAGGTTGCGTACGGCGTAGGCGCGGAAGGCGCCGGGCGTGTGCGGGTCGGTGGTGAGCTGCTGGCGTATCGCCGCCTCGCGCGCCTTGGTCTGCCACACTTGGCCGAAGCCGAGAAAGAAGCGCTGATCGCCGGTGAAGCCGTCGATCACGGGCGCACGGCGGCCGTTCAGCGACAGCTTGTATGCGTCATAGGCGATCGTGGTGCCCGCCAGGTCGGCGATGTTCTCGCCCAGCGTCAGCTCGCCATTGACCTTGCCGCCCGGGATCGGCTCGTACGCCGCGTACTGGGCTACGACACGGTCGGTGTAGGTCTTGAAGCGTGCGACGTCCTGCGGCGTCCACCATTCGGCGACGTTGCCTTGCGGGTCGAACTTGCGGCCCTGGTCGTCGAAATGGTGGGTGATCTCGTGACCGATCACCGCGCCGATGCCGCCGTAATTGACCGCCGGGTCGGCATTGGGATCGAAGAAGGGCGGCTGCAGGATCGCGGCCGGGAACACGATCTCGTTCAGCAGCGGGTTGGCGTAGGCGTTGACCGTTTGCGGCGTCATGAACCACTCGGACCGGTCGACCGGCTTGCCGACCTTGGCGAGCTGCCGGTCGTACTCGAAGTTCGCGGCGCGCTCGGCATTGCCGAGCACGTCGCCGGGCACGACACGGAGCGCAGTATAGTCGCGGAACTTCTCGGGGTAGCCGATCTTGGGCGTGAAGGCGGCGAGCTTGGCGCGCGCCTTGACGCGGGTCTCGGGCGCCATCCATTCGAGCTTGGACAGGCGGGCGTCCATCGCGCGGACGAGGTTCTTGACCAGCGCGTCCGCCTTGGCCTTGGCGTCGGGCGTGAAATAGCGCTGGACATAGAGCTCGCCGACCGCCTCGCCCATCGATCCGTTGACGACCGACACGCCGCGCTTCCACCGATCGCGCAGCTGCGGGGTGCCCGACAGCGTGGTGCCGTAGAACGCGAAGTTCTCGTCCACGAACGCACGGGGCAACATCGGCGCGGCATTCTCGATCGTATGATAGGCGAGGTACTCCTTCAACGTTGACATGGGCGTCGCGCCGAGGATACGCGCGATGCCGGTCATCGCGGAAGGCTGCGCGACGATCACCTGCGGCAGGCTGGGGATGCGGGAGGCGGAAAGCATCGTCGCCCAGTCGAAGCCGGGCATGCGCTTGGCCAGTTCGCCGGTCGGCACTGGGTTGTAGATCTTGTCGATCTGGCGGTTCTCGACTTGCGTCCAGTGAACCTGCGCGATCTGCTTCTCGAGCTCGAAGATGCGTCTCGCGGCACCGTCGGGACCGGGCCGTCCGGCGAGGCGCAGCATGTTCGCGATGTGCGGCACGTATTTGGTTCGGACCTCGACGAACTTGGGCGTGTCGGCGAGGTAATAGTCCCGGTCGGGGAGGCCGAGCCCGCCCTGCCCGGTATAGACCGTGTAGACGGTATTGTTCTTCAGATCCTGCTGTACGCCCGCGCCGATCGGCACGTCGATGCCGCGTCGCGTGGCGGTCGCAAAAGCGGTGGCGAGGTCGGCGGGTGTCGCGATCGCATCGATCCTGGCGAGGTAGGGCTTGAGCGGGGCTGTGCCCTTCGCTTCGATGGCGGCCTCGTCCATGAAGGACGCATAGGCGACGCCGACCTTCTCGCCGACGGTACCCGGCGCGTTGGGCTGGCGCGCGACGTCCTCGATCAGCGCGCGGGTGCGCTGGTCGGACAGGTCGCGCAGGATGCCGAATCCGCCCCAGCTGGAACGGTCGGCCGGGATCTCGGTACGGGCCATCCACTGACCGTTGACGTACCGGTAGAAGTCGTCGCCCGGCGCGACGGTGCGGTCCATCGCGGTGAGGTCCACGCCGAAGTCGCCGAGCTGCGGCTTGCCGGGCGTCGAGGTCGGCCCGAGGGAGGTCGGCTGCGCAGCGGCAGGCCGAGCGGTCGTCGCGGAGGGCGCGCCCGACTGGGCGAAGCCGACGCCCGCGAGCGTGACGGTGGCGAGCAACGACGTGACGAGAACCGACTTCCGCATCGAACATCCTTATATGTTGGGAGGATGCCCAGTGTTGTACGCGGCTAGAGCGGCTCGTCAATCGCCCCGCCGGCCAGGCGGTGCCCCCCGTCCCGCGTCGCCTGATCATTGGCGATCCGCCGGTTGCGCCACTTGCGCGCGATCCACAAACGCCAGCCGAGCGCGGACAGCGCGTAGCCCAGCGCCGCCATCACCGCCGTCAGGATCAGGATGCCGAGCGCCGCGACCGCGCCCTTGTCGAGCAGCCAGGGAATCCAGCCCACCTGCTCGCCGATCTGCTGCGCCGCGCTCGCCGCCAAGTCGCCAGGGACGTGCCGGTCGACGCGCAGCATCCACTCGCCGATGAAGTAGGCCGCCACCCAGATGAAGGGCGTCGTGAACGGGTTGGTGATGAAGGTCGTCAGCGCCGCCGCCGGGATGTTTGCGCGGATCGGCAGGGCGAGCAGCGCGGAGAAGGCGATCTGCGCGACAGGGAACAGGATCCCCGTCACCATGCCGAGCGCGACGCCGCGCGGCACGGACCGGCGGGTCGCGCGCCAGAGCGCCGGATGCAGCACGCGGTGCGCGACGGGTCGGAGCAGGCGGCTGCGCTCCAGCCCCTCGCGCGTGGGCATGTTACGGTGGCCCCAGGCGACCGCGCGCTTCAGGGCACCCGGCCCGGCGGTCGCCGTCATCCGCGGTCGCGCATGATGCGTGCGGCATCGCGCTTCCACTCGCGCTCCTTGATGTGCTCGCGCTTATCGTGGTCCTTGCGGCCTTTGGCGAGCGCGAGCTCGACCTTGGCGCGACCCTGGCCGTTGAAGTAGACGCAGAGCGGCACCAACGTCATGCCTTCGCGCGCGACGCCGCCATGAAGCTTCTTGATCTCGCGCTCATGGAGCAGGAGCTTCCGCGGCCGCTTGGGTTCATGATTGTAGCGGTTGCCGTGGCTGAACTCGGGGACGTTCGAATTGACGAGCCACACCTCCGCGCCCTTCACCTCGGCGTAGGACTCGGCGATCGACCCCTCGCCGAAACGGAGCGATTTCACCTCGGTACCCGTGAGCGCGATCCCCGCTTCGAAGGTCTGTTCGATCGAATATTCGAACCGCGCACGCCGGTTCTCGGCGACGACCTTGCGCTTGTCGAAGGCTGCGGGCTTGGGTCGCGTCATGCGCGGTCATGTAGGCGAGCGCCCGGGAGAACGGAAGCGGCACGCGGCGGGGCGGCGCGATCGCGGGCTATAGCGGGAACCCGCGAAATTCCTGAACCAAACCAGCATGCGCGAGCGCGGCGTCGACCGCCGCGCGCGACGCTTCGCTCGGCCAGGTCATGGGCGGGCGGAGCGTTTCGGGGAAGCCGGGGCGTACCCGGGTGAGCGCGTATTTGACCGGGCCGGGGGAGGCGTCGGTGAACAGCGCGGTGTGGAGGGGGAAGAGGCGGTCGTGATACTCCAGCGCGCTGGCGTGGTCGCCGGCTTGGCAGGCCGCCTGGAACTCGGCGCAGAGGCGTGGGGCGACGTTCGCGGAGACGGAGATGCAGCCGGTCCCGCCCAACGTGTTGAAGGCGAGCGCGAGGTCGTCGTTGCCCGACAGCTGAGTGAATGCCGCGCCGACGCTCGCGCGGTGTTCCGATACACGGGCGAGGACGCCGCTCGCATCCTTGACGGCGACGAACACGGTCGGGTGCGCCTGGACGATGCGCGCGAGCGTCGCGGGCTGGATGTCGGTCACGGTGCGGCTGGGCACGTTGTAGAGGATGATCGGCAGCGCCGCGCCGTGGGCGAGCGTCTCGAAATGCCGGAAGACGCCTTCCTGGCTCGGGCGGTTGTAATAGGGCGGGACCATCAGCGCGGCGTCCGCCCCCGCGTCGCGGGCGGCGGCGATGTTCGCGGCGGCGACGCGCGTGTCGTTGGAGCCGGCCCCCGCGATCACGGGAACACGGCCTCTCGCCTGAGCGACGCATGTCGTCACGACGTGGAAATGCTCGCGCAGGTCGAGCGTCGCGGCCTCACCCGTAGTCCCGCAGGCGACGAGCGCGGACGAGCCTTCGGCGATCTGCCATTCGATGAGGTCGCGGTAGGCCGCTTCGTCGAACGCCCCGTCCGCCTGGAACGGCGTGACGAGCGCCGGGATCGATCCGGAGAACATGGCTGGAATCGTCTCCCAATCACCCGGGCCGGGCGATTTCATCCAGGACAGGTAGGGACGAGTCGACTAGTCTGTCCATATGCTTGGCATCCTTCTCCGTTCCGGCGCGCTGGTCACCGTCCTCACCCAGGTGACGGGCACGCCGCCGATCGATCTCTCGCGGGTGCAGGCCCCCGCTCCGTACTCGCCGCAACCTACGAGCGACGGTGCGATCGCGTCGGCCGTCGCCGAATGGCGCGCGGTCGGGCAGACGGACGCGCTGCCGTTCGACAGCTATGCGCGCTTCCTGCTCGCGCATCCCGGCTGGCCGAACGAAGCGGCGAACCGGCGCGCGGCCGAGCGCCAGGCCGGCGCCGCATCGCCGACCAGCGCGGTCGCGTTCTTCCGCCGCTTCCCACCGCAGACGGCCGGTGGCACCCTCGCCCATGCGCGCGCTCTCGCCGCAACGGGCGATACGGCGCGGGCGCGCGACGAGGCGCGGCGCGCCTGGCGGATGGGATCGATGGCCGCCACCGACGAGAGCACGCTGCTGTCGACCTTCGGCTTCGCGCTGACGCCGGCGGATCACGACGCGCATGTCGACGCGCTGCTCTGGGCCGGCGGCACGAGCGCCGCCGCGCGGGCGATTCCGCTCACCTCGTCCGCAATGCGTCCGGTGCTCGAGGCGCGGTTGGCGCTGCGCACCAACTCGCCGAATGTCGGGGCGATCGATGCCGAGCGGTTCCGGACCGACGCGGGCTTCGTGGCCGACCGCGCGACCTGGCTCAGGAGCAACGGCGCGGGGCCGAGCGCGCGGAGTTGGCTCGCCCGCCCGCGCCAGCTGACGCAGCGCCCGGGCAACGTGGAGCGCTGGTACGAGGTGCTGCTGACCGCCGCGCGCGGGGCGTCGGCGGACGGGCAGCACCAACTCGCCTACGATATCGCGCGCCAGATCGACGACGCCTATCCGCCCGGCACCGACGTCTCGGCCAAGCCGTATGGCGAGCGCGACGACTATACGAGCCTCGCCTGGCTGGCGGGCCAGTCGGCGATGAAGATCGGTCGCCCGGCGGACGCGTCGGTGATGTTCGACCGGTACGGCCTGGGCGTGAAGTCGCCGCAGACGCGCGCCAAGGGCTTCTATTGGGCCGCACGCGCCGCCGCGCAGGGAGGACGCGCGGCCGAGGCGACCGCCCTGTTCGAGCGGACGGCGGCGTTCCGCGACCAATATCACGGCCAGCTCGCGACCGAGCGGCTCGGCCGCTCGCTGCTGCCGCCCGCCCCGACGATCACGCTCCCCATCCCGCCCGCGACGCGCGCGGCGTGGGAGGCGCGTAGTGTCGTGCGCGCGGCGCGGTTCCTGGGGCAGATCGGCGCGAGGACGGACCAGACCGCGTTCGTGCGCCGGATCGCCGACGGCGTCGAGACCGAGAGCGATCAGCTGCTCGCCGTCGAGCTTTCTCGCGCCCTGTCCCGCCCCGACCTGGCGGTCATGGCCAGCCGGATCGCCGCGCAGAACGGGCTGATGGCTCACTCGGCCGCAGGCTTCCCGACCGTGCCGGTGCCGAGCGGATACGAGCGCAACTGGGTGGTGATCCACGCCATCACGCGCCAGGAGTCCCAGTTTGACCGGACCGCGATGAGTTCGGCGGGCGCGCGTGGGCTGATGCAGCTGATGCC
>NZ_CAXSBH010000039.1:0-25904 GCF_964235535.1 uncultured Sphingomonas sp.
TAGCGGGGTCAATGTTGGACGCCGATCCGGGGTCAAGATCCCGCGCCGGTTGACATTCCACGCGAGCAGCATCTCGCCGAGGCGAGCGAGAAAGTGTACCTCATTCTCTTGAGCAGTGGACAGGTCGATCATGCCGGATACCGAACAAAACGAGGGTGACACCTACTCCGAAGCGGAGACGGAGGCTCGGCGCGAGGCAGCGTTGAAGCGCATGCTGGCGACCCCTCCCAAGCCGCACCAGCCTATCGGCAAGCGGAAGCGAGAGTCGAGTCAGTCGAAATAGCGTTTGCGCGGCGTCCCGATCTGGCGGGCGACTACGGCCGTCTTAGGCGGCGAGTCGATCAGTCCGCCGATAGGTCAGGCGGCGGCCCTCGCCGCCCTTTAAGATGACCGCAGCGCGCTCGCCGTCCGTCATCTCGCGGGTGTTATAGCGGAGGTCGAACTCGGCACAGTAGCGGCCGAGATGCGCCTCGCTCATGTGGTGGTAGGTGCCGATCACGCCGCGCTTGAAGATCGAAAAGAAGCCCTCGACCGTGTTGGTATGCTTCAACCCGCCGCGCGTGACGTACTGCCCAGCGGAGTGGTTCACGGTCGAATGGGCGGCGAACTCGCGCCCCATGCGGGTGTAGATCGGGCTTTCGTCGGTGATCAGGTGCGACTGGCGATCGACGTGGGCGACGATCAGCGGGCGCACGTTCTTGGCTGTCACGTTGGCGACGTGGAAGCTCTTCACGTGGCCCTCATGCTGTACTAGTGCGACGACGGGCTTCTTGGGGGCGGGAGCGCGATAGGCGCGGTTCTTAGCCTTCCCACCGACATAGGTTTCGTCGGCCTCCACGATCTCGCCAGGGCCGCCCAGCGGGCCTTGCGGAGCCGCACCGTCCATCGCTTCGCGGATACGGTGGCACAGGAACCACGCCGTCTTGTAAGTGACGCCCAGCATGCGCTCCATTTGCTTGGCGCTCATGCCCTTCTTAGACGCCGCCATGAGATGCGTAGCGAGAAGCCACTTGTGGAGCGGCACGTGGCTACGCTCCATGATGGTGCCGGTGCGGACGGTGAACTTGCCGCGACAGTCGTTGCACTGAAAATAGCCGACCATCTTGCCCGCTAGGCGGCGCACCCGAACCGAGCCGCACGTCCCGCAAAACGGGGTGCCGTTCCAGCGCGAAGCCTCGATGTGCGCAAGCGCCTTGGCTTCGTCGTGGAAGATGGGGTCGGTGATCGCGGTAGCCATGCCAACGTATTGAACCCGCTACGTTGCGTAGTCAAGTACATAATTGCCGGACAATGAGCCAAGCTCCAGTTCCGAAACGGGCGTCACATGATGAGCCTCGACGTAGAGTTCGCCATTGGATTTTCGGAATCCCATCGCGTCGTGACCCAAGGCCTCGCAGACCTGACACTTATAGCCGTTGACCTGCTTGAGGTGTTGACCGATCGCGCCACGCTCGATCAAGCGGCTGACGCGCTCACGAATTTCAGGGCGACGATCCAGCACTCTCCGCTCGGCTTCAAGTAAGGCCTCGATGTCGGGATCAGGTATTCCTTCTCCTTCCTCCCCATCGCTCAAAGAGGGATGCGCTACCTTGCGCAGCCTCTCCGCCCAATCTCTTACCACCGCCTCATCGCCCGCCAACTCCCGGCGCCATGAGATCGCAGCCTGGCCCGGAAGGGTGCGCGTTGCAGCCTCGACCCGCGCGATGATCTCATCTGTCCAGCCGAAGGTCTGCGCCGCCTCGCGCATAGCCGGCACGGGGAAGCGCCATGCGCGCCCTTCTTGGGCCCACGCATTCGCAAACATCTCGACGACGCACAGACCGAGAGGTGGCACCCGCTCGATGTAGCAGGCGAAGTCGATGCGCGACTGAATGTTTCCCAGCACGCGGCCATGCCGGCTCAGGTCATTAAAACCTAGCACCCGGCCTACGTCGGCGTTCGTGTGCCCGTTCAACAGTCCGTGGTTCTCTGCCGCACGGCGAGCCAGCCAATTCAGCAGCGTCGCCGTCCGTTGCTGGGTGGGAGTCCCGATATCGGCGGGCGGCCGATCGGAGACGTTTGCCAAGCCGAGCGTACGATGCGCGAACCAAGACGCGCGGGCGGAGAACTCCTCGGGATGGTCGACGATGATCTGTTCGAACGACAATGCCCGTAGGTCCGCCTTATCGAGCACCTTAAAGCCCTGGGTAGCTTTCGGCTTGGCGATCGTCGCCTCAGCGGCGTCGATCAAGCCGCGATTGGCCAACAGCCGGAACGTGCGTGATGCGGCCTTCCCGTCTCGCTTCTGGAGGGCGACATAGCGGCCCACCGCGTTCGCGATGCGTCGTTCGGCCGGGCTCGGCTCGGACAGGTCCAGGCTTGTCTTCGCCGCGATCATCTCGCGTCCGAAATCGGCGTAGCGCGCGTCGATCGCTTGCTCGATTTCGGTGGTGAGAGCAGCGAGCAACTTGTAATTAGTCTCTAAGGTGACCAGGCGATCTAGGCTCGCGACGTTGCGGATCGTGGCGAAGGGGTCTCGGGTCGTCACCGTTCACATCCTGCTGACCATGAAGTCGAACATCGGTTTGAAGACTTGAAAGTAGTGGTCGTCTAGCGTCGGCACGATCTCGCGTGCGAACCGCTCCTTCTGAGCGTCCGAGCGAATGATGATCTTCGTTCCGCCGCCTGGCGTCGGTTCCGTCGTGAAGAAGTCGGCAGTGCGGTCGTCGCCGTAGAAAAGATGCTCGATCTCGCAAAGCGAAGAACCGCCGAAGCACTCGCCCGTCGCCTCGTTCTTGATCACCTGCGCGCGGATGGTCGGATCGTCCGGCAACGGCAGCAAAAATGCGTAGGCGTTCCTGGTCCCTAGCTTCTTGCAAGCGCCCGTCAGGCGATCGGCCTGGACGATGTCCCCGTTCAACCCGTTCCAGTGATCGAACGCCTGGTCATAGTCGAACAGGCCGAAGGCGGGCCTGCCGCCCATGTCGTTCAGGACGCGGTCGTCCTGTAGCAGCTGCTTCAGGTAGGTGCAGCTGAAGGCATAGAAGGGGATGAACGGCATGTCCGCCTCGGACAGCCGGTTCCATGCCTCTTTGATGATAAGGGGGTCGATGCTGCCTTCCGTGAACAGCACCGGCTTCTTCTCGATCTGGATCGCGTTGATGATGCTGAGCAGCTGCTCCTGCTCCGTGTAGCGGATGAGGTTAGCGCTCAGCCGCTCGATCGCGATACGCTTGGGCAACGGATAGTAGTACGCCTTGCCGTCCTTCAGGTCGAAATACTTCACCTTGGGTTGCAAGCTGTGGATGAGCGTCGCGGCGCTATGGCTGCTCATTAGGATGTGGTTCGTCCGCGCGGCGTCGGCCGAGATCGCCTCCGTCTGCTTGAGGAAATCGAACTGCCACTCCGGATGCAGGAAAGCGTCGGGCTCGTCGAGCAGGGTGATGCAGTTACGATCCTTGAACAGCTCGGCGATCGCAAACAAGTAGACGGACTGGAACTGCCCGTCGCTGAAGAGGCCTAAGTTGGACGACTCGAGGCCGCCGAGTGTGATCGGCACTGATATGTCGGACAGCATTTCGAGGATCTTCAGGTTGTTGAACAGCCGGAACAGCTCGTCCCACGGCCGATCTACGAACCTTCGCCGGAACAGCGCCACGCTGATCTCGATATTGTAACGGTCGGTGTCGCGATCGTGCAGCGCGCCCGGTGTCGCGCCGCCCTCGATGCAAGCGATCAGATCATCCAGAAACGCGCGGGTCACACCGCCTAAGCCCCAGAACAGGTCCGCCGGGTCCAGATGGTCGTAATCCCGACGGCGGGCGAAGACGGGACGGCTGAGAGAGATGGTGGCCGTGCCCCCGCTTCCCAGGATGCCCAGCTTGCCCTCAACGAACCGCCGCGCGTGGCGGTCGTCCGGCAGGAGTAGGAGAAGCAAGATTAATAGCTGCTTGTACTCGGGGCCAATCCCGATAAATCGAAGGCTGTCGGCCAAATCGGCCCCCCGTATGCGGGCCCGGAACCGCTTTTCATATCGCTCGATCATGTCGGCGACGTGGCGGTTCTGCCCGGAATAATAGACGATCACATTGTCGACCTGCGGCGTCCTTCCGAACCCGCGGCGCGGCCTGTTGTCGATGAAGAGTGTGCGGTCGCGCCATTCGACCTGCATCCCGCCGCCGTCGATCTCATAAGCTAGCGCGTAATCGAAGCCCGGGCCCTCGCCCTCGGGATCGAAGTCGAACAGATGATCGTAGATGAGGATCAGGGCTTCGAGGAAGTTGGACTTGCCCGACCCGTTCCTGCCGACGAAGATATCGATGAAGCCGTCGCCGTCGAACCGAACCGTGAAGTCTTTAAGGTTCTTATAGTTCCCGATCCGAACCGAGCGCAGACGCATCAGACAGTCGCCCGTTCGACTACGACGTTGGCGAGGTGCTTAGCGGTAACGGCGGCGTCAGCAATGCGGGCCTTGAGCACGTCGCAGACCGTGATGAGCTCGTCGACTTTCGCGACTATGCGGCGCTGTTCGGCTGAGGCGGAAGAGGAACTGCGAGCGAACCATATGCATCCGCATCTAGCCGGCACGTACCATGACTTGATCTTTCGACTGCGCGCAAAACACTCCGCTTCATCCCTTTCAGCGCTCTAAGCAGATACTCGCTCACACTAGGATCATGAAAAACTATTGCTTTCATATCCTGATTGATCGTCACCGGCGTGCTGGTCAGCGCGACGGGAAAGCTGTGGGCGAGGATCATGCCGCGCACGACGAATAGGAGGCTGTTGGACGGAACTAGCTTTACAGGTGAACTTATTAAGGCCGCCTCGCTCACGTGCATCTGCGCATCCGCGATGCGGTCTTGCTTCATATCCTTCGGCGAGACCCACGGGATAGGGCCGCGCCATAAATCGGGCTGAGATTTCGAAGGCGTTCCACCGCCAAGCTGCTTACCGAGCGCGGATAGCGGTAAGCACATCCAGTTCGTCGGAATGTTATGGGTCGGCTCGACTTGCTTGTTGGCGAGCTTCGCCACGATCGGCGAGTGTGACTCGCTGGCGTCTTGTGCTACAAGCCTCCCCCGCACCGCCAATTCCAGCACCGTCGCCTTCAGTGCGTCGACGCTGGCCTCTGTTGTGAAGAGGATATTGAAACAGCTCTCCAGCCGCGCCCACTCATCAGCAACGGCGGCGTCGTCGGGGCAGGCGACGAGCGTGGCGAGAAGGGTCTCGACCAGCGTTTGATGCGAGGCCCGCGCGTCCGCGCTCTCCCGCTCCAGCGCGTCGCACAACGCCATCAACTCGTCGACCTTAGCCACGATCCGCCGCTGCTCAATGAGAGGCGGAAGAGGGAACCAAGCGGAGAAGAACTGCCGGTCGTTGATGGCCGGGTAAGCTATGCCGGTCTGACAACCTTCTACGTACCGGATGAAGGCGGGCGACCGCAGATAGCGGTAGAGAAATGACGCCTCGATCCCGTCGAATGGATGGATGATGGCGAAAGCGGTACTCGCGATCGGCGTGGGGTCGAACCTCTGATCAACGATCGCGATGTTCAACAGGTATGGTCGAACGGTCGAGTAGATGAGCGTTCCCGGCCTAACCACCTTGCGGGCGCGAGACGGCGCTTCCTTGGCGACAACGACGCCGGGGGAGCGGATAGTGCCGGACACCTGATCAATCGAGCCCACGTCGATGTAGGTGAAGTCGTCGTCTGGTTCCTTCTGCCCCCAGTCGTGGCCGATGTCCGTCAGCTGGACCCGCTGCCATGTAGCGGGGACGTCGAACGGTGGGATTGCGCTTCGTGGAGCGAGCTTGCGCGCCCTGCTGATCGCCCCCGCCGCGTCCCGCGCCGCGGCGCTCGGTGGCGGCGGTCCAGATGTCCAGGTGGTCGGCGACCAATGCCGCAATATCGGTCACGCGTCGATGCGCTCCGGGGCGCGCTCCGTCAGCGCGTCGGCCAAAACCACTTTGAGCCGGTCGCGGAGCGATTGGATGCCCGCTTGCTGCTCGGCGTAGCGCTCCAGCAGCTTGTCGGGATTGTAGCTTTCCGCCTCCGCCACGTGCGGGTTCTTGAGGTCGAGGTTGTAGCCCCGCCCCGCGACCTCGGCAGCCCCGATCCTCCAGGCCTGCTCGGTCTCGCGACGCGCGTGGAAGCCGTCCGCCTCTTCGCCCCATCAGTCACGCGCGGCGTCGAACTCCTCGACGCGCATCGGCTTGGACTTGTTGTAGCTCGTCACACCCGGCGGATAGGGATGCTCGTAGAACCAGACGTCCTTGGTGGGCCGGCCCTTGGTGAAGAACAGGATGTTGGTCTTGATGCCGGTGTAGGGCGCGAACACGCCGTTCGGCAGCCGCACGATCGTGTGGAGGTCGCATTCCTCGATCAGCTTGCGCTTGAGGTTGGTCTTCACGCCCTCGCCGAACAGGAAGCCGTCGGGTAGCACGACGCCGGCGCGTCCCTGGCCCTTCAACAGCTTGATGATCAGCGCCATGAACAGGTCGGCGGTCTCCCGCGTGCGGAACTCGGCCGGGAAGTTCCGCTCGATCCCGTCCTGCTCCATGCCGCCGAAGGGCGGGTTGGTGGCGATGACGGGCACGCGCTCGCGCTCGCCATAATCGCGGTAGGGCTTCTCCAGCGTGTTGCCATGGCGGATGCGGCCCGGCGTGTCGATGCCGTGGAGGATCATGTTGGTGACGCACAGCATGTGCGGCAGCGCCTTCTTTTCCACGCCGCGGATCGAAGCTTGCAGCCGGGCCTCGTCGTCGGGCGACTTCACGAACCGGCGCTTGTGGTCGATCGCGCAGGCGAGGAAGCCGCCGGTGCCGCAGGCCGGATCGAGCACGGTCTCGCCGAGTTTGGGTGCGAGCCGGTCGATGATGAAGCGGGTGACGGCGCGGGGCGTGTAGAACTCGCCCGCATTGCCCGCGCTTTGCAGGTCACGCAGGATTTGTTCGTAGATCGCGCCGAAGGTGTGGCAGTCGGCCGTGCTGTTAAAGTCGATGTCGTTGATCTTATTAACGACCTGACGCATCAGCGTGCCGGACTTCATATAGTTGTACGTATCTTCAAATACGTCGCGGATCACCTGGGCGCGGCGGCCGACCTCGCCGTTTGTCGGCAGGTCGGTCTTGAGCACGGAGAACAGCCGGTCGATGAAGGCCATCAGCGCGTCGCCGGTGATGCCTTCGCGGTTTTGCGCCCAATTACGCCAGCGATACTTCTCGGGGATGGGCGACAGGTAGTTATCCTCGGTGAGTTCCAGCTCCTCCTCGCGGTCGTCGTATATCTTCAGGAAAATCATCCAGACCATCTGGCTGATGCGCTGTGCGTCGCCGTCGACGCCCACGTCCTTGCGCATGATGTCCTGGATGGACTTCACCGCCCCCGATACGTTGCTCATTCGCCGATGCTCACTCGTTGGCCGCCTGCTCGTAAATCTGCTGTTCCAGCTCGCTGAGCGCGGCGTCATATGCGCTTCGTCCGCCGAAGACACCCCGGATGATCTCCAGGGGCGTGCCGATCGCACTGAACGGTTTCAGGCGTAGTACCTTGGCGTCCTCGATGGCGGACACGCCCTCGTCGGCATACTTGTCCAACAGCGCTTCCAGCACGGCGCGGGCGGCGTCGCCGTGCTTGGCGAAATAGTCCCGCTTCTTGACCTGCTCCGCGCGCTCGCGCCGAGTGAGCGGCGGCGCTCCATAGGCGACGTGGACAAGCAGGTCGAAATTGCCGAAGTCGCGACCGACCTCCTCGGCTAGGTTGGCGAGCACGACGCCGCGCTGTTCCAGCTCGTCGATGATCGCCTGCTTCCGCTCGCTCGCGTTCCAATGCCATACGAACTCGTCGAGCGAGCGGTATTCTTCCGCGATCTGCTTCTTCGCATAATCGCGGTAGGATTCGGTCACCAGCTTGCCGTCCGTCCCGATATATTCGATCCGCTCGTTCAAGACGCGCGCGCTGACCCCGCTCACGACGAGCCGTTGGGTTCCTGTCGGATAGTCGATATCCGGTTCGTCCTCGTCCTCGTCCTCGATCGGAGGGTCGGGGGGCAGGATATCGTCGTGGTCGCCAGGCTCGTAGATCACGACCGGTTCGCCGTCGAACTCCGGATCGCGGAACAGCTCGGTGGCGCGCTTGAAATCCATGATCGTGAAGAAGAACTTGTTATTGTCCTCATCAATCCGCGTGCCGCGTCCGATGATCTGCTTGAACATGGTCATCGAATTGATCGTGCGGTCGAGGACGATGAGCTTGCACGTCTTGGCATCGACACCGGTGGTCAACAACTGCGATGTCGTGGCTATGACGGGGTAGGGCTGTTCGGGATCAATGAAGTTGTCGAGCTGCGCCTTGCCCTCCGTGTCGTCGCCGGTGATCCGCATGACATAGCGAGGATTGTCGCGCGCCAGCTTGCCAGCCGCGTTGATGAGCGCGGATCGCATCCGCTCCGCATGATCAACATTCTCGCAGAACACGATCGTTTTCGCCATCGGATCGGTCGCGTTCAAGAACTTCATCACCCGCTCGGCAACAAGCTTCGTCCGTTGGTTGAGAACGAGCGTGCGGTCCATGTCTGCACGGTTGTACTCGCGCCGTTCGACCGCCTTACCGAGGTCGTCGACCATGTCGGCAGGGGGCGTCCAGCCCAGGACGTCCCGGTCGATGTCAATCCGGATTACCTTGTAAGGCGCGAGGAAGCCGTCCTCGATCCCCTGCTTCAGGCTGTAGGTGTAGACGGCGTCTCCGAAATAATCGGCGTTGGAGACATATTCGGTTTCTCTAGGCGTGGCGGTCATGCCGATCTGGACCGCGCCGCCGAAATAATCGAGGATTTCACGCCACGCGCTGTCCCCCGACGCGCTTCCGCGATGACACTCGTCAACGATTATAAGATCGAAGAAGTCGCGTGATACCGACTTGAATATTTTCTCGCTTTCCTCCGTTCCGGTCAGCGCCTGATAAAGTCCAAGATGGATTTCGTACGCGGGATCGATCTTGCGGTTGCGCACCTTGGTCATGGCCTCGCCGAACGGCTTGAAGTCGTTGACCAGGGTCTGATCGATCAGGATGTTGCGATCCGCCAAAAACAGGACGCGCTTGGCCATCCTTGCTTTCCAGAGCCGCCAAATGATTTGAAAGGTCGTGTATGTCTTACCCGTGCCCGTAGCCATGACGAGCAGCACGCGCCGATCGCCTTTCGCAATCGCCTCGATCGTACGATTGATAGCTTCGACCTGATAGTAGCGAGGTTCCTTGCCCGAGCTGTCGATGTGATACGGCTGTTCAACAAGCGCCTGCTCATCGGCTTCGATGCCGTGAAAGTCTCGATACCTCGCATATAGGTTGCCGGGCGGTGGAAAGGCGTCAAGCCCGAGCGGGATCTCAGTGTCCTCACCGTTCTTCGCCGCTCGATTGTGCGAAGCAAAGCCGTCGCCGTTCGAGCTAAACGCACTTGGCAGGGCCAGGATGTCGGCATATCCCAGCGCTTGCTGCAAGCCCGCGCCGATGGTGTGCGCGTTATCTTTCGCTTCCACAATCGCTAGTGGCAGGCCTGGTTGCCAGGACAGCACGTAATCCGCGAACTTCTTTTTCTTCTTGTTACGGGAAGACAGGTTCCCGCGCACCACGACGGGACCGGGCGTCAGCGTAACCTCGCGACGTATCTGTTTCAACTGATCCCAACCGGCCTGCTTGATCGCCGGCGTGATGAACAGGTCGCAGATATTGCTTTCGCTGAGCTTCAACTTTTCGTGCTTGTCCACCCCGGCCCCGTTCCCATCGCTTCCCATTATGAAGGCATAGGCTGCACGAGCCTAACTTGACTTCCGAACCTGTCTAGGTTTGCTCCGGAATGTAAGGACAATCCATTCGGTAAGCCAACTGATTTAACCGGCATGGATTATCGTAATTCCATGTAAAAGTGCCCAGTTCTTCGGGCTTTTCAACCGGCACAAAAACCGGCACAGTAACCGGCATGGATGTAAGCTCGATGGAGCCCATGCTGCCCGAAGAGGCGGACCGTTCGCTCGACGATGTCACGTTCAAGCTGGTGCGGGAAGCGAGCATGCTCGCGGGGCGGGTGCATCCGCTCGTCCAGGACGCGATCGGCGCGCTCGTGCGGTCGATGAACTGCTACTACTCGAACCTGATTGAGGGGCACGACACCCATCCGCGCGATATCGACCGGGCCCTGGTGCAGGATTTCTCGGCCGAACCGCGCAAGCGGGCTCTCCAGCTTGAAGCTGTCGCGCATATCGCGGTTCAGCAACGGATCGACCAGGGCGACGATCCTCAAGACTGGCCGACCAGCCGGGCCTATGTCGAATGGCTCCATCGCGCCTTTTGCGAGCGTCTTCCTGACGAGCTGTTGTGGGTCGAGAACCCGGACACGGGCGAACGGCTGCGTGTGACGCCGGGGGAGCTGAGGCAACGGGGGGTGATGGTCGGGCGTCACGTTCCGCCCGACGCCGACGACCTGCCCCGGTTCTTGGGACGTTTCGAACAGGCCTATGATCCGGCCCGGCTTAGCCAAGTCCGCCAGGTCGAGGCGGTCGGGGCCGCGCATCATCGGCTGCTTTGGGTACATCCGTTCCTGGACGGCAACGGACGCGTCACGCGGCTAATGAGTCATGCGCTGTTCAAGCGGCTGGGCATCGGCACAAGCCTTTGGTCGGTATCGCGTGGGCTCGCGCGCGATGCTCAGCGGTACAAGGCGCTTCTCGCCGCCGCCGATGCTCCGCGGCGCGGCGATCGGGACGGGCGCGGTGCGCTGACGCAGGCGGGGCTGATTGAGTTTTCCGACTTCTTCCTGCGAACCTGCCTCGATCAGGTGCGCTACATGACATCGATCCTTGAGCCGCAGGAGCTACTGCGGCGGATCGAAGCCTATGCGGACGCTGAGGCAAGAGCGAGGCGACTGCCCAACGGCGCTTACCCGGTTCTGCGGGAGGCGCTGCTGACGGGCGAGCTGTCGCGCGGCGATGCCGGTAAGCTGACTGGCTATCGAGAGCGTGCGGGGAGGGAGGTTGTCTCCGCGCTGCTGAAAAAGGGTCTGCTCGTCGCGACGAACGGAACTCACAAGTCGGCCGTCCGCCTTGGCTTTCCGATCGACATTGTGGAGCGGTGGTTTCCCCGGCTATACCCGACGGGGCTGTCGTAACCGCAAGTCGCACGTGCGTGGACAGCGACGGATTATTTTCAAAGGTGGTGGGAACGGTTGTGGGATCGACCGAGGTCTGGGACTAACTTCTACTGCAAATACAAGACCTTAGTATTGCAGTACGGCAGCCACCCTCTCCGCCACCGCCTGCTTAGGCCGCCCTCCGAGCCGTCCGGTCCAACGCCGCTTCGACATGCGGCAGCATGCGGTTGGCCACGATGCCGATCGCGCGCGCGTTGGGATGGATGCCGTCCGCGAGCACCAGGGACCGATCGCCGATCACCCCTTCGAGGAAGAACGGATACAAAGCAGCGCCGTGCCGCTTGGCCAGTTCCGGATAGACGGCATTGAACCGGGAGGCCCAGTCGCCCAAGAATGGCGGCGCCAGCATGCCTGCGAGCAGCACGGGAATCCCGGCGCGCTCGAACTCACCCATCATCCAGTCCAGATTATCGCGCGTCCGCGCCGGGTCCACGCCGCGAAGCAGATCGTTCGCACCGAGTTCGAGGATGACGAGGTCGGGCCGCTGCGTCAGACGCGACAGCACGCGGAGCAACCGCGCGCGCGCGCTCGTCGTGGTGTCGCCGGAAACGCCCGCATTGTCGACCACGACGCCCGGTCGACGCTTGGCCAACAGCGTCTGGAGCTGCTTGGGAAACGCCTGTTCGGGCGCGAGCCCGTACCCGGCGGTGAGGCTGTCACCGAATGCCAGCAAATAAGGGGCAGGGCCGCTCAACGCGCGACCCTCGGCCGTGACGACGACATTGGAATTCCTTGGTGAACTCGAGAGGTGGGAAGCCGATCGACCGAGTTCCAGACGTTGCCGACAGGGGTCCCATACACTGTCTGCTGGAGCGACCTGGCTGCCGGAGCGACCTGGGCCGCCCGCCGAAGCCTTCGACACGACCCTGGGGATTGCGGGAGCCACATACCGGGCTTAACCGGCCCTTAGCGTCTGTCCGGTTACGTAGCCGTGTGGATCTCCTCTTGTTCCTTGCCGTGTTCATCGCTGGCGCGATCTTCGCGAGCATCCGCACGAATCGACGCGTTCGTCCGGTCGCGCCGCCCTGGTTCGATCGCCTCCGTGTCGCGCCCCTGCCGGAGCTCGCGGCCACCACGGGCGGGTTCGTCGCCATCCTCGAGGTCGACCGGTTCGCGACCCTGCGCCGCGATATCGGCGCCCGGCTCGCGAACCGCGTGCTCGCGCATGTCGCCGACCGGGTCGCGGCCGAACTCGACGGCTGCGAGATCGGGCGGACCGGGCGCACTTCCATCGAGTTCGCGTTCGTCGCCGTCGACGTGGAAGCCGCGCGCGAAGCGCTCGTCGCCCTGGTCCGAAAGCTGACGAAGCGCATCAACGTCGATGATCTGACCTTCGATCTGAATGTGCTGATCGGCGCCGCCGAAGCCGATGCCGACGCTACGCGCGAAGAAGTGCTCGACCACGCGGCCGCGGCGATCGCGACCGCGCAGGCCACCCGCCAGTCGGTCTGCTTTGCGGACGAAAAGGGTGAGGGCGAGTCGGAACTGGACGACATTGCGCTCATACGCGATCTGCGCCGCGCGATTGAGCAAGGCGAGCTCCGGCTGCATTATCAGCCCAAGCTTCGCTCGCGCACGAACGCGATCGATTCGGCCGAGGCCTTGCTGCGCTGGCCGCACCCGACGCGCGGGCCCGTCGCGATCGAGCGGCTGATCCGGCTTGCGGAGAGCACCGGCGCGATCCGCGATCTGACGGAATGGGTCGTGGCGCAGGCCGTGACCGATCAGGCCAAGCTCGCGGCGTCGGGTCACGACCTGACGATCTACGTCAATATTTCGGGCGTGCTGCTGCCAGACGTCGAATTCGCTGCGCGCGTGCTGGCGACGGTCGCGCGCGCCAAGGGCCGGATCGGCTTCGAGGTCACGGAGACGGCGGTCATCGAGGATCCGGACGGGGCGCTCACCAACCTGCGCGCCTTTTCGGCGGCGGGAATCAAGATCGCGATCGACGATTACGGGTCGGGGCTGTCGTCGCTATCCTATTTGAAGCAGTTGCCCGCCAACGAGCTCAAGATCGACCGGATGTTCGTGTCGGGCCTGATCGACAGCCACCGCGATCCGCTGTTGGTGCGTTCCTCGATCGACCTCGCCCATGCGCTCGACATGGAGGTCACCGCCGAGGGCGTTGATGATCCGCTCGCGTTATCGCTGCTGCGCGTCATGGGATGCGACCTGATCCAGGGATACCTGATCTCGCCGCCGATCGAGCTCGCGGCGCTTCGTAAATTCCTGGCGACCTTCGACCCGCGCCAGCATCTGTCTGCACCGCGACTGGTGGTCCCGGACGTTAGCCAGGTGGTGCGCTAGAGCGAGCGGTCGATCACCTCCTTCATGATCTCGCCGGCGCCGTCGAAAATGCGCATGACCTGCGCTGCGCGCCGCGACCGCGCGATCGGCTATGCGTTCATGTAGTCCGCGCCGCCGTAAAGCTGGAGGGATGCGTCCTGCGCAGCGTCTGACGGAACGCCTCGTGATCCTCGTTGTACGTGAAACGGCCGGCGATGTTGTCGAGCGTAAGCATGGCAGTCCCTCCAAATCCCTCATCAAAAAGTGCGACCGGGTAACCCGAGCATCGAGCCACGACTGTTCCGGCCACCGCCGAGCTGAGCCGAGCGACTACCCACCCCGGTTCCGACCCGCTAGGGCTATGGGAAAGGAGAGCAGGACCATGAAACTCGCCAGTCTCAAGCAGGGCCGCGACGGCCGGCTCGTGGTCGTGTCGAACGACCTCGCCTGGTGCGCCGATGCGTCGCGCATCGCGCCGACGCTGCAGGCGGCGCTCGACGAGTGGGACCGGGTTTCGCCCGACCTGCTGAATCTCTCGACCGATCTGGAGCATGAGGCGATCCCGCGCGACCGGTTCCACGAGCATGACGCGGCCGCGCCGCTTCCGCGCGCCTACCAGTGGGCGGACGGCTCCGCGTACGTGAACCACGTCGCGCTCGTCCGGCAGGCGCGCGGGGCGGAGATGCCCGACAGCTTTTGGCACGATCCGCTGATGTATCAGGGCGGCTCCGACGGGTTCCTCGGCGCGCGCGATGCCATCCCGCTCGCCGACGAGGCGTGGGGCTGCGACCTCGAGGCGGAGGTGGTCGTCGTCACCGGCGACGTGGCGCAAGGCGCGTCGCGCGAGGCGGCGTTGGCGGCGGTCCGGCTGGTCGGACTGACCAACGACGTCAGCTTGCGCAACCTGATCCCTGCCGAACTCGCCAAGGGCTTCGGCTTCTTCCAGTCCAAACCCGCTTCCGCCTTTTCGCCCGTGTTCGTCACGTCCGATTCGCTGGGCGGCTGGTGGCGGGACGGCAAGCTCCACCGCCGCCTGATGGTCGACCTCAACAGCCAACCTTTCGGCCGCGCGGAGGCCGGGGAGGACATGACCTTCGATTTCGGAACGTTGATCGCCCACGCCGCCAAGACCCGTGCGCTGGGGGCGGGGACGATCATCGGGTCGGGCACCGTGTCCAACCGCGACGCGGGCGGCGGCCCGGGCAAGCCGATCGCGCAGGGCGGCGTCGGTTATTCGTGCCTAGCCGAAGTCCGGACCGTCGAGACCATCATGGCGGGCACGGCGACCACGCCGTTCCTGCGCGGCGGCGACACCGTCCGCATCTGGGCGGAGGACGACCGGCACCATCCGATCTTCGGCGTGATCGAGCAGACGGTGCGGGCGGCATAGTCCCACGCGGCTAGTGGAAGTCGCGCGACTTGATCGGGATGTGGTTTTCCCGGTCGCGGAAATGATAGTCCGATCTGACCTTGGGCTCCCAACCTTTCTCGCCGCGGTCTGGGGTGCCGCCGCGCATGCCGTCGCTAGGGCTGGTCAGGCGCGGCATCTCCATGTCGCCGACCTGGCGCAGCATCGGGGTGCGGTCGATCACATGGTCGCCGATGACGTGGATGACGATGCCCTGACGCTGGACGCGCCCGCGCACCGACAGCATCGCCGCGCCCATCACGGTGGTGCGGTGCTCCTCGAATATTTTCGGCCACAGGATGATGTTGGCTACCCCCGTCTCGTCCTCCAGCGTGATGAACAGCACGCCCTTCGCGCTGCCCGGTCGCTGGCGCACGAGGATAACGCCCGCGACTTCAACGACCGTGCCGTCCTTGGTCGCACCCAAATCGATGCACCTGACCATGCTGCGCCGGGCGAGCTCGCCGCGCAGGAACTGCAGCGGGTGCGCGCGCAGCGAGAGCTGGGTGAAGCGGTAATCCTCCACCACCTCGCGCCCCGCCGACAGCGGCTTCAGGATCGCAGGTTCCTCCATGCCGCGCGCGCCTTCGATCAGCGGCAGCCGCGTTTCGCCCAGACCCTTGATCGTCCATAACGCCTCGCGTCGGTTGAACCCCATGGCGTGGAAAGCATCCGCCCTGGCGAGCGCCTCCAGCGCGGCGAGCTTCACGTTCGACCGAAGCCATACCTCCTCGATCGAGGCGAAGGGGGCGAGCGACCGGGCGTCCAAGATCGCCTGCGCGTCGCGCGCGGCCAGACCGGTCACGATGCGCATGCCCAACCGTAGCGGCAGGCATGGTGATTCCTCGCCCAGAAGCTTCGTGTCCCAGTTGCTGTCCAGGATGCATACGGGCCTGATCTCGACACCATGCGCCCGCGCGTCGCGGACGATCTGCGCGGGAGCGTAGAAGCCCATCGGCTGGGCGTTGAGCAACGCGGCGCAGAACACGTCGGGGTGGTGACACTTCATCCAGGACGAGGCGTAGGCGATCTTGGCGAAGCTCATGGCGTGGCTTTCCGGGAAGCCGTAGGAGCCGAAGCCCTCGATCTGCTTGACCAGCCGCTCGGCGAACTCCTGCGTGATGTCGTTGCGCAGCATTCCCGCGATCAGCCGGTCGCGGAACTGGCCGACCCCGCCCGTCATCTTGAACGTGGCCATAGCGCGGCGCAGTCCGTCGGCCTCCTCCGGGGGGAAGCCCGCGCCCAGGATGGCGACCTGCATCGCCTGTTCCTGGAACAGGGGCACGCCCAGCGTCTTTTCGAGCACGGTCTTCAGCTTGGGGCTGGGATATTCGACGCTGTCCCTGCCGGCCCGCTTGTCCTCGCGCCGCTTCAGATAGGGATGGACCATGTCGCCCTGGATCGGCCCGGGACGGACGATCGCGACCTGGATGGCGATGTCGTAGAAATTCTCCGGCCGCATCCGCGGCAGCATGGACATCTGCGCGCGGCTCTCGATCTGGAACACGCCCAAGGTGTCGGAGCGGCACATCATCTCGAAGGTCGGCTTATCTTCCGCCTGAAGGATGTCGTCGTCGAGCGTAAGGGGGATGTTCTTGTGCCGGGCGAGCAGGTCGAAGAAGCGTCGCATGCAGCCGAGCATGCCGAGGCCGAGGATGTCGACCTTCATGAAGCCGAGTTCCTCGATGTCGACCTTCTCCCATTCTACGACCTGCCGGTCGACCATCGCCGCGGGTTCGACCGGCACCAGCGAGGCGAGCCGGTCGCGGGTGAGGACGAAGCCGCCCGGGTGCTGCGACAGGTGCCGAGGCGTGCCGATCAGCTCCTTGGCGAGTTCGAGCGCGAGCGCGAGGCGCTGCTCGCCGCCGTTCAGGCCTAGCGCCGCGACTCGGTCGGCGGGAACGCCGTCGCTCGACCAACCCCAGACTTGGCCAGCCAGCCCGGCCGTAACGTCCTCGGCCAGGCCCAGCACCTTGCCGACCTCGCGCACTGCGCCGCGCGTGCGGAAGCGGCTGACGACGGCTGTCAGCGCAGCGTGGTCGCGGCCGTAGGTGTCATAGATCCACTGGATCACCTCCTCGCGGCGCTCATGCTCGAAGTCGACATCGATGTCGGGCGGCTCGCCACGCTTTTCGGACAGGAAGCGTTCGAACAGCAGCTGGTGCTTGACCGGGTCGATCGAGGTAACGCCGAGCACGAAGCAGATCACTGAATTGGCGGCCGAGCCGCGTCCCTGGCACAAGATCTTCTGGCTGCGCGCATATTGGACGATCGAGTGGACCGTCAGGAAGTAGGGCGCGTAGGCGAGCTTGCGGACGAGCGATAGTTCCTTGCGAAGCAGTCGTCGGTAGCTCAGGGGCGGTCGATCGGTAAACCGGGCATTGAGCGCGCGCCAGGTCATCTTCTCCAGCGCCTTTTGCGGCGAGTGCGCGGTCATCACGCGTTCGTCGGGATATTGGTAGCTTAGCTCGCGTAAGGTGAACGTACATCGCTTGGCGATGGCGAGACTTGCGGCGAGCGCATCGGGGTGGCGGCGGAAGCGGCGCTCCATCTCGGCGGGCGGTTGCAGGTGACGGTCGGCATGTCGCTCGCGCTGCAGGCCCAACTCGTCGATCGTGCATTTCTCGCGGATAGCCGTGACTACGTCCTGCAGCCGGCGGCGGCCCGGCTCGTGATACAGCACGTCCCCCGTCGCGAGCGGCCGCAGGCCGTGCGCCCGCGCCGCTTCCGCGTCAGTGCCCAAGCGGCGTGTGTCTCCGGGGCGGCGGTGGAAGGTCAGGCATACATGCCCCCGGTCGCGCCCGAACAGGTCGACCATCCAGCGTAAGTGCGCCGGATCAGCGCCGTCGCGGCCGGGCACCAGCGCGCCGACCAGCCCCGGCGCGGCGTCGGCCACGTCCTCCCAATGAAGGAAGCATCGCCCCTTCTCGCCGTGCTGCGCATCCGCGCGCGCCTTGCCGCGGGTGAGGAGGGTGGTGAGCCGACTCCAGGCGTCGCGGTCCTCCGGCCAGACGAGCAGCGACGCGCCGCTGACCAGGTCGAGCCGGCAGCCGACCACGAGGCGCATGGGTGCATCCGGCGTAGAGACCGTCTCCGCCGCGACCAGCGCCCGCACCACGCCTGCCACCGAGTTGCGGTCGGTGACGCCCAGCGCTCCGTACCCCATCAGCGACGCGGCCGCGAACAGCTCCTCCGGCGACGACGCCCCTCGGAGGAACGAGAAGTGGGTCATGACCTGAAGCTCGACGTAACTCATTGCCGGGCATGACCGAGGTGACTACGTGATACGACCAGTTCGGGAGTGAGTGCGATAAAGTACGTCGGTGCGGCCGAGTTCAAGGCGAACTGCCTCCGATTGATGGACGAGGTCCAGGCGGGCGGCGAGACGATCACCATCACCAAGCGCGGCAAGCCGGTGGCGGTCATGTCGGCGGTCAAGCCGGAGGAGCCTCGCAAGGGCTCGTTGATCGGCTGCATGGCGGGGACCGTGATCCGGTATGACGACCCGTTCAGCCCTGCCGTCGATCTGGACGAGATCGACGCCGCACGTGACGAGTCGATCGGCGAAGACCTGTACCGTTGATCCTGCTCGACACGCATGCGCTGGTCTGGTCGGCCGACAATAAGCTGGAGCTCGGCGTTCGCAGCAGGGGATTGATCGCGAGCGCGCAAGACAACAATAAACTCTACGTCTCGGCGATAACGCCGTGGGAAATCACCATGCTGGTCGGCAAGGGTAGGCTGGAACTCAGTCGGCATCTCGCCATCTGGATGCCGGGCGTGATATCGCAGCCAGGCATCATGATCGCCCCGCTTACCCCTGAGATCGGCATGGACGCGGGGCTGCTTCCACCGGGCATACACGGCGATCCGGCCGACCGCATCATCATCGCGACTGCCCGCGCCCTGCATTGTCCGGTATTGACCGCCGACGGCAAGATCCTTCGCTATGCCGAGGCGGGTCACCTGCATGCCATCGACGCGCGCCATTAGCTCACGCATGGAAACCGTGCAGGTGCCAGCTGAGGTCGCCTGTCTCCCGGCGCACACCGTCGCCGCGGCGGAAGAGCCAGAAACGGTGGCCGATCTCGTCCTCGACGCTGAAATAATCGCGCACCGCGTCGCGCTCGCAGGTTCGGCGCCACCATTCACCGACGATGCGTTCGGGGCCGTCGGCGCGCACCACCCGGTGGACGTTGCCGCGCCAGGTAAAGCGGGCGGGTGGATGATCGGGCATCTCCGCCATCACGAAATCCAGCACCTCCGGGCGGTGGAGCAGGTGTACGGGCCGCGGCCAGCGCGGATGCCAGGGATGATCGGCCTCGAGGTCGTTCAGGCGGCGCACATCGCCTTGCTTCAGAACGGCCGCGGGGCGATCGGGAGCGTCGAGCGCGGGGCCGGGGGTGACCGAGCGCTCGGGCACGTCGCTTTCGGCCGGCCGGACGCGCCAAGACGTTGACCCGCCCAGCCGGTTGGCGAGCAGATCGATGAGCGGCGCTAGATCCGGGGCGGTCTCCTCGGCCAGCGCCGGGCCGAGCGTCTCCGGTCCCAAAGGCTCCACGCGCATCACCCGCAACGACAATGCGTCGATCCCGAAGCCGGGGTCGATCTCCTCGATCCGGCGTCGAAGCAGGCTAAGCAGATGCTCGGGCCGCCGATCGGGTCGGGAAAGGCCTACGCGCAAGGTTTGGGCGCGGCCGTCGACGCGATCAGCTACGAGCAGCAGCGCTCGCGCGCCGACCCCGGCCCGCTCCAACGCCGTTGCCAGGCGCGACGCGAGTACGCCTAATCGATGCTCGATCACCTCCGCCGTCGCGATCGGTTCGGGGTAGCGTTCCTCCACGACCACCTGCTCGGGCACGGCCACCGGCTCCAGCGGCTCGGGCGTGCGACCGGTCGCCTGATCGAGGCGGCGGACAAGCGCGCCGCCGAAACGGCGCGCGAGCGGCGCGCGGGGAAGCTTGGCGAGCTCCCCCACCGTGTCGACGCCCAGACGATCGAGCAGCTTGATATGCGCGGATTCGAGTCGGAGGAGATCGACCGGGAGCGGTTCCAGCGCCCGAACATGCATTCCGGCCGGGCAGTTGAGTAACGGAAGTCCACTAAGTTCACGCCTGGAATGCGCCAGCGCCCAGGCCGCGCCGGCGGTGTCCGCGACGGCAATGCGGTTGCGAAAGCCCAACTGGTTCAGCAGGCGGTGGAGGCGATGCAGGAAGGCGGTCTCGCCGCCATGCAGGTGTGCGACACCGGTCAGGTCGATAAACAGTCCGGTCTCGTCGAAGACGGCGACGGTCGGGGCCCAGCGCCGGGCGAGCGCGACCGCCAGCCGGTGCAGGGCGGCACTGTCCCCCTCCGGATCGGCGGGAAGAATGATGAGGCCCGCCACCGAGGCGCGCGCCTGAGTGAGCCAAGTGCCGGGCGTCACGCCCATCGCCCGCGCCGCGCCGTTGGCGGCATGGACGACATCGCGGCCGTTCACCCGGTGCGCGGTGACGAGCGGCGGTTCCGACATCGCGGCCGTAGGCGCAGGTGAGACGAGGTTTCCCTTGCAGGCGCGGCCGACCACGTCGCCGGTCATCCGGCCGGTAAGGAAGAAGGCGCCCTCGCCCGGATAGGGGCCGTCGCCCGCGCGGCGGTTGCCGGGCGAACGGGCGCCCTCGCCGCTCCAGCGGACGGGGGGTACGGCGCTCCGACCCGGGACCGGCGCGCGCGCCTCGTAAGAAGGCATGGCCTTGAAGGGATGGTCGGCGGCCTCGCTGCGGCGGCCGAGCTCGCGCATGGGCGGGCGCTGGTGGAGCGGGAGCTGCGCGATCTGCGTCTCGATCTCGCGCCTGGCCCATTTCGCGCCGGGTCGCCAGCCGGGGTTGCCGCCCTGGTGGCGGGCGGAGGCAGCGCGGTCGTCCTGCGACCAGAGCGCGCCGGGACGGCCCTCGGGCGTGTTGGGAACGGAGCAGGCTTGGGCACGCTCGGCGGCAGCGGCGCGACCGAGTAAATCGGCCGCGTCGTCGGACGCGCCGTGGTCGGCGCGCCGGCCGGCCTTCGCCTGAGCCTTCGGCTCAGGCTGCGGCTGCGGAATGCGCCCGGCGCGGCGCAGTCTGTCGATCGGCCACTCCGGCAGGTAAAGCGAGGCGACCCGTTTCATCGCATGCCTCCACAAGAAGTTGATAGGGCTCGCCGCCCTTCTGGCGGGCGAGATCGAGATGCCACCGCGCGCGGCCCAGTCCCTCGTCGGGCAGGGCCCCGGGGAAGGGCGGTGCGGAGGGCGCGGACGCGACGCGCCAGCGGGTGACGGCGGCGGACGGCTGGCCGATCGGGTCGACCCTGTCCCGGGCGTGGCGTTTCAGGAGCAGCGCGATCGTGCGCCCGCCCTCCGCGGCGAGCTGGAGCCGACGGGTCGCGCCGAGCCCGGCGCGCTTGCACTCGCCGATCACCGCACCCAAGCCCCGGTGCCGCAGGCCCTCTTCCATGATCGCCAGCAGTTCGTCGTCGTCGCGCGCCTCGACATAGAGCAGGCGTTCGGGGGCGAGCCCCGCCTGGTAGAGCCCGGGCGCGAACAGGTCCCGCCGCCGCATCACCCACAGCACCGGTCCCCAGGCGCGCGCGGCGATGCCCGCCATGAACAACGTCGCCGATGCCTCGTCGCCGTGGCGCGCCGTCGCCGGCGCGATCTCGTGCAGCGCGTCGAGCCGCAAGCCCTCGCCTACCAGCCGTTCGTCGAGCGCCGGTACGCCGAAGGGGAGGGCGGGACGCCGCTGGTGCCCGTCACCCTCGATGGCGCGGAGCGTCTCACGCAGCTCGGCAACTGTCTGGGTCAAGGGCGGGTACTCTGCGGCGGTTCGAGTCGGTAACGGAACGTGTTCTTACTTTGTTCCAAACCGGAGTCGAGTCAATCCGTTAGGTCGCGCCGGTCCCGTTCGGGGATATCCCCCGATCCCGCTCGTCTGCGAAGCGGCGCATCGCCTCCAGCGTTTCGCCGCTCAGGTGGTGTTCGAGCCCCTCGGCGTCGGTCTCGGCGATCTCGTCCGGGACGCCCAGGACGCCCAAGAACCGGACGACGACCCCGTGCCGCTCCTTCGACCGCGCCGCCATTCCGGCGCCTTCGGCGGTTAGGAAGATCGAGCGGTAGGGCCGCATCTCGATCAATCCGTCGCGCTTCAATCGGCCGAGCGTGTTCGCGACGGTGGCGGGGGTGACGCCCAGCCGCTCGGCGAGATCGGCTGCGCGCGCCTCGCCGCCATCGGCGATAAGGTCGGCGATCAGCTCGACATAGTCCTCCTGCATCTCGGTCCGGTGCGCCAGCCGGACCCGCGCGAAGCGACGCGCCTGTTCCTCCGCCGCCGGTAACGTCACGTCCTGGTCTCCTTCAAGATGGCCAGCATCGCACAACGGAGCTTAACAACCAAGTTTAGCACTAGCTAAACTTGACGGCGCGTGCATAGGATCGTGCCTCGGTTTCGGAGGTCCAGGTGAACGAAGACGCTCCCGCTACGAATGGCTGGCGGACCCGGTCGGACGACAGCCTGCCCGAGGTGTTCCGCACGATTCCCGTCCCCGGCGCGGGTCCTGGTTCAGGTTTGGGTACAGGTCTGGGCGGCGCGCGGTTCTGGACCAAGCTGGGTGCATTCTCCGGCCCCGGCTATCTCGTCGCGGTCGGCTATATGGACCCGGGCAACTGGGCCACCGACCTCGCGGGCGGATCGCAGTTCGGCTATACGCTGCTGTCGGTTATCCTGCTGTCCAACGTCATGGCGATCGTACTGCAGGCGCTGTCCGCCAAGCTCGGCATCGTCACCGGCCGCGATCTCGCCCAGGCCTGCCGCGACCACTATAGCCGCCCGGTCGGCCTGATGCTGTGGGCCGCATGCGAGCTGGCGATCATCGCCTGCGACGTGGCCGAGGTGATCGGCACCGCCATCGCGCTACAGCTGCTGTTCGGCCTGCCGCTGGTGTGGGGCGTATGCCTGACCGCGCTCGACGTGCTGCTGATCCTGCTCCTCCAGCAACGCGGCTTCCGCAAGCTGGAGGCGTTCATCATTGCGCTCCTGATCATCATCGCGGGCTGCTTCGCGGTCGAGCTGGCGCTGTCGCAGCCCGCGATCGGGGACGTGCTGCGCGGCTACGTGCCGACCGCCGAGGTCGTGACCAACCCGGCGATGCTCTATATCGCGATCGGCATCCTGGGGGCGACGGTGATGCCGCACAATTTGTATCTCCACTCGTCGATCGTCCAGACGCGCGCCTTCGAGCGCGACGACGAGGGGCGGCGCGAGGCGATCAAGTATGCCACGATCGACAGCACCGTCGCGCTGATGCTGGCGCTGTTCATCAACTCCGCGATCCTGATCCTGGCGGCGTCGACCTTCTACGTCGCCGGGCGTACCGACGTGGCTGAGATCGGCGACGCATACCAGCTGTTGGCGCCCATGCTGGGGGTTGGGATCGCGAGCACGCTGTTCGCGGTCGCGCTGCTCGCATCGGGCCAGAACTCGACGATCACGGCGACGCTGGCAGGCCAGATCGTGATGGAGGGGTTCCTGCGCATCCGCCTGCCCGCGTGGCAACGGCGGCTGATCACGCGGGTGATCGCCATCGTCCCGGCGGTGACGGTGGCGGCGATGTACGGCGAGAGCGGCACGGCGCGGCTGCTGGTGCTGAGCCAGGTGGTGCTGTCGATGCAGCTGCCCTTCGCGGTGATCCCGCTGGTGGCCTTCACCAGCGACCGGGTGAAGATGGGCAAGTTCGTCAATCCGGCGTGGCTGAAATGGTCCGCCTGGATCATCGCGGCGGTGATCGTCGGGCTGAACGTCAAGCTGCTCGCGGCGTTCGTGGGAATCGGCTGATGTGGGCGGTGCTGGCGTTGCTCGCGGCGGGGCAGGGCGTCGCGTCCGCGCCTCCCGCCGACCGGCGCGAGATGTCCACGGATCGCCCCGACAAGACGGAGTCGCCCTACACCGTTGATGCGGGCCGGTTCCAGATCGAGCTGGACGCGGCGACCTACACCCGCGACCGGAGCGGCGGCGTCCGCGCCGAGACGGTGTCGGTCGCGCCGGTAAACCTGAAACTCGGCCTCGACCGGACCACCGACCTTCACGTGATCGTCGAGCCGTATCTGCGCCGGACCGTCACCGACCGGCGTCTTGGCACGCGCGAGACGGCCGAGGGGTTGGGCGACGTCACCGTCCGAGTAAAGCGTAATTTGTGGGGCGACGACGACGGGCGTACCGCCTTCGCGATCATGCCTTTCGTCACGCTGCCCACCAGCAAGGGCGGCCTGGGCGCGGGCAAGGTGGAGTTCGGCGTCGTCGCGCCGCTCGCGATCGCATTGTCCGACCGGATCGGCCTGGGGCTGATGACCGAGCTGGACGTGATCGAGGATGACGCGACCGAAGCAGGCGGGGGGAGCGGATACCGGGCGAGCTTTGTCAACTCGGCGACGTTCGGTTTCGCGCTGACCGAGCGTCTGGGCATGTACACCGAACTGTTCACCGAGCGCGGCGAAGATTGGGTCGTGACGGGCGATGTCGGCTTCACCTACGCGGTGTCCGACTACACGCAGCTCGATGCCGGGGCCAATCTGGGCGTCACGCGCGCGGCCGACGATCTGGCGGTGTTCGTGGGGCTATCGCGGCGCTTCTGAGCGGTCCGACAAGCCGCTTGAAATTTTATAACAAGCGTTCAAAGGACCGGCCCGACAAGCCGCCGCGCCAGACGGCGGCGGCCCAGGAGACGTTCATGGCCGGCGAGCCCCCGCGCGCCAATCTGCCCCCGCTGACGCTGCATGTGCCCGAACCCAAATTCCGCCCGGGCGATCCGGTCGACTTCGCCGAGGTCGACGTGCCCCCGGCCGGACAGGCGCGGCGCCCCGCTACGGCCGAGCCCGCGCGCGCGTTCACCGACCTCGCCTATACGCTGGTGCGTGTGCTCGACGAGGAGGGCCGGGCGGTCGGCCCCTGGAATCCCCGGCTGTCGCCCGATCGGCTTCGCGCGATGCTCCGGTCGATGGTGCTGCTGCGCGCGTTCGACGAGCGGATGTTCCGGGCGCAGCGCCAGGGCAAGACCAGCTTCTACATGAAGGCGACGGGCGAGGAGGCGGTCGCGGTCGCGGCTACCATGGCGCTCGATTACGAGGACATGTGCTTCCCCTCCTACCGCCAGCAAGGCATCCTTATCGCGCGCGGCTGGTCGCTCGTCGACATGATGAACCAGATCTATTCGAACAGCGCCGACCGGCTCCAGGGCAAGCAGTTGCCAATCATGTATTCGGTCAAGGAGGCCGGGTTCTTCTCCATCTCCGGCAACCTCGCCACGCAGTACCCGCAGGCGGTGGGCTGGGCGATGGCATCCGCGGCCAAGGGCGACACGCGCATCGCCGCCGTCTGGTGCGGCGAGGGATCGACGGCCGAGGGCGACTTTCATTCCGCCTGCACCTTCGCGAGCGTGTACCGGGCGCCGGTGATCATGAACGTGGTCAACAACCAATGGGCGATCTCGAGCTTCTCGGGCTTTGCCGGGGCGGAGGCGACGACCTTTGCGGCGCGTGCGGTCGGGTACGGGATCGCGGGGCTGCGCGTTGACGGCAACGATGCGCTCGCCGTCTACGCCGCGACCGAGTGGGCGGCGGAGCGCGCCAGGACCAACCAGGGCCCGACGCTGATCGAGCATTTCACCTACCGCGCCGAGGGGCACTCCACCTCCGACGATCCGGGCCAGTACCGATCGGAGGGCGAGCCCAACGCCTGGCCGCTGGGCGATCCGATCAAACGGCTTAAGGAGCATCTGATCGGCCTCGGTGAATGGGACGACGATCGCCATGCCGCTCAGGACCGCGAGCTCGCCGAGCTGGTCAAGGCGTCGCAGAAGGAGGCTGAGAAGAACGGCATCCTGGGCCACGGTCTCCACCAGCCGCTGGACACGCTGTTCGACGGAGTTTTCGAGACGATGCCCTGGCACCTGCGCGAGCAGCAGCGCCAGATGCTGGCCGAAGAGGAAGCGAGCGGACGGCCATGGGCGCGGAAGTGAGCGGGATG
>NZ_CAXSBH010000040.1:0-25548 GCF_964235535.1 uncultured Sphingomonas sp.
TCACGAAAGTAAAGGACGCAGCGTGGCCCGGGTGGAATGCAGCCGTTGGCGCGCCCGGCTGGAGTCGAACCAGCGACCACAAGCTTAGAAGGCTCGTGCTCTATCCATCTGAGCTACGGGCGCGCACCGCCGCTGGAATAGCGTGGATTGCACAGGCGGGAAACCATCCGCATGAATGTCGGCCATGACTAATCTCGACGAGCCTACTTCGGCCCGCGCCGCCGCGCCGCGTGCGTTCCGCCATTTCGACCTGGTCATGGCGGCATTCGTGGCGATCCTGCTGCTGTCGAACGTGTTGGGGGCGGGTAAAGTCGCGCAGGTGCGGCTGCCCGGCATCGGCGACTGGCCGTTCGGGGCGGGCATCCTGTTCTTTCCGCTCAGCTACATCATCGGCGACGTGCTGACCGAGGTGTATGGCTACGCTCGGACACGGCGGGTGATCTGGGTCGGGTTCGCGGCGACGGGCTTCATGGCGTTCATGTCGTGGGTCGTCGTCGCGCTGCCCCCCGCGCCCGGTTGGACCAACCAGGCGGCATACGAGACGGTGTTCGGGCAGGTGCCGCGCATTGTGGGCGCGAGCATGGTCGCATTCTGGGCGGGCGAGTTCGTCAACGCCTACGTGCTCGCGCGTATGAAGGTGTGGACCGGTGGGCGGCATCTGTGGGCGCGGACGATCGGTTCGACGGTCGTGGGGCAGGGCGTGGACAGCCTGCTGTTCTACCCGCTCGCCTTCCTGGGCGCGGAGGGGTGGACGACCGGCCTGGTCGTGACGGTGCTGTTCACGCAATGGGCGCTGAAAGTAGGTTGGGAGGTGCTGCTGACGCCGGTAACCTATGCGGTGGTGGGCTGGCTGAAGCGGGCGGAGGGGGTGGACCTGTTCGACGAGGGTACGGACTTCACGCCGTTCCGGGTACGGGCTTAGTATGCCGCCTCAAGCAAGCCCTCGAACAGGCGGCGGCCGTCGGTGCCGCCGTGGGCGGGTTCCACGCAGCGCTCGGGATGGGGCATGAGGCCGAGCACGTTGCCGCGGTCGTTCACGATGCCCGCTATACCGCGCGCCGAGCCGTTGACGGGGGCGGCGTAGCGGAAGGCTACGCGGCCCTCACCCTCCAGCCGGTCGAGCGTGTCGTCATCGGCGAAGTAGGCACCGTCGTGATGCGCGACCGGGAAGGTTACGCGCTCGCCGGAGGTGTAGCCGCTGGTAAAGGGTGAACGGGCATCGCCGACGTCCAGCGCCACGTCGCGGCAGACGAAATTGAGCTCGGCGTTGCGCATCAGCGCGCCCGGGAGGAGGCCGGCTTCGGTCAGCACCTGGAAACCGTTGCAGACGCCGAGCACTGGGACGCCGCGCTCCGCTGCGTCCGTGACCGCTCGCATGACGGTTGAGCGTGCCGAGATCGCGCCGACCCGGAGATAGTCGCCATAGGAGAAGCCGCCGGGAACCGCGATCACTCCGACGCCGTCCGGAAGCGTCGTCTCGGTATGCCACACCATCGCCGGCTTGGTGCCGGTCACCTGCTCAAGCGCAACGGCGAGGTCGCGGTCGCAGTTGGAGCCGGGGAAGACGATGACCGCCGTCTTCATGCGCGCTCGATCCGGTAGTTCTCGATCACGGTATTGGCGAGGAGTTGGCGGCACATACCGTCGAGCGTCGCGTCATCGGTGCCGTCGGCGACCTCCATCTCGATGAGCTTGCCTGCGCGGACCTCGCCGACGCCCGTGAAGCCTAGCGAGCCCAGCGCGTGGCCGATCGCGCGGCCCTGGGGATCGAGCACACCGGGCTTGAGCGTCACGAAGATACGGATGTTCATCGGCGGCGTCCTCCGTCAGGCCTACGTTGATGAGAGACGAGCCTATTTGCCCCGGCGCTTGCGGTGGCTGTCGAGGTCGAGCACGGGGTTGTCCACACCCTCCGGCAGGAGGCCCAGGCGGCGCGCGACCTCCTGATAGGCCTCGACCTCGCCGCCCATGTCCTGGCGAAAGCGATCCTTGTCGAGCTTTTCGTTCGTCTCCGTGTCCCACAGGCGGCAGCCATCCGGGCTGATCTCGTCCGCAAGGATGATGCGGGCGTAGTCGTTGTCCCAGATGCGGCCGAACTCGAGCTTGAAGTCGACCAGCTTGATCCCGACGCCAGCGAACAGCCCCGACATGAAGTCGTTCACGCGGATGGCGAGGTCGGCGATGTCGTGCATCTCCTCCTGGCTGGCCCACCCGAAGGCGGCGATGTGCTCGTCGGTGATCATGGGATCGCCGAGCGCGTCGTCCTTGAGGTAATATTCGATGATGGTGCGGGGGAGCTTGGTCCCCTCCTCGATCCCCAGCCGCTTGGAGATCGAACCGGCGGCGATGTTGCGCACGACCACCTCGATCGGCACGATCTCGACCTGGCGGATCAGCTGCTCGCGCATGTTGAGGCGGCGGATGAAGTGGGTGGGGACGCCGATCCCGTCGAGCAGCGTGAAGACGTGCTCGGAGATGCGGTTGTTGAGCACGCCCTTGCCGTTGATCGTGCCCTTCTTCTGGGCATTGAAGGCGGTGGCGTCGTCCTTGAAATACTGGATCAGCGTGCCGGGTTCGGGACCCTCATACAGGATCTTGGCCTTGCCCTCGTAGATCTGGCGGCGACGGGGCATGGCGGGTGGGTTCCTCCGGGACGACACGGTCTAGACAGGCAGGCGCGCCGGCGCGGGGCCGAAGCGGGAGGGCGGGCCTATAGGCTAGGGGGGCGGGGGGTGCAATCAGGCGGGCGGGTCGGGGGTGAGGATAAGGCCGCGTTCCTTGAGCAGTGCCTGCATGTCGCGGCGGCCGTCGGCGACAAGCAGCACCACCACGGTTTGGGCGGTGACGGCGTAGACGATGCGATGCTGCCGATGGACGGGCTGACGAAAGCTCCTGTCCTGCATGTCGCGCGCCTCTTTCGGAACCGCGCCGCGAAGCGGAAAGGTACGCAGCGCCATGACGCGTTCGTTGATGGAGCGGATCAGCGCCGCCGCATCGTCGGCTCCACGGACACCGGCCATGAATCGCGCAATATTCCTGAGATCACCACGAGCAGCCGAAGTGAACGCGACCTTGTATTCAGCGGGATCGCTCACTGGTCGGCGAGTTCGCGAAGGACTCTGTCGAATGCTTCGTCGGCGGGAATCGTGCGTCCGGCCTGGACGTCCTCCATCCCCATCAACAGTATCTTCAAAAACGCGATCGTCTCCTGCGTCTCTTCATAGGCCCTGACGCTTTGCACGACGATCCGAGCCTCGCCGCCTTCGGTGAGGATTAGCGGCTCGTCGGTGCCGTCCAGAATGTCGGCAAGATTCTCGACATTCTCCTCGACGAAACTGACGGGCTTGATCTGAGTGGAATAGCGCATCGCGGGCTCCTAGGCGTGAGGCGCATTATGCAGGCGCGGCGGGACGGGCGCAATCACGTGACCGCCAGCCGCGTTGCGAAGCGCGGGCCCAGCCACGGCTCTGCGGCGACGGTCTGCCGTAGCAACTCGCCGGCGCGCCAAGCGTCCTCGTGCGACAGGTACAGGGGCGTGAGGCCGAAGCGAAGGATGTCGGGGTCGCGGAAGTCGCCGATGACGCCGCGTTCGATCAAGGCTTGGGCGAGCGCGTAGGCGTGGGGGTGGCGGAAGCTGATGTGGCTGCCGCGTGCGGCGGGATCGGTGGGGGTGATGCAGGGAAGGCTGGCGGCTTCGCCCGCCGCGAGCAGGATGTCGAACAGGGCGGCGCCCTTGCTCGCGACGGCGGCTTGGTCGACCTCCGCCCACAAATCGAGCGCGGGTTCGAGCGCGGCCATGCTCAACATGGGCGGGGTGCCGACGAGCCAGCGCTTCATACCGGGGGCGGGCCGGTAGCGGTCGGTGAAGGCGAAGGGTTCGGCGTGGCCCATCCATCCGGATAGTGGCGATTCGAGGCGGTGTTGCCAGCGGTCCGCGACGTAGAGGAACGCGGGTGCGCCGGGGCCGCCATTCAAGTACTTGTAGGTGCAGCCGACGGCGAGGTCGGCGTGGGCGTCGTCGAGCGCGAGCGGGACCGCGCCTACGCTGTGGCTGAGGTCCCAGAGCATCAGCGCGCCGGCCGCGTGGGCGCGGGCGGTCCATGGCCCCAAGTCGAAGCGTTCGGCGGTCTTGTAGTGGACGTGGGTCAGCATGAGGACGGCGGTATCGTCGCCTAGCGCGGCCTCCAGATCGGCGCGGGGGACGGCGCGGAGTTCCGCGCCGGGGACGCAGGCTACGGCTCCCTCGGCGATATGGAGGTCGGTGGGAAAATTGCCGAGTTCGCTCACTACGACGCGGCGGGCCGGGTCGAGTCGGAGCGCGGCGACGAGCGCCTTGAACAGGTTGGCGCTGGTGGTGTCGCCGACGATCACCTCGTGCGCGGCCGCGCCGAGCAACGGGGCGAGCTTGGCCCCGAGGCGGACGGGCGCGTCGATCCAGCCCTCGTTCCAGGAGCGGATCAGCCGGTCGCCCCATTGCCGCTCCGCGCAGTCGGCGACGGCGGCGCGGGAGGCGTGGGTAAGCGGGCCGAGCGAATTGCCGTCGAGGTAGATCACGTCGCTTGGTAGCGCGAAGCGGTCGCGCATGGCGGCGAGCGGATCGGCGTCGTCGAGCGCGCGAGCTTCGTCGCGGGTCATCGGCGCAGGCCGTCGAGGATGAGGCGCTTGGCCTGCGCCCAGGCGGCGCTCTCGGGGGCGATAAGTTCGACATGGCCGGTGCGGGAGGGCAAGTGAAGGGTGACGCGGTCGCCCGCCGCCTTGCCGCGGGCGCGGTAGCCTGTGCCCATGCGGAACGGGATGATGCGGTCCTCGCGGCCGTTCACGAGATGCTGCGGCACGCCGATGGGTAGCAGGCGGGGGATGGAGGTGTCGGCGTAGAGGTCGGCGCGGCCGGTGCCGGTAAGCTTGGCGACGACCTTGGTTCCGCAGCCGTTGTCGGGGGCGGCGGCGGTCGCTTCCAGATCGGGGAGACCGCCCAGGCTGACGACGCGTGCGATGGGGAGCGGATTCGGCGTGCGAAGCGGGCTGGTGGCCGGAAGTCTGGAGCGCGCGGCGAGCCAAAACGCGAGATGGCCGCCCGCCGAATGGCCGACCGCGACGACGCGCCGCGTGTCGAGCCTGTGGGCGGCGGCGTGGTCGCGGAGCGCGTCGGCCGCTAGTGCGGCGTCGGCGAAGGTGCCGGGATAGCCGCCGCCCGGCCGGTCCACGCCCCGGTAGTCGATGTTCCACACCGCCACGCCCGCGCTCCGCAGATCGGCGGCGATCCAGTTCATGATCGTCCGGTCGGCGATCCTGGTCTGCCAGCAGCCGCCATGCACCATGACCGCGACCGGATGCGGACCGGGGCCGACGGGGAGCCAGAGGTCGACGCGCTGCAGCGGATCGTGGCCGTAAGATATCGTGGAGTCGGGCGCCGGGCGGGGACGTTTCAGGAGATCGGGCCAGGTGAGGAGCGGCGCCTGAGCAGCGGCGACCGGGCCGCCGATCGCGGCGAAGGTAACGAAAGTAACGCTGAGAACGGTTTTCGCCGCCCGTCTGGCCTGCTTGCAGAAGATTCGAGGTACGGCGGAAGCTCCATCGGCTAAGCGGATTGAAGAAGACGCGGAGTCTATCATGCGCGTCTCGCTGGCACAGTCCAAGCTTGTAGGACAGCGCGAAAAGTGGAACAGTTGTGGAACGTCGCTTCCTCCTGCTATCGCCCGCCGCGACCATGGCCACCGACACGATCGATCCCCTCGACCAGCCGCCCATCGGCATCCTCGACGCGCCGTTCGATACGGCCCTGTCCGAGCGGTACCTGGTCTATGCGTTGTCGACGATCACCGCGCGGTCGCTGCCCGACGTGCGCGACGGCCTGAAACCTGTCCATCGGCGGTTGTTGTGGGCGATGCGGCTGCTCCGGCTCGACCCGGCGTCGGGATACAAGAAATGCGCGCGCGTGGTCGGCGACGTGATCGGCAAGTACCATCCGCACGGCGACCAGTCGGTGTACGACGCGATGGTCCGGCTCGCGCAGGATTTCGCGCTCAGGTATCCGCTCGTCGACGGGCAGGGCAATTTCGGCAACATCGACGGCGATAACGCCGCCGCCTACCGCTATACCGAGGCGCGGCTGACGCCCGTCGCGGTCGACCTGATGGACGGGCTGGACGAGGACGCGGCTGCGTTTCGGCCGACCTACAACGGCGAGGAGCAGGAGCCCGAGCTGTTTCCGGGCATGTTCCCCAACCTGCTGGCCAACGGCGCGGCGGGGATCGCGGTCGGCATGGCGACGAGCATCCCGCCGCACAACGCCGCCGAGCTGCTGGACGCGGCGATCATGCTGGTGGACGATCCGCAAGCGGACGACGCGGCCATCCTGGCCCATGTCACCGGGCCGGATTTCCCGACGGGCGGGCTGGTGGTCGATCCGCCGGTCGCCATCGCCGAGGCCTACGCGACGGGGCGCGGCTCATTCCGGGTGCGCGCGCGCTGGTCGGTCGAGCGGGAGAAGGGCGGGGGATGGACCGCGATCGTGTCCGAGATTCCGTACGGCGTCCAGAAGGGCAAGCTGATCGAACAGATCGCGGCGCTGATCAACGACAAGAAGCTGCCGATCCTGGCCGACGTGCGCGACGAATCGGACGCGGAGATCCGGGTCGTGATCGAGCCGCGCAGCCGCACGGTCGATGTGGGCGTGCTGATGGACGGACTGTTCCGACTGAGCGATCTTGAGGTGCGCGTGCCGCTGAACCTCAACGTGCTCGACAAGGAGCGCACGCCGCGCGTCATGTCGCTGCGCGGCGCGCTTCTGGCATGGGTGGAGCACCAGTTCGCGGTGCTGGTGCGGCGGAGCGAGCACCGCCTCCAGAAGATTGCCGACCGGACCGAGCTGCTGGGCGGGTATCTGGTCGCTTACCTCAATCTCGACCGGGTGATCGAGATCATCCGCACCGAGGACGAGCCCAAGGCGGTGATGATCGCCGAATTTCAGCTCAGCGACAGGCAGGCCGAGGCGATCCTCAACATGCGGCTGCGTTCCTTGCGGCGGCTGGAGGAACTGGAGATCCGGCGCGAGCGCGACAAGCTGGAGAAGGAGGGAGCGGGGTTGGCCGCCCTGCTCGCCGATCCCAGGAAGCAGCGGCAGCGACTAAAGCGCGATCTGGGTAAAGTCCGCGACCGGTACGGGCCGGAGACGGCGCTGGGACGGCGGCGGACGACAGTGGCCGAAGCTGCGCCGACCCGCGACATACCGCTTGAGGCGATGATCGAGCGCGAGCCGATCACGGTGATCCTGTCCAAGCGCGGCTGGGTGCGCGCGATGCGGGGGCACGGCGACCTCGCAGCGCCCGAAACGCTGAAGTTCAAGGAAGGCGACGGCCCCGCCTTCGCCTTCCATGCGCAGACGACGGACAAGCTGCTGCTGGCGGCCGAGAATGGGCGCTTCTACACGCTGGCGGCGGACAAGCTGCCCGGCGGGCGCGGGTTCGGCGAGCCGGTGCGCGCAGGCATCGACCTGGACGGGAATGTGGGCGTCCTGGCGTTCCTGCCCGCAGGCCGGCAGGAGAAGCTGCTGGTCGTGGCGAGCGACGGGCGCGGGTTCATCGTGCCGGCCGCCGACACGGTCGCGGAAACGCGCAAGGGCAAGGCGGTGCTGACCCCGCGCGACGGGGCCGGATTGAAGGTAGTACGGCCGGTGCCGCCGGGCGCGGATTATGTGGCGGCGATCGGCGATAATCGGCGGATGCTGGTGTTCCCGCTGACGGAGTTGCCCGAGTTGGCGCGGGGCGTGGGTGTTCCGTTGCAGCGTTACCGCGATGGCGGGCTGTCGGACGCGGTCGCGTTCACCTTCGCCGACGGACTGTCCTGGCCGATGGGCGGAGCGGGCGGGCGCACGCGGACGGAGGGCGACCTGACCGGCTGGCGCGCGGCGCGCGGCGCGGCGGGACGTATGCCGCCCAACGGCTTTCCGCGCGACAACCGCTTCATGCCCTGACCGGAAATAGGCCGGAAGGCCGGCGGCCTTTCTCCAACGCTCGTAACGGTTTGGGCCGGCTCGCTTTAGACGAACTTAATCGATGTGGACGTAGATCGATCCACATGGCGCCCAGGCTTCCCTCCCCACATCTGGTGCGGCCCGCTTCCATGGAGCGGACGATGGAGCTGCTCTCGATTCCAGTGGCGCATGTCGTCGAGCAGGGCGGTCGGTTGACGATCGTGGCGAGCAACGGGATGTTCCGCGGCGCGCGGCTGGCCTGTGCCGAAGACGCAAGTGCGTTACCGCGGACGCTGCATGCGCATGTGGCGCTGTTCCTCGCCTCGACCGAGTTACGGCGCGATTTCGACTGGGCGATCGGCGACGCCGTCTATTCGCGCTACTTCCGTGTCACCGCAGCGCGATTGAATGCGGCGCCGACGGACCGGTGCACGCTGACCTTCGTCGACCAGACCGCCCAGGAAAGGACCGAACGTAGCCTCCGGCGCGAGATGACCAACGACAGCCTGACCGGCCTGCCCAACCGCGAGGGCTTTGGCGACATGCTGGAGCGGGTCGAACGAAGACGCGACGATCACGCGGTGCTCGTGATCGATCTGAAGCGGTTCGGGCGTTTGAACGCGTGCCTGGGGAGCATGGCCGGCGACGAGCTGCTCATCAGCGTCGCGCGGAGGATCAAGGGGGCACTGCGCGCTTGCGACGGGCTGGCCCGCATCGGCGGGGACGAATTCGGCGTGTTGCTGGAGCTGACCGAGGACCGGATAGAGGCGGAGCATGTTGCCGCGCGCATCGAAGGCGCGCTCGCGACGCCGTTCCGACTGTCCGATTACCGGATCTGCGTGGAGTGCTCGATCGGCGTCGCATTCGGGGCCGACCGCGCCGATGCGGGTGAGGAATGGAGCGACGAGCTGATCCGCCATGCCCAGTTTGCCGTCAAAGGAGCCAAGGACAGCGGGACCACCGAGATCTATCAGCGCCAGGCCTTGACCGCCGCCAGACGGCAGTTCGCGTTGGAGACGCAGCTGCGCCGTGCGGTCGAGAACCGGACGCTTCGGTTGGAGTATCAGCCGATCTGCGATCTGGCGACGGGGCGCGCGGTGTCGTTCGAGGCGCTGGCGCGCTGGACCGACGACGAAGGGCGCGCGGTTTCGCCGAGCGAATTCATCCCCGTTGCCGAGGAGTCCGGGCTGATCGTGCCGCTGGGGCGCTGGGCGATCGAGGAGGCCACGCGCACGCTGGCGGTATGGGACCGGCTGGCGGGCGGCGATTGCGGTGTCCAGATGTCGGTCAATCTGTCGCCGATCCAGTTACAGCGCGACCGGGTGCCGCAATTGGTCGAGGAGGCGCTGGCGGCGTCGGGCCTGGAGGGCCGCCGGTTGAAGCTGGAGCTGACCGAGTCGGCATTGGTCGCCGATCCCGATCGCACGGCGGGGCTGATGGTCGAGCTCAAGCGTCTGGGCGCGACGATCGCCATGGACGATTTCGGGACGGGTTATTCCAACCTCGCGCATCTCCAGAAGCTGCCGATCGACATCCTGAAGATCGACCGGAGCTTCGTGACGGGGATGCTGGGCGACCGCGACAAGGTGGCGCTTGTGCGCGCGGTGCTGGGTCTCGCCCAGGCGCTGGGCATGAAGACGGTGGCCGAGGGCGTCGAGGACGGTGACGTGGCGCGGACGCTGGGCGCGCTCGGGTGCCAGATGGGACAGGGCTTCTTCTATGCGCGGCCGCTGTCGCCCGAGGCGGCGTTCGCGTTCATCGCATCCGCCACCGCCTGATCGATCAGCGCATCGGGTAGGGAGGTCGGAAAGCCGTCGGCGATCCACCGGGTCTCGAGCGCGCGGAGCGTGCGCGCGACATCCGGGCCCTTGGAGAGGCCGCGCGCGACCAGCGTTCCGCCCGACAGCGGGAGACGCGGCGCGGCCCAGTCGGCCAGATCGTCCAGCGGCAAACCCGCGAGCAGCAGCCGGTCGACCGCGCCGGGGATGCCGATACGGTAGGCCAGGGCGCGCGGACCTTCGCCGCCGACGCTCGAGGTCGCGGACACCAGGCGCTTCCGATCAGTGGTAGATAGCTTCAACCGCGCGCCGACATCGTCGGCCGCCTCCGAGGGCACGAGCGCGGCCAACCGGCGGACCGCGTCCGGGGCGACGCACGCCGCCGCCTCGGCCGCGGCGAGCCGGTCGAGCCGGGCGACCCCGTCGGCCGCGATTTCGGGCAGGACCGCACGCAGGATGCCGTGGTCGGTCATCAGCCCCGCGACCGCGACCGCCCCTCGCGCAACCAGTAGTTTGAGGAGCTCGGCGGCGATTCGCTCGCGCGACAGCGCCATCAGGTCGTTGGCGCGCGCCGCGCACGCATCGAGGCCGTCCGCGTCCACCTCCTCCCCGAAACGCGCGTGGAAGCGGAAGAAGCGTAGGATGCGCAGATGATCCTCTGCGATGCGGCGGTACGGGTCGCCGATGAAGCGCACGCGCCCGGCCAGGATGTCGGGGTAGCCATGGTGATGGTCGAAGATGCGCCCGGTCGACGGATCGGCGTAGAGCGCGTTCATGGTAAAGTCGCGCCGGGCGGCGTCCTCAAGCCAATCGCCGCTAAAGGCGACGACCGCGTGACGGCCGTCGGTCGCCACGTCCCGGCGCAGCGTCGTGATCTCGACCGGGCCGGACGGCAGCACCGCCGTCACTGTGCCGTGGGCCAGGCCGGTCGGGACCGCGCGGACGCCGGCGGCGGCGAGCCGTTCGAGCACCTGGGTGGGGGGCAGGCGGGTGGCGATATCGACGTCCGACACAGGCAGCCCCAGCAGCGTGTCGCGCACCGCACCGCCGACGTAACGGGCGTCGCCATCGCCGCTCCCGAGCACGTCGGTGAGTTCGCGCAGTCCTTCCCGCTCGCGCCAAGGGGCGTCGGGCAAGGTCAACTCCATCGCAGCCGCCTGGCGAGGTTGACGATCATCGCGGCGGTCGCGCCCCAGATGCGGTGTTCACCCCAGCGAATCTCCCAATAATCCCGCCGCTCGCCCAGCCGGTCCATATGGGCGCGGTGGTGGTTGGCGCGGTCGAGCAGGAAACCGAGCGGCACCTCGAACACGGCCGCGACCTCCGCCTCCGCGGGGCGCAGGTACAGATCGGGCGGGACGACGCCGATCACGGGAGTCACGTCGAAGCCGGTCACGGTGCGGTAGCGGTCGGCGGTCCCGGCGACCTCGACGAGCGGTGGCGGCAGGCCGATCTCCTCCTCCGCCTCGCGCAGGGCGGCGGCGACCGCGTCCCGGTCGCCGGAATCTATGCGGCCGCCGGGAAAGGCGATCTGGCCCGCGTGGGTGCGCATGGATGCGGTGCGCTGCGTCAGGATTACGCCCGGATCGGCGCGGTCGGTAATCGGGACTAGCACGGCCGCCGGGGTCAACGTGTCGGCCGCGCGGGCGGCGAGGTCCGCGTGATCGCCGGCCACTAGATCGAGGCCGTCGTGACCCCTGGCGAGCGCCGCGCGCAGCCGTTCGGCCAGCGTCACGGGGTCGGAGGTGCCTGGGTTGGGGATGCAGGGAGCGGGAAGAAGACGCCATCGCTCCAGACACCGGGAGCCTCCGCGTCGTCCGCGATCGCGCGGTCGGCAAGTTCGTAATAGACCGAGCGGGCGACGAGCGCCTCCAACCCGGTCCGCACGAGCAGATAGGGGCGCAGGCCCTCTCCGTCCGCATCCGGGGCGAAGCGCAGCGGGTGGTCGGGGCCCGCGTTCACGAGCTCGCCGGTGTTGAGCCGGAAGGCGAGCCGGGCGTCCCGGCCCTCGCCCTCCGCCCTCATTTCGACGGCCTGATAAGGTGCGTCCTCCACGTCGATATCTAGCTTCTCGACGGGGGTGACGAGGACGTAGCCGCCGTCCGGCTCGCGCCGGAGGATCGTGGAGAACAGCCGAACCATCGCCTCGCGGCCGATCGGCGAGCCGTCGTGGAACCACGTGCCGTCGCGTGCGATGCGCATGCCCGAATGGCCGCAATGCGCCGGGTTCCACTTGTCCACCGGCGGCAGCTTGGCGTCGGCGGCGAGCTGCGCGATCTGGGCGAGCGACAGCTGGTGGAGGTCGGGCTGATCGGGCATCGGCATGGAGTTAGGCCGCGGCGGCGCGCGCGTCCAGAGCGGGGCGGGAACCGAGCATGCCGGGAATGTCGGGCACCGCGGGCCCGCGTGCGAGCAGACGGCGGGGTTCGACGGGGCCGGGCAGCCGCCAGCGCGCGGTCCGGTCGGTGGTGAAACCGAAGAAGCGGCCGTAATATTCGGGGTCGCCGATAAGGGCCAGCGCACGGTCGGCTCCGCTCAGCCCGGCGGCGGTCAGCGCCCGGGTCATCAACGCGCGGCCGATGCCGCCGCGCTGGTGGGCGGGATCGACCGCGACGGGGCCGACCATCACCAACGGATAGGCCGCGCCGTCGTCGCCCAGGAGCGCGACGGGCCAGCATTGCACCGTGCCGACGAGCACGCGGTCCGCGACCGCGGCGAAGCTGAGATCGGGCAGCGCGAGCGCGGTCCCGCGTACCTTATAGGCGGTGCGGGTATGCCGGTCGGGACCGAACGCCCGGTCGAGCAGCCGTTCGACTTCGGCCGGGTCGATCTGGGCGAGGGGGATATGCTGCAACTGAAGTCCTCGTGACGGGGCGGAAAGGGTCGCGCGTGCGCGCGCGCCTGCTAAGGGCGTCCGCATGAACGGTACCCTAAACGATAGTCTCGAGCTGGAGGTCCACGACATGGTGGTGCCGGTCCTGACCGGCATCTATTCGGAAGAGACGCATCTTCCGCAGCCCTTACGAATTTCGCTGACGGTCGAGCTGGAGGCGCCCGGGCGGTTCGAACCCGACAGCCCGCTATCCGCATCGAAGAATTATCTCGACCTGAAGCACGCGGCGACGGCCGCTTTGCCGCCGGGCGTGCATTTCACGCTGATCGAGGCGGTGGCGGACCATATCGCCGAGACGCTGTTCCTGCAGGATCGGCGCGTGCGGCGCGTCGCCGTCAAGATCGTCAAGCTCGCCATCAGCGAGGGGGGCGAGGCGATCGGGATCACGCTGGTGCGGCACCGTCCGTGAGCGTGACGCGGGTGCGCGTGGGATCGGGGGACGACATCGCCGCACTGGTTCGCGCGGCGGACGGGGAGTCGGTGTTGGTGTCGCTCGACCCGGGACTGGACGCGCCGGCGGCCGCGCAGGCGCGAGCGGCGATCGGTCCGCTCGCGGTCGAGCGCGCGCCGGGCGTGCGGGTCAATATGCTGCTGGCGACGGCCGATGCCGACCCGGCGGACGTGGAAGCGGCGGCGCGGTTCCTGGAAGGCGCGCGGTCAGTGACGGGTCAGCTGCTGGCGGTCGCCGCCCGCTGACGGGTGCAGGGCCCCAACCGGTCGAGGATGAAGGCGTAATCCTCGCGCGCCTTGCCAGCGTCCACCTCGTTCAACTGCGCGGTCGCGGCGTCCGGAAGCGCCCGAGGCAGGCCGCAGGCGAGGCGGTACCAGAGCAGCGTGTCGCGCGCGGGCGGCCCGGCGCTTTCGTCGACGATCTCGGACAAGGCGACCGCGTAGCGCGGGGCTTCGCCGGGGCGGCGCAGGACGGAAAGCGAAACGGGCTCGGCATCGGCGGTGCGCAGGAAGATCTGCGTCTCGCCCTCGCCAGGCAGCGCGCCGGGAACGTGGAACGCCCCACCGATCCCGGCGATCGCGGGCGGGGCGTCGGCCGCGACCAGCTCGCGGGCGATCCGGCGAACGCGCACTTCGGTCGCGGGCGTCCAGGCGATCTGGCCGTCGCTGGCGGCGAGCTGAAGCTGGGCGGGCGCGCCCGGCACGGGCCGGGCGAAGACGAGCACCCGCCGCTTCTTGAGGTTAGGTATGCGGCCGCGTGCGTCGAAGGGCAAGTCGAGCAGATAGCCGATGCGCGGCGGCAGCCCCGCCGGTCCCCGGATCAACGCGTCCGCATCCGCCTGGACATAGACGCGGACGGCTCCGGGCGAGAGGCCGGGCGCTTCGGTCGGCTTGATGCGCGCGGCGGACCGGATGGTCGCGTCGGCGACGACCGGGCTCGCCAGCATCAGGTCGGCCAGGTCGGCATAGGGCGGCGCGCCCGCCTCCGACGCGGGCGCGATCGATATGGCGGGGGTCGGCGCGGCGAGGGTCGGGGCGGCCTGGTGCGCGGCGGCGGGCGCGACCAGGGCCAGGAGCAAGGCCGTTCCGGCGAGGGCGCGCAGCGGGGAGAGGATGATCTGCATTCACGCGCCGCTAGGCGATCCGGCTTGAATGTTACAGAAACAAATCCCGAACTTACCCATAATAACCTTTCTCGGCCGGACAAAGCATTTGCACGGTCGTTAGGCTCCGGTTAGGACTTGAGGCGACCGCGCAAGGAAAGTCGATCTGGCGCGGCGCTTACCGGCGCGGCGTTATGGCGGCGCGATCCGGATATTGGACAAGGAGTGACGTTGCCGAATGGCCTATGCCGACCAAAAAGCGTCATCGGGCAAGATCGTCGCGCTCATTATCGTGGCGATCATCCACGCGGCGCTGGGCTACGCGCTCGTGACTGGTCTCGCATACAAGTATGTGAAGGCGGCCAGCGAGAAGCTGAATACGTTCGACGTGGAGGAGCCGCCGCCGCCGCCGCCGCCCGAGGAGCCGCCGCCGCCGCCGCCCGAGCAGCCCGATCTGCAGCCGCCGCCGGTGGTGTCGCCGCCGCCGATCGTGCGCAATCCGAATCCGCCGGTCATCGCGATCCGGACGGTGCCGATCCCGCCGCCGGTCTATACCCCGACGGTGATCGCCGCCCCGCCCGCCCCGCCGGCACCGCCGCCTGCTCCACCGGCTCCGCCGCGCGTGTCGCAGCGCGCAGGGTTGAAGGGCAATGCGGGGCAGTTCTTCTCGGACGACGCCTATCCGCCTGCGGCCGTCCGCGCCGGAGCCTCGGGTCGCGTCGTGGCCAGTCTGGACGTCGGCCCCGACGGTCGCGTGAGCAACTGCACGGTCACGTCTTCGAGCGGCAACAACGACCTGGATAGCACGACGTGCCGCATCGCGCGGAGCCGGGTGCGGTTCACCCCGGCCAAGGACGACAGCGGTAACAACATTGCGTCCAAGTTTACGTTGCCGGTTACGTGGCGCTTGCCCGAAGATTGATACTGTTCTTCCAATTCGATCAGCCATCTGATTACGCAAAGGATATCTCTTGATGCTCACCACCATCCTAGCCGCCGGAGGCGCCGCCGCCGCCACGGGCGAGTCCCCCTACGGCTTATCGGCCGCGTTGCGCGAAGGCGGGCTGATTTCGCAGACCGTGTTCGGCATCCTGGTGATCATGTCGGTCGTGTCATTCTACATCCTGTTCTCCAAGCTGTTCGAGCAGCAGAAGATCATCAATCAAGCCAAGCGCGTCCGGCAGGCCTTCTGGCAGTCCAACTCGCTGCGCGAGGGTTCGGCCAAGCTCGAGAAGAACTCGGCCTACAAGCAGCTCGTCGACGATGGGCTTTCCGCGCAGGAGCAGCATACCCGCCTGACCGATCCGGTCGAGGCGCACGACTGGCTGCACGGCTCGCTTGCGCGTTCGGAAGCGGCTATCAACTCCAAGCTCGGTTCGGGCTTGGCCTTTCTCGCGACGGTCGGCGCCACCGCGCCGTTCATCGGGCTGTTCGGCACCGTGATCGGCATCTACCGCGCGCTCATCAAGATTGGTTCGTCCGGCCAGGCGTCGATCGACGCGGTCGCGGGTCCGGTCGGCGAGGCGTTGATCATGACCGCGCTCGGCCTGGTCGTGGCGGTTCCGGCCGTGCTCGCCTACAACTGGCTCCAGCGCCGCAACAAGCACATCGCCGAGGAGCTGTCGTCCTTCTCGAACGACGTGCTTGGCTTTCTGGCGTCGAACGGCGCGGTGCGTCCCTCGGTGCGTGCGACCACCGGCGCGGGCACCACGGGCGCGGCGCGTCCGACCCCGGGCGCGACCGGCGCGACGGGCAATGCGAATGCGGGTCAGACAGGTGCGGTTCAGAGCCGTTCGTAAATGACAGCGAGAAGGGACGGGGCCGCCATGGTGGCGGCTCCGTCGATCCAGGCGGGTAGAACCGGATTGTTCACCGCCGCAAGTAGGAACGACCGCAGATGGCGATGAGTGTTGGCGGCGATGGCGCCGAAGAGAAACCATTGTCGGACATCAACACCACGCCGCTCGTCGACGTGATGCTGGTGCTCCTGATCATCTTCCTGATCGCGATCCCGGTCGTGCTCCAGACGGTGCCCTTGAAGTTGCCTGCCGTGCGTTTCGATCCGACGCAGACCAAGCCGGAGAACGTGTCGCTGTCGATCACGACCGCGCCCGACGGCACCTGCGCCGTCTATTGGAACACCAGCCGTCTGGGCCACCAGGAGCTCGAGGACCGCGCCGTCGCCAAGTTGAAAGCGGAGATCGCGCGGCAGGGCGGCGTCGGTAATCCGGCGCTTGAATTGCCTGAAGCGCATATCCGCGGCGACGTGAACGTGCCGTGGCAGTGTGTCGGCGGCGCGATCTACACGATGCAACGCGCGGGCTTCGCCAAGGTAGGCTTCATCTCCGAACCGCCCCCCGGCGGCGCGGTCGTCCGCACCTAAGACCAGTCAGGAGTATTTGAAATGGCCATGAGCGGCGGTAACGATGACGGCCAGCCGATGATGGAGTTGAACATGACGCCGTTGATCGACGTCCTGCTCGTGCTCCTCATCATGTTCATCATTACCATTCCCATCCAGACGCACGCGGTAAAGGTCGACCTGCCGGTCAACGATCCGAACCAGCAGCAACCGCCGGTCGACCCGCAAAAGAACAAGATCACGATCGATCCCGCCGGGCTGATCGCCTGGAACGGCGTTCCGGTGAACGAGGTGACGTTGCGCCAGTACCTCGATACGTCCGCAACGATCACTCCCGAACCGGAACTTCAGTTCCAGCCGGATCCCAAGGCGCGCTATGATACGGTTGACCAGGTTCTGGCGGTGATCAAGCGATCGAACATCAGCAAATTGGGCTTTGTCGGCAATGAGCAATATTACCGCGACTTCTGAGCCGTTCGGAAACGGTGCGTGCTGATGAGGGCGGTCCTTGGGGGGCCGCCCTTTTTCGTTCGCTTCAACCCAGATTCGCGAGCGCTTGGGACTCTTCTGCTCGATATTCACTTCTCATGTCTCCAGCGCCGGAGTCGAACGACGGTCACCTGAGTGGCAGCCGATCCGGACTTGGGCCAAGCAGATCCAACCTCGTCCTATTTACTTGCGTGTGTGTCACTCCTCTGTCATATCGGTGTAATAACACTGTAACTATGAGGAGATTGACCATGATCAAGCACCTTGTCTCGGCGGCCGTGGCGTTGCTGCCGGTCGCGCTCTCAGCGCCGATCCACGCGAAGGATCGCACCGGATACCGGGCGATTGCCACGGGTGACTTCGCCAGGGCCGAGCGGACGCTCGTGGCTGAACGTCGTATCTTTCCCAACCGGCCCGAGCTGATGATCAATCTCGCAGCCGTATATCTACGCACCGGACGCGCCGCCGAAGCGAACGCGCTGTATTCGAAGGTGCTCACACAGCCGGCAACGTTGATGGAACTGCCATCCGGCCGTGCCGTCACTTCGCACCAGGTCGCATCTACCGCGCTAGCTTCGATAGGCTCGACTGTCGCGGTCGCTTCGCGCTGACATTAGTCTCAGGCCGGGCGTGGCCCGGCTTGGCTGTACTGGATGCTTATAGCCGGGGCGGCGTGACCCCCGTCTGGCGCATATATTTGCCCGCACGGTCGGCGTAGCTGACCTCGCACGGCTCGTTTCCGGCCAGGAACAGGAACTGGCACGCGCCCTCGTTGGCGTAGATCCTGGCGGGCAGCGGCGTGGTGTTCGAGAATTCGAGCGTGACGTGGCCTTCCCAGCCGGGCTCGAGCGGCGTCACGTTGACGATGATCCCGCACCGGGCATAGGTCGACTTGCCCAGGCAGATGACGAGCACGTCGCGGGGTACGCGGAAATATTCAACGGTGCGGGCGAGCACGAAGCTGTTGGGCGGGACCGTGCAGATGTCGGTCTTGCGATCGACGAAGCTGTTCGCGACGAAGTCCTTGGGATCGACCACCGCCGAATCGACATTGGTGAAGATCTTGAATTCGTCGGCGACGCGGGCGTCGTAACCGTATGAGCTGAGGCCGTAGCTGATGCAGCCGTCGCGGCGCTGGCCTTCGACGAACGGCTCGATCATGCGGTCGCGCAGCGCGTGCTCGCGGATCCAGCGGTCGGATTGAACGGACATCGGCGGCGCTCCCTTTAACGACCGCTTTCGCCCGGACGCGCTCGGGCGGCAAGGGCACGTTGACCCACGGCCGCGTTCGGGTCGATTGCTCGCGGACCGAGGGGAACGGAAGGACGGATGACTGCCAGGGTGTACGGCGTGGCGCGGTCGCCCGTCCACGGCTTCTCGAAACGAGCGGTTGACGAGATCACCTTGCTTGAGAGGCTCGGCGTTGAGGGCGATGCGCATCTGGGAGTGACGGTACAGCATCTGTCGCGGGTCGAGGTTGACCCGACTCAGCCTAACCTGCGTCAGGTGCACTTGATCCAGGCCGAGCTGTTCCACGAATTGGCGACCAAGGGACTCGAGGTGGCGCCCGCCGAGTTGGGGGAGAACGTCACGACGCGCGGCATCGACCTGCTCGCACTGCCAAGGGGTGCACGGCTTCGGCTCGGGCCGACGGCAATCGTCGTGGTGACGGGGCTGCGCAATCCGTGCGCGCAGATCGAGCGGCATCGGCCGGGGCTGCTGGCAGCGGTGCTCGACCGCACGCCCGAGGGGGAAGTGATCCGCAAGGCCGGCATCATGGCGATCGTGCTGGCGGGCGGCACCGTCCAACCCGGCAACCCGATCGAGATCGATCTGCCGCCCCTGCCCCACCTTCCGCTGGAGCGGGTGTGATCCGTTGTCGGAAGGCAAGCCACGCCGTTTCCGGCCGCGAACGGCCGGGATCGAGGGTGCGCGCAAAGAACGGTCGGTGAAGCGTCGTGTGGTTCAGGTCGCCTATGCCCTCCGACGCCGGATCTTGCGGCTGCTCCGCTGGCCGACGCGTGGGGTAAAGGTGGCCGTGTTCGACGAGGCGGGCGCGCTGCTGCTGGTCCGCAATGGCTATGGGCGGAGCGAGTTGTGGGTGCTGCCCGGAGGCGGAGTGGGGTGGCGCGAGACGCCGCGCGCCGCCGCCCGCCGCGAGTTGATGGAGGAGGTTGGGTGTTACGTGAGCGATCTGCACGAGATCGGGCGCTACCATTCGCGGGCCGAGGGCAAGCGCGATGTCGTTCACCTGTTCCGGGGCGTGACGGCCGACCAGCCGCATGAGGACGGCATCGAGGTGATCGAGGCCGCGTTCTTCCTGATTGCTATGCTGCCGCCCGAGACTTCGCCCGCGACGTTGCGCCGGATAGCGGAATTGAGGGGCGAGCGCGAGCCGGACAGCGCGTGGTGACCGGCTAGCCGCGCGTCGGCGTCAGGCCCAGGTCGGCCGGACCGAAGACGTGGGGGAGGAGGGTGGACAGGCGGTGCTCCTCCATCCGGTCGCCGTCGAGGCCCGCGCACCATACCGTCAGGTCGCGGCCGCCTGCCTGCGCGGCCTCGTTCAGCACTTGGCGGCAACGGCCGCAGGGACGGATCGGCTCCGTGCCGTGCGCTATGCCGGCTGCGTCCATCATGCCGCCGACAACGCCGATCGCGACGACGTCGGCGAGGCGGCCGGCCGCGCTCGCGGTGGCGACGGCGACCGTCTCGGCGCAAAGCGAGAGGCCGTAGCTGGCGTTTTCGACATTCGCGCCGGTGATGATGGCGCCGTCGGTCAGGAGGACGGCGGCGCCGACGGCGAAGCGGGAGTAGGGGGCGTAGGCGTTCGCCGCGGCCGCGCGGGCGGCGGCAATCAGCCGTTCGGAGTTCGGGGCGGCTAGCGTCATGTCATCCCCGGATGTGGAGCACGCAGATGAGCGTGAACAGGCGGCGGGCGGTGTCGAAATCGACGTCGATCTTGCCGGCGAGGCGTTCGCGCAACAGCTCGGCGGCGTTGTTGTGGAGCGCACGCCTGGCCATGTCGACGGTCTCGATCTGTTGCGGCGTGGAGGCGCGGATCGCCTGGTAGTAGCTGTCGCAGATCGCGAAATAGTCGCGGATCGGGCGGCGGAAGCGACCCATCGCCAGGATCAGCGTTTCGAGGAGCGTGTCGTCCTCGCGCTTGATGTGCAGGGCGAGGCGGCCTTCCTCCACCGACAGCGCGATGCGGTAGGGGCCGGCATAGCCGTCGGGATGGACGCGCGCGGGGGCGAAGTGGTTGCCCTCGATCAGGTCGAAGATGGCGATGCGGCGTTCCTGCTCGACGTCGGCCGAGCGCCACAGGATCGTGCGCTCGTCGAGCGCGACGTCGATGATGCGCGGATCGGCCATGCCTGAGCCTTACGGTGCTCGCCCGAGTGTCACAATCTTATCCCCACCATTCGGCGCAGGGCGGGTTGAGGCGGTGCGGCCGCTGGGCCACACGCGGTCAATGGCCACCCTCGCATTCCCGATCCCCACCGCCGCTGCTGAGCCGCAACAGCTGCCCCGCAACGTCGAGGCGGAAGCGGCGATGCTGGGGGCGATGATGATCGACAACCGGCTGGCCGACGACCTGCTCGACCGGTTGGAGCCTGCGCATTTCTTCGAGCCGTTGCACGGGCGCATCTTCGCCGGGATCAAGACGCTCCGGTCGAACGACATGCTGGCGACGCCGGTGACGCTCCGCCCGATGTTCGATGCGGATGCGGGGATGAAGGAGCTGGGCGGGCCGGCGTATCTGGCGGGGCTGACGGGTTCGGGCGCGGGGTTGATCGGGGCGCGGCAGTTCGCGACGCAGATCTACGATCTCGCGATGCTCCGCGCGCTGGTGACGGTTGGGCGGACGCTCGTCGACCGGGCGATGGACACGTCGGAGGAGGTCAACCCGCGCGGGCAGATCGAGCTGGCGGAGGAGGAGCTGTTCAAGGTGTCCGCCGACGGCGGCGCGGAGAACGCGGTCAAGTCGTTCGCGCAGGCCACGACGATGGCGGTCAAGATGGCCGAGCGCGCGCTCAACTCGGGCGGCAACCTGTCGGGGGTGACGACGGGGCTGGACAGCATCAACGCCAAGATCGGCGGGATGCATCATTCCGACTTGATGATCCTGGCGGGGCGGCCCGGCATGGGCAAGACCGCGCTGGCGACCAACATCGCCTTCAACGCGGCCAGGCGGTGGATGCAGGACCAGCGCGACGGGATCGCGCCCGCCGACAGCGTTGGGGCCAAGGTCGCGTTCTTTTCGCTCGAGATGAGCGCGGACCAGCTGGCGACGCGTATCCTCGCGGAGCAGTCGAAGATCAGTTCCGAAAGCTTGCGCATGGGCAAGATCTCCAAGGCGGAGTTCGGGCAGCTGGCGGCTGCGGCGGCGGAGCTGGAAAACCTGCCACTTTATATCGATGACACGGGCGGGCTGTCGATCGGGGCGCTGCATACGCGCGTCCGGCGGCTGCAGCGGCGGCATAACAACGAGATCGGGCTGGTTGTGGTCGACTACCTTCAGCTGCTGACGGGCGGCGGGAAGGGGTCGGCGGAGAACCGGGTGCAGGAGATATCGGAGATCAGCCGCGGCCTGAAAACGCTGGCCAAGGACCTGAACGTGCCCGTGCTGGCGCTGTCGCAGCTGAGCCGCGCGGTCGAGCAGCGCGAGGACAAGCGGCCGCAGCTATCGGACCTACGCGAGTCGGGGTCGATCGAGCAGGACGCCGACATGGTGTGGTTCGTCTACCGCGAGGATTACTACGTCGCAGCCAAGGAGCCCAAGCGGCCGGCGGAAGGTGACGACGGGCGGACGTTCGACGACCATGCGAAATGGGCGTCGGACATGGAGCGGGTGTACGGCCTCGCCGAGCTGATCGTGGCCAAGCAGCGGCACGGCGCGACGGGCAAGGTGACGCTGAAGTTCGACCCGACCTTCACGCGGTTCTCGGATTACGTGGGGTACTGAACGGGCGAAAGGTCGCTAAGATCGCGTCCTACACGGCGCGGCGGATGATCGAAGGTAACGAAGGTCACGCTAGTTGCGGGTATGAGCGCGCTGGATCGAGTGATTCAGAGCCCGATGACCGGCTTCTTCGTTCAGTTTCGCCGATGGTCGATCGTCACGCAATTACGATGTCAAAGAGCGCGGGAAACGGTTGTCCCGAGTCGCGGTGTGAATGACATGGGTGGCCGCTTGTAGGACAGCGTTTTCTGATGAGTTTGCTGCGGCGGATCTGGTCCGCGACCGGATCGACCCAGGTTTCGGTCTCACCGTATCAACAGCCATCCAGGGCGCGGATCGAGCGGATGTAATCGCGCCCGCCCCGACGGGTGAGGTGTACGACCGCCCCGCCGTTGCACCGTCGACTGCCGGCCGAATATCGATAGCTCACGCGGTATGCACCGGCGGCGAGCGGTCGTATTTCGGTTAGCCGGATCGGTTCGGGCAGTCCGCCGTAGAATCGCGAGATCGCTTCGGGTGAAAAGGCAGGGCTTAACCGCTTCTCCGTAATGACCTGGGCCGAAGCCATCTCACCGTTCCCTGCGCCAAGCGCGTCATAGAACTTGCGGACCGTGGCCTCTCCGGTCCCACCTGTGGGAGAAACCGACAGGTGCCTCCCCCGCTCTGAAACAGGCAGGTCCATAGCACGTGCAGGCGAGGGTATCCGTCTTCCTTCAGGGGACGAAGGGTTCCGTCCGGCGGCAGGTGGTGATCGTGTCGGTGAGGGCGCGCCACCCCGGCCGTTTTGAGCGGTCGATCGTTCCAGCGTGTCTAGGTCGGCGGAGAGCGTGTCTCCTCCCGATCGTGAAGCGGTCTGGGTAGTCGGATCGATCTTGGCGGCGACGACCGGCGGCCGGTTGGACATCGACGACGCTTTTGCGGTTCGATCGAGTTCCGTCGGTGGCCGCGCCGCGATGTCCGTGACCGAAATGTCGCTCCGTTCGACCAAGGCCAGGACACCGCCCAAGGTCGCCGCCAGCATGCACCCGAGGATGACGGGCGCAGTGACCAGCTTTGAAAACCGGCCCAATTTTCGGTGAGTGGAAAAGGTCTTGCGCGCGCGGGAACGAGGCGTGACCGCGTCCGAGTCGAGCGCGGGGCGTGGTCGGTCCTTCAAGCGACTGAAGATCGCCTCCATTTCTTCATGGACGGGATCAATGGAGGGCGATGGCTTGACCGGCGTCATCGTTGCACGTCCGACTTCGATTCGAGGGCGGCACCGGTGTGCGAGTCCCCTCCTCGAGCCAAGCCCGAAGAGGGGAAAACGGTTGTCAGTATGCGGTCGATGTAGCCGTCGTGCTGCGGGCGTTGGCCGAATTGTGGCCGCCATTGTCGCGGAAGATCCGCTCCACCATCGCCATGTCGGTCCGGTCGACATTGGCGTCGACCGAGACGAAGGTGCCGCCGCGGCCGATATGGTCGGTGTAATAGCCCGCATCTTCCTTGGAGACGCCGTGCTTGTTCAGCATTTCGTTCAGGCCGCCGGCGGCCGCACCGAGCGCGCCGCCGATGATCGCGGCCTCGGGCGCGGCGGAGGCCGCGATGGCGCCGAGCGCCGCCAGCGGACCGACGCCGGGAATGGCGAGTGCCGCGACGCCGAGGCCGGCACCGAGCGCGCCGCCCCCGAGCAGGCCGCGAATGATCGAGCCGTGACCGCTGCTGGTCTCGCCGGTGCCGCTGGTCTCGGTGGTCTTGCCTTCATGCTTGGCGATGATCGACAGCGCGCGGTCGGGAACGCCGGACGCACGCAGGTCGGCGAGCGCGCGGTCGGCCTCGGCCTCGCTGTCGAAGACGGCGGATACGTGATTGGTGCTGGGGGTCATGATACTGGACTCCGTTATCGGCCCGGGATGCTCGGACACGGCGCATGAACGGTGGACACCGGGCGGTGTTCCCGAGTTTCAATAATCCATGTTTCCGACAGACCGGCCCAACCCGCGCCTGAACGTCGCCTGCGAAACCGGCGGGCGGTGGATAGGGAAAGCGCCGCGCGTCCCGCTAGCCGTGTCGAAGCTTCCAGACGGGGACGACGCTGTCGGCGGCGCGCTGGTATTGGTGGTCGTAGCGGTCCAGCGCGCGCTTCAGGGCGGCGGCGTCGAGTTCGGCTTCGGGGGCGAAGCTGTCGAAGCCGCAACGACGCATATAGGGCAGCTGATCGACGAGCACGTCGCCGGCCGCGCGGAGCTCGCCAGTATAGCCGCCCTCGCGCAGGATGCGGGCGGCGGAATAGCCGCGGCCGTCGCGGAAGGTGGGGAAGCTCACCTCGATCAGCGCGAGCTGGCCGAGATAGGGGAGGAGCGCGCGGGCGTCGTCGCCGGCCTCCAGCCGAACGGCGGTGGCGTTGGTCTGGCCGTCGGCGAAGGCCTCGAGCGTGACGTTGATCTCGTCATGCGGCTCATCGTCGCGGAAGCGGAGCAGAGGCTCACCGCCGATATCGGTCTGTTCGGCGTCCGCGCCGCTCATGCCGATGTCCCGCGCGACTCTGGGGGGAGCTTGGCGATAACCTTGATCTCGAACTGGAAGCCCGAGAGCCAGGTTACTCCCACAGCGGTCAGGGTAGCATAGGGCGATTCGAGCCACTCGGGCGGTGCCGCCCGGAAGTAAACCGGCAGTACCTTCTCCGGATCGATCATGAACAAGGTGGCATCCTGCACGTCCTCGAACGTGCAGCCCGCGGCGGTGAGGATCGCGTTCAGGTTCCGGAACGCCAGCGCGACCTGCGCTTCCAGTTCGGGCTCGGGCGAGCCGTCCTCGCGGCTGCCGACCTGGCCGGAGACGAAGAGAAAGCCGCCCGACCGCACGGCGGGTGAGTATTTGTGCTTGTCGTACAGGTCCTGGCGACCGGCGGGGAAGACGACGTCACGCTTGGCCATAGATAGCTCCCTTGAACGGCTCCATGCCCACGCGGCGGTAGGTGTCGAGGAAGCGCTCGCCCTCCGTCCGGACGGCGAGATAGTGGTCGGTGACGCGCTCGATCGCGTCGACGACGCCGTCCTCGGAAAAGCCGGGGCCGGTGATCTTGCCGAGCGACACGTCCTCCGCGCCGGAGCCGCCGAGCGAGAGCTGGTAGTTCTCGGTGCCCTTCTTGTCGACGCCCAGAATGCCGATGTGGCCGGCATGGTGGTGACCGCAGGCGTTGATGCAGCCGCTGATCTTGAGCTTCAGCTCGCCCAGTTCCGCCTGGCGGCCGCGATCGGCGAAGCGGGTGGCGATCTTCTGCGCGACGGGGATCGAGCGGGCGTTGGCGAGGCTGCAATAATCGAGGCCGGGGCAGGCGATGATGTCGGTGATCAGATCCAGGTTGGGCTCGGCGAGACCGGCGGCGCTCAGCTGGGTCCAGATCGCGTGGAGGTCGGCTTGGCGGACGTGTGGCAGGACGATGTTCTGGGCGTGGGTGACGCGGAGCTCGTCGTGGCTGAACCGCTCGGCGAGGTCGGCCATGAGGTCGATCTGCTCGGCGGTGGCGTCGCCGGGGATGCCGCCGATGGGCTTGAGGCTG
>NZ_CAXSBH010000041.1:0-25001 GCF_964235535.1 uncultured Sphingomonas sp.
CGCAGATGATCGTCGGCGCGGACGCGGCGACCGACGGCGACATCGTCACGCGCGCATCGACGCTCTACGACCGGTTCGGGCTGCGCCGCGTCTATTACTCCGCCTTTAGCCCGATCCCCGACGCTAGCGCGGTGCTGCCGCTGTCGCGTCCGCCGCTGATGCGCGAGCACAGGTTGTACCAGTCCGACTGGCTGATGCGCTTTTACGATTATCAGCCGCACGAGGTCGTTGCGGCGGCCGACGAGGCGACGGGCATGCTCCCGCTCGATATCGACCCGAAGCTCGCCTGGGCGCTCAAATTCCGCGACCGCTTTCCCGTAGACGTGAACCGCGCCCCGCGCGAGGATCTGCTCCGCGTGCCGGGGCTGGGCGTAAAGGCGGTGGACGCGATCGTGCGGGCCCGGCGCTGGCGGCGGCTGCGGCTCGACGACGTGGCGCGGCTGACCGCTTCGATCGCCAAGGTCAGGCCGTTCCTGGTGGCGGAGGATTGGCGGCCGGTGGCGCTGGCGGACCGCGCCGACCTGCGCACGGTGGTCGCGCCGAAGGTGAAGCAGCTGGAATTGTTCGGGGCATAGGTCGAACCGGTTGCGTCAACCTTTCTTGTCACCCCGGACTTGTTCCGGGGTCCATGGTTGCGCGATAGCCTGCGCTCGCCGATGCCGCACAACGATGGATGCCGGAACAAGTCCGGCATGACGAAAGTAGAATGAACGATCCCGCCATCATCCGCCGTCTGTACGGTCGCAGTCAGGGGCATAAGCTCCGCGTCGGTCAGGCCGCGCTGGTCGAGGAGCTGTTGCCCTCCCTGAGCGTCCCCGACACGGGCCCGCTCGACGCTATCGCTCTCTTCGGCGACGCGCGACCGTTGCAGCTGGAGATCGGTTTCGGCGCGGGCGAGCATCTGGCGGCGCAGGCGGAGGCCGCGCCGGATACGGGCTTCATCGGTTGCGAGCCGTTCCTGAACGGCGTGGTGGGCGCGCTCACGCACATTCGCGAGCGCGGGCTGGCCAACGTGCGCCTGCATATGGGCGACGCGCTCGATGTGCTCGACCGACTGCCGGACGCGTCGCTGGCGCGCGCGTACCTGCTCCATCCCGACCCTTGGCCCAAGGCGCGGCACGCCAAGCGCCGCATGGTCAATCACGGCCCGCTCGACCTGATCGCCGCCAAGCTCGCGCCCAGGGGCGAGTTTCGGCTCGGTACCGACGACCCGACCTATTGCCGTTGGGCGATGGCGGTGATGGACCGGCGGCGCGACTTCGTGTGGCAGGCGCGCACACCCGCCGACTTCCTGACCCGTCCCGACGACTGGCCGGAGACGCGCTACGAGCGCAAGGCCCGCCGCGCGGGCCGCGAGGTCTGGTATTTCCGCTACGTCCGCGTCTGACGGCGCCGCATCCACCAGCCCGCGAATGCCCGCGCCGCCGTCGCCGAAACGCCCGGCCTGACGAGCAGCCAGTCGCGCAGAGGCGGACCCGGCTCCGCGCCGATCACGCGCTTGTAGCCGCTGTCGCCCATGCCCCAATCGACAAGGGCGACGCCGCGCGCGGCCAAGTCCTGGAGGTTGCGGGTGTAGAGGAGCTTGCCCGGCGAATGCTTGGCGAACGCCGGATCGTAGCTGTTGGCGACCGCGTAGCAGGTATCGCCCGATACGAGATCGAACGAGAACGCGGCCGGGCGGCCATCGATGTCCAGCGTCGCCGCGCGCATGATGCCGCGCAGGACCGGGTCGCGCGCGGCGACTCGCCAGAACGCGCCGTGACCTTGGCGGGTGAACTTGGCGTCGCGCCCGTCGGTGCGCGAGGCGAGCCAGCTGACCTCCTCCACGGCGGCGAGCCGGTCGAAGGCGGCGGGCCAGTCGTCCTCGCCCGCGAAGCGCCAGGCGAGCGCACCGTGCGCGCCCAAATGCTTTTCGTGGAAGCGGTTCTTCTTGAGCGTGGAGGCTCGCGGCCAGTCGCCGCCCGCATGCGCGTCGCCGAGACGGAACAGCCAGCCGTCGCCGACGAGGCGGTCCAGCACCGCCCAGCCGCGCGAGCGCGCCGCCTCCAGCAACGGCGCGACCGACGGGTCGCCGTCGGGCGCCGGGCCGATGCGCAAGGCCCGGACCTCCCGGGCGAGCGCCGTCAGCGCAGCGCCGAGGACGGCGTCGTCCGCATAAGCGAGCGGATAGCCGCGGAACGGCCAATAGCTGCCAGGCACGGTCGCCAAGCCGAATGCGCGGGGCCCGACGGGCACCATAGGCAGCGCCAGCGCCGGATCGCCGTCCACCCGAACAACCAGCGTGCGCGGAACGCCGCCGTAGGCCTCGACCGCTGCGGCGAACCAGCCGTGGCGCAGGAAAGCGTGGGAGGCGGGGCCGCCGTCCGCGACCGCGTCCAGACAGATCGGCAGGCCGTCCACCATCCGCGCCTCGACCCGCGAAGGCGCATGCCGGAAGGCGTCGGGGCGAAGCGGGGCTGTCATGGCCCGAGCGGTACGGCCCCACTGCTTACCATCCTGTTTGCGCCCTTGCGACCGATCCGCGGTTGAGCGAGACGGCGCGCGTGATACATACGCTTCCCGCCGTGTCCGCGATCGCGCAGACGATCCAGCTCGCGCTGTCGCCCATCTTCATGCTTACGGGCATCTGCGCGCTCCTGAACGTGCTCGCGGGACGGCTGGCGCGCGTCGTCGACCGCTCGCGCGCGCTGTCCGACCTCCATCCGCTCTCGACGGGACCCGAGCACGACCGGCACGTCTGGGAGCTGCGGCTGCTCGACCGGCGGATCACGATCATCAACCTGGCGCTGTTCCTGGCGGTGACGAGCGCGGTGCTGACCTGCACCGTGGTGGCGCTGCTGTTCGTCGGCAGCCTGACCGACCTGCATATCGGCCCGGCGGTCGCCGTGACCTTCATCCTGGCGATGATGATGCTGATCGTATCGCTCATGAGCTTCATGATCGAGGTGCGCGTATCCTTGCGCGCCATCCATGTGCGCGCCGACCTACTTCGGTGACGCGCCCTCCAGCCCCGGCCCGGCGTCGGCGGTAGGAAGGTACCGTGGGGCGGTCCGCGCCCGCGAGCGCTGTTCGTAGGCGTAACCCGCGCCGAGCACCGCCGCGTCGCCGTAGGCGGTCGCGACGAAGCTGAGCCCCACGGGCAGGCCGTCCACCAGCCCCATCGGCACGGTGAGGTTCGGATAGCCCGCGACCGCCGCCAGTCCCGACGCGCTGGGGCCGTTATACTGGTCGCCGTGGACGGGATCGGTCAGCCACGCCGCGCCGTAGCTGGGCTGGACGAGCACGGCGGCGTTCGCGGTCTTCAGCATAGCATCGATCCCCTCCGCGCCCGCGAGCCTGAGCGATTTGGCGCGCGCGGCGAGGTAGGCGGGATCGCGCAGGCCCTTGGTCTTGGCCGCCTGTTCGAACAGCTCCTGGCCGAAAAACGGCATCTCGGTCGCGGCGTTCGCGATATTGAACGCGATCACCGCGTCCAGCGTACGGGTCGCGACGCCGGGCGGCGCCGTCGCGAGATAGACGTCGAGATCGGCCTTGAGTTCGGTCAGCAGCACCGTCAGTTCAGCGTCTCCCAGGCCGCCCAGTTCGGGGCGTTTCACGTCCACGAGCACCGCGCCCGCCTCGCGCAGCACCGCCAACGCCGCGTCGAAGCGCGCGGTCAGGTCCGTGCCCATGTTGTCGGGCCGGTAGACCGCGACCCGCAATCCCGACAGCGCGCTCGCCGACAGCCCGGCGACATAGTCACGGCGGCGCGCGTCGGCCCCGGTCGTGGCGGGGTCGGCGGGGTCGCTCGCCACCATCGCGCCGAGCATCGCGGCGACGTCGCGCACAGTTTTGGCCATCGGGCCGGGCGTGTCCTGGCTGTGGCTGATCGGGACCACGTGCGTCCGGCTGACCAGGCCCAGCGTCGGCTTGAACCCGACCAGCCCGTTGATCGAGGCGGGGCAGACGACCGAGCCGTCGGTCTCCGTCCCGACCGCCGCCGCCGCCAGGCTCGCCGCGACCGCCGAGCCGGAGCCCGAGGACGAGCCGCAGGCGGTGCGGTCGAGCGCGTAGGGGTTGCGGACGAGGCCGCCGACCGCGCTCCAGCCGCTCATCGAGTTGTTCGAGCGGATGTTGGCCCATTCGGACAGGTTGGTCTTGCCCAAGATCACCGCTCCGGCCGCGCGCAACCGCGCCACCACGGGCGCGTCGCGGCGGGTATGGTTGTCGCGCAGCGCGAGCGAGCCGGCGGTGGTCGGCATCTCGAGCGTGTCGATATTGTCCTTGATCAGCATGGGGATGCCGTGGAGCGGCCCGCGCACCCGCCCGGCCCGGCGTTCCGCGTCGAGCGCTTTGGCCTGCGCCAGCGCCTGCGGGTTCAGCGCGATGATCGAGCGGAGCATCGGCCCGCGCCGGTCCAGCTGCTCGATCCGCTTGAGATATGCGCGGACTAGGTCGACGGAGGTGGCGCGGCGCGTGGTCATGTCCGCCTGGAGCTGGTCGATCGAGCGTTCCTCGACGACGGCATCGCGGGCTTGGGCGGCGGGTGCTACCGCAAGCATCAGCCCGACTGCTAGATAGCGCATTCACATCCCCCCGGTTCGTCACCCCGGACTTGTTCCGGGGTCCATCGTCGTACGCGCTCGGCGTGCGACAGGTGTGCACAACGATGGATGCCGGAACAAGTCCGGCATGACGGTCGGACGAAGACGGACCGATCGCCTGCAACCTGCGTTAGTCCTGCTCACCCGCGGAGCCGCTCCTTGCTCGTCATCCTGAAGTTCGTCGGCCTCTCCCTGCTCGCCTTGTTCGTCGCGGCCGCGCTGCTCGTCACGATCGCGCCGCGCTTTCTCGACCGCATCTATTACCGAGGACCCGCGACCGACCATTTCGACGGCGAGCGCTTCTTCAACCCCGACGGCGACCAGGACACCGCCCACCCGCCCGGCGGCGGCAGCCGTGGCCGGTTCTTCTGGAACAACCTGACGGGGCGCGACGGGCGGCCGGACTGGCCCGCTTCGGTCGCGGTGACGCCCGCTAGTCCGGAGGCCCGCGTCGAGGGCGAGCGCATGGTCGCGACCTGGATCGGCCATGCGACCGTGCTGGTGCAGACGAACGGGCTAAATATCCTGACCGACCCGGTATGGAGCCGCAATGCCGGGCCGTTCTGGCTGGGGCCGAAGCGGGTCGCGGCGCCGGGGGTACGGTTCGAAGACCTGCCCCCCATCGATCTCGTGCTGCTCAGCCACAATCATTACGACCACATGGATCTTAAGACGCTCAAGCGGCTGTGGGACCGCGACAAGCCGACGATCGTGACCAGCCTGGGTAACGACAGCGTGATCGGACAGGTGGGCGCGCGCGCGACCGCGCTCGATTGGGGCGGACGCGTCTCCGTCCGGCCCGGGGTCGAGGTGATCGTCAACCGCAACCACCATTGGGGCAGCCGCTGGTTCACCGACCGCAACCGCGCGCTCTGGTCTAGCTTCGTGGTGCGCCTGCCCGGCGGCAACCTGTTCTTCGCGGGCGACACCGGCATGGGTGATGGGCGTTGGCCGGTGGAGGCGGCGAGCCACGGCCCGATTCGTCTCGCACTGATCCCGATCGGCGCGTTCCGGTTCCAGCCGGGCCAGATGGCGAGCGGGAGCCATATCGGCCCGGTCGACGCGGTCGAGGTGTTCCGCCGTTTAGGGGCGACCACCGCGATCCCGATTCACTGGGGTACGTTCCGGCTGTCGTACGAAGCCTATGACACCCCGCCCCGCCTGCTCGCCGAAGCGATGCGCGAAACGGGGCAGACGGGATTCGCGCCGGTCGGGATAGGGCGACCGTTCACGGTGCCGCCGCTCGCCCCGCGCCCGCCCGTCCCCGCGGTGCCGCGCGCCGAATTGCTCCGCCGTCTCGACACCGACGCGGTGCGCACGATGCTCTGACGGAAGCCGAGCCCGCCTCTCCCTAGCTCGTCATGCCGGACTTGATCCGGCATCGATCGTTGTGCGCACCCGGTCCGGTCCGGGTGCGGACCACGATGGACCCCGGAACAAGTCCGGGGTGACGGGGGAGGAGGATGGCGATGTCCCCTGCCCCGCATCGCTACTTCTTCTTCGCCTTGCCGCCCTTCTTTCCCAACTCGGCCTGCGCCGCCGATGATTTACGCGGGTTGCTCTCGCCTTCCTTGGCCGCCTTGGCGTTGGCCTTCTTGGCGGTGTCGCTGCCGTGGCCCTTCTCTTCGGTCACGCGCGTCCTTCCTCTCAGCCCATTTTGTAGGCGCAGAATTTGTTGCCGTCGGGGTCGCGGAAATACGCGCCGTAGAAGCCCATCTGTTCGGGACCGCGTGTCCCGGGCCCACCCTCGTCGGCCGCGCCCAGCGCCATGACCTTGGCGTACACCGCGTCGACCTGATCGCGGCCGTCCATCATCAGTGAAATCATCACGCCATTGCCGACGGTCGCTGCGCCGCCGTCATAGGGTCGGCCGATCGCCAGCATCGGCTGGCCGCGGCCCGCGCCGTAGAAGGTGAGCTGGCGCTCGTCGGGCATCTGCATCAGCCGCTTGCCGCCGATGGCCGCGAACAGCCCGTCATAGAAGGTCAGCGCCCGGTCGATGTCGTTGGTGCCCAAGGTCGCGTAGCCGATCATGCGTTCTCTCCTGCTCGTAAGGTGGTTCAGTTCGCCGCGACGACCGCGCCCGGCCCCAGCAGGTCGAGCACCGCCGCGACCGTCGCGACCGTGCCCGTGACGATCGCGGGCTCGGGCGAGATCTTGAACTGGGGCGAATGGTGCGACCCGACCGGCGGACCGCCCGCCTTCGCGGCGTCGAGCGCCCCCTGCGGGGTGCCGCCCACGCCGAAATAATAGCCCTTGATGCCGTGTTTGGCCTCGACGAGGTAGGCGAAGTCCTCCGCGCCCATGCCCTCCTGCACGAACGGCTTGACCCGCTCCGCGCCCAGCGCGGTCGCGACCACCGCGTTCAGCCGCCGCGCGAGCGCCGGATCGTTGGTGGTGACGGGCGTGCCTTCGGGCACCTCCACGCGCGGCATCTTGTCGGCGGGCATGCCGTTGAGCGTTCCCACCCCCGCCGCGACGCGCTTGATCCCGGCGAGCAGCCGCGCGCGCTCGGCCTCGTTGTTCGCGCGCACCGTTACCTGGAGCTTGGCCTCCTCGGAGATGATGTTGTGCTTGGCCCCCGAATGGAACGACCCGACCGTGATCACGCCCGGGTCGAGCGGCTGGCGCTCGCGGCTGATCAGCCCTTGGAGCGCGATCACGATCTGCGACGCCATATAGACCGGGTCCTTGCCCTGGTGCGGGCTCGCCCCGTGCGCGCCGACGCCGGGCACGGTGATGTTGACCGAGTCGGACGAGGAGTACTGGATGCCCTCCGACGCCGACACGACGCCCGCCGCGCCGTCCGCGTCGACATGGAACGCGACGGCGTAGTCCGGCTTGGGGAAGCGGGTATAAAGTCCGTCGGCGATCATCGCCTTGGCCCCGCCCACGCGCTCCTCGGCCGGCTGGACGATGAAGACGACGGTTCCCTGCCACCGGTCCTTCAGCGCCGCGAGCCGCCGCGCGGTGCCGACCATCGCGGTGATGTGCGTATCGTGGCCGCAGGCGTGCATGACCGGGGCCTCGACGCCGTCCACCCCGACCTGACGCGCCTTGGAGGCATTCGCCAGCCCCGACTTCTCCTCGACCGGCAGGCCGTCCATGTCCGCGCGCACCAGCACCACCGGCCCCGCGCCGTTCTTGAGCACGCCGACCACGCCCGTGCCGCCGACCTTTTCGGTGACGACCATGCCGGAGACCTTGCGCAACTCGGCGGCCATGCGCGCGGCGGTCCTGATCTCCTTGAAGGACAACTCGGGATTACGGTGGAACTCGTCCCACAGCTTGCCCAGGTCGCGGTCGTAATCGGCCTTCACGGCGGCGGCGTAATCGGTCTGCGCATAAGCGGGCCCGGCGACGGCGGCGGCCACGAGGAAGAAGTGGCGTAGCGGCATGTGGTGTTCCCCTTTTCGGGAAGCGTAACGCGCTCGCCACCGCGCGTCACCCCTATGAGGAAACGGGCGTGACGAAACGGGAACGCGGCCCCATATCCATGCGCATGGCCATCCAGATCCGCACCAGCCTCGCCGAGCCGGAATCGGGCGAGGAGTTCGTTCCCCATCGCCCCGCGCGGCCGCAAAAGGCGGAAGGGGGACGGCCGTTCAAGCTCGTTACCGACTATACGCCGTCGGGCGACCAGCCGACCGCGATCGCCGAGTTGGTCGCGAACATGCGCGCGGGCGAGAAGGACCAGGTGCTGCTAGGCGTTACCGGATCGGGCAAGACCTTCACCGTCGCCAAGACGATCGAGGCGCTGCAGCGTCCCGCGCTCGTGCTCGCCCCCAACAAGATTCTGGCGGCTCAGTTATATGGCGAGTTCAAATCGTTCTTCCCGGATAATGCGGTCGAATATTTCGTCAGCTATTACGACTATTACCAGCCCGAGGCGTACGTGCCCCGGTCGGACACCTTCATCGAGAAGGAGTCGTCGATCAACGAGGGCATCGACCGGATGCGCCATTCCGCCACCCGGTCGCTGCTTGAGCGCGACGACGTGATCATCGTCGCGTCGGTGTCGTGCATCTACGGCATCGGCTCGGTCGAGACCTACTCGGCGATGATCTTCGACCTGAAGAAGGGCCAGTCGGTCGATCAGCGCGAGATCGTCCGCAAGCTCGTGGCGCTTCAATACAAGCGCAACGACGCCGCGTTCCAGCGCGGCAACTTCCGCGTCAAGGGCGACACGCTGGAGATCTATCCCTCGCACTATGAGGACTCGGCTTGGCGCGTGTCCTTCTTCGGCGACGAGATCGAGGAGATCGTCGAGTTCGATCCGCTGACGGGCCGCAAGAACGCGGTGCTGAACTCGGTCCGCATCTACGCCAATTCGCATTACGTCACGCCCGGCCCGACGATGAAGCAGGCGACCGAGGCGATCCGCCACGAGCTGACCGAACGGCTGAAGGAACTGGAGGCGGAGGGCAGGCTGATCGAGCATCAGCGCCTCGAGCAGCGGACGAATTTCGACCTGGAGATGATCGCCGCCACGGGCTCGTGCAACGGTATCGAGAATTACAGCCGCTTCTTGACGGGTCGCCTGCCCGGCGAGCCGCCGCCTACCTTGTTCGAGTATCTGCCCGAAAACGCGATGCTGTTCGTCGATGAGAGCCACGTCACGATCGGCCAGATCAACGGCATGTCCAGGGGCGACCACCGCCGCAAGCTGACGCTGGCCGAATACGGATTTCGCCTGCCGTCCGCGATCGACAACCGGCCGCTCCGGTTCAACGAATGGGACGCGATGCGCCCGCAGACCACCTATGTCTCGGCGACGCCGGGCGGGTGGGAAATGGAGCAGACGGGCGGCGTCTTCGCCGAGCAGGTGATCCGCCCGACCGGGCTGATCGACCCGCCGATCGAGATCAAGCCGGTCGAGGAGCAGGTCCAGGACCTGATCGGGGAGTGCAAGGCGACCGCCGCGAAGGGGTACCGCACGCTCGTCACCACGCTGACCAAGCGCATGGCCGAGGATCTGACCGAATACATGCACGAGGCGGGGCTGAAGGTCCGCTACATGCATTCGGACGTGGAGACGCTGGAGCGCATCGAGCTGATCCGCGACCTGCGCCTGGGCGTGTACGACGTGCTGATCGGCATCAACCTGTTGCGCGAGGGATTGGACATCCCCGAATGCGGACTGGTCGCGATCCTCGACGCCGACAAGGAGGGGTTCCTGCGGTCGGAGACGTCGCTGATCCAGACGATCGGCCGCGCGGCCAGGAACGTGGACGGGCGCGTGATCCTCTATGCCGACCGCATCACCGGTTCGATGGAGCGTGCGATGCTCGAGACGGGGCGGCGGCGCGAGAAGCAGGAGGCGTACAACCTCGAACACGGCATCACGCCGACCACTATCCGCCGCAACATCGCCGACGTGATCGCGCATGTGGCCAGCGGCGACCAGGTGACGATCCCGATCGACCCGAATAACCCTGGGGACCGCCCGCACATGGTCGGCCACAATCTGCGCGCCTACATCGAGGATCTGGAAAAGCAGATGCGCCGCGCCGCGTCCGACCTGGAGTTCGAGACCGCCGGCCGCCTGCGCGACGAGATCCGCCAACTGGAGAATGACGAGCTCGGCCTCCCGCCCGAGCAGCAGAAAGCGCCGATCATGGGCCGATCGAACGAGGGCAAGCCGGGCACGCGGAAGACCCGCTACGGCAAGCAGAGCGCGGTCCGGGCGGGGAGACGGGCGGCGCGGTAGGCTGTTGTCGCGCGGCTCGCGACAACAGCCGCCCACTATCACGGCGTGTTGACGGCGGTAACGACGGTCTCGTGATCCTGCGAACCCGCGGGTAAGGAGACCTGCCGTGACCCGCATCGCCAAGCTCTACGCCCGTTTTCTCGCCAACCCACGCGGGCACTCGTTTCGTGATTTCGAGTAGCTGATCGACGCGTTCGGGTTCGTTGAACTGCGGCAGCGTGGCAGCCACCGCACGGTTCGCCATCCCGCACGCATCGACCTGCTCGTGATCCAGCCCCGCGGAAAGAACGCCGAGGACTATCAGGTGCGCGAGTTCCTCGATATGGTGCGCGAGAGCGGGTTGGAGCCGGACCAGTGATGACGCCCCACTATCACATCGATGTATTCTGTTACGAGCCGGACGGTTGCTGGATCGCCAACGTGCCGGATTTACGATCCTGCTCGGCGCATGGCGATACGCCAGCCGAGGCCGTCGCCGAGGCTCAGGTCGCGATCGAGCTATGGGTCGACGTCGCGCGCGATGAGGGACTGCCAATCCCGGAGCCAAGCTACCGCTCCGTGGTCTCGCGCGCCGCCTAGCACGATTGCGCCGCTGGGAGCATTGCTCCGGCGGACCCCTTCCCGTCCGCCCGCGTTCCCGTCGATCAGCGGGAGAATTATCATCACCAGCTTCATGTTCGCCACCGGCATCGAGAACAGCGTGCCGACCATCGATGGCGGGCGCGTCCGCGTCGACGAGATGGAGTCCTGCGGCTTCTACGAGCGCTGGCGCGAGGACTTCGCGCTCGTGGCGGAGATGGGGATCGGGTATCTCCGCTACGGCCCTCCCATCCACACGACGTGGCTAGGCGAGGGCCGCTACGATTGGGGATTTTCCGACGAGACCTTCGCCGAGCTCAAGCACCGCAACATCGTGCCCATAGTCGATTTGTGTCATTTCGGCGTTCCCGACTGGATCGGCAACTTTCAAAACCCCGACTTCCCAAATCTGTTCGCGGGCTACGCAAGCGATTTCGCGCGGCGCTATCCATGGGTGCAGCTCTACACGCCGGTCAACGAGATGTTCATCTGCGCGACCTTTTCCGCGCGTTACGGCTGGTGGAACGAGCAGGGAACGACCGACGGCACCTTCGTCAACGCGCTCAAGAACATCGTCAAGGCGAACGTGCTGGCGATGCGAGCCATTCTGCTGGCGCGGCCCGACGCGATCTTCATCCAGTCGGAATCGTCCGAATATTACCATGCGGAAAACCCCGCCGCGATTAAGCATGCGGAGCTCCTCAACTCGCAGCGCTTCCTTACGCTGGACCTCAATTACGGTCGGCGCGTCGATTCGGAGATGTACGAATATCTGCTCGACAACGGCATGACGCGCGAAGAGTACCACTTCTTCCTCGACAACCGGCTTAAGCAGCACTCGATCCTGGGCAACGATTACTACGTCACCAACGAGCACCGCGTGCGCGCCGACGGCTCCACCTCCGCATCGGGCGAGGTGTTCGGTTACGACGAGATCACCCGGCAATATCACGACCGCTACATGCTTCCGGTGATGCACACCGAAACCAACATGGCCGAAGGTCCGCTCGGCACGGAGGCGGTGGACTGGCTGTGGAAGCAATGGGCCAACGTCCTGCGCGTCCGCAACACGGGCACGCCGATCGTCGGTTTCACCTGGTATTCGCTGACCGATCAGGTCGATTGGGACAGCGCGCTGCGCGAGAAGAACGGCCGGGTGAACCCGCTCGGGCTGTTCGATCTCGACCGCAACATCCGGGCGGTCGGCCGCGCTTACAAGCAACTGATCGCCGACTGGCGCGACGTGCTGCCGACGCAGAGCATGTGCCTGACGGTGCCCGTGGTAATGCCGCACGACTGCGACGAACCGCTGGCAAAGCGACAACGCGCGGTCGCGGGCGCTCGGCTCGGCCGCAAGCGCGCGACGGCGCGGTGAGGCGACTGCGCGGTTTTGCGGTCCGGTGACCGGGTGGCCGTCCTGTTCACCTCGGACACGCATTTCGGCGATCACCGCGTACTCAATGTCGGCCGCCGCCCGTTCGCCTCGGTCGCCGAGATGGACGTGGCGCTCCTCGCGAACTGGAATGCGGCGGTCGCGCCCGACGACGAGGTCTGGCACCTGGGCGACATCGCCCGCCGCGCCGCCGACGTGCCCGTGCTTCTGAAATGCCTGCACGGGACCAAGCACCTGATACGCGGCAACAACGATCCGCCCGGCACCGCGTCGGCGTCCGGCTGGGCGAGCGTGGCCGACTATGCCGAAATCGCGGTGGACGGCGTGTCGCTCGTCCTGTGCCACTATCCGTTCCGCAGCTGGAACGGTCAGGGCCGGCGCGCGCTGAACCTGCATGGGCACAGCCATGGAAGGCTGAAGCCGATGCAACGCCAGTACGACGTCGGCGTCGACGCGCGCGACTTTCGCCCGGTGACGCTGGGTGAGCTTGCCGGGCGCTAGCTCGCGCTCAGCCGCCGAAGCTTCCCCCGCCCCATCCGCCCGAACGCGCGCTGGCGCGCCCGCCGAAGCCGCCGCGCGACACCACCGAGCTCCTCGTCTGGATGCGCTGCGTCGTGACGGGGTTGGTCAGCGCGCGGTTGCCGACCTGGAACCCCGTCGACCGCCCGCCGTAACCGCCGTTGAACAGCTGCGCACCGCCGCCCGTGATGTATCCGCCGCTGCGCCGGTCCTGGTACAGCCCGCCATACCGGTAAGGAGACCGCCCGCCGTTCAGCAACTGCCCGATCATGAAGCCGGTCAGGAGCGGCGTGAAGAAGCTCTGTCCGCCCGAGCTGCGGCTCTGGCAAGTGCCCCCGTGCTGCTCCTCGCAGGTCTGCTGGTCGGCAAAACGCGGTGCGGCGCGCTCGTCCTCGGCCTGGGCGGTCTTCTGCGCCTCCTCGCATTGAACCTGACTGAATGGGCCGCTCGCGACGCATTCGGAAACCGACTGGAACGCCGACACTTCCGTCGGCTCGCCATGCTGCTCGCGGGAGACCTGCTCGATCGACGGCGACGGGTCGCAGCCCGACAGCATCGCGGCCGCGCCTACCGCGGAGAGTCCGGCCGCGACGGAGCGCTTGCGGCGGCTAGGGTGTTGGATGGGATCGCTCATGGTCCTATCCTCAATAGGTCATCGAAGCGGCGTTGAGGAGGCCCACGCCGATCGACGTCGCCGCGAGATACACCGCGCTGGCGACGTTGTTCGCCTCGATCCGCTCGACCATGTCGCGCACGATCACTCGGCGGACGAGCAGCGATGCGAGAATCTGGATCACGCCCGCCAGCAGCCCCCAGGCGGCGAACTCGACCGGGTCGGCGGTCTGCGTCAGCGCGGAGGCGAGCGGGAGCGCGAAGCCGATGATCGCGCCGCCCAGCGCCACCGACGCCGCGACATTGCCCTGCCCGATCAGCTTGGCTTCGTCATACGGCGTCGACATCTGATACAGCCGCTTGAACACGGCGAGGAACAACGCCGCCAGCCCGAACGCCACCAGGAAATGGCCGGCCCCCGTCGCGAACGCTTCGAAATTCAGGTTCATCGTCGGTTCCTTGCTAAGGTCAGGCGGTGAATTCGCCGGGCGAGACCGCCAGCCCGATCATGATCTCATGCGTATAGTCGCCGCCCTCCGGCTCCATCGCCAGCGCGAGCAGCAATTCCTCGCCCGCGGGCGGCACCGCGCGCGCATACAACATGCAACTCTGGCGAATGTGCCGTACGGGCTCGCCGTCGCGCTCATGATATACCGCTTCCCACAACCGGACGGGCGGCTGCGTCCCCTCGTCGCCCTCGTACCAATAGCGGTCGAACGGGGGCAGGCCCGGCTCCTCGAAGCGGTTCCGCGACAGCCGCGTCAGGAACGCCTCGCGCTCGCCCCGGTTCGCCGGATAGGCGCTGCGCCAGGGCTGGAAGAGCGTGAAGTCGTCCGCGTCCGACCCGTCGGCGGCCTGGCTCACCGCCTGCAGCATCAGCTCGTCGTCGGTGTAGAAGCGGTGAACGTAACCGCCCTCGTCGAGCTTGATCAGCCCCTGCGCGGTGATCTCCAGCGTGTCGCGCGCAAGCGAAAAGGTCGCGCCTTCCAGCGTCCGCCAGGCCAGCGGATCGAGCCGCACCTGCCGGCCGATCGTGACGTTGCGCACCTCCGCCACGCGCGGCCCGGGCTCACTCCCGCCGCCGCTCCCGAACAGCTTGCCCCAGATCACGCCGCCACCCTCGTCTTGGCCAGGTAGAACAGCCGGTCGCCGGCGCGGACGGCCGCGTCCAGATCGAAGCGGGGGCACGGGTCGCCGGGAGCGCAGGTCGCGACCAGCACCGCGCCCCGCGCGCGCATCCGCCCGGCATAGCCGTCGAAATCGCCTTCGCTTGGAGCCCGCGTCGCGTAGAGCGTCGCGCCCTCGTCGGTATGGCTGGCGAGCTGGGCGATGAAGCGGCTGGAGCCCGGATCGCTCAGCGCCTTGACCACGAGCTCGACCGTGGGGGTCAACACCACCTCCACCGTCGGGCAATGCGCGTTCAGCAGCCGCGCGGTGTCGGGATCGCGCAGGAAGCACACGACATGCCCGCCCTCGTTCAGCGCGGTGACCGCCAGCGTCGCGGCCAACGTCTCCGCGTCGGACGCGGCGTACACCACGACGCGCGACGCGTTCGCCACGCCCGCCCGGCACAGGTCGGCGGGCGCGGTGAGCGAGGCCGCCTGGACGAAGCGGTACGTGGGATCGTCGATCTCCAGCGCGTCGACCGCGACCAGCACGATCTCGGCGGCGTGCGCGTCGGCGGTGATCTCGGCGATCATGCGCGGCGTCCGCTCGCGGTCGTAGCCGACGATGACGACCAACCCGTCCACCTCGCTATAATCTCCCATGCCCTGCCGCCGCCGTCGCCACCGCCCCGCGACCCCGGCGAAGAAGCGCGCCAGCGCCGCCGTGAACAGCGCCACCGCGCCCGGCATCACGAACAACGCCGCGATCATCCGTCCCCCGTCCGATTTGGGGCTGAGATCGCCGTACCCTATCGTTGTCGCGGTGGTGAGGTACCAATAAGCGTAATCGACCGGCCGCGCGAGAGCTTCCTCCCCCGCCCAGCCGAGCAAAAGCCAGCCCAGCGTCATGTGAACGAGCAGCAGCGCCAGCATGACGCCCGGATGCAGCTCGCCTGCCGCGAGATACAGGCGGCGGAGCAGCGCGTTCAGACCGGATCGACCCATCGGGCACGCGACCCCCCTTTCGTACCGGTTGCTGCGGTCTTATGATTGGGGTGTCAAGCGCCCTTGGGGAGAGTTGAATGACCGACGGTGCACCGCAGTCCTGGACTACCTCCAGCCTCGGCGAGGCGTTGCGCTCACCCGATCTCGCCGACGAGTTCGCGGTCGAACTGATCGACGGTGCCGAGTCCGTGCTGCGCGTTTCGATGCCGCGCCACGGCGACCTGTCTATCTTCCTGTCGGTCGCGGGCGAGCAGATCGTCGTGTCGACGCTGCTGTGGCCCGTCGACGAGCAGCCCGACGCCGACGCGTTCAACCGTTTCATCCTGAAGGCGCAGAAGCTGGTGCCGCTGTCGAATTTCGCGATCACCGAGGTCGACGGGCGCGATTATTACGAGCTGATCGGGGAGCTCGCGATCGAGTCCCCGTTGAGCGCGATCACGCTGGAACTGCGCGTCCTCGCCGAGAACGCCATCGACGCCGCGGGTGACCTGCGCGCCGAATTCGCCGCCTGAAGGACAAAGGACGCATGTCGATGTGGAAGCAGCTCGTCACCATGGTGCGCGGCAGCGCGTACGAGGCGGGGCAGTCGGTCACCGACGCCCGCGCGCTCACGATCCTGGACCAGCAGATCCGCGACGCCGGGAGCGCGCAGGCCAAGGCGCGCGATGACCTGGCCGGACTGACCGCAAGGCGCCGGATGATGGAAAAGGACATGGAGGCGCTGGGCGGCCAGAAGTCCAAATACGAGGCGTCGGCGCGCGCCGCGATCGGCCGCGGCGACATGGACCTCGCCCGCCAGGTCGCCGAACGGCTGTCAACGATCGAGTCCGAGCTGTCGACCAAGCAGCCCCAGGCCGGCGAAATGCGCGCCGCCGAGGACCGCATCCGCGCCGTCATCAAGCAGAGCGACGGCAAGGTCGATGCGCTGCGCCGCGAGGTCGAGGTCGTGCGCGCCAACGAAAGCATGCAGAAGGCGCAGGCCGCCGTCGCCGCCTCCCACAATTCGGCGGGCTCATCGCTCGGGTCGGCGGCCGACAGCCTGAAGCGGATCAAGGAGCAGCAGATGATCCGCGAGGAGCGCTTCCGCGCGGCGAACGAGCTGGAAGATATGCGCACCGGGGCGGACCTCGACGCCAAGCTAAAGGACGCCGGCTTGCTTGGCGGCGCGAACTCGGCCGACGACATACTCGCGCGCCTGTCCGCGCCGCCCGCGGGCGAGCCGCTGCGCTTAGCGGACGAGTCGCGCCATCCGCTCAAGCTTCCGCGCGAATAGTGGAGCGGGTCCAAGTCGCGGAGCGGCCCGACTGGGAGGCCGTGGCTCAGGAGATGGGCTTCACCTTTCACCATGCCGACGGGGCGCGCTACTGGGACGAGCGCGCCTATTACCGCTTCACGCTCGCTGAGGTGGAGGAGGGGATCGAGGCTCCCAGCGCCGAGCTCCACGGTCTGTGCCTGGCGCTGGTCGACGAAGTGGTCGGGAGCGAGGAGCTGATGGACCGGCTCGCGATCCCGCGTGCGATGCGCGACGTGGTGGCGAACTCGTGGCGCGCCCGCGCGCCCAGCCTCTACGGACGGTTCGACTTCAGTTACGGCGGCGCGTCCGCAGGGCCCGCCAAGCTGCTTGAATACAATGCCGACACGCCCACCAGCATCTTCGAGACCGCGCTGTTCCAGTGGCGCTGGCTGGAGGACATGATCAAGGCGGAGCGGCTGCCCGCCGACGCCGACCAGTATAATCGCCTCCATGACGCGCTGAAGGAGCGCCTCGCCGCGCTGTTCACCACGGGCAGCGTGCTGCATTTCGCGGGCGACGCGGCGCATCTCGAGGACCGCCAGACGGTCCGATATCTGGAGGACGTCGCGCTCCAGGCCGGGCTCGATCCCGAGTTCGTCGCAATCGACCGGATCGGCGTGGACGGCGACGGCCGGTTCGTCGACGAGGCGGGCGTGCTGATCGCGGCGATGTTCAAGCTCTATCCGTGGGAGGACATGCTCCGCGAACCCTATGCGGAGCACCTGCCCGGTACGGCGATCTTGTTCCTGGAGCCCGCCTGGAAATCGGTGCTGTCGAACAAGGGCATGCTGCCGCTGTTGTGGGAACGGCACAGGGGCCATCCCAACCTGCTCCCCGCCGCTTTCGCGGGCGACGAGGCGGCGGTGGCGGAGATCGGCGACCGCCATGTCCGCAAACCCCTTTTCTCGCGCGAGGGGGCCGACATCGAACTCGTCGACGGCGACGCCCGCCAGGCGGGACCGCCCGGCGGCTACGGCGAGGAGGGCTGGATCGTTCAGGCGCTGCATCCGCTCCCCGTCTTCGACGGTAACCACGCGGTGGTGGGATCGTGGATGGTCGGCGACGAGCCCGTCGCGCTGTCGATCCGCGAGGACGACGGCCCGATCACGCGCGACCTGGCGCGCTATCTACCGCACGCGATCCTCTAGCGCGGCGACGCGCGGCGTGTGTTGCCGCGTTGCAACAGCGCCGGTGAAACGCGCATGGGCTGCGCCCGACGCCGCTTGCCGGGCCGTCGCATACTCGTAGCATTTGGGTGAAATCACGGGGGATCCACCAGACGTTCGCCGCCGCGCTGCTCGCGACCTCCGCCCTGGCCGGGCCTGCCTGGGCTCAGACGACCGCCACGCCGCCCGCGGGCCAGGTGCCGGGCGCCGAGCCGCGCGACGGCGTTCCGGGCGACGATCTCGCCGAGACGATCATCGTCACCGGCACGCGCGCCGCGAACCGCACCGCCGCCGACAGCCCGGTGCCGATCGACGTGATCTCGTCCGAACAGCTCCAGACCTCGGGCCTGGGCGAGACCAACAAGATCCTGAACCAGCTGATCCCGTCCTTCAACTTTCCCCAACCCTCGATCAACGACGGTACCGACGTGATCCGCCCCGCGACGCTGCGCGGCCTGAACCCCGACCAGACGCTGGTGCTGATCAACGGCAAGCGGCGGCACACCTCCGCGCTCCTCAACATCAATGGGTCGGTCGGGCGCGGTGCGGCGGCGGTCGACATCAACACCATCCCGACGCTCGCGATCGAGCGGGTCGAGGTGCTGCGCGACGGCGCGTCGTCGCAATATGGGTCGGACGCGATCGCGGGCGTGATCAACTTCCAGCTCAAGCGCGGCACGAACACCGGTACCGTCTCGGTCAGCTACGGCAAATACGTAACGCAGCTGGAGGATGTCGGGCGGCTGACCGGCCTCCAAACCAACGCGGCCGGCCAGCCCTTCTTCGATCCGGTCGACGGCCGCATCCTGGCGGGCAACTATGACGGCGAGCGCAGCGCGCGCGACGGCGATCTGTGGACGATCGCCGCCAACATCGGCATCCCGCTCGGGGCCGAGGGTTACCTGAACCTCACGGGCGAATACCGCGACCGCCACAACACCAACCGCGCAGGCTTCGACCCCCGCCCCAACTACAACCGGCCGACCGCCGCGTTCGATGCGCGCGAGCTCACCTTCGACCGTCTGAACTTCCAGTTCGGCGATCCGCAGGTCGAGGATTACAACTTGTTCGCCAACGCGGGCGTGCCGCTCGGCCCGGTCGAGCTCTATGCCTTCGGCTCCTACAGCAAGCGCGACGGCGTCAGCGCGGCCAACTTCCGCCAGTCCGCCTCCGCCAACAACCGCGACTTCTCCACGATCACGCCCGCGACGACGCCGAACGCGGCGAACTTCACGCCGCTCCGCCCCGACGGGTTTCTTCCCGCGATCGCGACCGATTACGAGGACTACGCCGGTGCGGTCGGATTGCGCGCCGACGTGGCGGGGTTCTCCGCCGACCTGTCGCTCGTCTATGGCCATAACGGCTTCGACTACCGCACGGTGAACAGCCTCAACACATCGTTCGGGCCGCAGAGCCAGCGGTCGTTCGATTCGGGCGAGCTTCGTTTCGGCCAGACCACCGTCAATCTCGATCTCGGGCGCGAGTTCGATCTCGGTCTGGCCAAACCGCTGACCTTTTCGTTCGGCGGCGAGTACCGCGACGAGAACTTCAAGATCAGGCCGGGCGAGCTGCAATCCTACGCGGCCGGGCCGTTCTTCGTGGCGCGCACTCCGGGCCGCGCGGCGTTGGTCGGCGCGCAAGGGTTCCCCGGCTTCCCCGTGTCGGCGGCGACCGACCGAAGCCGCGACAGCTTCGCCGGTTATATCGAGTTCGACACGGACATCTTCACCCGCTTCACCGTCAACGCAGCGGGCTGGTACGAGCGCTTCTCCGATTTTGGCGACACGCTGAACGGCAAGTTGGCCGCCCGGTACGAACCGTTCGATGGCTTCGCGGTGCGCGGGTCGGTGTCGAACGGGTTCCGCGCGCCATCGCTCCAGCAGCAATTCTTCACCACCACCTCGACGAACTTCATCGCCGGCGAGCCCGTCGACATCAGTACGCTGCCCGTCGACAGCCCCGTCGCGCAGGCGCTGGGCGCGAGACAGCTCGATGCCGAGAAGTCGCTCAATGTCAGCCTGGGCGCGTCGATCAACCCCTTGCGCGGGCTCAGCATCACCGCCGACGTCTACCAGATCAAGATCGACGACCGCATCGTGCTGACGGAGAATCTCGGCGCGGTGGGCAGCGGCACGGCGGCGGTCAACGCGGCGGTGCAGCGGGTGCTGGTCGCCGGCGGGTTCAACTCGGTCGGCGCGGCGCGCTTCTTCATCAACGGCTTGGACACGACGACGCGGGGTGTGGACGTGGTCGGCGTGTACCGGTTCGGGCTCGGGGGCCTGGGCAGCTGGTCGCTGACCGCCGCCTACAACTACAACCAGAACAAGATCGACCGTCGCCTGAACGCGCTCGGGCCGCTGGCGCAGATACCCGGCCTCGTCCTGTTCGGGCGCGTGGAGGGCATCCGCTTCACCGACGGCCAGCCCGAGGACAAGCTGGTCCTGTCCGCCGACGGCACGGTCGGGGCGTTCGGGATCTCCGCGCGCACGACGCGCTACGGCGAGGTGATCTCGCCCGGCGCGGCGGTGCCGATCGCGACGCCGACGAGCCTGACCGCGCGCGGCCCCGACGACCTGCGCCTCGCGCCCAAATGGATCAGCGACCTAGAGGTCCGCTACACCTTCCGCGAACACGCGACCTTCGCGGTGGGTGCGAACAACCTGTTCGACGTCTATCCGACGCGGCGGCCGACCGGACCCAGGCCCGCCTCCGTCGGCGGCAACTATCCGATCGACGCCTATTACCAGCCCTACAGCACCTTCTCGCCGTTCGGCTTCAACGGCCGCTTCCTGTACGGACGCTTCACCGCGCAGTTTTGAGGCGGACGAAGCCTACGCGGGATGATCACGGCGAGGACGGCCCGGTCGCCGCCCTGGTCGTCGCGCCGTGGCGACCGTTGCGCACCGCCGGCCCCCGCGCCACGTTGCCTACGGATGGGCGAAACTGTGTGCGAGGGGTCATATACTTGGTGACGACTGCGGACCGAGTCCGTGATGCCCGGCAAAGCGCGGAATGACCGTGTTGGAGCATTACGACGTGCTGATCGTCGGCGCGGGTCATGCCGGCGCGCAGGCCGCGACCGCGCTCCGGCAGCGCGGGTTCGCCGGGACGGTCGCGCTAGCCGGCGACGAGCCTGATCCGCCCTATGAACGGCCGCCGCTGTCGAAGGAGTATCTGTCCGGCGAAAAGCCCTTCGAGCGCATCCTGATCCGTCAGCCGGCTTTCTGGGCCGAGCGCGGCATCGCGGTCCTGCCCGGCAGGCGCGCGGTGACGGTCGATGCCCCGGCGCACCGGGTAACGTTCGCGGACGGCCGGACGACCGGCTACGGACATCTCGTCTGGGCGACCGGAGGCTCGCCGCGACGCCTCGCCTGCCCGGGCCATCACTTGCGCGGCGTGCACGGGGTCCGCACCCGGGCCGATATCGACCGCATGCTCGGCGAGCTGCCCCAGGTCGGCCGTGTCGCCATAGTCGGCGGCAGCTATATCGGGCTCGAAGTCGCGGCCGTCCTGGTCAAGCTGGGGAAGTCGGTGACCGTGCTCGAGGCGCAGGACCGCGTTCTGGCCCGCGTCGCGGGCGAACCCCTGTCGCGCTTCTACGAAGCCGAACACCGCGCGCGCGGCGTCGACGTGCGGCTCGGCGTCGCGGTGGATCGGATCGAGGAGCGGGACGGCGCGGCCTGCGGCGTGCGCCTGCGGGGCGGCTCGGTCATCCCATGCGAGATGGTGATCGTGGGCATCGGCATCGTCCCGGCGGTCGAACCGCTGCTCACCGCGGGCGCCGAGGGCGGCGACGGTGTCCTGGTCGATCCCGGCTGCCGCACCTCGCTCGCGGAGGTATTCGCGGTCGGAGACTGCGCGGCGCATGCCAACAGGTACGCGGACGGCGCGGTCATCCGGCTCGAATCCGTGCAGAACGCCAACGAACAGGCCATGATCGTCGCCAAGGCCCTGACGGGGTCGCTCGAGGCGTATGACGCCGTGCCTTGGTTCTGGTCCAACCAGTACGACCTCAAGCTCCAGACCGTCGGGCTGTCGACGGGACACGACCGGACCGTGCTGCGCGGCGATCCCGCCACCCGGAGCTTTGCGATCGTCTATCTGAAGGAGGGCCAGGTGGTGGCGCTGGATTGCGTGAACACCGTCAAGGACTATGCGGTCTGGTCGTCGCCCGCGCGCGGGTCGACCCCGCCCTGCTCGCCGATCCGGCCGTGCCTCTCAAGACCCTTGTCGGCCGGGCTTCCTAGACCGAGTGGATGGAAAGCGTCACGGCCGCGACCGACCCCGGCGGGCCGGGTGATGCCCATATTCGTGACCGGGTCCGCGGCTATGATGCGGGAAGGGAGCGGAGGGTGTTCGATACCCGCAGCCGGAGTCCGGGCTCGCGCGTGATCTCGAGCATGGCGGTCAGGCTGCACCTCGCCGCGGGCACGTCGCCGTCGACGAGCTCGAGACGGGCGCGTTCCCACCACGCGTGACCGTACCCGGGCGCCATCGCCGTCATCCGGCCATACAGCTCCAGCGCGCGTCGGCCCTTGCCGGTGCGCTCGGCACGCGTCGCCTGATTGAGCAACAGTCGGACGAGGACGGCCCGGTTGGGCATCGCCGCCACACGGCCGACGATCGCCGGGGAACCCGCATCGGAGGCTGTCAGCAATGCCGCGAGTTCGTCGCGACCGACCCGAATGCCGCCGCGGAAGGGATCGACGATGACGGGAGCCGCCTCGCTCCCGATCAGGACGAGGACATGGCCCGGAATATCGAGCACTTCCGCGCGCCAACCGACCCGGCGCGCAGCCGCCACATAGAGGATCGAAAGGCTGACCGGCAGGCCGCGACGGCGATCCAAGACCTCGATCAGGTCGGCGTTCGCCGGATCGTCATAGGTTTCGCGGTCGCCGGTGAAGCCGTACTCCCGGCTCAGCACCTGCGCGAGCGCATCGGCGCGCTCTTCCGCGCCCGTCGTGTCGTCACCGGCGGCATCAAGCCGGACCGCGATTTCTTCGAGCAGCTCCTGATAGGGGGTCGGGTCGGTCTCGGGGTGATCGAGCAGGGCCAGCGAAAGCGCGGCCTCGTCCAGGACGATGTCGCCCTCGTCGATCAGGCCCAGATTTGTGAGTTCGTCATCCATCCCGGCAAGATGGGAAGGCCGGGATGCCCCGCAAGCCGGCACGTCCGGCCGTGGCCACATCGGCGGGCGGAGTTACATCCTTCGAGCGGCGATCCTAAAGCCCGACCTTATCGAGGGCCGAGGCGAGCTCTATGTCCATTACCTTGCCGTCCTTGGGCGTCAGTCGGCCCAGGACGGTCCGTACGCGCGTCTGCGCCACCTGCAGCGTCTTGTGTCGGACCTCCCTGATCGCGTTGGTCCGCCATGACGGGCTCTCGCCGAGCAGCACCGACCATTTCGCCTCCTCCGCCGCCAGGACCGACAAAGCGAGACGCAGGCCATCCCGCCGACCATGGGCATATTCCTCGGACAGCGACGGTTTCCTCAAGTTAGAGCGCGCTCACGGCCAACGGCATGCCGCGCTCGGGGCGGAGCGTGACGCGGCCGACCGGCACCGGCGGGGGACCGGGCCGGACGGCGAACCGCCGCGCCTCTAGCCAATGCGCCAGCACGATCAGCGCTTCCACGATCGCGAACCGCGCGCCCACGCATACCCGCGGCCCGGCCCCGAAGGGCAGGTACTGGTGGCGGTGCATGGCCGCGCGGCGATCGGGCGCGAACCGGTCGGGGTCGAACGCGTCCGGCTCGTCCCAGAGCGCGCGGTGCCGGTGCAGCACGTAGGGCCAGATCGACACCAGGTCGCCGCGGCGTACGGTACGGCCCGCCAGTTCGTCGTCGGCCATGGCTTCGCGGTCTAGCCGCGGCGCGGGCGGGTAGAGACGCAGGCTTTCGTCCAGCACCGCGCGCAGCCGCGGCAGCCGCGCGTCGATGTCGCCCATCTCGCCCACCAGCGCCGTTTGCGCTTCCGCCCGCAGCTCCTCTTGGAGTTCGGGCTGAGCCGCGAGCAGATAGATGGTCCAGGTCAGCGCGTTGGCGGTAGTCTCGTGTCCGGCGACGTAAAAGGCCACCGCATTGTCGATCGCCAGTTCGCGCGCCTGCGCGGCCGGGTAGCGGGCGTGAAGCGCCGCGACCAGACCGCCATAGAAGTCGTTGCCACCACCCGCGGCCGCGCGTTCGTCCGCCATCGCGCCCAGCGTGTCGCGCAGGAAGCGACCCCCGGCGCGTGCGCGACCGCTGCCCGGCCCGAGTGAACGTAGCCCGAGCAGCGCCGTGACCCGGGCGCGTCCCGCCGCGTCGAGCATGGCGGTGATGTGCCCGGCCGCCGCGGGCGCGGTCAGCCTGGCGTCGCCGCCGAACAACGTCGCCGCGATGATCGCCATGGTGGTGCCGGTCGCCTCGGCGGCCATGTCCATCGGCGCTTTGTCGGTCCTCCAGCGGGCGACCCGCGCGCTCGTCGCCTCGGCGATGACGTTCGCGAAGCCGCTCACGGCGGCGGGCGAGAAGGTGGGCGCGACGATCCGGCGCTGCTCGCGCCAGCTTTCGCCTTCCGCATTGAACAACCCGTCGCCCAGGGCCGCCCCCAGCAGCTTGCGCACCAGGGCGGGTCGTTCGTAATCAGTCTTGTTGTCGAGCAGCACGCGGCCGATCGCATCGGGATCGGACACGACATGAACGGTGTAGCCGAATACCCGGCGCGTCTTCCAGGTCGATTGGAAGGCGTCCTCGGGCCAGCCATGGACGCTGTTGTTGGCGCGCCGCCCGACGAACGCCGTCCATACCGGTGCCCAGTCGCTGGATCGATGTGGGTAGGGCGGGATCAACAGGGCGGGCATGATGCGGACCGCAGTCTATGCGGCTGCGGCCCCGCATCCAAGCGGAAGATCGGGGCTGCGGACGTATTCGGTCCGCCGATCCCGAGGCACGGAGAGCCGCATCGGCGGCTCCCCGCACCTCACCCGTTCACCCCTTTTACCGCCCATAGAACCGTGCCACGTCTTGCCGATACCGCGTGTCGAACTCGGGC
>NZ_CAXSBH010000042.1:0-24813 GCF_964235535.1 uncultured Sphingomonas sp.
GCGTAGCGTTCGGACTCGCCCGCGTCGATGTCGGCGGGGACCTGGCCCTTGTTCTTCCAGCCGTCGATGAGGCCCGCGAGGCTGCGCGCGGGAAAGCGTTTCTCGTCGATGTCGGCGGCGAGGATGAGCTGTTTGAGCAGGCGGAGCTGGTCGTCGGTGTCGAGGATGGTGAAGTTGGATTGGAGGCCGACGAGCTCGGCGTGGCGGCGGAGCATCTTCGCGCCGATCGCGTGGAAGGTGCCGAGCCAGGGCATGCCCTCGACGGCGTCCCCGACGAGGCGGCCGACGCGCTCGCGCATCTCGCGGGCGGCCTTGTTGGTGAAGGTGACGCTCAGGATCTCGGAGGGGTAGGCCTTGCGGGTGAAGAGGAGGTGGGCGAGGCGCGCGGTGAGCGCGGCGGTCTTGCCGGTGCCCGCGCCCGCGATGATGAGGACGGGGCCGTCGGTGGTAAGCACGGCCTCGCGCTGCTGAGGGTTCAGGCCGCGGAGATAGGGCGGGTCGACTGGCAGTTGGGCGGGCTGGTTCACGCGTGAACAGCTAGGGAACGGCGGCGGGGAGGGCAAGCGCGGGCGGCTTGCGCGGGCTTGGGGAATGTGAGAACAAAGCAGGAAACAACGGGAGAGTCGTGATGGCTACGGGACGGTGCCGGTGCGGGGCGATCAGCTATTCGGCGGAGGGTGAGCCGGCGCACCATGCGCTGTGCCACTGCGCCGATTGCCGGCGGAGCGCGGGTGCGCCGATGGTGGGGTGGATCGCTTTTCCCGCCGACAAGGTAACGGTATCGGGCGAGCCGGTGACGTACCGCTCGTCCAGAACGGCCGACCGGCAATTTTGTGGGACCTGCGGGACGGGGCTGTTCTATCGCAGCGAAACGGCACTGCCGGGGATCCTCGACATCCAGAGCGCGACGCTCGACGAGCCGGAGGCCTATCCGCCGGGCGCGCATATCCAGACGGCGGAGCGGCTGGCGTGGATGGCGGGGCTGGACACGCTGCCGAGCTTCGAGCGCTTTCCGGGACCGCCGGGCTGAGCCGGATAGGCGTTCCGGCCCGACTTGCTGTAACACATTCGTCATTAAACAGTCACCGTGGCGGGGCAGGGCGGGACCATCATGGCCACAACAGCTTTTACCGGCGCGGAGTCGGTCTCGCGCGCGCGCGGGCCGCGGCTCGACGACGGGTTCGGACTCGCGGGGCGGATCGGCTTCGCGGCGGCGCTCCTCGGCGGGCTCGCCTATGCGGCGTATGGGATCTGGTCGGATACTTCGTCGGTCGGCGAGACCGTGGCGGCGGGGACGTTGTTCTTCTTGGCGTTGGCGCTGCTGATCGCGCTCGGCTTCGAGTTCGTGAACGGGTTCCACGACACGGCCAACGCGGTCGCGACGGTGATCTATACGCGGTCGATGCCCGCGCCGCTCGCGGTAGTGTGGTCGGGGGTATGGAACTTTCTGGGGGTGATGTTCTCGTCGGGAGCGGTCGCCTATTCGATCATCTCGCTGCTGCCGGTCGATCTGATCCTGAATATCGGTTCAGGGGCGGGGTTCGCGATGATCTTCGCGCTGCTGATCGCGGCGATCGGGTGGAACCTGGCGACCTGGTATGTGGGACTGCCCAATTCGTCGAGCCATGCGCTGATCGGATCGATCCTGGGCGTTGGGCTGGCCAACCAACTGCTCGCAGGTGGGGCGTCGGGGACGGCGGGAGTCGATGTCGATCAAGCGCGCAAAGTGCTGACCGGGCTGCTGCTGGCGCCGGTGATCGGGTTCATAGGGGCGTATGTGCTGCTGAAGGTTCTGCAGCGGGTGGCGCGGAATCCGGCGCTGTTCCGGGAGCCCGACGGCGACGCGCCGCCGCCGCGCGGCATCCGCGCGCTGCTGATCGGGACGTGCACGGCCGTGTCCTTCGCGCATGGCGGGAATGACGGGCAGAAGGGGATGGGGCTGATCATGCTCATCCTGATCGGCTGCGCGCCGACCGCCTATGCGCTGAACCGGACGGGGTCGGCGAACGATACGCCCGCTTTCGTTCAGGCATCGAACGCGGCGGAGGGCGTGTTCGCCAGGCGCGCGAGCGGGGCGGTGCTGCCGGTCGAGGAGGCGCGCGCGGTGCTGACTGGCGCGCTCCGGGCGCGGGCGGTGAGCGATCCGCGCACCTTTGCGGCATTGGGCGCGGTGTCGGCGTCGGTGCGCGAGCAGGTGGGGACGTACGGGTCGATCGCGCAGGTGCCGGCGGGGGCGACGCAAGGCTTGCGGGGCGACATGTACCTGCTGACTGATACGGCCAAGCTGGTGGCCAAGGCGGAGGGCGCGAACGCGCTCGCAGAGCCGGAGATGAAGGCGGTTGACGATTATGTCGGTGACCTGCAGGGCGGCACCCGGTATATCCCGACCTGGGTGAAGGTGGCGGTCGCGCTGGCGCTAGGGCTGGGCACGATGGTCGGCTGGAAGCGGATCGTTGTCACGGTGGGTGAGAAGATCGGCAAGACTCACATGACCTACGGCATGGGCGCTTCGGCCGAGTTAATGGCGGCGTCGACGATCCTGCTGGCGGAGCGGTTCGGGCTGCCAGTGTCGACCACGCACATCCTGACGTCGGGGGTAGCGGGAGCCAGCGTGGCGAACGGCGCGGGGCTGCAAGGGCGGACCGTGCGCAACATGGCGCTGGCGTGGGTAGTGACACTACCCGCGACGATGGCGTTGTCGGGGGGGCTGTATTGGGTGTTCCTGCAAGCCGTGCGGGTGTTCGGCGGCTAGTCGGCTGCCCGCAGCAACGTCAGCTTCGCCTTGCCGTGGGTGCGTTCGGCGTCGGTCTGGAAGCCGTATACCGCGACGGTCTCCGCCTTGCCGGTCTCGATGCTGATCCAGGTGGCGGGGCCGGTCCAGCCGAGGCGCGACAGCTTGTCGAGCGCGACGACGCCCGCGCCGGTGCCGTAGGGCGGGTCCATCAGGATCACGTCAGGCGCGGCGCGCGCGGGGCCGAGCGCGAGGACAGAGGAGGCGCGGACGTCTCCGGTCGCACCCAGTTTCGCGAGGTTGGCGCGAAGGGCGTCGAGGGCGGGACCGTCCTGTTCGACAAACAGGCAGGACGCGGCACCGCGCGACAACGCTTCGATCCCGAGTGCGCCCGAGCCTGCGAAGAGATCAGCGACCGCCAGTTCCTCGAAGGAGCCGAGGCGGGCGGTGAGCATGGAGAACAGCGCCTCGCGCAGGCGGTCGGCGGTGGGGCGGGTCGCCTCGCCCTTGGGCGCGACGAGGGGGCGACCGCGCCACTTGCCGGCGATGACGCGCATCGTCAGCGCTTGCCCGGACCGCGCCCGCCGCCGGGGCGGGGGGAGGCGGGGGGCTTGCCGGGGGTGCGGGGGGGACGCGGCGTGCGTGCGGGCGCGTCGCGGCCTTTGTGCGACCGGGCCGGGTCCGACCGGCTTGGGGACGCGCGTGGCGGACGTCGATCGGTCGCGTCGGGCGTGCGGCGGCGGCCGTCGCCTTCGCTCGGCCGTGGCGGCCGGGTACGGTCGTTGGGTTTGGCCCGTGCGGTCAACGGCGGGGCGGCACGGTCGGGGCGAGACGCGTCGCGGTCGGATCGGCCGCGCCGTGGGGTTCCGGACTCGGTCGGCGTGGATCGTGGCGGGCGACCCGGGCGATCGTCGGTGCGGGCCGGTCGGGGCGGGCGGGCGTCGCCGGGGGCGGGCTGCGCGTCGGCCGCGTCGCGGCGCCGGTTCGGATGGGGTGGGCGGCGCGTATCGCGGGCGCGGTCCGTCTTTTCTGCGGTCGGTCTCGGCGGACGAGGCTGACGTTCCGGAGGGCGGTCCTGGGCGACGGCGGGCCGCGCCGCCTTGGCCGCCGGTTGCTCGGGCGGGGCCGACCGAGTGCGGCCGCCGGCCGTGCGCGCGTCGACGGTGATCGTGTCGGCGCGGTCGGCGGGTTTGCCCAGCGTCTTGCGAAAGGCGACGAGGTCATGCTGGCGGACCTCGCCGATCTCGCCGGGTTTAAGGTCGCCGAGCAGGAACGGGCCGTAGCGGGTGCGCAGCAGGCGGCTGACCTGGAGGCCGAGATGTTCGAGGACGCGGCGGACCTCGCGGTTCTTGCCCTCCGTCAGGATCAGTTCGATCCAGGTATTCGCGCCGGTGCGGCGTTCGAGGTTGGCGTCGATTGGGCCGTAGCGGATGCCGTCGATCTCGATGCCCTCGATCAGCTCCTCCAGCCGCTCCTGGCTGATCTCGCCGTAGGTGCGGGCGCGGTAGGCGCGCTCGACGCCGGTGGCGGGGAGTTCGAGCTGGCGTTTCAGGCCGCCGTCGGTGGTGAGGAGGAGCAGCCCCTCGGTCGCGAGGTCGAGGCGACCGACCGGGACGAGGCGGGGCAGGTCGGCGGGGAGGCGGTCGTAGATGATGGGGCGACCGGCGGGATCGTGCTCGGTGACGAGGAGGCCGGGGGGCTTGTGGTAGAGGAACAGCTGCGCGGGCGGGGGTGCCGCGACGGGCTGGCCGTCTACGGCGACACCGTGGAGCGAGCGGAGCAGGGTCGCGGGCGTGTCGAGCACCTTGCCGTCGAGCGCGATGCGGCCATCGACGATCATGCGCTCGATCTCGCGCCGCGACGCGATACCCGCGCGGGCCAGGAGCTTGGCGATGCGTTGTTCCGGTTTGGGTTCGTCGGCCATCTGGCGCGCGATACAGGCGATTGGGCTCACGCGCATTTTTATTTGCGTCCGATCGCCTCGGTCCACGTTATGGTCTGTCAGCGTAACGACCGTTGCGCGCAGGGGTGCCCGCGGCGATGTTGTTCGGGAGGAAGAAACGGCGGATCGAACGGCTGCTCGTCGTGGAGGACGAGCCGTTGGTGGCGTTCGATAACGAGCATGTCCTGACCGAGGCGGGTTACACGATCGTCGCGACCACGGACCGGGTGTCGGACGCGGTGGAGTGCATCGCGAGCGGCAAGTCGATCGACCTGGTGCTGGTCGACGTGAACCTGACCGACGGAACGGGGCTGGACGTGGCGCGCGCGGCGTTCGCGCGCGCGATCCCGGCGCTGTTCGTGACGGGGAACTGCCCGCCCGAGGCGCAGGCCTTCGCGGCGGGGTGCCTGGACAAGCCGTACCGCCAGCGGGACCTGCTGGCGGCGATCGAAGCGGTGGAGGCGACGGCGGACGGGCGTTCGCCCAAGCGGCTGCCGGCGGGGCTGCGGTTGTTCGAACGGGTTTGAGCCTAGCCCTCTCCCGCTTTGGCGGGAGAGGGAAAGACGTGCGTAGCACGGCGAGGGTGAGGGCCGGACCTTTCCGGGAGAGGTCCGCCCCTCACCCTGGCGCTTACGCGCCTGTCCCTCTCCCGCAAAAGCGGGAGAGGGTTTTGGTTGCCGGCTATCCTCTCCCGTTCTTTTGGCGCTAGGGTCCGTCGGGTTTGGGTGGGGAGTGGGCGTGGAGCGTAGCAAGTCGTGGATCGACGGCGTTCGGCCGTATCTCGAGCGCGAGCCGCTGGCTGCGTTCGCGTTGGGGGTGTCGTCGGGGTTTCCGTATGCGATGATCGGGGCGACGCTGACGACGCGTTTGGCGCAGGACGGGCTCGACAAGAAGACGATCACGGCGTTCACGCTGGGGTTCCTGGTGTATAACCTGAAGCCGCTATGGGCGTGGATGGTCGACGGGGTACGGTTGCCGGTGCTCGGGCGGCTGGGGCAACGCGTGTCGTGGCTGGTGTTCGCGGGCGTATTGGCGATCGTGGCGGTCGTGAACCTGGCGCTGGTCGATCCGGCGACGAACCTGTCCGCGACGATCACGGCGGCGATCCTGGTCGGGGTCGCGGGAGCGACATACGACATCGTCATCGATGCCTACCGGATCGAGACATTGAAGCCTTACCAGCTCGGCGTCGGGTCGGGCATGACGCAATATGGCTGGAGGATCGGGTCGGTGGCGGCAGCCTCGTTGGCGCTGGTGCTCGCCGCGCGGATCGGTTGGACAGGCGCGTATATAGCTTGCGCGGCTTTCGCATTGCCGGCGATGCTGACGGGGTTGGTGCTGGGCGAGCCCGAGCGGCACCGGCCGGCGACGGCGCGGCGCGGCGCGGGCGAGCTGTGGGCGTCGATCGTCGGGCCGTTCACCGAGTTCTTCCGGCGGCACGGCGCGGCGACCGTGCTGCTGTTCATCCTGATCCACAAGATCGGCGACACGCTGGGGCAGATCGTGCTGCGGCTGCTGCTCAACGACCTAGGCTTCACCAACGACGAGATCGCGATCTACGATGTCGGCATCGGGTTCTGGGCGTATCTGGTCGGCATCTTCATCGGCGGGGCGATCTATGCGCGGCTGGGGTTGAAGCGGTCGGTGCTGATCAGCCTGGTGCTGATGGCGGTGTCGAACGCGAGCTTCGCGGGGCTGGCGGCGGCGGGGCACAGCAACTGGGGGCTGGCGGCGGCGATCGGGTTCGAGAATATCGCCAGCGGCATCGGCGGGGTGACGGTGATCGCGTATTTCGCGGCGCTGTGCGACCTGCGCTTCACGGCGGCGCAATATGCGCTGATCTCGGCGGCGTCTAGCGTGGTCGGGCGCGTGCTGACGGCGGTGAGCGCGGGGGCGATCGTGGAGCGGTTCGGGTATGTGCAATTCTATCTGCTGACGACGGTCGTGGCATTGCCCGGGGTGGCGCTGTTCTGGTGGATGGCGCGTACGGGGCTGGTCGACAGCTCGATGGGGTCGGCGGGCGTGGACGGGCCGGGCGACGCGCGGGCGGGGGAGGCGGCGTAGCTCAGTCGGGGAGTTCGTCGTTGGCGGCGAGCACCGCGCCCGCGAGGTACAATGTGCCGACGATAAGTATGACGGGTGGCGGGCCTTTGCGCCTAGCGATGCCGGTCAGGGCGGCCGTCACGTTGAGCGCGGTCGTGGTGATGTGTGCGCCCAGTTCTCGGGCGATTTGAACCAGGTCGGCCGGGTCGTGGTGCGCATGATTAGGGACGGGAACGGCGGTGAGCGACGCCGCATCGGGAGCCAGGTGGCGGAGGACGCCGCGCGCGTCCTTGTTGGCGAGCAGGCCGATCACGAGGTGCAGCGGGCGACCCGCTGCCGCGCGCGCGATCACGGGGGCGATCGTGGCGGCGGCGTCCTCATTGTGGCCGCCATCGAGCCATAGCTCGGCTCCCGTGGGCAGGAGTGCGGTGAGTGGGCCGGGACGGAGGCGCTGCATACGGGCGGGCCATAGGATATTCGTGGCGGCGGCCTGAAGCGCGGCGTCGGGAACGGCGATACGGTCCTGGTGACGGAGCATGGCGACGGCGAGGGCCAGGTTGGCGTGCTGGTGCTCGCCGGGGAGCGCCGGGAGCGAGGTCGCGAGCGAGTAGCCTGGGCCGGTGTGGACGAGGCGGTCGCCGTCGGTCTCGAAGCGCCAGTCGCGTCCGGCCATCAGGACCGGAAGTTGGGCCGCGTCGGCGACGGCGGCGGCGATCTCGGGCGGATAGGCAAGGGTGACGAGCGGGCGGCCGGGCTTGGCGATGCCGGCCTTTTCGCGCGCGATCTGGACGGCGGTGTCGCCGAGGAACGACTGGTGGTCGATGCCGAGCGCGGCGATGCCGGTCGCGGCGGGGTCGGCGAGGACGTTGGTCGCGTCGAGCCTGCCGCCCAGGCCGACCTCGATCACGCAGGCGGCTGCGGGGGTGCGGGCGAAAGCGAGGAACGCGGCGGCGGTGGTGATTTCGAAGAAGCTGGCGTCCAGGCCGTCGGCTTGATCGAGGACGTCGGTAAGGAGCGCGGCCAGTGGGTCGTCTTCGATCAAGCGGCCGGCAAGCCGGATGCGCTCGTTGAAACGAACGAGGTGGGGACTGGTGTAGACATGGACGGCGTGGCCGGCCGCCTCGATCGCGGCGCGGAGGAAGGCGCAGGTCGAGCCCTTGCCGTTGGTGCCCGCGACGTGGAGCACGGGAGGGAGGTGGCGGTGCGGGTCGCCGAGGCGGCCGAGGAGCCGGGTGATGCGGCCCAGGCCGAGCACGTCCGCGCCGGGGGAGAGCAGGGTGAGACGATCGAGTTGCGCCTGGACGGCGGGGTCGGTGGAGCGGGCGTGGTCGGGCATGGCGCTAGGGAGCAGGTGTCAGGGAACAGGGCGCAGGGCGGCTTGCTCCATGCTCCCTGTTCCCCGCTCCCTCAAGCCGCCTTGGCTTGCGTGAGATAGCCGATGACCGTCGCCAGCCGCCCCTTCAGGTCGCGGCGGTGGACGACCATGTCGATCAGGCCGTGCTCGAGATAATATTCGCTGGTCTGGAAGTCGTCCGGGAGCTTTTCGCGGATCGTGTTCTCGATCACGCGGCGGCCGGTGAAGGCTAGCGTGGCCTTGGGCTCGGCGATCTGGACGTCGCCGAGCATGGCGTAGGCGGCCATGACGCCGCCCGAGGTCGGGTCGGTCAGCACGACGATGTAGGGCAGGCCGGCGTCGTGGAGCATTTGGATCGCGACGGTGGTGCGGGGCATCTGCATGAGCGACAGGATGCCCTCCTGCATGCGCGCGCCGCCGCTCGCGGTGAAGACGACGTAGGGGCAACGTTCGCGGATCGCGTTCTCGACGCCGCGCACGAAGGCTTCGCCGACCGCCAAGCCCATCGATCCGCCCATGAAGGCGAAATCCTGGATGCCGAGGATGACGGGGCGGCCGTGGATGCAGCCCTTCGCGTTGACGAGCGCGTCGACCTCGCTGTTCTCGGCGCGCGCGGCCCGGAGGCGGTCGGTGTAGCGTTTCGTGTCGCGGAAGCGGAGCGGGTCTTCGGCGACCTTCGGCGCGGGGATCTGGCGGGTCGAGCCCTCGTCGAGGAGCATGCGGAAGCGCTCGGGCGGGCCGATGCGTTCGTGGTGGTCGCAGCGCGGGCAGACATGGTCGTTTTCGGCCAGTTCCTTGGTGAACACCATCTGCCCGCAGCCCCTGCATTTGTGCCAGAGCGTGTCGGTGGTCTCGCGCTTGGCGACGAAGGGCAGCGCGTTGCGGACGGAGTTGAGCCAGCTCATGCGGGGACCTTCGCGGAGGCGATCGCGGCCTTGAGCGACCGGAGATAGGCGGCGACGGGACCGGCGGCGGCCGCGCCGTGCTGCGCCACGAGATCGACGATCGCCGAGCCGACGACGACGCCGTCCGCGACGCGGGCGACGGCCGCGGCCTGTTCGGGGGTGCGGATGCCGAAGCCGACCGCGACGGGGAGGTCGGTCGCGGCTTTCAGGCGGGCGACGGCGCTCTCGATCGAGCCTTGCGCGGCCTGCTGCAAGCCGGTGATGCCGGCGACCGAGACGTAGTAGAGGAAACCGCCCGCGCCCGCGAGCACGGCGGGCAAGCGCGCGGCGTCGGTGGTCGGGGTGGCGAGGCGGACGGGGGCTAGCCCACGGGCGCGGAGGGCGGGGCCGAGCTGGTCGTCCTCCTCGGGCGGTACGTCGACGCAGATCACGCCGTCGACACCTGCATCTGCGGCTTGGGTCGCGAACCAGTCGGGGCCGCGGCGGAGCATCGGGTTGGCGTAGCCCATCAGCACGAGCGGCACGTCCGGGTGCCGCTCGCGAAAGCCGCGCGCGAGGTCGAGGATGTGCGCGGTCGTGGTGCCCGCGGCGAGGCTGCGGAGGTTCGCGGCCTGGATGACGGGGCCGTCCGCCATCGGATCGGTGAAGGGCATGCCGAGCTCGACCACGTCCGCCCCGCCCGCGACCAGCGCGTCGAGAATGGCGGGGGTGGCGGCAGGGGTAGGGTCGCCGGCGGTGACGAAGGCGACGAGCGCGGGATGCTCGCGCGCGAAGGCGGCGGAGAGGCGGGTCAAATCGCGACCTTTAATGCCTCGGCCACGGTGAAGATGTCCTTGTCGCCGCGGCCGCACAGGTTCGCGAGGATCACCTGATCGCGGCGCATTCCGCGGGCACGCTTGGTGACGGCGGCGATGGCGTGGGCGGGCTCGAGCGCGGGGATGATGCCTTCGGTGCGGCAGAGGAGCTGGAAGGCGTCGAGCGCTTCCTGGTCGGTGGCGGACACGTATTCGACGCGGCCGATGTCCTTGAGCCAGGCATGTTCGGGGCCGATGCCGGGATAGTCGAGGCCGGCGGAGATCGAATGCGCCTCGTCGATCTGGCCGTCCTCGTCCTGGAGGAGGTAGGTGCGGTTGCCGTGGAGGACACCGGGGGAGCCGCCCGCCAGACTCGCGGCGTGCTGGGCGTGGAGGCCGTGGCCCGCAGCCTCGACGCCGAGCATCGCCACCTCCGGGTCGTCGAGGAACGGGTGGAACAGGCCGATCGCGTTCGACCCGCCGCCGATCGCGGCGACGAGCAGGTCGGGGAGCTTGCCCGTGCGCCGGAGCATCTGTTCGCGGGCCTCGCGGCCGATCACCGATTGGAAGTCGCGGACGAGCTCGGGGTACGGATGCGGGCCGGCGGCGGTGCCGATCAGGTAGAAGGTGTCGTGGACGTTGGCGACCCAATCCCTGAGCGCCTCGTTCATCGCGTCCTTGAGCGTGCGCGCGCCCGAGGTCACGGGGCGGACCTCGGCGCCGAGGAGCTTCATGCGGAACACGTTGGGCTGTTGCCGCTCGATGTCGCGCGCGCCCATGAAGATCGTGCAGGGCAGGCCGAAGCGCGCGCAGACGGTGGCGGTCGCGACGCCGTGCTGGCCCGCGCCCGTTTCCGCGATGATGCGGGTCTTGCCCATCCGCCTGGCGAGCAGGATCTGGCCGACGCAATTGTTGATCTTGTGCGCGCCGGTGTGGTTCAGCTCGTCGCGCTTGAACCAGACCTGCGCCCCCATGCCCTCCGGGGCGCTTTCGCGGAGCAGGTCGGTCAGGCGTTCGGCATGATAGAGCGGGCTGGGGCGGCCGACATAATGTTCGAGCAGGTCGTTTAACTCGGCGGCGAAGGCGGGATCGGACTTTGCGGCGCGGTATTCGCGGTCGAGATCAAGGACGAGCGGCATCAGCGTCTCGGCGACATAGCGCCCGCCGTATTCGCCGAAATGGCCGCGATCATCGGGCTGGGCGCGGAAGGTATTAGGGGCGTTCATGGAGCGCGTTTAGCAGGGTAGGGCAGGCTCTCAACCCCACTCCGTTCGCCCTGAGCTTGTCGAAGGGTCGTTCTTCGTTCGAGCAGTGGCAAGAGGGACGACGCTTCGACAAGTTCAGCGCGAACGGATTAGGGCGTGGGAAGTGCTTTTAAAAATGCGGCGATCTTGTCCGAGTCCTTGATCCCCGGCGCGCTTTCCACGCCGGACGAGACGTCGACGAGCGGTGCGCCCGTGCGGCGGATCGCGTCGGCGACGTTGGCGGGGTCGAGCCCGCCCGACAGCGCCCAGGGGAGCGGGTGGCGGAAGCCGTCCAGCAGCGCCCAGTCGAAGCGCACGCCCATGCCGCCGGGCAAGGTGGAACCCGGCGGGGTCTTGGCATCGTATAGCAGACGGTCGGAGGCTTGGGCGTAGGCTCGTGACGCGTCGAGATCGGCGCGGGTGCGGATGGGGATCGCGGCCCAGACCTCCAGCCGGGCGCGGTCGCGGATGGCGGCGACTCGGTCGGGCGTGGTGTCGTGAAGCTGGACCGCGTCCAGGCGACCGGCGGTGACCGCGTGATCAAGAAGCTCGTCGGTGGGATCGACGAAAATCCCGACCCGGGCGACGTGCGGCGGCGTGCGCGCGGCGAGGCCCGCGGCCTGTTCGAAACCGACATGGCGCGGGGATGCCGGGAAGAAGTTGAGACCGACATGGCTTGCCCCGCCCGCGACGGCGGCGTCGAGTGTGGCGGGCGTGGACAACCCGCAGATCTTGGCGGTGGTGGGCAAGGGTGAACTACAGCGTTCCGGCGATCGCGCGCGCGGCGGCGTCCGGGTCGTCCGCCTGCGTGATCGGGCGGCCGATGACCAGAACCGACGCGCCCGCGTCCGCCGCCTGACGCGGCGTCACCACGCGTTTCTGATCGCCCACGGCTCCGTCCGCCAGGCGGACGCCGGGGACGACGAAGAAGCCGCCCGGCCAGCGCGCCTTGGCGGCGGCGACTTCGGTGCCGGCGCAGACGATGCCGTCGACGCCCGCCTCGCGCGCTAGGTCGGCCAGGCGGGCGACGTGGTCGTGGGGCGAGCCGGTGACGCCCGTGTCGACGAGGTCGCTGGCGTCCAGGCTGGTGAGCATCGTCACTGCCACCACCTTGGTGCCGGTCGGGGCGGCGGCCTTGGCGTCCTCCAGCATGGCGCGGCCGCCGCCGGCGTGGACGGTCAGGATCGACGGCGCGAGGCCACCGAGCGCCTGCACCGCCTTGGCGACGGTGTTGGGGATGTCGTGGAGCTTCAGATCGAGGAAGATCGGCAGGCCGAGTTCGGCGACCTTGTGGACGCCGGCGTGACCGTTGGCGCAGAAGAATTCGAGGCCGAGCTTTACCCCGCCGACATGGTCGCGGACGCGGGCAGCGATGCGGAGAGCGTCGTCGAGCTTGGGCGTATCGAGCGCGACGAAAATGCGATTGCTCACGCGACCGCGTCCCTGGGTTCCTGAACGGGCGGGGCGTCGGCGATCGGCGAGGAAACGGGGGTGACGGCGGCCGGGACCGAGCGGGCGGGCGCATAGGCGAGGCGCTCGGCCTGGGTCAGGCGCTGGCGCAATCGCCAGCCGACGGTCTGGCCCCAGAGAAGGGCGGGGACGAGTCCGGCCAGGAAGACGAGCAGCAGGAGGAAGGGCAGGTTCACGTCGGCGACGATATTGCTCCACAACCGTATGGGGATACTGAACCAGTTGCCGTAGGTGAACAGCGCCGCGACGAAGGCGAGCAGGCACCAGAACAGCGTTTTCAGGAACTGCATGTCGCAGGGTTAGCGCGGGCGGGACGGAATGTCACCTTGGCGCCACGACCGCGCCTAGCCGATCTCGCGGCGGAGCGTCTCGAACAGCGCCGGGATGACGGTCAGCCGGGGCTCCTCCTCGTCCAGGATGGCGAGGAAGGCGGCGCGCTTGATCGCCGACACGCGGCCGGGTTCGAGGTGGAGGCCGTCGGGCAGCGCGGACACGGTGATGTCGATCATCCGCTCCGCGCCGTGCAGGCGACCCCAGAGATAATCGTTCTCGCGGTATGCGCGCGAGAAGAATGCGCCGAAATTGTTGAACTGGATGCCCTTGAGCGTCGCCGCCGCGCCGCCCTCGCGGATCCCGCGCGCGTCGTCGGGGGCGATGCGGTCGACCTTGATCGGATCGAACTCGTCGAGACCCTCGCCTTGAAGGAGCGGCAGGGTGGCGGTGTCGAAATAGGGGAAGCCGAGATAGGCGAGGAGCAGTTGGCGGCGCGGCTCGCGCGCCAGGGCGGCGAGCGCTTCGGCGAGGCGGGTATCGGTCTCGGCGTCGAGGCGGGTCAGGTCGAAGGAGGCGGCGAGCGCGTCCAGCAACGGGCCGGTATCGTCGCCGACGCGGCCGATCCTCTCACGAAGATCGCCGTGCGCCGACGGTCGCTGGCTGTCGAGATAGCCGGCTAGGGACGCGTAGATGGCCCGGCGCATACCCACCAGTTCGGACGCGTCGTCGCCCGCCTCGATCTCGGCCGCCCGACGAGCGAGCAGGCGCAGTCGGCGTATGCGGAAGCCCAGATCGTAGGTGCGCAGGAAGTCGATCGCGGGTGCGCCGGCCGGATCGCTCGTGACGCCGCCCTCCGCGGCCCAGGTAGCGATCGCGGTTCGAACCGCGACGCGACGCTCGGGCCGGAGATCGCCCGAGACCTGGGCGAGGAGCGACGCGAGTTGATCGATGAGGGCGACAATCTTGAGCTGGCCGTATGCGGCGTGGGCGTAGCCGGCAGCGGCCATGCTTTCCTCCTGCGCGCGCCTGCGCCAGGCGACCAGGCGCGGCGGCGTCGGCCGGTCGAGGAAGAAGGTGCGGCCGAACAGCCGCGCGACCTCCTCCTCGACGCGGGGGCGGAGCGTGTCGACGACGCCGCGCAGGCGTTCGATCCGCGTCGATCGCTCGGCGATCGCCTCCAGATTGTCTCGGATCGGCTGGGCGCGGGGGAGGTCGCTGATCGCGCCGAGGATCGTCTTGAAAAAGCCCGGCGGACCCTCACCCCGCGCGACGCGAAGGTCGATGCCGGGGGAAGGATCGATGAACACGAAGCGGCGGTCGACCTCGCGCCGGGCGGGCCGGTCCTTGAGCGCGGCCACCGCCGGGCCGAAGGGGGCGTTGGCGAGCACCGAACCGTCGATGAGCACCACCTGATCGAGCGAGTCCGCCGCTGTCTGGCGCGGGAGGACACGACGCAGGAAGGCGAGGCGTCCGGGCCACTCCGCGTCGCGCTCCGCCAGCACGTCGTCGAGTTCTGCGACGGTGAAGGGCGGGAACGCGCCGGGAAAGCTGGAGGTCGCACGCGCTGCGAAGGCGAGTTCGGCCGGGTCGGCGAAGGTATCGCGCCCGCTTTCACGATCGGTGAAGTCGAGCACGAGGCGGTGTTCGGTCTCCACCACCTCGGGCGGGGAGTTGAGGCGGAGGCGCTCGGGATGGCCGGTGAAGTCGGTGACGGTCACGAACAGGTCGAGCGGTTGGCCGTCCGGGAGCAGCCTGGGGCCGGTCGGGCCCGCCCGCATCGCGGCGAGCGCGTCGAGGATTAGTCCGGTGAGGGTCGCGCCACCGAAGGGCGGCTCGAACCACCGCGAGCGGACGAAGCGGGAGATCTTGGCGCGGACCTCGGTCTGGGTGGCGGCGTCGGCGGGGTCCGCGCCGTCGAGCCCGCGTCGGCCCGCCGCCCAGGCGAACGGGATCGCCCAGACGCGCGAGAAGCGGCCGTTCGGCGCGGCGGAGGGATCGAGCAGCGCCTCCACGTCCATCGAGCCGAGCCACAGGTCGGTGAGCGGATCGAGCGACTGGCCGGTCGCGATCGCCTGCGCCAGGAAGACGCCGTTGACACCGCCCGCGCTCGCGCCCGCGACGATGTCGGCGAGGACGCGCAGACGGGTGCCGGCGGTCGCCTCGATCTCGGCGAGCAGGTCCTGGTACACGCCCCCGACGCCCTCGGCGCGGGGCGCTCGTTCGGCATGCGCGCGGCTGGCGGCGGCCAGATGCCAGACCTCCTTGGTGATGCCGTGCATGTAGACGGCGAGGCTGACGCCGCCGTAGCAGACGAGCGCGAGGCGGAGTTCCTTCTCGCGCATCAGACGCCGAGTGGCGGGGGGTCCGCGTCGCGCTCCACGACGGCCCAGATCGGCAGGTGATCGCTGGCCTTGCGCGCGGCAGCGCTGGCGTGGACGCCGCAATCGGCGACGCGCAGGCCCCCGGACACCATGATGCGGTCGAGGCGGCCGACCGGGCGGCGGGCGTGGAAGCTGGGGCCGGTCTGCGCGAAGGCGAAGCGGCGGCCGAAATCGCGCAGACATCCCGACGCGGCGCTCCAATCGTTGAGGTCGCCCATCATGACGGTGAGCGGCCGGTCGGGCGCGGCGTCGAGATGGGCGAGGATCGTGTGCGCCTGCTTACGCCGCCACAGGCCGGACAGGTCGAGATGCATGCCGACCACCCGGACGGTCTGGTCGGCGATCCGAACGTCGGCCACGACCGCCCCGCGCGGCTCAAGCGCGGGGAGGTGGATCGCGCCGCAGCCGACGATCTCGGCCGACTTGCGCACGAGGATCGCGTTGCCGTGCCAGCCCATCGAGCGTTCGCGCATGTTGAAGCGGATCGCTTTCCAGTCACTGTGTTCGGCGAGCAGGTGCGGGCTGATGACCATCTCGCGCGCGCCGAAGCGGCGATCGGCCTCCTGCAGTGCGATCACGTCCGCGTCGATCTCGCGCAGGACGTGGAGGATGCGGTCGGGATCGCGGCGGCGATCGGTCCCGATGCCTTTGCGCATGTTGTAGCTGGCGAGCTTGATCATTCCGGGTGCGAACGCGGGGACGTCTTTGCTGGTTGCAGAGGGGGGTGCCGGTTGCAGGAATCGAACCCGCGACATCCAGTTTACAAAACTGGCGCTCTACCAACTGAGCTAAACCGGCCTTCCGGGGCTAAATGCGTCAGGGAACGCCGAAGGTCCAGCCTTCGGCGCGGGCGAGCTCGGGGGTAAGCGCTGCGGGCGACCAGAGTTCCGGGCGGTGGGCGGCGATGCGGAGCCAGGCAGTCGTGACGATCGCGTCGGTCGAATGATCGTCGTGGCGGGCGAGGCCGGGATGCTGGTCGGAGCCGAGCGCCTCGAGCGCGGTATTCAGGCCAACGTGATCGCGGATCTTGCTCAGGCCTTTGCGGACGCCTGCAGCACGGGCGGCGATGCTGGTGTAGATTTCGACGATCACCGGGCCGGTCGCCGGCACCGGGTCGAAGGGCCAGACGGGGATGCGGCCGTCGAGGCGGTGGAGGACGCGCATGCCGGTCAGGCTCGATTTGCCGACCTGCGCCGCACCGACGAGGTTGAGGCAGCTCGACGGGGACAGGCCCATGCGCGCCTGTTCGATCTCGCACACGCGCAAGCGACCTCGGCCGCCGGCAAAGGCCGCGCCGGTCCCGGTATGGTGGCGGAAGTGCCGGTGGGCGTGTTCGTGGCGGAGGAAACCGTTTACGCCCAAATGCTCGTCCTCGGTCGAGGCCTCGTCGACGAAGCGCCAGAGCGGCTTTGCGTCCGAGGGCGAGTCCGGCCAGCCGGGGAAGTAGCTCCCCTGGTCGAGGAACGGGAGGCCGGGCGAGAGGTCGACGCCGATCAGCAGGTCGGTCCCGGCATCCGCGTGCGCTTCCAGCCAGTCGGCGATCCGGCCGCGCGACCAGCCGCCCTCGGGGCGGAGCAGCGCAGGGGCGGAGCGTCCAGTCGTCGCCTCGGCGAGCGCCAGCCCTTTCGGCTGTGCGACCGCCTCGCCCGACCAATCGATGACGGCGAAGCTGGTGAACCGCCTCACTTCGATGGTCTTTGGGCGTTAATCACATCGGCGGCGAAGCGGGCGATGTCGAAGCGGGCGGGACCAGGATCCTCGCCGCGGCGGACGATCACGAGGCGTTCGGAGGGGATGACCATGACATACTGGCCGCGGTTGCCCTGCGCGGCGTAGCTGCCGGCGGGGAGCCCCTGCGCGGGGCCGAACAGCCAAAGCGTGCGGCCGTAACCGGGGCCGGTCGCAGGCTGGGGACCGAGCGGCTCGACCGAGTCGGCCATCCAGCCGGCGGGGAGGAGGCGCTCGCCCCGCCACACGCCGTCCTGGAGCATGAACTGGCCGAACCGGGCGAGGTCGCGGGCGGTTGACCAGACCTGGGAGGAGAGGATGTAATTGCCCTGCCAGTCGGTCTCGGCGACGGTGTGCGTCATACCGAGCCTGGCGAAGAGCTCGCGGGTGGGGAAGTCGCGGTAGCGCTCCTCGCCGAGCTTGGCGCGCAAACCTCGGACGGCGAGCAGGATGTCGTTGTTGGCATAGCGGAAGCGGGTGCCGGGCTTGGCGATGAACGGCCAGCGGGTGGCCTCCTCGGTTACGGAGGTGCCGCCGAAATAGATCGCGTCCGTGCGATTTCCGGCGGTGTCGCTGTGTAAGCCGCTCGTCATGCGGAGGAGTTGGTCGGTGGTGATCATCGCGCGAGGATCGCCCGGCGTCGCCCATTCCGGGATCGCCGCCGGCCGGGCCACGTCGATCGCGCCTTGCGCTTGAGCGATGCCGATAATTGCGCCCGTTAAACTCTTGGCGACCGACCATGTGCGGTTGGAGGTGAACGGGCCGAAGCCGTCGCGGTAGCGTTCGGCGACGACCTTACCCTCGCGGAGTACGACGACGCCGACCGTTTCCGAGTTCGGTCCGTAAGTGGTGCGGTCGAAAGCGCGCCCGACGGCGGCGGCAAGCGTAGGCGACGGGCGCGGGGCGACCCCGCTATCGCCCGCTGGCCAGGGTCGGATGTCCGGGTTGAAGAGCGCGGTGAATTTAGGCGGGACCATCCGATAGCCGATATTCACTAGCTCCGGCTTGGCCCCAATCGGCTGTATGGCGCACCCTGTTTCCCAATACCAACTGGCTGCGCGCGGCGGCAGCGCGGGGTCGAACGGCACCGTGACCATTCCCGTGAACCCCTCATCGCGAACCGTCGCGGGAAGCCGGGGCATGATCGCGTCGTATTCGGGGTAGATGCCGCGCAGCTCCAGCGCCTCGGCTTGCGCCCGTGTGCGACGGGCGTTGAAGACGCTCGAGCAGAGCGTGAGCGCCTTGTACCCCGCCGCGATTGCGCGTTGGTAGGGGGTGGGTTCAGCGGGGGCTTGCGCCGCGGCGGGGGCGATCTGCGCTGCCGCCGGAACCGCGAGGCAGAGCGCAAGCGCTACACCCACCCGTTCGCCCTGAGCTTGTCGAAGGGTCGTCCTTCTTGCGACCGCGAGGAAGGGACGATGCTTCGACAAGCTCAGCACGAACGGAAATAACCTAACCTCACTTCGCATTCCGCCGCTCCTCCCACCAAGCCATCCGCTCCGCGATCCGCTTTTCCGCGCCTCGGTCGGTGGGGGTGTAAAAGGTCCGGGGCTCCATGTCGTCGGGCCAGTAATGCGCGCCGGAGAAGCCGTCCGCCTTGTCGTGGTCGTACTGGTAGCCTTCGCCGTAGCCGGCGTCGCGCATGAGTTTGGTGGGCGCGCTGAGGATCGAAAGCGGGGGCTGGAGCGAGCCGGTCTCGCGGGCGGTGGTCCAGGCGGCTTTCTGGGCGGCGTAGACGGCGTTCGACTTGGGGGCGGTGGCCAGGTAGAGGCAGGCCTGCGCGATGGCGAGCTCGCCTTCGGGGGAGCCGAGGAAGTCGTAGGCGTCCTTGGCGGCGAGGCATTGGACCAGCGCCTGCGGGTCGGCGAGGCCCACGTCCTCAACGGCGGCTCGGACAAGGCGGCGCAGGAGAAAGAGCGGCTGCTCGCCGGCAGTGAGCATCCGGGCGAGATAGTAGAGCGCGGCCTGCGGGTCGGAGCCGCGGATCGATTTGTGGAGCGCGGAGATGAGGCCGTAATGGCCCTCGCGGTCCTTGTCGTAGGTGGCAACGCGGCGTTGGAGGAAGCTGCCCAGCCCGGCGGGGTCGAGGGGTTCGGGCAAATCGACCGAATTGAGCGTCTCGACCTGGTTCAGGAGGAAGCGGCCGTCGCCGTCGGCGCTGGCAAGGAGGGCGTCGCGGGCCTCCGGCGTGACGGGCAGGGGGCGGGCGACCTCCGCCTCGGCGCGGTCGAGGAGCTTGCCGAGCGCGGCGTGGTCGAGGCGGTGAAGGATGAGGACCTGGGCACGGCTGAGGAGAGCGGCGTTGAGTTCGAAGCTGGGGTTCTCGGTCGTCGCGCCGACCAGGGTGACAGTGCCGTCCTCGACGACGGGGAGGAAGCCGTCCTGCTGGGCGCGGTTGAAGCGGTGTATCTCGTCCACGAATAGGAGCGTGCGGCGGCCAGCGCGGGCGGCGTCGCGGGCCTCGGCGAAGGCCTTCTTCAGGTCGGCTACCCCTGAGAAGACGGCGGAGATGGACAGGAAGCGTAAGCCCACCGCGTCGGCGAGGAGGCGGGCGATCGTGGTCTTGCCGGTGCCGGGCGGACCCCAGAGGACGATCGAGGACAGGCGGCCGGCGGCGACCATGCGGCCGATCGCGCCTTCGGGGCCGGTCAGATGCTCCTGGCCGACGACCTCGGCCAGAGTGCGGGGGCGGAGGCGGTCGGCGAGTGGCGCGTCGGGAACGGGCAGGGCCGACTGTTCGAGGTCGGCGAAGAGGTCGGCCATGCGGGCACGATAGGCGAGATCGGGCGGAACCAGAAGAACCAGACCTATGCGGCGGGTAGGGGCTCTTGACGCGGATACTTCAAGATATATCTTGAGTGCTTCCAGATAGAGGAGTGATGATCATGTGGTATGGAATGCAGGGGCGGGGATGCGGGCCGCGCGGTGGCGGGCAGTGGTCGCGGGGGCCGTTCAGCTTCGCCTGGGATGCGGGCGAGAAGCCGGAAGGCGGGCGCGGGCGGCCGATGTTCCGGCGCGAGGAGCTGCGGCTGATCGTGCTGAAGCTGATCGCCGACGAGCCGCGGCACGGATACGACCTGATCCGCGAGATCGAGGCGCTGACCAAGGGTGCCTACGCGCCGAGCCCGGGGGTGGTGTACCCACTGCTGACACTGCTGGACGAAATGGACCTGACCGCCGAGCAGGTGTCGGAGGGTGCGAAGAAGCGGTACGCGATCACCGATGCAGGCCGCCGCGAACTGGCGGAGAACGCCGAATTGGTCGCGGCGCTGATGGCGCGGCTGGCGGAAATGGGCGTGGAGCGGAGCCGGGGCGAGGGGACGCCGATCCGCCGCGCGATGCAGAATCTGCGGGTCGCGCTCCAGCACCGGGTCCAGCGCGGCGAGCTGTCCGACGACACGCTGCACGATATCGCGGCGCTGATCGACGAGGTGGCGCAGCGGATCGAGCGGCTGCGCTAGACGCGAGCTTGGGCGCGGGCGGCCAGCGTTTCGAGATAGGCGGCGAGCACCGCGTCGCCCACCGTGTCCCACCGCTGGCGCGCGGCGCGGGCGCGGGCGGCCTGGCCCATCGCGCGGGCAAGCGCCGGGTCCGCGCCGATGCGGGCGATGGCGTCGGCGTACGCGCCCGTGTCGGTCGGGGGCACGAGCACGCCCGTCACGCCGTCCTCCACCAAATCGACCGTGCCGGTCGCGCGCGCGGCGACGACGGGCACGCCCGCCGCCATCGCCTCGGCGGTGACGTTGCCGAATGTCTCGGTGACGCTGGGATTGAACAGCACGTCCATCGACGCGACCGCGCGGCCGAGATCGTCGCCCTGCTGGAAGCCCGCGAATACTGCGCCGGGCACCTTGGCGGCGAACCATTCACGCGCGGGGCCCTCGCCGACCACGATCACGCGGTGCGGAACGCCGCGGCGTGTCAGCTCGGTCGCGACGTCGGCGAAGACGCCCAGACCCTTCTCTTTGACTAGGCGGCCGAGGAACCCGACCGCGAGCTCGCCGTCGGCGACGCCCAGCGAGCGCCGCCATTCGGGGCAGCGGCGGCCGGGGTCGAAGCGGGCGTGGTCGATGCCGCGCGACCAGATGGAGGTGGGGGTGCGCACCCCCCATCCCGCCAGCACATCGGCCATCGATTGGCCGGGCACGAGCACCCGGTCGACGCGGCCGTAGAAGCGGGTGAGCAGATACTCGACCACCGGCTCGAGCGCGGTGAGGCCGTAATAGCGGGGATAGGTCTCGAACCGGGTGTGGAGCGAGGCGACGCTGGCGACCCCGTTCCGCCTGGCCCAGGTCACGGCGCGGTGGCCGAGCCATTCGGGCGCGGCCACATGGACGAGGTTCGGGCGAAAGGCGACGAGGTCGCGCCGGGTCGCGCCCGGCAGCCCGCGCGCGACCTTGTATTCGCCGCGGCCGAACGGGAACGGGACGGCGGGCACGCTCACCAGATCGCCGGTGGGCGGGAATGCAGGCCTGGCCACGGTCGGCGAATAGACGCGCGCGGTCACGCCGCGCGACAACAGATGGCCAACGAGCAGGTTCAGCGCCTGGTTCGCGCCGTCGCGGACGTAATTGTAATTGCCGCTGAAAAGCGCGACGCGAAGGTCGGATGGCTGCATCCGCGCGGGCGATAGCGGACGGGGACGGGAGCGGCAAATGGGTGGGGACGCGGGCGCGGAAGCTCGGACGCGTCGGTAAATACAAGTATGTCGGAGAAGACGGAGCGCGGCCCCGAGATGCAGTAAGAGCCCGATCGGCTCGCGGCGATGCCCGACGAAGAGATCGATCTGAGCGACGTTTTCGAGATGACCGACGAAATGTGGCTGAACGCCCGCCGCCCCGGGCTATACCGGCCGGTCAAGACGCCCATCACGCTCCGGCTCGACGCCGATGTCCTAGCGTGGTGCAAGGCGGGGCGCGGGACGGCGGGTATCAGACCGAGATCAACCGCATGCTGCGGCGGTATGTGGCGGAAGCGCAGGGGTGACGTGGCGCTCAGGTTGTGCGGGAAAGGTGTGATCCGCCGTATCGCAAGAGAGTGTGGATCGTATGTTCAGTCGCCCTCGACCATGCCAGCATAGCCGCATATCGCTTTTTCGCATCGCGTTCGCATCGCTGCTCGCCATCGGCTCGACCGTAAGTGCCAAACAGGCAACCACGCCCGATCGATCTCACGCCATCGCCGAAGAAGCGGTCGCGGAGGCCATCAAGCTTCCGCCTGGTTACAAACGCGATATCGTGCTGCGGGCGGTGTCGCGGAACCTGCGCTGGTTCGGCCAGCCCGTGGCCGGGATGAAGGCCGCGCGGGCGATGACCGATCTGGGCGTAACCGAGGTGCCGCTAGGCGCGCAGCCGCGACCACCGCGGTTCGTACCGCTGCGGGAGGTTTTTCCGAGCGGCAATTGCGACGCGGGAGTTTGGCGCAAGGAGGATGGCGGAGAGGCCAAGTCGCCCAAGGCCCGCGAGGATTGGGCGGAAGAGTGTCTGCTCACGCGCGATTTCCATTATATCGGGAGGCCGGAGGTCGCGCTGGTCAAGACCGTCGCGACGGGCCTGCGCATGGGCGAGATCAAGGCGAGGGTACTCGCGATGCTCGTCCGCAGCTACGGCCAAGCGGACAGCCTGCGCTTCGTCGCGGGCGAGATGGAAAGGGATGGGGACGCGCTGCCCGCCAAGTCGCGCGCGGCGCTGGCGGCCATGCTGGCCGAACCGGAGAGCCTGTATCGGTTGGGTCGTAAGGACGAGGCGCTTGTTGCCGCGCGGGTGACCACGAGGTTCCAGGCCAAGGCCGGACTGATCGAGCTTTTGCTGCGCGAGAACGATCCGGGCGGCGCGATGATCGTCTTCGAGACGCTTGCGACCACGCCGCCCGAGTTCGCCGAGGATTGCGACGGCTGGTTCAGTCCCCTCGGCGGCTTGCGCCTCAGCTATTTGGGATATCCCATGCAGCCTTCGACAGGTCTCGGCGGGCTTCTCGATCTATTGCCCGGTTCGGCGTTCTTCCGGAAGGTCTGCCCCAACGGATTGGAGGCGGAGACCGCTGTCGGGTTTCTGCTCGCGGCGGGGCGGCTCGATGCGGCGATCGTGCGGGCGCGGGGTGTCGAAAACCAGCCGTTTCTGCTCGTCAGCGCGGCATTGAGTGCGGGCGAAGCGCGGTTGATCACGGGCGAGCGCGACGCGGCGCGCGCGAATGCCATTGAGGCGGGAGCGGCATTGCCGGAGTTCGATCCCGGCGACTCCGTTTCGCCCGTCGTATCCGATGGCATGTCCGTCATGACCAGCACTAACGTAGTTGGGGGACCGTCGCGTAATTACGGTGAACTCTCGGGAAATACGCACAGGCGTTTCGAGGTGGTCCGGTTGCTCGCCGCCACGGGCGCGGTGGCTGAAGCAATCGCGCTGGCCCGTGAGCAGCCAGCCGGCGCCTTGCGCGCGGTGGCGCTGTCGGCGGCCTCCGCAGGGCTGGCAGGGCTGCGCTTCGGCGATCAGGTGCCTATCCTGAGCGGGATCGAACGGAGCGACCTGTGAACTCCTCGTCGATTTTTTGGAGCTTATCGTCAGGAAAAAGGGACGTCTGCCGATCTGGTAGCTGATAGATGTTTTACCTTCCATCTCTGATCAGGTCGGCAAGAAGAGCGTCAAGCCTAGCGAGGTCGGATTAGGGCGGTTCCAGGCGAGGTCCGGCCCTCACCCTGGCGCTCCGCGCCTGTCCCTCTCCCGCGAAAGCGGGAGAGGGTGGAAACCAAGATCGTGCCGTATCGGGACGTTTTGCAAACAACGTAAGTAAAGGTTTGATCCTCGTTAACCAGCTTGCGTCTTTTTCAAGTTCTCGGACGTAACCCACTTACCACCGGTCGGCTTGGCGCGTGGTGAAAAGGGAGTTTTTGATGAAGAACCCGATCCGTATCATCGCGTTGGCGGGCGTCGTGGCGTTCGCTGCGCCGGCGGCGGCCGAGCGCGTCATCATCAACGTGGGCGCCGACCTGTCCGCGTCACCCTTCACCTTCTCCGTCATGGGGGGTTCGTTTACGCTCGGGGCGACGGGCGATCCGTTCAACGTTCTGACCGTGCAGACCGGTGCTCCGGGCGAAGTGTCGTCTTTCTTCGGTGAGCCCTCGAGTTCGTTCGTCGATCGGGGACCGGTGATCTACGGACCGGACTTCGGAATGTTCGCAGCCTATCCGACCTCGACCGTCGTGCGCTTCACGAACGGCGACAATTTTCTCGGGTTTCGGACCACGGTGAGCGGGCTGAACTATTACGGGTATGCTTATACGACGAACGCCAGGCTCAACAGCTACGGCTTCGAGACGGTTGCGGGGCGCGAAGTGACCGCGACGGTCGAGCAGGCGGTGGCCGCAGTGCCCGAGCCGGGCACGTGGGCGCTGATGGTGCTGGGCTTCGGCGCGGTCGGGTATGCGATGCGCAGGCGGCGGGCGCGTGTCGTTCTTCCCTCTCCCGCTTTCGCGGGAGAGGGTGGCCGAGCGTAGCGAGGTCGGGTGAGGGCCCTTCCGGGCACGGTCCGGCCCTCACCCTGGCGCTAACGCGCCTGTCCCTCTCCTGCCAAAGCGGGAGAGGGTTAGTTCGTTCCCTTCCCGTTCGCCTGCTTCTATATCGGCGGCATGGCTCGCCCGCATAAAAGGTTCGTCTGCCAGGCCTGCGGGTCGGTGTCCTCGCGGTGGCAGGGGCAATGCGCCGACTGCGCGGAGTGGAACACGATCGTCGAGGAAGCGCCGTCGGCCGCGGCGACGCCGTTCCAGGCCAAGCATAATCTTCAGGGCGGGGGGCGGGCGATCGAGATGATCGGGCTCGACTCGGACGTGAAGCTGCCCGACCGGATCACGACGGGCATCGCCGAGCTCGACCGGGCGATGGGCGGGGGCTTCGTGGAGGGGTCGGCGACGCTGTTCGCGGGCGATCCGGGGATCGGCAAGTCGACGCTGCTGCTC
>NZ_CAXSBH010000043.1:0-24662 GCF_964235535.1 uncultured Sphingomonas sp.
GTCTTTTCTGGCGGGGTACGCATTGCTCATCGGCTATATCCGGGTGTCCAAGTCGGACGGCACGCAAACGCTGGAACCGCAGCGCGACGCGCTGTTCGCGGCCGGCATCGATCCGTCGCGCATCTATGAGGACATGGCCTCGGGTCGCCACGATGCGCGGCCGGGCCTGACCGCCTGCCTGAAGGCGCTTCAGCCGGGCAACACGCTCGTCATCTGGAAGCTGGACCGGCTCGGCCGCGATCTGCGTCACCTCGTGACGACGGCGGAGGATCTCCGGTCGCGCGGGATTGGGTTGAAGGTGCTGGCGGGTGCCGGCGCGCAGATCGACACGACGTCTGCCAATGGCCGTCTCGCTTTCGGCATCTTCGCGGCATTCGCCGAGTTCGGGGAGCGGTGAGAGAAGGCCCAAAAACGTACGGTAAGGCCTGCTGTCGGTTCAGGCGATGCGAGGCGCTCTGCACCGTTTGCGAGGTTTCTCCACCTCACTCCGGATAAGAACGCCAGTCAGATCGCTGGGCGAGCAGATCGTCCAGCACCTCGATTCTGGTAAAGCGGAGGTGCCGTACGGCACCGACGAGATGACCGCGTTCCAGAGCGACCGGTCGAACCGGACTCCGCGCGCTCCGCAATACCGAGGGCGTCGAGACTATTCGCCAAACGTGCGCAAGATGTGTTTGGCCGCAACCTCTGCATCCTCCTCGAGCGCGAAATGCCCGGTGTTCAGCAGATGGACCTCCGCCTTGGGCAGGTCGGCCCTATACGCGTCGGCTCCGGCCGGCAGAAAGATTGGGTCGTTCTTGCCCCAGAGAATCAGCGTTTTGGGCTGACGCGCCTTCAGGTACGCGTGCCATGCCGGATACTGACGAACATTGTCGTAATAGTCGACGATCAGCGCGCGCTGGATGCGGTGCTGCTGGGGAAGGGCCTGGACGAAGCTGTCGAGGCGGTAGCTCGTCGGATCGACGTTCGCCGGATCGCGGACGCCGGTCAGATACTGGAACTTCGTGCCCTCGAGCGAGAGCATTCCTTCCAAGGCAGCGGACGCCTTGGCGTTCAGCGGACCCGCGGCGCGCGTACGCATGTCCTTCAGGACATCGGCGGCGACGCTGACCTCATAGGCGTTGGCGTTTTGGATGATGAGCCCGTCGACCATGTCAGGGTGCGCGACCGCGAGGCGGAAGCCGACGGGGCCGCCGAAGTCCTGCATGTAGATGGTGAACCTGGTCAGCCCGACTGCGCGGACGAAGCCGTCCATCACGGTCGTGAGATTGGCGAAGGTCGGCGCGAAGCGGGCCTCGCTCGGTGCGTCGCTGAAACCGAAGCCGGGATAGTCCGGCGCGACGAGGTGGAAGCGGGCGCTGAGCAGCGGCATCAGCGTGCGGAACTCGTGCGAGGAGGCCGGGAAGCCGTGAAGCAGGAGGATGGTCGGCTTGGCGGGGTCGCCGGCCTCGCGATAAAAGATGGTGATGCCGTCGACCGCAACCGACTTGTAGCGGATGCCGGTGGCGGCGGGCGTGGAGCGTTCCTGAGCGATTGCGGCGGACGGGCTGGTCGCCGCTGCCATCCCTAGCGCGGTCGCGACAATCGCGCCGGTCAGGCGGCGTGTCGCCCGCGCCATGCGGCGAGGGGAAGTGACGTTGATGGTGTTCATGGCGTATTGTCCTTTCAGAACATGCCGTTGCGATTGGCGGTTTGGTCGGGGATGGGCTGCTTCACGTCCCAGTGTTCGACGATCCTGCCGCGCTCCAGGCGGAAGATGTCGACGATCGCATTGCCGCGGTCGCCCGGATGGAGCTTTTCGAGCACATGCAGGATGACGAAGTCGCCATCGGCGAAGGCTTGGCGGACATTGCTGTGCGCGCCCGGGTAGTTGGCGCGGAGGAAGCCGACGAACTTGGCGAAGCCTTCCCTGCCGTCTTCCGCCATCGGGTTGTGCTGGACGTAGCGCTCGCCGAGGAAACGGGCCGCTTCGGCATAGTTCTTCCGGTTCAGGCCCGCTTCGTAGAAGGCCAGGACCACGCGCCTGTTCGCATCCGCCGCGCCCTCGGCGGCTCGGCTCGGCTGGGTGGCACCCAACGCCAGCCCGCACAGGGCGAGTACCCCGGTGGCGATTGCCAATTTTTTCCCGGCGCGGACGACGTTTCGGGGTCGCATGTACTACTCCTTGTTTCGCGTCGGGGATGTCAGCCGAGCTCGACCCACTCGCCGGGCTCGCAGACCTCGATCGCGATGCCGGAACCTGCGCCGGCGGCGCGCAGCCTGCCCACGGGATCGCTGGTCTCGATATAGCCCGGCGGTCGATGCAGCGCGCCGTAGTGGATCGGCGTGACCGCCCGCGCACCGAGCATCCGCACGGCCTTGATCGCCTCTTCCGGCGTCATCACCGCCTCCTGCTCCCTGGGCGGCTGCAGGAACGGGAACTCGACCAGTGCGCCGTTGATCGGCAGGAAGGCATGGTCGAACGGGCCGAACGCCCTGGCGACGCGCCACCAATAACTGTGGAACAGCGTATCGCCGGCATGGATGATGCGCTGGCCGTCCGCCTCCACGACCCAGCTCACCTGCGGGTCACCAAAGCCGTCGACTGCGGGCACTGCGTGCAGCGCGAAGGGACCGGCCTGGTGGCTCGTCCAGGCATCCACGACGCGGACGTCCAGCGACACGGTGCCGAACGCCTGCTCGGCGTGTGCGGTGAGTTCCAGGTCCGGCCTCGAGCCGGCCGCGGGCACGGGCCGGAACACCGGCCCACGCTCGCGCAGGGCGTCGGCAAGCGCGACCGGGTCGGCGTGATCCGCGTGGAGATGCGTGAGCAGCCCCGCCACCGCGCGCGCCGGCTCGGCGGCGCGGGGAAACGGCTGCCGGTCGTCGCGTAGCGGCAGTTCGGAGGTGTCGAGGATATAATCGATCAGCAGCGTGTCATCGCCGCGCTCGATCTCGATGCCGGACCAGCCGAGTCGTCTGATGCGCATGGTCGTCCTCCTTGCTAGGCTTGTTGAAGGTCGTGTTGCTGGACGAGTGGTGGGGCGCCGCGGCGGTCGGTCGCGAGCGCCAGCGCCCAGATCGCGAGCCCGCCCAGCGCCAGCCCGGACGCGACCCAGCCCGTCGAGGCCCAGCCCGCGCCGGCGCTGATCGCTAGGCCGCCAAGCCAAGGCCCGAGCGCGTTGGCGGTGTTGAAGGCCGAGTGGTTGAGCGCGGCGGCGAGCACCTGGGCTCGGCCGGCGACGTCCATCAGCCGCGTCTGGAGCAGGGTGCCGAGCGCGCCGCCCAGCCCGATCGCGACGACGATCGCGGCGATCGACCAGAGTCGCTGCGCCGCGAAAGGGTAGATGGCCGCGGCCACCGCCGCCCAGAGCAGCAGGGCGCCTGCGGCCGGCATCGGTGTCCGGCTCGCAAGACGCGGCACCAGGAGGTTACCGAGCGTCGTGCCGACGCCGAACAGCGCCAGCACGAACGGCACGGCCAAGGCGGGCGCGCGCGTCACCTCGGTCAGCGTCGGCACCAGATAGGTGTAGATCGCGAACATCCCGCCAAAGCCGATCGCGCCGATGCCCAGCGTCAACCACACCTGCCCGCTGCGCAGCGCCTCCAGCTCCGCCAGGAACGCAGCGTCCGGGCGGCCGCGGTCGCGGGGCACCAGCGCCCACATGGCCGCGACGGTGGCGACGGCGAGCGCCGCGACGACGACGAACGACACGCGCCAGCCGCCCAGTTGCGCGAGCAGGTTGGCGGCAGGCACGCCGACCACGGTGGCGACGGTCAGTCCGGCCATGACCCGGCCGACCGCCATCGCCCGCCGGTCGTCCTCGACCAGGCTGGCGGCCACCAATGCCGCGAGACCGAAATAGGCGCCGTGCGGCAAGCCGCTGAGGAAGCGGAAGAGCAGCAGCCATCCGAACGACGGCGCGGCCGCGCTGAGCAGGTTGGCGATCGCGACCCAGCCCATCAGCATGATCAGCATAGTGCGGCGAGACTGGCGCGCGCCGCCGACGGCGAGCAGCGGCGCGCCGACGACGACGCCGATCGCATAGGCGCTGATCGCCCGACCGCCGGTCGGCAGGTCGACATGGAGGTCGCGGGCGAACAGCGGCAGGATGCTCATCGTCGCGAACTCGGTCGTGCCGATCGCGAAGCCGCCGAGCGCCAGCGCGGCGTGAACGATGCCGCTGCCACGCGGAATGCTGGCGGATGGCGTCACGAGCCGAGGTCAGTAGGCGACCGAGAAACGCGCGCGTTGGTGCGCGGGACGCTCGGCCTCGTCGAGCATGGCGACGGCATAGTCCTGCAGCGAAATGCGGCTCTCGCCCGCCTCATCGGTCATCAGCTGGTCGCCGCCGACGCGGTAGCGCCCGGTGCGCTCGCCCGGCTCGAGATGCGCGGCCGGGCTGACGAACACCCAGTCGAGATCGGTTTCGGCGCGCAGCTGATCTAGGAAGGCCGCGGTCCGAAGCGCGCCCGCCTTCCACTCCGCCGGGAAATCGGGCTGGTCGATCACCCGCTGGCCGGGGGCGATCTCCAGCGTGCCCGCGCCGCCGACCGCCAGCAGCCGACCGACACCCGATCGCCTGACGCCATCGATGATCGCCTGGGTTCCGGTGCCGTCGGGATCGCGGCCGGGGTTGAACGCGCTGATAACGACGTCGTGACCCGCGACCGCCCGCGCGAGCGCGTCGGCGTTCCTCGCGTCGGCCTGCACACCACGCAGCGTCGCGGCCGAGGGCAGCGCCGATGTGTCGGTGACGATGGCGGTCACGTCGTGGCCGCGCTCGAGGGCCTCGGTGAGCAGCTTGGCGCCGACGAAGCCGGTGGCGCCGATCAGGGCGATCTTCATGCGATTAACTCCTCATTCGGGGACAGTGAACGCGATAGGACGGCGAGCTGCTGGACGAATGCGTCGGGGTGGCCGTAGAAATCCTCGTGCGGTACCCGGACCAGCTCGGGTCCGTTCTCCAGCACGAAGCCGGGAAAGCCACGCAGGCCCGATCGCGCCATGAAGCCGCGGGTGCGTTCGATATGATCCGCCGCGGCCGCGGCCGCAAACGCCGCCGCGAACGCATGTTCATCCAGGCCGATGCCGGCAGCGACTGCGGTGAGGACGTCGGGTTCCACCACGCGCAGGCCGGCGACGTAATGCGCCTCCTGGATCGCGTGCAGCATCCGGCGTTGGGCGCCGGGCTCGACCTCGCCTGCGGCCAGCACCGCCGCGATCGTCGGCTGAGACCAGAAGACGGTGGCGGTGTCGCCGAGTAGGCCGTTCAGATAGGCGTCGCCGAACCGCTGGCCCGTGAGCGCGGCGATGCGCGCGTCGCTCTGACGAATGTACGCCAGCTTCTCCCGAGCAAGCTTTGTCGGAGCACCCCATAGCCCGCCGCCGTGCAGCGACAGCGGGATGCCGGCCACCGCGGCCGCGTCGACTATTGGTGTCGCAGCGTAGCACCAGCCGCAGAGCGGGTCGTAGACGTAGTGCAACACCGGGTTGGGCATCGTTGCCTCCATATTCCTGGACAGGACCGGAGATAGGAGCTTCACTATTGCCCGATTAGCCGGTCACTCCGGCTAACTCCTTGAAGCAGGACTTACGGATGGAAGATCTTCGGCAATATGCGGTGTTCGCCGAGACCGTCTCGGCCGGGTCGATGAGCGCCGCCGCCAAGCGGCTCCGGATGACGCCGTCGGCGGTCAGTCAGACCATCCGCGCGCTCGAGGCGCGCACAGGGGTCGTGCTGCTGCATCGTTCCACGCGCAAGCTCGCCCTGACCGAGGCCGGCGAACGCTGCCTGCCCTATTGCAAGCGCCTGCTGGAGGCGCGCAACGGGGCGACCGCCTCGCTGGAGCAGGCGCGCGATGCTCCGACCGGCGAATTGCGGGTCGCGGCGCCGATCGGCTTCGCGGCGCACATCTCGACCGCGCTCGCGCCGGTGCTCGCCGACTGGCCCGGCCTGCGATTGAAGTTGATTCTCGACGACAGGCTTGTCGACCTGATCGACGTGCGCGTAGACTTGGCGGTGCGGGTCGGCGGCCTGCCGGACACGAACTGGATCGGCCGCAAGCTCTGCGACTTCGAGGGTATTCTCTGCGCATCCCCCGCCTATCTCGGACGGCGCGGCTCTCCCGCGACGCCGGCTGACCTGCCTGGGCACCACTGGCTTGCGATGGAAGGGGATACTGATCTGACAGGCCGGGGAAATGGCGAACCCGGCCCCGAGACCGCGCTTGAACTCACGGATGGCAAAGGCAGGCGGGAGCGCGTACCGCTGGCGATCCGCATCGGCACCACCAGTCAGGTCGCCCTCCAGCAGTTGTGCGAGGAGGGGATGGGCCTGGCGTCGCTGTTCCACCCCGATGCGCGCCCGGCGCTTGAGCAGGGTAGGCTCGTCCGCCTGCTGCCTGATTGGCGACTGCCCTCGGCGCCGGTGACAATGGTCATGCCGAAAGGCGGGGGCGGGGTGGCCAAGGTCGGGGTCGCCGCCGATGCGCTGCAACGCTACTTCGCGGCGCTGTCCATTGCCGGGTGACGGGTTGCAACGGTCCTGCGGAGCGGACGATCGAAATGCGGCGCGTACCCTGCCACCGTGAATCTTCACTGTTGATGCCCGCTTAACTGCTGAAATTGGCGCGCAAATCACGATTGGCGACGTCGTCCGAGCAGCTTCTCGCCATCGGGCCTGATCTGCCCGTCGGGCGTGACGTGTCGGTAAAGCGTCTGCCGCGTGATGCCGAGCTCAACACATAGCTCGCCCACCTTGGTTTCGGGCTTGCCCATCGCGGCTTGGGCGAGCCGGAGCTTGGCCGTCGTCATCTTGAACGGGCGGCCACCATGTCGCCCGCGCGCGCGGGCGGACGCAAGCCCCGCCTTGGTACGCTCGACGATCAGCTCGCGCTCGAACTCCGCCAGCCCAGCGAAGATCGCGAACACCAGTCGGCCGTTCGCCGTCGTCGTGTCGATAGACGCGCCTTCGCCGGCGAGCACCTTCAGCCCGACCTCGCGCTTGGTCAGGTCGCCGACCAGGTTGACGAGATGGCGTAGGTCGCGGCCGAGCCGGTCGAGCTTCCACACGACCAGCGTATCGCCGCCCCGCAACGCTTTGAGGGCCGCATCGAGCCCCGGCCGGTTGTCGCGCCGTCCCGAGGCGCTGTCCTCGTAGATGTGCTCGGCCGCAACCCCGGCCGCGGCGAGCGCGTCACGCTGAAGATCGTGAATTTGGCTCCCGTCGGCTTTCGAGACCCGGGCGTAACCAATCTGCGTTGTCACATATTCGTCCGTATGCGGAGCGCGACGGAGAGGCCGGCCGCTTCGCGCCCGTACTGTCACTTAACCCGTGTTCCTGTCTATGCTCCGCGAACATCCTGCACAGCTCAATATGTGACGGTTGCGAAGGAGCCGGTGCGATGCCAGCCAAGACAATCCTCTCGCCGGGGCAACGCGCCGCGATCTTTGACCCGCCGACCAATCGTGAGGCGGTTGAGCGGTTCTACACACTGGGGCCGGACGACCTCGTCCAGGTCTGCCGACGACGGCGCGGTGCCAACCGCATCGGCTACGCGGTTCAGCTCTGCTACCTTCGCCACCCCGGTCGCGCTCTCGCGCCGGGCGAAACGCCGCCAGCGGCCATGCTCTCGCTGCTCTGCGAGCAGGTGGGCGGCGACGCGGCCGAGTTCGAGCACTATGCCGCACGCGGCCCGACGTTGCGCGAGCACCGCGCCGAGATCGAGGCGCTGTTGGGTCTGCGCGCGTTCGAGCGCGCGGACCTGCGCGTCATGCTGGCAGTCGGCATCGAGGTCGCGGCTTGTACCGATCGCGGCGAGACGATCGTCGCCGTCATGGTGGAGCGGCTGCGCGCGACCCACGTGGTCGTGCCCGCACCGTCCGCGCTGGAACGGGTCGCGCTGATCGCGCGCGCCCAGGCACGACGTGCGGCCTATGCTGGCCTGATCCGCGATTGCACCCCCGAACAGGAGGCACGGCTGGAACGCCTGATCGACGCGAACGAGGAGGGGCGCACGGGGCTGGGCTGGATACGTGATTGGTCGGAAGCTCCGTCCGCGACCAACCTGAAGGCGCTGGTCGAGCGGCTGGAGCGAATACGCTCCCTTGGGATCGAGCCCGATCGGGCGCGTCGTATCCACGGCGCGCGTTACGCCGTGATCGCCCGCGTCGCCGGCCTGGTCACCGCCCAGCACCTTCGCCGGCTGGAGCGGCGTCGTCGCCTGGCGACACTGGTCGCGTTCGCGATCGAGACGGGGGCGGCGCTCACCGATGCGGCGCTGGTCATGGTCGGGAAGATGGTCGGCTCGCTGTTTCGGCGCGCCGATCGGACCCGTTCCGATCGGCTGCTCCGGGCCGCCCGGCTGCTTAAGGATACTGCCCGTCAGCATGCGCGGCTCGGCCGCCTGCTGATCGACACGCGCGCGCAAGGTCGCGACCCGCTGCGCGCGATCACCGACCGCATCGGCTGGGACCAGCTCGAACGCAGCGTCCGCGACGCCGAGGAACTGACCCGTTCCGCCGACGACGGACTCGATGAGGTGGTCGAGCGCTATCCTACGATCCGCAAGTTCGCCCCTACCTTCCTGGCCGCGTTCACGTTCCGCGCGGCGCGCGCGAGCGACCCGCTGCTCGGCGCGGTCGAGGCGTTGCGCCGCATGTACCGGGACGGCCGCTCGGTCCTGCCCAAGCGAGTGCCCACCACGTTCCTACGCCCGCGCTGGCGCAAAGTGGTGTTCCCGGCCGGGGGCGGCGTCGACCGGCGCGCTTATGAAGTCGCCGTGATCGTCCACCTGCGCGAGCGGCTGGCGTCGGGCAGCGTCTGGGTCGACGGGAGTCGCGCGTTCCGCACCCTCGACGACTATCTTCTCCCGCATCCGGCGTTCGCCGCGATGCGCGCGGAGGACCGACTTGGGCTGGCGGTCGCGCCCGTGTTCCGGGACTGGCACGCCGACCGGCGCGCGTTGCTCACCCGACGCATGGGTGAGGTGGAGCGCGCGGCCGCTGCGGGGAAGCTGGTCGATGTCGTCATCACCGGGGGCGAGCTGACCATCTCGCCGCTACGGCGCTCGGTGCCGGACGAGGCCGAAGCCTTGAAGGCGCGCCTCTACGCGCTGCTGCCTCGCGTCCGCATCACCGACCTGCTGGTCGAGGTCGCCGGCTGGTCGGGGTTCGCCGAGCGGTTTACCCACGCGCGCAGCGGCGACACCGCGACCGACCAGTCCGCGCTGATGGGCACCATCCTTGCCGACGCGACCAACCTCGGGCTCGGCCGCATGGCGGAAAGCTCGCGTGGGCTGACGCTCGCGCGGCTTCGCTGGACGGCCGAGTGGCACGTCCGCGACGAGACATACCTGTCGGCGCTCGCCGCGATCGTCGACGCGCACATCGCGCACCCGTTGGGCAAGGTGTGGGGACCGGGCGACATCTCCTCCTCCGATGGCCAGTTCTTCCGGGCTGGCGGGCGCGGCGAGGCGCGCGCCGACCACAATGCGCGCTACGGCTCCGAAGCCGGCGTGCTGTTCTACACCCACATCTCTGGGCGGTTCGCGCCGTTCCACACCGACGTGATCGCCGCGAACGCGGGCGAGGCACCCCACGTCATCGACGGCCTGCTCAACCACGAAAGCCAGCTGGTCATCCGCGAGCACGCAACCGATACTGCGGGAGCCGTCGACCATGTGTTCGGGCTCTGTCACCTGCTCGGATTCCGGTTTGCACCGCGCATCCGCGACCTGAACGAGCGACGGCTATACAGCATGACGGCGCTCGACGCCTGGCCGACGCTGCGACCGCTGGTCGCGGGCCCGGTCAACATCCGCGCGATCGAGGAGCATTGGGACGAAACATTGCGGCTCGCCGCCTCGATCCGGGCGGGCACGGTGAGCGCGTCAACCATGCTCCGCAAGTTGGCGGGCTACCCCCGCCAAAACCCGGTCGCCCGCGCGCTCCGCGAGATCGGCCGGGTTGAGCGCACCTTGTTCATGCTCGACTGGTTCGACGATCCCGAGCAGCGACGCCGCACCGGTGCCATCCTCAACAAGGGCGAGGCCAGGAATGCGCTCGCCCGCGCCATCTTCTTCAACCGCCTGGGCGAGCTGCGCGATCGCACGTTCGAGAATCAGCGGCATCGCGTCTCCGGGCTGACGCTGGTCACGGCCGCGGTGACGCTGTGGAACACCATGTATCTCGACCGCGCCGTGCAGCATCTCCGCTCGACCGGCGTCGAGGTGCCCGACGAGCTGCTTGCCCATGTCGCCCCGCTCGGCTGGGAGCATATCGGGCTCACCGGCGACTATCTTTGGAGCGAAGTCGACAAACCGCGCGAGCGGTTCAGGCCGCTCCGTGTCGCCGCAGCCGACCGCAGGCGTTAGCGTACGATTTTGGGCCTTCTCTCACCGGCCCTCTGGACCGACGTCTCGGATCGGACAGCGCGCAACTGGATGAACGGCGTCGCTGGCCCGAGCGGGCATCATCTCATGAGCTTGGCGCGGGAGTCCGACGCCGTGCTGGCCGCCATCATCGCCATGACCGCACGGCCCGAGCTGGCGCTCGCCGCCGATTTGCACGCGGTCGAAGTCGCGCTCGCCAAAGTAAGCGGAGCGCTCGAAGTGCTGCGCAGACAACGCATAGGACGGCTTTGATCGACTGAGGTGCCGGATGCCGAGTTGGTTGCCGACATCCGCGCGCTCGTCGCCGAGTTGTCGACCCACGGCTAAGGTCGCGCTTTACCTATTTACCTGTCCGGTACAAATCGACGCGCCGGTAGAACCGCACCAGTCAGTCGTCGGCATCCAAGTCGGCCATCAACGCGGACACGTTGCTAACGCGGGTTACCCTCCCCTCGCGGGCATCACGCATTGCAGCCTGAGTCTCGGCATTAGGCACGCGCAGATCGAAGGGCATCGCTTTCTCAGCGGCCACACGGACGAACAGCAGCCGAATGGCATCGGACACAGACAGGCCCATGCCGGACAGGACAGCACTGGCTTCCTTCTTGAGATCGGAATCGATCCGGGCGCGCACGATTTCGGCAGCGGCCATAGGGAGTACCTTTCAAAAACACTGTAGCTACGTTGTAGCCACAAACTATAAATGAAGGTTTGACGGCGCGGGATCAATACCCCTCACCCTTCCTGCACCATCCGTGAGCACGTGAAGCACATGTAGCACGTATCAGGACATATAGCACATTGCAGAACAGTGCTTCTACCAACAACCCTTTGAAAACAAATGAATAAATCAGAATCCATGAATCATATGTTGCAACAAGGCTGTCAAGCAGCAACATATCGATAGGCTACAGACCCCCAAGTTACGATAAGAGCGTAACTCGCCGACCACGAGTAAATACCTAAGTCATTGAAAAATAACAATAAAAAGAGCATCTTAGCGAAACTGACAAAACTGGGATTATCCGGTGAGCAAGTGGGAGTTTTGAAATGGCGACGATCAGGGAGGCGGGGGCGATAACGAAAAAGCAGCTCGCGTTGCGTGAGCTGCACTGGCCTGGGGCGGCCCCCAATCTATGGCATCGCACCGCGAACAAGGGCTTCGCAACGATCCCGAAAACGATGCCCATGATCCTCAAGATCATGGACGAGATGACTAAGGGCGCTCCGGTATCATCGACCTACCTGACCTTGTGGTGCTCGACGTGGGACAACTCGTTCGTGGTGCTGAACAAGCATGGCGATATGGCGAACGCTGCCGGGTTCGGTGGTCAGCGTGGGGAGCATACATGGGCTACCCGCATGAAGAAGCTCAAGGAGCTGAACTTCATCGACATCAAAGCGGGCAAATCCGGTCCCATGAGCAATGCGATCATCTGGAATCCGCACCTGGTCTTGCGGTGGCATCACGACCAGAAGACACCCGGCCTGACGGAGGCGAGCTATAATTCGTTGATCGAATGGGCACTCGACATCGGGGCAAAGGACATGACTGACCCGCCGGCGATCGTGCCTCCCGCACAGGTGGTTCCGCCAGCGCCACAGCCACAGCAAGTTCCCCCCGCACCGCCGCTACCGCCGCCGGTCAATCCGGCTGGGGAGGCATCCGATGCGTGAGATCGAATACACCGGCAAATTCAAACGGGACTACAAGCGCGAGAAGCGCACTGATCCCGACCTTGCCGATGTCCTGCAACCGGTCCTCGATCTTCTTGCTGTGGATGCGGCTTTGCCGGAGCGGCTGGCAGATCACGGTCTGAGCGGCACATGGAAGGGGTTTCGGGACTGTCACATCAAGCCTGATCTGGTGCTGATCTACGAGAAGCCCGAGGGCGTTCTGCGCTTGGCGCGTCTGGGGTCGCATAGCGAGGTGTTCGGATAGCGTTTCCAACGGCTACCATGATCGGCCCGACCACGGCTGAGGACGCCTATCCGGGAAAGAGATCACTTCGGAATCGTCATAGTGCACTGTTGGCCCGTCTCCAGGGTGTCTCTTGAGCGAAACCACCTCCGCAGCATCCCGGTCAAACCAGCCCGGCGGCAGACCGCACAGCTCTTCAACGTCAGTGCTGGAAATTGTGAACTCGGTGGCAAGCAGGTCCGCCTTGCTGCGGACGTTGTTTTCAACAATCAGGTTCAGGCTGTCCCGCAGCGCCCGCGGGGGCTGTATCGGCCAGTGCTGGTCGAGAGGTTCGCCTTTGGACCAACCCTTTGCCGAATAGAGCTTATAGAGTTGCCGGGAAAATTCCTCAGGGATGATGCCCAGATCGGACAAGCGTTTGATCTGGGCCTTGACCGAAACCCGCCACCGCTCCTTCAGGCTGACGAGCATTGCCAGCGACGCATGACGCACATCCTTTGGATAGGTTGTCGAAGGCATCAGCAATGCGCTGCCCAGACGGAATGCCTGTTGCTCTATAGCGCGCAGGTTGGCTTGAAATTCCTCTGCCGGCACGGCCTGATGAAGAACGGCGTGGGCAAGTTCATGCGCTGCATCCATCTGACGCCGCGGAAACGACATCTTGTCCGTCGCCAGCAGGACATGGGGGCGGCTATCAATGGGGGACCAGCTGCATAGTCCATCGAGCTTGGTCGTGTTCATGGGAATGGCCGCAACCACGATGCCGATCCGTTCCATGATCGCAACGACGTCGCCGCATGGTCCCTCACCCAGCTGCCAGTGACGACGAAGCCGAAGCGCGATATCCTCGATATCCTCGTCCCGCAGCTGGGTGTAGCTGACGCCATCGAGCACGTCGGGGATGTCCACTTCGGGCAGGTCGACATAATGCCCGATGACGAAACTGATTTCCTGCAACCAGTGCATCTGGGCCTTCTGAAAATCCAGATCGCGGACAAGCGTGCTCGCTAGGGACCGGAGGAATGTAGGCCGATCACTGTGGAATGGCGGGCGCAGAAAATATTCCGGGCGAACACCGAGCTCGCCGGCAAGCCGGACTAGCGTCGCATTATCAGGAGTCTGGCCCGACGTTTCATCTTCCCATCGGGAGGTGGTGGTGGCGCTCATACCCAGGCGGCGTGCAAGCGCGGCCTTTGACGGAATACGGCGCGCCTCGCGCGCTTCGGTAAGCCTGGCAGGAATGAACCCGGGGGTGCCGATACGCATATGTTTGAGTCCCTAAGGCTCCGCACCCAGAGAGGATGCGGAGCGAACGCTGTACTTGTTACTAAAACGCCAGATTTGGCGCTTATTCTTCACCGACCTCGGTATCGGGTTGTTCCTCGGGTGCCACGAACCGTTTGCGGGTCGGCCGCAGCTTCACCTTGGCACCACCACCACCATCAGGTCCGTCAGGTGCATCCGGAACGGCCGGCTTGCCCTCGTAGCCCTGAATGAAATCGTCCAGCGATGCGTAGAAGATGAAATCCTTGTAGTCCGCTCCGATCACCCCGATCGCGATTTCCTCGATCATACCAGCCTGCCGCCGGTCACGGGCCGTAAGGAACAGCACGAAGATGTCGGTGGCCTTCGGGCAATCGTCGCCATCGAACAGACTGGCTTGCAGCGAGACGTTCAGCGTTACGCCTGCTGCGCGCGACTGGTTTTTGGGTGGAATCTTGCGGGGTTCGGACATGGAGGCGAACCCGAGAATGATAGCCGTATCCGGTCCGGGGAAGCGGGCAAAAGGCTGGAATACCTTCAGATCAGTGCCCCACATGACTCCGTCAGGAAGCAGGTGTCCGCCGTGCTGCTGGACCACCTCCTCATAGCGCTCCTCCTGAAGGCGAAAGCGGATTTGCCCTTCAGCCTCACGACGGCGTTTCGCATTCATTGGCAACGCCGCGCCCGCCTTGGATGCTTCCAGTGCGGCAGCGCGAAGCTGATCCTCAAGATCGAGCAGAAGCTCTTTTCTCAAGGCTGCAAGGATGGCTTTCCGGATATCAATCAATCTGGCTTTCCTCATCGCTATGCGGGAAACAATACCGATAAATTAGCGTTATGCAATAAGGGTTCGAAAAACATCGCGCCCAGGAGGAGTATTGGTCATGGCCAAAAACGAACATACCAGTGCGAAGGCCGGCAAGGCTGCATCGAACGTCCTGCGCGATGGCCGCACGGGCAAGGATTCGAAGACAGCCGCAGGATCGGCATTGTCCCAGCGTCCGGACAAGAAGAAAAAGTGATCGACGGGGGGTCGGTTGGAATCGCCCCCCGTATCATGGCATCGGTTTGCAGCCAATCAGGCCGAGCGTCCGGGATCATATCAAGGTAAGGATTGACGGATGACAGATACCACCGCTGCGATCGACGACGATGATTTTGGGAAGCTGTACCCAGATGATTTTGCTGCCGGGCGAGATGCGTTTCATATAGGTAAGTCACGTCGATCCAATCCCATAAAGAGCGACAAGGGGCGGCGTCTTGCGTGGTACTGGGGCTACAGCGAGGCGCAGATGGAAACTATTCCTGACGATGAGCCGCAACCTACCGTCACGATCGCGGAACTGATCGAACACCTTACTCGCCTCTATCCTGGCGACGCTCCGATCCACCTCACCGAGGCGGAGCATCGGAACCAGGGAAGCGCATCTGTCGCCGTCTGTCTGGATGTTGCCCTTCGGCACATCCGCAGCACGGCCAAGGGCAGCTCGATCTAAGCATCCCCTGCCCCTTCGAGGAGCCATACGATGGATTACCAGATCATCCGCTTCAATAACGGCCACCGTTGGGACGGTAGCGAAACTTGGAAGGGGCATCCGTTAAGCGCCGTCCAAGATCACGCCCGCAACATTATCGATATGAACTTGGCGGAGCGCGTCGAAGTGCGCGACGAGAGTGGCGCATTGGTGTTTCAATGGCCTCGCACCATGAAAGCGGCCCCGCAGTCCGCAGCATAATGGTACACGGGGACGCCCAGACGTCAACTTCTGTATCGCGCGGTGTCACAACCGGTCGGTTTTGACACCACCGCCCCACCCCAGGTTTTCCGCGGGTTGCGGAGTGTCAGAAACCCGTGTCAGAATGCGGGTATGGAAATCGGCTATGCTCGCGTGTCCCGCGGCGACTCTCAGGACCTCGACCCGCAGCTCCGTTCGCTGACCGACGCGGGGTGCGCCATGATCTACCAGGAGGAGGCGTCGGGCGGCCAGGCGGACCGCCCCGAGCTGGCGCGCGCGATCGGCGCGTTGAAGGCCGGCGACGTGTTCGTGGTGTGGAAGCTCGACCGGCTATCGCGCTCGCTTCGCGACCTCCTATTCACGTTGGAGGCGATCACCGCGGCCGGAGCCGGGTTCCGGTCGGTGACGGAAGCGATCGACACCACCACCGCGCCCGGCCGGTTGATGACGCAGATGCTAGGCGCGTTCGCCGAGTTCGAGCGCGCCATGATCCGCGAGCGGACCATGAACGGGCTCACCCACGCGCGTAAGGCGGGACGGCACCTTGGGCGCAGGCCAAGCCTTACCGCCCCTCAACGCGCCGAGATCATCGCCAAGGCCGAGACCGGCCAGGGCTCCCCCGCCCAGCTCGCCAACCTGTTCCGCGTGTCGCGCTCGACCGTGCAGCGCGTGTTGCGCGAGCATCGCAACCGGGCAACACCATGACCGACGCGCTTTCGTCCGTATCGCCGACGCATGACACCAAGCATGGAGACCCTTCATGTCGCGACTGACTGGATTATTGGGGATCGCGCTCGCGGGCGCGTTGTTCAGCACACCGGCCTTGTCGGCACCCGCCAGTGTCGACGCGGCGCTCGCGCGGTTGGTGGATGGATTCGTCGACGCGCAGCGGCGATACGATCCCCGCGCCCTCTCCGAGCTGACCACGCTCGATTACATCGAGGTGTCCCCCGTCGGCGACGTAGACACGCGCGAGGAGATGTTGAGCTTCTACGCACCCGAGAAGAAGCGACCCGCCCCACAGATCACGGTGAGCGAGCGGATGGTGCGCTCGCAGGGCACGGAGGCGATCATGCTGGCGAAGCTTTCCATGGCCGTGCCGGTTCCCGGCGGCGGCACGCGATCCATCGACATGCGCGCCACCTATGTGGCGCGTCGCGTGGGTGGCGATTGGCGGCTCGCGTCGGCGCAGTTCACGCCCATTCGATCGAGCGCGTCCTGACCAGCCGGGGGTGACGACCATGATTTTCAGCGAAGGCGAGTGCCGTTGCCGCGAGGTGCGTTTCAAGGTCGACGGGGGACCGATGATGACGATGGCGTGCCATTGCACGGGATGCCAGCGCATGACGGCCAGCGCCTTTTCGCTCAGCTCGCTTTATCCGAGCGACGCCCTCGCGATTACGGCGGGCGAGCCAGTCATCGGCGGCTCGCGCGGGGCGACCCGGCATTATTTCTGTCCCCGCTGCATGAGCTGGCTGTTTACCCGCCCCGAGGGAATGGACGACTTCGTGAACGTCCGCTCGACCCTGCTCGACAATGCGCGGTCGTATCGCCCGTTCATGGAGACATACACGGGCGAGAAGCTGGCATGGGCGGCGACGGGGGCCATGCGGAGCTTCGACACCCTTCCCGCCCCGGACAGCTTCCCCACGCTGCTCGCGGAGTTCAAGCAGGCGACGTAATGGCCGACACCCTTTCCCCGGCCGCGCGATCGGAGCGGATGAGCCGCGTCCGCGGCAAGGACACCAAGCCCGAAATGACCGTTCGTCGTCTCGTTCACGGCATGGGCTACCGCTACCGGCTTCACGACAAGCGGCTTCCCGGCGCTCCCGACCTCGTGTTTCGCGGCCGGCGCAAGGTGATCTTCGTCCACGGGTGTTTCTGGCATCGCCATCCCGATCCGACATGCAGGCTCGCGCGGATGCCGAAATCGCGGCAAGAGTTCTGGGGGCCAAAGCTGGAGGGCAACCGCGCGCGCGACGAGCGAACCCGCGACGCGCTCGACCAGCAGGGCTGGCGACAGATGATTGTGTGGGAATGCGAATGTCGGCTAACGGAACAGCTAGAGAACAAGGTAAGAGCCTTCCTTGAGGCCGATGGAGTCGACGATGCGCGTCATTGAGCTGTTCGCCGGGGCTGGCGGTCTAGGCATGGGGATCAGCAAGGCCGGGTTCCGGCCCGCGCAGATCGTCGAATGGGACAGGTGGTGTTGCGACACGATCCGGGAGAACCGTCGCGCCAAGACGGGCGGGATCGGGCATTGGCCCGAGCCGATCGAGGGGGACATTCGCCAGCTCGACTTTCGCGCCCACGAGGGCAGGATCGACCTCGTTAGCGGCGGGCCGCCCTGTCAGCCTTTCTCGCTAGGCGGCAAGCACCGCGCCCACGCCGACACCCGCGATATGTGGCCCGAGGCGGTGCGCGTGGTGCGCGAGACCAGGCCCAGGGCGTTCGTGTTCGAGAACGTGAAGGGCCTCACCAGGGCGAGCTTCGCAACCTACCTCGCGCATATCGTCCATCAGCTCACCCACCCCGAGCTGACCCCCCTACCCGGCGAGGAATGGCCCGAGCACCTAGCCCGGCTGGAACGACACCATACCGCCCACGGCGGGCGGGACGGCTTGCGCTACAATGTCGTGCATCGCGTGTTGAACGCGGCCAACCACGGCGTTCCCCAGCGCCGCGAGCGCGTCGTGTTCGTCGGCTTCCGCGCCGACCTTGGCATCGAGTGGTCCTTTCCCGACGAGACCCACTCGCTCGACGCCCTGCTATGGAGCCAGGTTCGTTCGCTCGACTATTGGGATCGACACAAGATCGCCAAGCGCGATCGGACGATGGACGCGCGCCTTCACGCCCGCGGAATGTCGCTTCTCGAAAAGCCGCGCGCCAGCCCGTGGCGGACCGTCCGCGACGCGATCGGCGACCTACCCGACCCGGAGCTACGGCCGATCGAGGCGGCTACTCACCTCAATCACCGTTTCCAGGGCGGCGCGCGCAGCTACGTTGGTCATACGGGGAGCCCGCTGGACGAGCCCGCCAAGACGCTAAAGGCGGGCGTCCACGGCGTTCCAGGCGGCGAGAACATGCTATGCCGACCGGATGGCGGCGTACGCTACTTCTCGGTGCGGGAGAGCGCGCGCTTGCAGACCTTCCCCGACGACTACCGCTTTCATGGGTCGTGGAGCGAGTCCATGCGCCAGCTCGGCAACGCCGTCCCGGTGGAGCTGGCGAAGGTCGTCGCCAAGAACGTGGCGCGACACCTAACCAGCGCATGAGCCGGAAGCCCACCCCTACCCCCGCGCCGTCGCCGATCGCGGAGCTACGCGCGAACCTCGACCAGCTCGTCGCGGAAACGACGTCGACCACGCTATCGACGCCGCGTCGTCGCGCGCTCGACAAGGAAATCCGCGGCGTCATCGAGGGGCTGGAATCGTTTCTGAACACGCTCGATCCGATCCGCCAGCCGACCGCGGTGTTCGATCCGAGCAACCCCAAGGTGGTCGGACGCTTCGTGTCGCTCGCGCTCGTCGCGCAGCAGCGGCACCCCTTGGCGGAGATCCCGCGCTTCTACGGGTCGGGCATCTACGCGATCTACTATAACGGGCCCTTCCCCGCTTACGCGCACATCAGGGGCAGCGAGACGCCCATCTATGTCGGCCAGGCCGCCCCGGCGCTCAATAACGCCCGCACCCCGCTTGAGCAGGGGCCGCGCCTATGCGGGCGGCTGTCCGACCATCGCAAGAACATCGGCACCGCGACGACCACGCTCGACATAGCCGACTTCGAGTTCCGGTCGCTCGTCGTGCAGAGCGGGTGGGAGACGGCGGCCGAAGACTACATGATCCACCTGTTCCGGCCGGTCTGGAACAGCGAGACGAACATCCTCTACGGCTTGGGCAAGCACGGCGACGACGCCACCACCCGCGCCAACAAGCGATCACCGTGGGACACGATGCACCCCGGCCGGAAGTGGGCGGTAAAGTCCAAGGAGGATGCGAAATCGGCGGCGACGATCACGGCCGAGCTGGAACGGCATTTCGCCGAGCATCCGGTGTTCCCGGACCTTGAACACGTGCTGACTAGCTTCCTGGACGAGCTGCGGCAGGTGTAAAAGAGTGGCCCCCGCCGAAGCGGAGGCCACGAGGTGTTACGCGTACCGGGTGAGCTCCCAGGTGACTGCCTTGTCGCCGTAAGGCGGCATGCGGTTCCCCTTCGCGATCGGGGCGGTGGTGGTGGGCGTGCCGACAACCTTCCAGACGCCGCTTTCGGGGCAGGTTTCGCCAGTGCGCGCGGTGGTGCCGATGGGCTTCATTCTACTTACTCCGGCGACAGTTTGAAAAATGCTGCCTCAAGGAGTATGATCCGGGTGCTTGGGCCTGGATACTCCGCGAGGCGGTCAGCCTTGATGGTGTCGCGAAGTCACCAAGACCAACCAGAGGGCGGGATCGCGTCAACGGTCCCGCCTTCGTCCGTTCTACCCTTTCGTATGCCTACTCGGCAGGTTGAGCTTCCAGCGGATCATGTCCGCGAGAAGCGGGTAAATGTCGTTATGCTTCGCGCCGAAGCGCATCAGCCCACTCTGGTATGAGCCCAGGTCGCGGTTCGCGTCCGGTGAGAGCTGACCTTGATCCGGTAGATATGCGGCCAGCTTGTCGAGGTTGGCGGCCGAGCGCTCTTCCTGGGACATATCATAGTAGCGCCACATTGGATTGCCGTGGCTGAAATCCACCTCATTCAAGCGAGCCAGGGCAGCGTCGAGAAGGATGTCGCCGTTATCAGGGCGGCGATTTGAAAAGGCCAAATCGAATACGACCTTGGCAATAGCCTTGATAACGACGGGTTGAGCCGCGACCGTGCTCATCTTTGCGCCCGGTTCATTAAAGCCGTCGAGCTTGAGGATGGCTCCCCACATCTGCGACACGGTTTCCATGCGGGGTTCGATGATGGCGGGCGTGGCACCAGTAATGTTCCCCTTGTTCAAAAATGCGATCGCGTTGGTTGCGACGATATCCTTGCGAGGTAGGCACCCGTCGTCCTTGGCCCAATCGCTTTGCTCGTTCTCGCAGTCGAGAAGGCCCTGTTCGCCGACAAGTACCGAATCAATGAACTTAGTGATAGGGTTGGAGCCATCAAACTTGAGTGATAGAGAACGCGTGACCTTCTTTCCCAAATTGTTAAGATCATGAAACAGCTGGCGCTCTTGCTCGATTGACAAGCCCAGATGTAGCTCAATTTTGACGGTGGCGAATGACCGAGCGCATTCCAGCGCCTCCATCCAGACTACCATCTCTTCGGGTGTTACCTTGCCCCGGCCTGTGAACAGGTTGTTGCGGGCGGGATAGGAGCCTGTCTTGGTGACATAATCCAAGAACTCCTTGGTAATCTGAGCGCCGACTAGCCGATGCTGTCCGTCGATCATCCACCAGCGGTAATGACGAGGCAGAAAAACCTGAAAGCCACGAGTCTCGCCCGTTGGTATCTTTAGGGGCGTTGCACGCACGGCTGGCTTGTCGGGGTCGATGTCACGGATGTTCGCAACGAATGGTTGCAGGGAAAAGTAGGGCTGCGAACCCAACTGATGCAGAATATGAGGAAAGGACTCCAGTGCCTCCCTGCCGGTGAGCTTGCGTTTCGTGATCGCGGCGTTGACGAGGCCCTTGAGCATATAAACACCCAGGCCACGCGCGTGACTCAGATCAAGCGGGCGTTGAGCGACCTCGCCTTTCTCCGGGTCGTTAGCGACCGACGCCCATTCGATCAGCTTAACAAGCGTCACGTCGCCGCCCCAGGTCATACGACCGAGATTGTGCCCGACCGATACCACAAACGGCTCTTCGTCGGCCGAGGTGAACGTCATCATGCTATCGAGGCTGCCGCTATCGATCATGCTATCATCCACCGACATCGACTTTGGTAGAGCATCCGCATCACCAAACATTCCAGGTTCCTTTCATAACGTTAAAACCTGTTCTCACCTATAAACCTGGATGTCAACAAAAACATCCCAGGGACATTTATGAGATCGTATTTGCGCTCTTTATAGGCTGATCGAGCGCGTCGGCTTCGCCAATCAGGCTCTAGTCGGGGCCAAGGCCCCTCCCCGAGCCGCACGAGCGCGTCTCGGCCCTTCGGGTGACGATCCCTCGCGCGGAGAAGGAGGTCACCCTAAAAGGCGACCACGTTGTCTGTCCCGCCCACCCAACCCTTGGAGCTTGGCCTTCGGCCCAGCCATAAAACCCAGATGCTCGCTTGCACACACGTGATCAAGTGAACTATCAGACGTGTTCACACGCGAACATGGCGGGGCGTTCACATGCGGACCATATCGATCATCAGCCAGAAGGGGGGCGCGGGCAAAACGACCCTCGCTATCCACCTGGCTGCAGCCGGAACCGCAGCCGGGCTGACGACCCTGATACTGGATGCCGATCCGCAGGCCACGGCCAGCCAGTGGAGCCAGTGGCGCGGCATGGCGGACCCGGAGGTGGTGGACTGCGCCTCCCCTACCCTGCTGCCGCGCAAGGTCCAGCAGGCGGCCGAGCTTGGGGCCGACCTGGTGGTGATAGACACCCCGCCCCATGCCGACATCATGGCGCGCGAGGCCTGCAAGATCGCGGACCTGATCCTGATCCCGTGCCGTCCGCAGGCCTTCGACCTTTCCGCCGTGGAGACGACGGCCGAGCTGGTGAAGGCGGCTGGCAAGCCCGCCTTCGTCCTGTTCATGGGGGGGCCGCAGCGGGCACCCACGACCTACCGGGACGCGCGCGAGCTGATCGAGGGAGGCGAGGGGCTTGCCGGCATGGGCGTCGCCGTCGCGCCGGTCATGCTCACCCAGCGGGCGATCTACCATCACAGCACCGCGCAGGGGAAAACCGCGATCGAGATGGAGCCGGGAGGCAAGGCGGCCGAGGAGGTCGCGGCACTATGGGAGTGGACGCGCGAACATGCGAACGTGTCCACAGGTAAGCAGGCCCGTTCTAGAAGGCGCGCGGCATGAGCAAGTTCGCGATGATGAAGCAGCAGCGGGCGGAGAAGGCCCAGGCTCCCGAACCGGTCCCGGCAATCGCCGGCGACGCGGATCGCGCCGCCGCGCCGCGCGCGGCCGCACGTCAAGGCAAGAAGGCCGTCAGCGGCTATTTTAGCGCCGAGGTGAGCAGGGGCCTGAACGTGCTGGCGGCCGAGAACGGAACGACCCTTCAGGCCCTCATGGGCGAGGCGATCGACCTGCTGATGCGGCAATATGGAAAGCACCCATTCGGCGAGCGATGACAGGTGAGCGTGTTCACACGTTAACGTATGGACACGCGGACACGTTGACCTGCTGACAAGCTAAAGGTGAGTTTTGGGGTAGGGGCTCACCTTTGGCCAGCCGGGGCGCTAAAATCCACCAGCACGGGCAATTCGGGTATGCCGCCGCGCAGCTTGGCGCGTCGCACGATGCTATGCTGGTCGATGAGATTCTGCGCGTCGCGCTTGCCGGTCGACGTTTTCGGAAACCAGTGGAGGGCCACCCGCTCGACCTTGCGCCCGTTCTTGATGGGCGTGAAATCGACGTAGAAGGGGCAGAGCTTGTTGATTTCCTCGACCGCGACCTTGAGGCAATATTTGTTCAGGTCGGCGAAGCGTTCGAGCTTGCCGGCGGGGACGTTGAGCAGGCCCCGCAGCTCCTCGATCGTGAACTCCTCCTTTTGCCTGTACGCGAGGCCGATCCGGCGCTCGATCATCTCATAGAGGCAGAGCGCGTATTTCGACTCGAAGCAGTACATGACCTGCGTCTTGAGGCGGGCATAGACCTCGCTGTTCCGCAGTATCTCGATCAGCTCCTCGGGAATGCGGTAGTGAAGGAAACCGTCTTTTTCGAGGCTTTCGTCACTGGGTCCGAGAAGCTGGACGCGGCGCTTGTAGCTCTTTCCGCCCTTGCGGATCGTGACGATCGCGATGGTGCCCATGAGCCGCAGGAGGGAGCTTTCCACGCGCTCGTTGCCCTGGTGCGTTCCCTTCAGCGCCGACTTGGTGATGCGGTGGATGATGGGTTCGCCGATCCGCTCCCAGGCATTGGCAATCAGCAGGTTGTAGATGCGGCGATCGGCGAGGGTGAGGGGGCTCAGCTCGACGATGTCGACGAGCTCGCCGGGCTTGACGATCTCCCCATAGTTGGCGGGATCGAAGGCGTTGCCGCGCCCTTTCTGCGCCAGTGTGCGGAATGGCAGATCGACCACGGCGAGTTGCGACATAGACTTGACCAACGGTGAGCAGGAGGGCCTTACCGGCTCACCCTAACTTTGAATTGTGAGCCGCGCAAATCGTTCAGCTCCCCGTCTTTCCGAGCAGGGTACCCCAAAACTCACCGTGGCGTGACCGGCCACCTTCGACCTACCCCAAGGCTCACTCTATCCGGCCCCGACACTCACCGTTACCCACCCCAAAGCTCACCGGAAGGTACCCCGACACTCACGCGAATCGACCCCATCGCTCACCTTTGGAGGCTAGGACCGGCAAGGATCAGCCGTTTTCCAGGCCCTGAATCTTGAACTAGAAGAATTAGAGAATCTGAATGCGAAAAGTGAGCTTTGGGGTAGCCTGGCATTCAAGCGGCGTCGCCAGGAACAAAGGGCAGAGAGGTTCAATGGAACCGGCCTGCGGCCGGTACGCAATCCTTGTGTGCCAGCTAACGCTGTCACCAGAGCGGCGCGAGCGCCGCAGGCTAGGCGGGAAGAAGGTCAGAGGTAGAGGCTCGGATTGCCCCTACGCCTGCCCAGGATGGCCACCAGAGAGCGGAAGGCACTTCGACCGAGCACTATCGATCGAAACATGCGTAAGCGTCACCAGAGCGGCTTAGGCCGGTTGCGCCAGAGCCGACCCAGACCCGGCGCGCGCGATCCGAGCAGTCCAAAGGTGAGGCGCTACCCCAAAACTCACCTTTAGCCCGGCCACGGTCAACCAGACTCGTGTTATCGAGGACGGATCACGCCGGGTCGGCGAGCCCGGCGAACTCCCACCCGTCATAATACCGGACCTTTGCGACCATGAGCGGGTCCTGTCCCTGGAGCAGCAGGAGCTGCTGGTCGGCCGGCATCCGCATGATTTCGTCGGGCGTCATCAGCGACCGGGCGGCAACGTGAGTGGAGGTGGAGCGCGAGTGGTCGGAGGACAGGAGGATACCCGGCCGGCCGTGATCATCAGCGGCGACGCCCCACCAGGAACGCGCCATCGCGAGGGGCTACGTCGGCTCCGGGCTACGCCCTGCGCCGCCGTAGCCCCTCGCGATTCTCATCTTGATTGTCGCTGCGCTCGCATCCTGATTGTCGCGCTGCACTACAGCGGCGATCCGATCGTCAAGATCTACACCACGCTGAGCGGCCGGTACG
>NZ_CAXSBH010000044.1:0-24521 GCF_964235535.1 uncultured Sphingomonas sp.
GCGAGGTATGCCGCTCCCGCGACTTCTCGTTCCCGCCCAGAGCGAACCGGGCGACATCCACGCGCAAAGCCTCGACCAGCGCGCGGTTGTGCGCGGCGTTGGCTTGGAAGGTATCGCTATCGATCGATAGCTTGGTGTCGAGGACCGGCGCGCTCACTGGGCGACAGGCGCGTCGGCCCCGATCAGCTCGCGCCCGATCAGCATCCGTCTGATCTCGTTCGTCCCCGCGCCGATGTCGAGCAGCTTGGCGTCGCGCAGGAACCGCTCGACCGGCCAGTCCTTCGTATAGCCCGCGCCGCCCAGCGCCTGGATCGCTTCCAGCGCCACCTTCACCGCGTTCTCCGACGCCAGCAGGATCGCCCCCGCCGCGTCGAACCGCGTGGTGCGCCCCGCATCGCAACTCCGCGCCACGGCATACACATACGCTCGCGCCGAGTTCAGCGCGACATACATGTCAGCGACCTTGGCCTGCATCAGCTGAAACCCACCGATTGCCTGCCCGAACTGTTTCCGCTCGCGAATATAGGGCAGCACCACGTCCAGGCAGGCCTGCATAATGCCCAACTGGATCCCCGCGAGCACCGCGCGTTCGTAATCGAGCCCGCTCATCAGCACCCCGACCCCGCCGTTGACCGGTCCCATGACGTTCGCATCGGGCACTTCGCACTCGTCGAACACCAGCTCGGCGGTCGGCGACCCGCGCATCCCCATCTTGTCGATCTTCTGCCCGATCGAGAAACCCGGCATGTCCCGCTCGATCAGAAACGCGGTGATCCCGCGCGAGCCCTCGCCGGTCTTGGCGTAGACGACGAGCGTGTCGGCATAAGCCGCGTTGGTGATCCAGAACTTAGTGCCGTTCAACACGTACCCGCCCTGCACCGCATCGGCTTTGAGCTTCATCGAGACCACGTCCGACCCGGCCCCCGCCTCAGACATCGCCAAGCTGCCGACATGCTCGCCCGAGATCAGCTTGGGGAGGTATTTGGCCTTCTGCTCGGGGCTCGCCCAGCGCGCGATCTGGTTCACGCACAGGTTGGAATGCGCGCCGTAGCTAAGGCCGATTGACGCCGACGCACGGCTCACCTCCTCGCACGCGACCACATGCTCCAGATAACCGAGCCCGAGCCCGCCATCCTCCTCCGCCACCGTCAACCCGTGCAGTCCGAGTTCGCCCATCGTCGGCCACAACTCGCCTCGCGGAAACCAGTCCTCCGCATCGATCCGAACAGCCAGCGGCGCGATCCGCTCGCTCGAAAATCGGCGCGTGGTGTCGCGGATCATGTCCGCGTTTTCGCCCAGCGCGAAGTCGAAGTCGTTCAAGCCTGCTCTCCACCGTGGCCCGACGCGCGCGGGCCTTCCATGCGCGGTCGATCATCACCGCGCGCGCGTCAACCCCGCCCCTAGATCAGCCCCGCCAGCGGGCTCGACGGATCAGCGTAGCGCCGCTGCCCCATCCGCCCCGCGCAGTAGGCGAGCCGCCCGCTCTCCACGGCCATCCGCATCGCCGCGGCCATCATCACCGGATCCTTCGCCTCGGCTATGGCGGTGTTCATCAACACCCCGTCGCAGCCCAGCTCCATCGCGACGCTCGCATCCGATGCGGTGCCCACGCCCGCATCGACCAGCACGGGGACGCCCGCGCCCTCGACGATCAGCCGGATGGTGACGCGGTTCTGGATGCCCAGCCCCGACCCGATCGGCGCGCCCAGCGGCATGATCGCGACCGCCCCGGCGTCCTCCAGCCGCTTGGCCGCGATCGGATCGTCGACGCAATAGACCATCGGCAGGAACCCTTCGTTGGCCAGTACCTCCGTCGCACGGAGCGTCTCCACCATGTCGGGATACAGCGTCTTGGCCTCCCCCAGCACCTCCAGCTTGACCAGCTCCCACCCGCCCGCCTCGCGCGCCAGCCGCAACGTCCGGATCGCCTCGTCGCCCGTGAAGCAGCCGGCCGTGTTGGGGAGGTAGGTGAAGCGCCCGGGATCGATGAAGTCGGTCAGCATCGGCGCGTTCCGGTCGGTCACGTTGACCCGGCGCACCGCGACCGTGACGATCTCGGCCCCGCTCGCCTCCAACGCGGCCGCGTTCTGCGCGAAGTCCTTGTATTTGCCCGTGCCGACGATCAGCCGCGACCGGAAGGTGCGGCCCGCGACGGTCCACTGATCGGCGTCGATTATGGTCTGGTGATCGCCCCCGCCGACGAAATGCACGATTTCGATATCGTCCCCGTCCTCCACGCATACCTGCGCCAGCGTCGATCGAGGCACCACCTCCAGATTGCGCTCGACCGCGACCTTCTCGGCGACCAGTCCCATCTCGCTGGCCAGTCGCGCGAGCGTCAGTCCGGCCGCGACGCGCTTGTGCTCGCCATTGACGGTGATCGAGACGGTGCCGTCGGTGTGCTGGGTCATGTGGGCGATCTAGGCAGCACATCCATCGTTGCCAAATGCGCAGTTGGCGATTACGCATCTGCCCGATGGCGACAACGGCGTTCTCGATCGATCGTTTGCGTGACGGTGCTTCCGAGGCGACATTGCGCGAGATTGAAGAAGGCCTGCCTGTCAGTGCGATGCGTGACGTAATGCGCGATAAAGCGATCAAGCTGGCCGATCTCGTCGGCATTGTCGCCTCGCGCCGAACCCTCGATCGCCGTCTGGCCGGCAACGGCCCTCTGACGCTCGAGGAGGGTGACAAGCTTGTTCAGTTCGCCAAGGTGGTGGCGTTGGCGACGCACGTCATGGGTGACCGCGTGGCGGCGATGGAATGGCTACGTGCGCCCCAATTCGACTTTAATGGCTTACCGCCGATCGAGTATCTGCGAACACAGACCGGTAATGAGCTCGTGATTCAGCTGCTGCAGCGGTTCCGGCACGGCATGCTGGCGTAAGCCGCGTAGGTGCGATTGTGGCGCATTTCCGATTGGCCGGATCTTAGCGGAGCTGGCGCGGTTGCTTTTCCCGGCCGATGGAACCGGGCCGGTCGGCCTCTGGTCTACCTGGCCGATACTAGCGCGCTGGCCATCCTGGAGGTTCTGGTTCATCAACCACGGACGGTCCTTCCTCCGCCTTTTCAGCTTCTGGAGATCGCGTCGCCCGACGAGCTCCAGGTAACCCACTGGCCTGACAACCAGCACGTTCTCGACCGGGAACTCACCGTCGATTGGGGTGACGCCTTCGTCCGCGCCGGAGAGACGCCGCTTGCGCGCGTTCCTTCCGCGATCGCGCCGCAGAGCTGGAACTATTTGCTCAATCCCTTGCACGCCGATGCTGCGCAAGTAATGGTCGTCAATGCAGGCCGTTGGCCTTGGGACGCCCGCCTGTTCGCACAGGGGTGAGTGGGCTATGGTTGCTTGATGCCTACCATCCTCGTCCTGAACGGACCCAACCTCAACCTGCTGGGCCTGCGCGAGCCGGAGATCTACGGCCGCGACACGCTCGACGACATTGCCGGCATGCTGGAGGACCGCGCCCGCGAGCTCGGGTTGGCGGTCGACCTGCGCCAGTCCAACCACGAGGGGCATCTCGTCGATTGGCTCCACGAGGCGCAAGCCGTGGGCGCGCGGGCGGTGCTGCTCAACGCGGGCGGGTTCACCCACACCTCCGTCGCCATCCACGACGCGATCCTCGCCGTGAGCACCCCCGTCATCGAGGTCCATCTGTCCAACCCGCACCGGCGCGAGCCCTTCCGCCACGTCTCGCTCGTCGGTCAGGCCGCGCGCGGAACGATCGCGGGGTTCGGGGCGCTCTCCTACCTGCTCGCGCTTGAAGCCGCCGCGCGCATCTGACAGGAGCGCCCGATGACGGAACCGACACGAACAGAGGCCTCGGCGGGCGCGATGGAGGTCGATGTCGAGCTGGTCCGCCAACTCGCGGGTATCCTCGACGCGACGCAGCTGACAGAGATCGAGGTGGAGGAGGGGTCCCGCCGCATCCGCGTCGCGCGCAAGGCCGCCCCCCAGGCGACGCCCGCGCCGGTCCATTACGCGCCTCCGCCGCAACCGGCCGCCGTGCACCCGCTCGGCGCGTCCGCCCCGACCGAGATCGGCGCGCCCACGCCCGCGCCCGAGGCGAACGCGGTCCGCTCGCCCATGGTCGGCACCGTCTATCTCGCCGCCGATCCCGCCTCCAAGCCATTCGCCGCCGTGGGCGAGAGGGTCGAAGCGGGCGACACGCTGATGATCATCGAGGCGATGAAGGTGATGAACCCCATCCTCGCCCCCGCCGCGGGCACCGTCACCGCCGTGATGGTCGAGAACGGCCAGCCCGTCGAATTCGATCAGCCGCTCATCGTCGTCGCCTGAGCATGCGCCCCATCAAGAAGCTCCTCATCGCCAACCGCGGCGAGATCGCGCTGCGCATCCACCGCGCCTGCCACGAAATGGGGATCACGACCGTCGCGGTGCACTCCACCGCCGACACGGAGGCGATGCACGTCCGCCTTGCCGACGAGGCGATCTGCATCGGCCCGCCGCCCGCGACCGACAGTTACCTGAACGTCGCCAACATCATCTCGGCCGCCGAGATCAGCGGGGCCGACGCGATCCATCCGGGCTACGGCTTTCTCAGCGAGAACGCGCAGTTCGCGGAGATCGTCGAGCTTCACGACCTCCTGTTCGTCGGCCCCAAGCCCGAACACATCCGCACCATGGGCGACAAGGTGGAGGCCAAGCGCACCGCGGGTGCGCTCGGCCTGCCGCTGGTGCCCGGCTCCGACGGCGCGATCGCCGACCTGGACGAGGCCAAGGCCGTCGCGGCGGAGGTCGGCTACCCGGTCCTGATCAAGGCCGCGTCGGGCGGCGGCGGGCGCGGCATGAAGGTGGTGCCGGACGAGGACCAGCTCGAAACGCTGATGGCGCAGGCCGGATCGGAGGCGAGGAACGCGTTCGGCGACGCGACCGTCTATCTGGAGAAGTATCTCGGCAACCCGCGCCATATCGAGTTCCAGGTCTTCGGCGATGGACAGGGCAACGCGGTCCATCTGGGCGAGCGCGACTGCTCGCTCCAGCGCCGCCACCAGAAGGTGCTGGAGGAGGCCCCCTCCCCCGTCCTGACACCCGCCGAGCGCGACCGCATGGGCGGCGTCGTGGCCAGGGCGATGGCCGACATGGGCTACCGGGGGGCGGGCACGATCGAGTTCCTGTGGGAGGCCGGCGAGTTCTACTTCATCGAGATGAACACCCGGCTCCAGGTCGAGCATCCCGTCACCGAGATGATCACCGGCATCGACCTGGTGCGCGAGCAGATCCGCGTCGCCGAGGGCTGTCCGCTGTCGGTGAAACAGGAGGATGTCCGCTTCACCGGCCACGCGATCGAGTGCCGCATCAATGCCGAGAACCCGCGCACCTTCGCCCCGTCGCCGGGTATCTGCAAACAATTCCACGCTCCCGGCGGCATGCATGTCCGCGTCGATTCCGGGCTCTATGCAGGCTACAAGGTGCCGCCCTATTACGACAGCATGATCGCCAAGCTGATCGTCTACGGCACCACCCGCGACCGCTGCATCGCCCGCCTCCGCCGCGCGCTGGAAGAGTTCGTGATCGAGGGCATGAAGACCACCATCCCGCTCCACCGCGCGCTGATCGAGGAACCCGACTTCCAGCGTGGCGACTATACGATCAAATGGCTGGAGGAGTGGCTGGCGCGGGAGGAGGCGTAGGCACCCTCCGCCCTTGACCTCCTCCGTCACCCCGGACTTGTTCCGGGGTCCATGGCTACGGCATACTCGGCAGGCCGGGCGTGTGCACGACGATGGACCCCGGAACAAGTCCGGGGTGACGAGAGGGGGAACGGAACGGCGAAGCTGGACCACGCCACCCGTCAGCTATGCGACCCCGGGCCGCGATCCCCGGGAGCGACGTCCATTCCGTTTTCTACTCGCTCGCAGTGCTGCGCCCGGCGTGAAGTGCCGCGATATCGAGCAGTCGTCCCGGATCTGCCTGTTTGGCGGGCAGCGCGACCCATTCCGTTTCGCATTTTTCCCTGGTTGCCCGCCGGCGCTCTAACTGGCACGTTCGGTGCAGCATCGCCCATGGGCGGTCATCTGCGGTCGGGGCGAATGCATACGTGAAAAAGATCGAGGCGATCATCAAGCCGTTCAAGCTCGACGAGGTGAAGGACGCGCTTCACGAGCTCGGCGTATCCGGCATCACCGTCACCGAGGCCAAGGGCTTCGGACGGCAGAAGGGCCACACCGAGCTATACCGCGGCGCGGAATACGTGGTCGACTTCCTGCCCAAGGTGAAGCTGGAGATCGTCGTCGCCGACGGGCTCGCGCCGCGGGTGGTGGAGGCGATCGCCGCCGCCGCGCAGACCGGTCGCATCGGCGACGGCAAGATCTTCGTCATTCCCGTCGAGTCCGCGCTCCGCATCCGCACCGGCGAACGCGACGAGGACGCGATCTGACCGCTCTACCAGTTCCGTCACCCTGAACTCGTTTCAGGGTCCAGCTTTCCACACACCCCGGCCGTCGTGCTTGCAGACATGGATGCTGAAACGAGTTCAGCATGACGGCGAATAGAGGAACACCGCACATGGCCACCGCACAGGAAATCCTGACCCGCATCAAGGAAGAGGAGATCGAATGGGTCGACCTCCGCTTCACCGATCCCAAGGGCAAATGGCAGCACCTGACCATGGTCGCGTCCGTCCTCGGCGAGGACGAGTTCGAGGATGGGTTGATGTTCGACGGCTCCTCGATCGAGGGGTGGAAGGCGATCAACGAGAGCGACATGACGCTCAAGCCCGATCTGGACGCGGTCTATACCGACCCGTTCTCGGCGACGCCGATGCTGATCGTGTTCTGCGACGTGGTGGAGCCCGGCAGCGGCGAGAGCTATTCGCGCGACCCGCGCTCGACCGCGAAGAAGGCGGAGGCATACCTGGCCTCCACCGGCGTCGGCGACACGGTGTATGTCGGCCCCGAAGCCGAATTCTTCATGTTCGACGATGTCCGCTTCGAGAACTCTTACGCCACCAGCTACTACCGCATCGACGACATCGAGCTGCCGACCAACACCGGCCGCGAATATGAGGGCGGCAACCTGGCGCATCGCCCGCGCGCCAAGGGCGGGTACTTCCCCGTAGCTCCCGTCGACTCGGCGGTCGACATCCGCGGCGAGATGGTCTCGACCATGCTCGAGATGGGCCTGCCCTGCGACAAACATCATCACGAGGTCGCCGCCGGCCAGCACGAGCTGGGGCTGACCTTCGGTACGCTGACCACGACGGCGGACCGGATGCAGATCTATAAATACGTCGTCCACCAGGTCGCCCACGCCTACGGCAAGACCGCGACCTTCATGCCCAAGCCCATCAAGGAGGATAACGGGTCGGGGATGCACACGCATTTCTCGATCTGGTCGGGCGGCCAGCCGAGCTTCGCGGGCAACGGCTATGCCGGCCTGTCCGAGATGTGCCTGTTCTTCATCGGCGGCATCATCAAGCACGCCAAGGCGCTGAACGCCTTCACCAACCCGTCGACCAACAGCTACAAGCGGCTGGTGCCCGGCTATGAGGCCCCCGTGCTGCTCGCCTATTCGGCGCGCAACCGGTCGGCCTCGTGCCGCATCCCGTACGGCACGGGCGCCAAGTCCAAGCGGGTCGAGGTCCGCTTCCCCGACGCGCTCGCCAACCCGTATCTGGCCTACGCGGCGCTGATGATGGCGGGGATGGACGGCATCCAGAACCGCATCCATCCCGGCGAGCCAATGGACAAGAACCTGTACGACCTGCCCCCCGCCGAGCTCGCCGACATCCCCACCGTCAGCGCCTCCTTGCGCGAGGCGCTCGACTGCCTGGCCGCGGATCACGAGTTCCTGCTGAAGGGCGACGTGTTCACCAAGGATCAGGTGGAGGCGTACATCGCTTTGAAGTTCGAGGATGTGCACCGGTGGGAGATGACGCCGAGCCCGGTGGAGTATGATATGTACTACAGCGGCTGAGGTCGGCAGCGAAGCAGCCGACCGGTGGCGACGAGCGAAGCTAGTCGCCACACCCGCTGTCGGCCGGCCTTGCTACAGCAAGGACCGACGGCGCGGCTTCGCCGCGACGCTGCCTACCCGGGAGGAGTCGATGGGCCTCCTCCCGCAACCTGATGTGATCGGCCAGCCCCGCACAGGACCTAAGACCATGCGCCTACTAGCAGCCACGATCGCCCTCTCCCTGACCACCCCCAGCCTCGCCCAAACCAAACCGCCCGAACAGACCTGCCCCGCCACCGCCCCGGCCCTCCCACCCGAATTCGCCGGATGGCGAACTCGCACCCCGCTCACCGCAGCGACTACCGCGCAAAACACGACCGCAGCCACCCTCGCCATCGGCAAGGCCGCGCAGCTTCGCCTCGCCCCGGCCTCCACGCTGCGCTTCGCAGTCCAGCCCGAAAAACCGAGCGCCCCCGACACTCACGGCGGCATCGCCGCGTTCACCGTCACCCGCCCCGGCACCTACCGAATCGCGCTCGGCGCGGGCATGTGGATCGACCTCGTGCGCGACGGTCGCGCGGTCCCCTCCACCACCCACCGCCACGGCCCGCCATGCAGCGGCATCCGCAAGACCGTCGACTTCCGCCTGACGCCCGGCCGCCACCTCTTGCAGATTTCCGGCGGCAGGGAGCCGACGGTAACGGCCATGATCGCGGCGGTCGGCTGAGCGCACGATCCCCGGACGACCGACACGGCCTACAGCGACGCCAACGTCCCGACTGCCTTCGGCTTGCGGCCCGCGACCGCCCCGCGAACGTTCCGCCCGGCACCGGCCCCCGCGCTCCGCTCCAGCCGCCCCAGGAACCCCCGCTCCAGCAGCTCGCCCACCCGGTCGTCGCGCGCCTGCCGGGATGTCGCGCCCAGGACGACCGCGATCAGCCGCCGCCCGTCCCGCTTCGCCGACGCCGCCAGCGTGAAGCCCGCCCGCGCGGTGTAGCCCGTCTTGATCCCATCCACGCCCGTCACCCGGCCGAGCAGATGGTTGTGGTTGGTCATGCTCCGGTCGTTCCACTTGATCTCCCGCCGGCCGAACAGCGCGTACCGGTCCGGATGCGCGCGCAGGATCCCGCGCGCCAGCACGGCGATGTCGCGCGCGGTGGTCCTGGTCCGCGCGTCCGGCAGCCCGGTCGCGTTGCCGAACACCGTGTCCGCCATCCCCAGCGCCCGCGCCTTGGCGGTCATGAGCGCCGCGAACCGCCGCTCGTCGCCCGCGACCGCCTCCGCCAGCACGACCGCGGCGTCGTTGGCCGATTGGACCGCGACCGCGCGCATCGCGTTCCGCACGGTCATCTTCTCCCCCGCCCGCAGCCCCAACCGCGACGGCTCGCGCGAGGCGGCGAAACGCGAGACCACCAGCCGCTTATCCTCGCGCAGCCGGCCCGCATCGAGCGCGTCGAACACCAGGAACAGTGTCATCACCTTGGCGATCGAGGCAGGCTGGCGCGACCGGTCGGCGTCCCGTGCATGCAGCACCCGCCCACTCCCCGCCTCGATCACGATCTCCGCCGGCGCGGGCCGAGCGAGCGCCGGGGCCGAGCCGTAGGCCACCGCGAGGAGCAGCCCGGCGGAGGCGACGCGCCGCAGATAGTGAAGATATCGCATCGAGAACCCGCTCCGATCCACCTAGAAAGGCGACGGTACGGCGGCAAAGGTTAACACTCGCTAACCAGCTTGGTCGACCCTCACCGCTTGTCCCCGGCCGATCGGCTCGCTACCCCGCCCCTTCGATGTCCCGCTCCGACCACCGCCCCTCCGCCATGATCCAGGGCGGCGCGGTGTTTCCGCATCGCCACCTGACCGGCATCGACGGTCTCCAGCCGCACGAGATCGCGTTCCTCCTGGACGAGGCCGAAACCTGGATCGAGCCCAAAAACGACCGGCGCCCGGAACCCGACCGTCGCCTTGCCGGGCTCACCCAGATCAACGCCTTCTTCGAGAACTCCACCCGTACGCTCCTGTCCTTCGAGATCGCGGGCAAGCGGCTGGGCGCGGACGTGGTCAACATGCACGCCGCGCAGTCGTCGGTGAAGAAGGGCGAGACGCTGATCGACACCGCCCAGACGCTCAACGCCATGCGCGCCGACGTGCTCGTCATCCGCCACCAGAGCTCGGGCGCGGTCCGGTTGATCGCCGATAAGGTCGACTGCCCCGTGCTCAACGCAGGCGACGGGCGGCACGAACATCCCACGCAGGCGCTGCTCGACGCGCTCACCATTCGGCGGCGGCGCGGGGGGATCGCCAACCGGCGCGTGGTGATCTGCGGCGACCTTCTCCACAGCCGCGTCGCGCGCTCGAACATCCTGGCGCTGACCGCGCTCGCCGCCGAGGTGCGCGTGTGCGCGCCCGCCACGCTGATGCCCGCCGCGATCGAGCGTATGGGCGTCGCCGCCTTTACCGACTTCGACCGCGCGATCGAGGGCGCGGACGTGGTGATGATGCTCCGCCTTCAGACCGAGCGGATGGACGGCGCCTACGTCCCGTCCCCGCGCGAATACCGGCTGCGCTACGGCCTCACCCCAGAACGCCTCGCCCGCGCGCCGGGCGCGCTCGTCATGCATCCCGGCCCCATGAACCGCGGCGTCGAAATCGACTCGAGCGTCGCCGACGGACTTCAGTCCGCGATTACCGAGCAGGTGGCGATGGGCGTCGCCGTCCGCATGGCCTGCCTCGACGTCCTCACCCGCCGCGCGCGCGGCGTGGAGGGCTGGGCGTGACCGTCACCGCGTTCCTGAACGCCGAGCTGGTCTGCCCGGTCGCAGGTGTCAGCGCAGGCGGGTTGCTCGTCCAAGACGGCGCGATCGCGGCGGCCGGCACCATCGACGTACCCGAGGGCGCGGCCGTGATCGACTGCGGCGGCCTACTCCTCGCCCCCGGCATCGTCGATCTCGGGGTATTCGCGATCGACCGCCGCGCCTTCCGTGCAGGCGGCATCGTGCGCGTCGCGCTCATGCCCGACCAATCGCCCCCGCTCGACGATCCGGGCATCGTCCAGCGCGCGAGCCTGGTCGGCAAGCCCGACCTCTGGATCCACCCGGTCGCCGCCGCGACGCGTCGGCTGCTCGGCGAGGAACTGGCCGAACTCGCATTCTGCCGCTCGGCCGGCGCACGCGCGGCGGGCACCGGCGCGCGTTGGATCGCCGATGCGGGCGTCATGCGCCGCCTGCTCCAGTACGCCCGCGACCTCGACCTGTCGCTGATCACGCACAGCGAGGACGCCGGGCTCACGGCCGGTACGGTTGCGACCGAGGGCGAGACCGCGACCCGCCTGGGCCTCCCCGCCGCCCCCGCGCTCGCCGAGGCGCTCGCCGTCGCGCGCGACCTGCTGCTTGCGGAGGAGACCGGCGCGCGCCTCCATCTGCGCCAGGTCACGACCGCCGCCGCGTTCGACCTCGTCCGCGCCGCCAAGCGGCGGGGCGTGCGCGTCACCTGCGGGATCACGCCCGCGCACCTACTGCTGTCCGACATCGCGGTCAGCGACTTCCGCACCTTCGCCCACCTCTCGCCGCCCTTACGCGACGAGGCCGACCGCCGGGCCTGCCTCGCGGCCGTCGCGGATGGGACGATCGACGTGCTGTGTTCGGGCCACCAGCCGCATGGGCCCGAAGCCAAACGCCTGCCCTTCGCCGATTCGGAGGCGGGTATGGCGGGCGCGGAGACGCTGCTCGCGCTGGCGCTGGGGTTGGTCCGCGACGGCCTGCTCACTCTTCCCCGGCTATTCGGGATGCTCGCGCGGAACCCCGCGCAGGTGCTCGGCCTCGATGCGGGGACGCTCGAGGTCGGCATGCCCGCCGACCTGCTGCTCTTCGATCCGGACGCGCCGTGGCGCATCGACGCCGAGCGGTATGAGGGCCTGGCGGGCAACACGCCCTTCGACGGCCTGCCCGTCCAGGGCCGCGCGCTCCGCCTGTGGAAGGGCGGGCGCGAGGTCCTTTAGCGGGACGCCAGCTGCGCGCCCGGCCGGCGCAGCCACTGCGCCAGCTGATCGCCCGCGCCCGCGCGTACGAAGCACTCGCCGCCTACGGCCTTGTACCGCCGGCACGTCGCCGCCGCGTCCGCATGTGTGAAGCCGCCGACCGACAGCCGGTAGAACGCTTGGGTCCCCGACTGGAACCGGGCCCCCATCGGCGTCCGGCCCTGGAACGGGGCGAAGCGCCGGGTCGCCCGGCCCCACGCGTCGCGCGCCACGCCCACCGACTGGAACGCGCCGAGCTGGACGTGATACGATCCCGTGACTGCCGTGACGACGGGACGCTTGGCGATGACGGGTGACGTCTGCCGCGCGACCCTGGCCGCGCCCGACTCGGACCGGACGATCGCGACGGGGAGCGGCTGCGCCACCTCCCGCCGATCGGCGAACACGATCTTGGGCCGGTCGGCCACCGTCGCCACCACCGGCGGCGGCGTCACGGGCTCGGTCGCGACCACCTGCGCGACCACCGGAGCGGGCGCGCTCAGCGCCACCGCGACCGGACGCACCTCGTCGGCGACCGCCGTCACGCCCAGCAGATGCGCGACCTGGTCCGATGCCGCGCGCGGCTGCGCGAAGGCGGCCCACTGCATCATGCGCGCATCGACGTCGCCCGGCGACAGATCCGCCTCGGCGACCGCCTTCGCCATCCCCCACTGCCCCGCCAATGCCAGCGACAGCGCGAGATTCTGCCGCGTCTTCGGCGTGGCCCCCGGCTGGCGCGCGACCTGCGTCAGGAAAGCGACCGCCCCCGACGGATCGCCCGCCAGCGCCATCGCCAATCCGCGATCGGTGTCCGGGATCACGGCGGCGTGCGCGTCCAGCGTCCGCCGCGCGACCGCCCAGTCGCCGGTCGCGATCTGCGCCAGCACCAGGCTCAGCGCCGCGCGTCCCGCTCGCGGATCGAGCGCCACCGCCTCCTCCAGCACCGCCCGCGCTGACGCGAAGCGTCCCGCTTGCAGATAGCTCTGGCCCAGCAGCGCCCGGTGCCCGGCATCATCGGGCGCCAAGCGCACTGCCTCTTCCGCGAGCGCCACCGCCTTCAGCGCGTCGCGCTTGCCGAGCGCCCTGGTCGCCTTGTTCGCGACCGACATCGCCGCGCGGACGTCGACCGCGGCGTCGCGGGCAGAGGCGACCGCCACCGTGCCGCCCGCCAGCATCGCCGCGGGCAGCGTCAGGTTCATCAGCGTGCGCATGGTCATGGCGGCTCCGATCATTTGCGGGTCTTGGGAGCGGGCAGCTGCGCGATCAGCGCGTCCACCTCGGGCGTGTCGGCGATCAGCCGGTCGAGCGCCTCTGCGACGATGGCCTGCGCCGACCGGTTGGCGAGCGCGCTGGCGAGCCGGAGCTGCAGATGGCGCGGCGCATCCAGCCTTAGCGTAAAGGCGGCCTTGCTGCGGGCGGTCTGCTTGGCCGAGTCGCGGCCGATGCGGGTCGCGGTAGCGATCGATATCGGCCTAGGCTCGGCCGGACGGGCGGTCGGCTCCGCCGACTGCTTCGACGTCACGGCCTCAACTACCTCGACCGCCTCGATCTTCTCCGTCAACGCCTCGCGCAGCGCCAGCACCGGCGGCACGAGGCCGGTCATCGGCCCGCCCGCGCCTCCGATCGGCGTCGGCTCCGGCGCGGGCTCGTGGCCCATGTCGTTCCAGCCGAGATCCTCGATCCCCGCCGCACCCGACGAGAACCCGCCATACCCTTGCGACCGCATCGCGGGCTTGGCCTGGCCTTTGCGCGCCAGCAGCTGCGACGACAGGCTCGCCAGCGGCTTGGGGTTGAACATCGTGCTCACCCCGCCACCCGGCGGCCGAACCCGCCCGCGCCCGGACGCGGCGGCGACGCGGCGGGCACGGAGAACACCGTCCGGCGGAAGTTCTTCTCCAATCGGTCGGAGACGTACGTCCATAGCGACGCGATCTCGGCGGCGGACTTGCCCTTCGGGTCGGACTCCATGACGGTGCGGCCGTCGATCATCGACGCGGCGAAATCGGTGCGGTTATGGACCGTGATCGGCGCTACCGTCCCGTGCTGGGACAAGGCGACCGCGGCCTCGCTCGTGATCCGCGCCTTGGGCATCGCGCCGTTGACCACGAAGATCAGCGGCTTGCCCGCCCGGTCGCACAGATCGACCGTCGCCCCGACGGCGCGCAGATCGTGCGGCGACGGGCGCGTGGGCACCACGATCAGCTCGGCGACCTGGATCACGCTCTGGATCGCCATGGTGATGGCGGGCGGCGTGTCGATCATCGCCAGCTTGAAGCCCTGCTGGCGCAGCGACTCCAGGTCGGCCGCCAGCCTTGCCACCGTGGTCTGCGCGAAGGCGGGCAGCTCCGCCTCGCGCTCGTTCCACCAGTCGGCCAGGCTTCCTTGCGGGTCGATGTCGATCAGGACGACGGGGCCGTGGCCCGCCAGTTGCGCCTGCACGGCCAGATGCCCGGACAAGGTCGTCTTGCCCGAACCGCCTTTTTGCGACGCCATCGCGAGTACGCGCATGGTTCTACCCAACTCCCCCTGTTCGGGCATCGGCCTGCCACGCCGACGGATAAGAATTGGTGAACGCCCGCGCTGCGCCGGGCGGCGACGGCTTGATGAAGCCGCCCGGAAGAGGGCTTTGCCGCCGGACGAATCGGGGGCATGATCCCGCCGGGGCCATACGGGGGCGGATGGATGTCGGTGCGAAGATTGATGACGGGCGGCGCGGCTCTGGCGCTAATGTTGTGGACGCTGCCCGCCGCCGCCGACGTCAAGGCGGGCGTCGATCTGTGGACGGCGGGCGAGTTCCGCCGCGCGGTCGAGGAATGGCGTCCGCTGGCGGTCGCGGGCGACGCCGACGCGCAGTTCAATCTGGGCCAGGCCTACAAGCTCGGACGCGGCGTCCCCGACGACCCCGCGCTGGCGGAAGCCTGGTTCCGCCGCGCCGCGCTCCAGGGCCACGCCCAAGCCGAAGACAATTACGGCCTCGCCCTGTTCCAGGCCAACAAGAAGTCCGACGCGCTCCCCTGGCTGGAAAAGTCGGCCACGCGCGGCGAGCCTCGCGCGCAGCTCGTGCTCGGCACCATGCTGTTCAACGGCGACGGGGTGACGGCCGACCTGCCCCGCGCCTACGCGCTCATGACCCGCGCCAGCGCCGCCGACCTCGGGCCCGCCTCGGCGACGCTCGCGCAGATGGACGCGCAGATCACCCCGGCCGACCGCGCCCGCGGGCTCGAACTCGCCCGGACATACGAGACCCAGGCCCGCCTCGCCCCCATGACGTCCACCCGCGAGATCGTCCGCGCGGGCGGACCTGTGCCCGTCCAGACGGCGAACGCGACCTCGTCGCCGGAGCCCATGCCGACCCCGCGCCTGACGCCCCGCGCGATGCCCACGCCGCGCGCCGCCCCGACCCCGCGTCCGATGCCGACCCCGCGCGCGATGCCCACGCCGCGCGCGATGCCCACTCCAAAATCGACGCCCACACCGGCCGCCACGCCGCGCGCGGCCGTTCGTCCCGCTCCCGCTTCGGTCGTAGCAGCCACCGGCGGCTACCGCGTCCAGCTCGGCGCATTCCGCGACGCCGGCAACGCCCGCGCGCTCTGGAGCCGGGTCGGCGCGCGCGTCGGCGGCCAGGCGAGCTACCCGCAGGCCGGCGGCGTCACCCGCCTCCAGGCCGGCCCCTTCCCCACTCGCGCCGCTGCCGCCCGCGCCTGCGCAAAATCGGGTGAGAGCTGCATGGTGGTCCGCCCCTGATCTCGGACCCACACCTGATCCGGCCCTGCCGCGACGACGAGTTCGATGCGGTGCTCGCGATCATCGGCGATGCAGCGGAGGCCTACCGCGGCGTCATCCCGGCCGATTGCTGGCACGATCCCTACATGTCCGCCGACGCGCTTCGGTCGGAGATGGCGGCAGGCGTCGTCTTCACCGGCTGCGAGATCAAGGGCGCACTCGCCGGGGTCATGGGCATTCAGCGGGTCCGGAACGTCGACCTGATCCGCCACGCCTATGTCCGATCCGCCTCGCAAGGGCGCGGGGTCGGCGGCCTGCTCCTGAACGACCTGCAAGCGCGGACGACCCGTCAGACCCTCGTCGGCACCTGGACCGCGGCTACTTGGGCGATCGGCTTCTACGAACGGCACGGATTCCGTCTCGTGCCCGAAATGGTCAAAGCCGCGCTGCTGCGCACCTACTGGACCGTGTCCGACCGCCAGATCGACACCTCCGTCGTCCTCGCCGCGCCCGAACTGACCGACGCCGACGCGCACCGCCTGATCGGCGGGTCGTAGCACTCGCAGGGTTGAAGCATTGGGCGGACTACCCGCCTCAGTTGCGATAAAGAGCAGTTACGCGGCCTGCGTCAGCGTGAAGTCGACATGCACCGCGTCGTACGGGAAAACGACGCCGCGCTCCGTGCGGTCCACTACGCCCGCCGCGATGAGCGCGGTGATGTCGCCATGAACCGCTTTCATATCGCGGCCAACGCGGCGCGCCGTCTCGCGGATCGACATGGCTCCCTGGCCGGTCATGGCGCGAAGAAGCTCCCAGCGCTTGGGCGTCAGCGTACGCCACAGCAAGTCGATGGACGCAAAGGAGAGATGCGTACCTTGCGCCCGTCCTTCAAACGCGGCGAGCGCGCGGCGGGTCACGTCGTCGCGGGACGCCAAGGAAAGGGTCACGGTCGTCATTCGGGCCTCCATGGCGAGCTCGGTCCCGCCTTTGCTTCAATCGTGCCAGCCCTTGCGCATGCAACAACGCGCTTAGGTAGCCATACTCGACCTTAATGCCGTCGCCGACCGCCCTACCCCATGGGGCGAGCCCATGCAGTTCCGCGGCGCGTCCGCATTCGGCCGGACCTCCTGCAACGTCAGCCGACCCTTGCCGGCTGGAAGCCAGCCGATCACCCGCTCGCCCGACGCATCCCTGATACGGTATCTGAGCGGCACCCGGGAGTCCCCCTCCTGCCCGCTCACACGGGCGACCCGCGACATGCCGTCGCGCAGACCGGCTGCGTAGGCCGGACCGCTCGGATCGACCCCGGCGAACGCACCGGTCTTCGCGCTCGCATCGCGGTCGAAGCCCGGATCGAACGTCGGGATCGTCGTCGTCGAGATCGACGCGCACCGACCCAGCAGATCGGACGGCAGCAGGATGTCCGCCCCGGCGTCGATATGTTTGGCGAGCAGCGGCCGAACATCGAAGCCGCGGGCGTCCAGCACCGCGAGCAGGTTGTCGAGGATGGGCGGCTTGGCCTTCGCGGGCGCCGCGGCCCACCGGTCGCGCATCGCGAACATGACCGTGTCCAGCCCCGGCTTGCCCCCACGCCGCAGCTCCGCATCCAGCAGATGCGCGAACAGATGACCACGGTCGTAAGGCAGCTGCCCGGCGGCCGGATCGGTCCAGAAATCCGACGCGACGCGGCTGTTCGGATACGCTCCGGCGGGCAGGCTCGCGACGGCGGCCAGGGCGCGGTTCAGGTCGGCGGCGAACTGCTCCGGCGTCCATAATCCCGCGACGGACAGCGTGCGCGCGGTGTAGAAGTCGGTGAACCCCTCCGTAAGCCAGAAAAGCGATGCGCCGCTCTCCTCCGGCGAGTCGCCGAGCCGATTTGGCACCCAGTTATGGACGTGCTCATGCGCGATCAGGCGGAAGAGAGTGTCCGCATCGGAGGCGGCCGAGGCGTAGAGCACGAAGCCGTGGGCGCGACCGGTGCCGCCGGTGGAGGTCCTGCTGCCCGACGGCGCGAGCTGGAACAGGGTGACGGTATAGTCGCCGTCCGCCTCGCCCCAGAATCGCCGTTGCGCGCTGACCACGGCCGCCACCTTATCGGCGTAACCGTCTACGCTCCAGCCGAACCGTCCATGGGACGCCAGCCGGAGCATGCCGCCCTGGATCGGGCGCGTGCGCAACGTCACGTCCGGACCGGCTAGGAAGTTGCTCTCGGCCACGTCGTTCACCGTGATCGGGCGCGCGTCGAGGCTGGACGCCTTGGTCCACCTATGCGGCCAACCCGACCAGGCAAAGCGCGCCGGCGCGTCGTCCCGCCCACGCGGCGTCGCGAACAGGAAGTTGCCCAGGCTCGCGAACCAGGTCGGCCGGATCGCCGCTCCCTTATAGGCGTTGCCGCCCGCCGCATCCGGGTCCGAAAGGTATGCGGTGCGCACCCGGTAGCGGATCGTGAGCGCGGCGTTCGGGGCCGAACGTACCTCGCGCTCGCTCGGTGAGATCGTCGAAACGGACCCGCCCACGACTTCGACTGGCGACAGATATCGCCAATGCTCCTTTTCGCCGCCGTAGCCGTCGGGCAGTTCCAGCACGGTCCGGCCGCTCGGGTCCGCCCTCAGCGTCAGCTCGACGGCGACCGCCGACAACGAACCGTCATCGAAGACGGGGGTCAGCGTGTACCGGACAGGCTCCACCGGGGATGCCGCGCCGAGCAGCAGGAGCGCGCCGAGCATACCGATCGACCGAGCCGTTCCACGAACCATCGCGCGCTGTATATAGTGGACCGGTCTCATAAGACCTCCGCCCACTCCGCCCGCGCCAACCCTTGCGCGTACAACAGCGCGCTCAGGTCGCCATGCTCGATCCTGGCTCCCGCCGCCGCCGCGACCACCGGCTTGGCGCGGTACGCCGCGCCCAGTCCCGCCGCGCGGATCATCGGCAGGTCGTTCGCGCCGTCGCCGACCGCAAGGCACCCCTCCATGCCGACCCCGGCCTCCGCGGCGGCCCGGGCCAGCTCGCGCTCCTTGGTCGCGGCGTCCACGATCGGCCGCCGCACGCGCCCGGTCAGCCGCCCGTCCTCGATCTCCAAGACGTTGGCGACCGCGCGGGTGAAGCCGGCCGCCGCCGCCACCGGCTCGGCGAAGCGCGTGAAACCACCCGATACCAGCACGCATGTCGCCCCCCGCGCGCGCATAGTCCGCACCAGCAGCTCCGCGCCGGGCGTGATCCGCACCCGCTCGGCCAGGCACCGCTCGATCACGTCCTCCTCCAGTCCCGCGAGCAGCGCCACCCGCGCATCCAACGCCGCCTCGAAATCCAGCTCGCCGCGCATCGCCCGTTCGGTGATCGCGGCGATCTCCGGCTTGATCCCGGCATAGTCCGCCAACTCGTCGATGCATTCGACGGTGATGATCGTCGAATCCATGTCGGCGACGAGCACGCTTTTCACTCGCGTCGCGACCGGCTGCACCACCACGTCCGTGCACGGGAACGCACCCTCCAGCGCCGCGCGTGCCGCGTCCGGGGCCAGCCCGAACAACAGGTCCGCCGCGACCGCCTCCTCGATCCACCCCCCGGCGGCCGGCGCGCATCCCGCCGCGCGCAGCCGGTCGAGCCCCGCCGAAATATCGCCCGCCGCCAAAATCTGCCCGAATTCGGGCTGGTCGGCTGCTATCAGCGTCGCCGTGAACATGAACCGCCCCCCTCTGGTCGTCATCGCAGGCCCGACCGCGAGCGGCAAGTCCGCCGCCGCGCTGGCGCTGGCCGAGGCGACCGGCGGCGTCGTGATCAACGCCGACTCCGCGCAGGTCTACCGCGACCTCCGCATCCTCTCCGCCCGCCCCTCCCCCGAGGAAGAGGCGCGCGCCGCGCACCGGCTGTTCGGATGTCTCGACGGCGCAGAGGCCTGCTCCGCCGCTCGCTGGGCCGCCGACGCCCGCGCGGCCGTCGCGGAAGCGACCGCGGCGGGCGCGCTCCCTATCCTGGTGGGCGGCACCGGCCTGTATCTGCGCACGCTGCTCGACGGCATCGCCCCGATCCCCGACATCAACCCCGCGATCCGCGCCGAAGTCCGCGCACTCCCGGTCACCGACGCGCACCGCCTGCTCGCCGACGCCGACCCCGAAGCCGCCGCGCGCCTCGCCCCCGCCGACACCACCCGCGTCGCCCGCGCGCTGGAGGTCGTCCGATCGACCGGCCGCCCCTTGCGCGCCTGGCAGACCGAGCGCGAGGGCGGGATCGCAAGCGCGTACCGGGTCCTCGGCTGCGTGATCCTCCCCGACCGCGCAGAGCTGACCGCCAACATCGACCGTCGCCTGGTCCGGATGTTCGAACAGGGCGCGATCCGGGAAGTCGAGGCGCTGCTCGCCCGCGCCCTGCCCCCCGACCGCCCCATCTTGCGGGCGATCGGAGTCCAGCCTATCGCCGGTTACATATCAAACACTTACACCTTACCCGACGCACTCGCCCGCACCCAGCTCGACACGCGCCGCTACGCCAAGCGGCAGTTCACCTGGTTTCGCAACCAGTCGCCCCAAGGCTGGAACGTCGTCGCCTCCGCCCATGCCGCCCTGCAGCATCTTATAACAAAGTTGCGCGATCGCGTGTTGACGTGAATAGTTATAACAACTATTCGGTTTCAAGACCCCTATCCACGGCACCTTCGCCAACTTCCAGGAACGCCCCATGACCGAGCGAAGCGGAGCCGACATCCTCGTCCAGGCGCTGGCCGACCTTGGGGTCGAGTTCGTGTTCGGCTATCCCGGCGGCGCGGTCCTGCCCATCTACGACGCGCTGTTCCATCACAATGCCGCCGGCGGCCGCATCCGCCACATCCTCGTCCGCCACGAACAGGCCGCGACCCACGCCGCCGAGGGCTATGCCCGCTCGACCGGCAAGCCCGGCGTCGTGCTCGTGACCAGCGGTCCCGGCGCGACGAACGCGGTGACGGGCATCACCGACGCGCTGATGGACTCGATTCCCATGGTCGTGATCACCGGCCAGGTACCTACTTCGCTCATCGGCTCCGACGCGTTCCAGGAGGCCGATACCGTCGGCATCACCCGCCATTGCACCAAGCACAACTACCTCGTGAAGGATCCCGCCCGCTTGGGCGACGTGATCCACGAGGCGTTCCACATCGCCACAACCGGCCGCCCCGGCCCCGTCGTCGTCGACATACCCAAGGATGTCCAGGTCGCGACCGCGCGCTACGCCAAGCCCGGCCCGATCCGCCACAAGACCTATCGCCCACAGCTGAAGGCCCCCCGCGCCGACGTCGAGGCCGCGGTCGAGATGCTGGCGGCCGCCGAGCGTCCCGTGCTCTATACCGGCGGCGGCGTCATCAACGCCGGCCCGGGCGCGAGCCAGCTCCTGCGCGAACTCCAGCGCCTATCGGGCGCGCCCGTCACCTCGACGCTGATGGGCCTGGGCGCGTTCCCCGCCAGCCACGACGCGTGGCTCGGCATGCTCGGCATGCATGGGACCGTCGAGGCGAACATGGCGATGCACAAGGCCGACCTGCTCGTCGCCGTCGGCAGCCGCTTCGACGACCGCGTGACCGGCCGCCTCGACGCCTTCAGCCCCGGCAGCCGCAAGATCCACATCGATATCGACCGATCGAGCGTCAATAAAAACGTCCGCGTCGACCTCGCCGTCATCGGCGACGCGGGCCACGTGCTGGAGGACATGGTCCATCTGTGGAAGGCGCGGCAGACGCCCAAGCCCGAGCTGTCCGACTGGTGGCGGCGCATCGCCGGCTGGCGCGCGGGCAACTGCCTGGATTTCGACGAGACGGGGGACGCGATTATGCCGCAGCGCGCCGTCCAGGCGCTCCACGCGGCCACCGCGCATCGCCAGCCGATCATCACCACCGAGGTCGGCCAGCACCAGATGTGGGCCGCCCAGCATTTCGGGTTCGAGCTCCCGAACAAATGGCTGACCTCGGGCGGGCTCGGTACGATGGGTTACGGCCTCCCCGCCGCGATCGGCGCTCAGCTCGGCGACCGACAAGCGCTCGTCATCGACATAGCGGGCGAAGCGTCGATCCAGATGAACATCCAGGAACTCGCGACCGCCAGCCAGTACCGACTTCCGGTCAAGGTGTTCATCCTCAACAATGAATATATGGGTATGGTCCGCCAGTGGCAGGAGCTAAACTACGAGTCCCGCTACGCCGAGAGCTACAGCGACAGCCTCCCCGATTTCGTCAGGCTCGCCGAAGCATACGGCTGGAAAGGCATCCGCATCGAGCACCGCGCCGACCTCGAAGACGGGATCGCCGCGATGCTCAACCATGACGGCCCCGTCATGGTCGACTGCCGCGTCTCCAAGCTCGCCAACTGCTTCCCGATGATCCCGAGCGGAGCGGCCCACGACGAGATGATCCTCTGGGCGAACGAAGTCTCCGGCGAGATAACCGACGAAGCGCGAGCGCTGGTCTAGTGTTGATGCGCACGGAAGTGGCGGAACGCCACACACTCTCAATCCTCGTCGATAACGAACCCGGCATCCTCGCGCGGATCGCCGGGCTGTTCACGGCGCGCGGCTACAACATCGAATCGCTCACCGTGTCCGATGTCTCCGCCGACCATGCGGTCAGCCGCATCACCATCGTCACCGCCGCGAGCGCCGCCACGATGGAGCAGGTCCTGGCGCAGCTCGACCGGCTCGTCCCCGTCCACTCCGTCACCGATCTGACCACGCTTGGCCCCCACGTCGAACGCGAGCTCGCGCTGGTAAAGGTGGCGGGTGTCGGCGAGCACCGGATCGAGGCGCTCCGCCTGGGCGAAGTATACCGCGCGCGCGTCGTCGACGCGACCACCTCGTCCTTCATCTTCGAGGTGACGGGCGGGCGCGACAAGATCGACACCTTCGTCGCGCTCATGGGCGAGATCGGCCTGGTCGAGATCGCCCGCACCGGCATCGCCGCCATCGCGCGCGGGAGGGAAGCCGTCTAACCATTTTCTGTCACCCCGGACTTGTTCCGGGGTCCATGCCTACCAACACGCCGCCGTCGCCGATCAGCGATGAACCCCGGAACAAGTCCGGGGTGACGAAAAGGGGAACCACACCGATGCGTATATTCCACGACCAAGACGCCGACCATACCCTGCTTGCCGCCAAGAAGATCGCCGTCGTCGGCTACGGCTCGCAAGGCCACGCCCACGCCCAGAACTTGCGCGACTCGGGCGTCGGCGAGGTAGCGGTCGCGCTCCGCCCTGGCTCCGCCACCGCCGCCAAGGCGGAAGGAGCGGGCTTCCGCGTCATGAGCAATGCCGACGCCGCCGCGTGGGCCGACATCGTCATGGTCCTCGCCCCCGACGAGCACCAGGCCGCGATCTACGCCGACGACCTCGCCGTCGCCATGAAGCCGGGCGCGACGCTCGCCTTCGCGCATGGCCTCAACGTTCATTTCGGCCTGATCGAACCGCGACCCGACCTCGACGTGATCATGATCGCACCCAAGGGCCCCGGCCACACCGTCCGCGCCGAATACGCCGCCGGTCGCGGCGTCCCGTGCCTGATCGCGGTCGCCCAGGAAGGGTCGGGGGAGGGCTCGGGCGGCGGGCGCGGCAACGGCTACGCCCAGGCGCTGGCGATCGCCTATGCGTCGGCGATCGGCGGCGGCCGCTCGGGCATTATCGAGACGACCTTCCGCGAGGAATGCGAGACCGACCTGTTCGGCGAGCAGGCGGTGCTGTGCGGCGGCCTCACCCATCTGATCCAGGCCGGCTTCGAGACGCTGACCGAGGCCGGTTACGCGCCGGAAATGGCCTATTTCGAATGCCTTCACGAGGTGAAGCTGATCGTCGATCTCATGTACGAGGGCGGGATCGCCAACATGCGCTATTCGGTCTCCAACACCGCCGAATATGGCGACATCACCACCGGCCCGCGTATCATCACCGACGAGACCAAGCGCGAGATGAAGCGCGTCCTCGCCGACATCCAGGGCGGCCGATTCGTCTCCAAATTCGTCCTCGACACCCGCGCTGGCAGTCCCGAGCTCAAGGCCGCGCGCAAGCAGGCGGCGGCGCATCCGATCGAAAAGGTCGGCGCGACGCTACGCGCGATGATGCCCTGGATCGGCGCCAACAAGCTGGTCGACCGGACACGCAACTGATCGTTTCCATCCGGCCCCTGTCCTATGGCCGCGACCTCGTGCATGGTCGCGGTCGGCCGCAAGACGTTCTTGGCGTGACCCTTCGATTGTGGAGACCCGATCTATGAGCCGTCTCGTTCCCGTGCTCGCCCTTATTCTCGCCGTCCCCGCCGCCGCGCAGATGCCCGGCCGCGCCGATCCGGGTCTCGTCACCGCCGGTACCTATGCGGTCGACACCGCGCACACCCAGGTGACGTGGTCGGTCAACCATCTCGGCTTCTCGATGCTCCAGGGCCAATTCGGCGCGTCGGGCGGCACCGCGGTGATCGACCCCGCGCGTCCCGCCGCGACCCGCATCGACGTGACCTTCGCCACCGACCAGCTCTCCGTGACGAGCGCGGCGTTCGCGGGTCACCTCAAGAGCGCCGACTTCTTCGATACGGCCAAGCATCCAACCGCGCGCTTCGTGTCGCGGACCGTCGCGATGCGCGGCGGCTCGGGCACCGTCACCGGCGACCTGACCATCAAGGGGATCACCAAGCCGGTGACGCTGGCCGCGACCTTCGTGGGCGCTGGCGCAAACCCGCGCAGCAAGAAGACAAATGTCGGCTTTCGCGCGACGGGGACGATCAACCGCAGCGACTTCGGCCTCGGCATGGCGGCACCCGCCGTTTCCGACCGCGTTGACCTTCAGATCAACGCCGCCTTCGAAGCCGCCTAGGCTCCGTACTCAATCAGCTTGCGGTTGATCGTGTGGACTGGTTCAAGGCGTC
>NZ_CAXSBH010000045.1:0-24158 GCF_964235535.1 uncultured Sphingomonas sp.
AAAGTTGGACGCCTATCCGCCCCGAACGGGGTCAACATTGCAGGCCGATTCACATCCGTCACGATATGCGCCTTTCTCGTGCCGGATTACGCCTAGGTGCTAAAAAGTGGAGGCCCGGCCGGACCTGACACTGAAGTGCACATCCCACACTCGCCTTTACCCGGTGATAATGGCGGTCATCGGACCATCACCGCGAGCGCGTCAAGATGGAAGGTCCGACCTCACTGCCGAACGCGCCCAGGTTCCGGAAGCCAGGATCATCGACGATGGCGACGACATCCGGCGGCACCGCACCCGATCCGCGGCCCGCCCCGTTCCCGGTAGCCTCGGGCGGTTACTCCGCCGTCCAACCTCCATCCACCACCACTGAGGTGCCAGTCATCATCCGCGACGCCTCGGATGCGAGAAAGACGACCGCTCCCATGATGTCCTCGACGACACCGAAGCGGCCCAGCTTGATCTTGCCCAAGGCGGCGGCGTGGAACGAGGGCTCCTGAAGGAACGGTCTGGTCAGCTCCGTCTCGATGAAGGTCGGGCCGATCGAGTTGACGCGGATGCCGCAGGGCCCGAGATCGATGGCCATCGCCTTGGTCAGTCCCTCGACGGCATGCTTGCTCGCGCAATAGACCGTGCGCGCCGTGCCCCCGACATGGCCCATCTGCGACGACATGTGGATGATCGAACCGCCCCGCCCGGCCGCCGCCATGCTCCGCGCCACTGTCTGAGACACGAAGAAGCTCGCCTTCAAGTTCAAGCCGATCACCGCGTCGAAATCGTCGACGGTCACGTCCAGGAACGAGGCGGGCCGGTTGGTCCCGGCGTTGTTCACCAGGATGTCGGGCGCAGGGACGCCGGACAGTAGCCTGTCGAGCCCGGCCTTGTCCGTAACATCACCGACCAACCAGTCCGCGCTTCCGCCATCCCGCTCGATGGCGCGGGCGACCCCGGAGATCTCGCCTGCCGTGCGCGCGAGCAGCGTCACGTGCGCGCCCGCCTGCGCAAGCGAGGCCGCGCAGGCCACCCCAAGCCCCCGTCCGGCACCGGTCACCAGGGCTCGCTTGCCATCGAGGCGAAGCGAGGGCGTGCGGGGTAGAACGCTGATCGACGACGCTCCGGTCGCGGGCTCCTCGGCAGCCGGGGGCAGATCGCTGGTCACAGGACCCCGCCGTCGTGAAGGCGCGTTAGTTCGTCGGCGTCAATGCCCAGCAACTGACCAAGCACCTCGGCCGTGTCGGCTCCGAGCGCCCGGCCCGTATGCCTAAACCGCGCCGGCGTGTCGGACAGGCGCGGCAGGGCGGTCGGGATCGTGACGGGACCGATGCGATCGTCCTCGACCTCTACGAAGTTATTTCGCGCCAGGTACTGCGGGTCGGTGAAGATGTCGGCAATCGTGTATACTGGGCCGCATGGAACCCCACCCGCCCCACAGGCGGCGAGCACGTCGGGCAGGGTCAGGCGCGACACCCAATCTGATACGATACCGTTGGTTTCGGCCAGACGGTCGGAACGTGCCTTTGACGTCGAGAAGTTCGGATGTCCCGCAAGCTCGGGACGCCCCATAACGACGGCCAAGCGCCCGAACATGCGGTCGTTCGTGCAGGCGAGCGCGATCCATTTGTCGTCAGCAGTCCGGTAATGGCTGTGCGGGGCGACGTTGACCGTGTCTGGGCCCATCCGGTTCCGGACGGTGCCGTACTTGGCATAGGCAGGCGCGATCTCGTCGAGGAGGCGGAAGACGCTTTCATAGAGCCCAATATCGATGCTCTGCCCGTCGCCGTCGACATCGACCTTGCGCAGCGCGAGAAGCACGCCGATCGCGCCCCACATCCCCGAAATATAGTCGGCGAGCGAGGTCGACCCGGGCACGACGGGCGGTCCGTCGGCCTCCCCCGCCAAATGCGACAGACCGCCGAACGCGTGGGCGATGCGCGCAAAGCCAGGCTCGTTGCGCATCGGTCCGGTCTGGCCGTAGGCGCTGACGCGGAGCATCACGAGGCGCGGGTTGATCTTGCGCAACGCCTCGAACCCGATCCCCCATTTCTCGAGCGTGCCGGGCCGGAAATTCTCGAGCACCACGTCGGATCGCTCGACCAGCTTGCGGAGAATGTCGGCCCCTTCAGGAGATTTCAGATCGAGCGTGATACTCTTCTTGTTGCGTGCCTCGCTCAGCCACACCAGGCTGTCGCCACATTCAGTGATCGTTCCGAACTTGCGAAGGCTGTCCCCGCCGCCGGGCTGCTCGATCTTGATGACCTCGGCCCCAAAATCGCTCAGGATCGTGCCGCAGAACGGCGCGGCAACGAATGTAGCTATGTCCAGCACTCGCACACCGGCAAGCACCTGCCTCGGTTTCCGCTGCCCCTGCTCGGGATCGCATTCCCTTTCCACCATATCTTCCCGATAGCACTCGATCATGCTCGTTGCTCGTCCGTTGCGGGTCACCCATGCCGCCTATGGCCAGTGTGTGATCGGAGCAATTTGGATTATACAACGCATTCTTCTGCTTTTGTTATCACTTGCTCACAAAAGCGTTCCAGCGAGTCTGAGGTCGGGGCGATGAGTGTCTGTGATCAGGCTGGTCGCCCAGTTCTGGCGCGGGTCACGCGTGGCCTGAGCAACTTCATCAGTCGTGATCGTCGCTTGCCTGGCGCGTGGCCGCATCGCCACTGGTGAGAGTTTGCAGCTCGTCTGTTTGATCGGCTCATGAGATCAGTCTACCATTTATCCGAATTTGTCGAAGCGGACGAGTTCGCCCATCTTTCAGGGTCATCGCTTTCTCGGCACAGGGACGCCGGCTCGTTCGACCACCTTGTCGGAGCGACTGCGTCGCAAGCCAGCGCAACCGATGTGCCTTTTCGACGGCAAGGAAGATTGCATGCTCAAAGCAGATCCCGAACTTTGGGCTACCCCCGCAGAGATAGACTTCAGGGCGGACAGGCGAGCTATGATGTACTGGCTCGGCGGCCTCGGCTTGATTGCCGGAGTGTCCGGGCCCGCGTCCGCGATCCTGGACCACGATGCCGGTCGGCAGCGTCCGCTAAAGTCGATCTCGGGCCGGATCGGGGATGTCGAGATTGTCCGGGTTTATGAGACCACGACCATGCTCAATATCAAGAGCTGGTTTCCGGGCCTCGACCCAGCGCTACTGAGCCCGCACATGGCGTGGCTGGCACCACGCTTCCTTGATCCCGATACTGGTGCGTTCGCGCTCCCGGTCGCGTCATGGGTAGTTCGCAGCAACGGACGGATCATCCTGATCGACAGCGCTTACGGTAACGACAAGGAGCGACCCGGCTATCCGGATGCCGACCGACTGGACACGCCCTATCTTGAACGATTGAAGGCCGTAGGTGTTCTTCCGGAGGATGTCGATATCGTCCTTTGTACCCATCTCCATATCGATCATGTCGGATGGAATACGCGGCTGCAGGACGGGCGGTGGGTGCCAACTTTTCCGAACGCACGCTATATCTGGTCCCGGCTCGATCGGGAGGATGCTGCACGCCAGAGCACTGCGACGACGACGCCGCCGTTCCTGCGGTCTGTCTACGGCGACAGCGTGGAACCGATCCTTGCAGCAGGGTTGGCCCAGGAGATCGACGGCGTGTTCGTGGTAGACGGCAACATCACCGCGCGGCCCGCCCCCGGTCATTCCCCCGGGAGCATGAGAATTGACCTGCGATCGCGGGGGCGCCGAGCCGTCTTCACCGGTGATCTCCTCCATTCACCAATCCAGATTCCGCTTTGGCGACAGGCGAGTATTGTGGACGCCGATCCCGCGCGCGCGGTGAGGTCCCGCCACGAGCTGTTGAGCTTTTGCGCCGACGAGAATGCGCTTCTTATCTCCGCTCACTTTCCTGACCCTTACGTCGGCTGTATCGAGCGCGAAGCCGACAGCTTCGGCATACGTTTTGGATGGAGCTGATCTGCACGATGGCTTCATGCGGTTGCCGAGGTGATCGACCGACGCCGACGTTCAAACGAGCGGCTAAGCGCCTCGCATCTGTCCCGCCGACCACTGATTGCCGAAAGTCGTATGTAAGCAGGCCAACGACTAGGCGCTGTCTGCATTAAGGGGATCCCGTTTGATTGGACATTCTGATTCAAGGCTGCCGAAGGAGCCGAGCCTTCCCATCTCAGCGATGCACTCCGCGGCTAAGGCAGGACTGCGTGCCTGTACGAGCTGTCTCAGGATTCAAATCGAAGGCAGCAACGTGACTGTCGTCGAATTGGCCCCACCTCAGACGAAAACTTCGCTCGTCACAAACGAATTCGCCAACAAAATCGAGGGATAGACAGGGACTGGCCGTCGGCATTCTGGCTCAACGCGCCATCACCGTGATCGAGACCGGCAAAAACCAAGATCCGCCCGGGACAAAGCAACATTCTTAAATCTTTAGTCGGCTTGCCTCGGAGCTGATTTTTGAACATCTATGCGAGGTAGGTCGGGTCTGAACGTCAACAATGGAGCCGGTTTCTCGCTTCGGGGAAGATATATAAGCGGTGCCAAGGAGACGGAGCTGCCTGTCCGGAATGGGACGTCGCTTCCAATGCGGGAACGAAGGGCGTCAAAGAAGAAATCGTACCTAATCTCACCTAGCCCACTCAGTTGACGGGTAAGCTGCTAAGCCGATGGCCAACCCTGACGCTCCCTCGCCGGATAGCTCCGGCAATTCAGACCAGGTTAATCCCAATCCTTCTGCGGGCGCCACCGAACTGCTGGTCGCTGATCACTCGTCTCTAAGCGGCACAATATCCACTACTCTGCATCTTCTCAACTAACTGGAAGCTTCTTATGCACCGAGCTTTGTTATATTCAGCCTTTGGTTGGCTTACATTAGGCGGATCATTGCTTTTCGTGATTGATGTTGTTTCGCAATACGTGCGCGGTAAGCGCGCGGCTGGATTGGAAACAACGCTATATTATGGCCTTAATTCTAGTCTGGCACTTGGTCAGGTAATCTTCGGACTTCTCTGTTTATGGCTTACTTGGACAAGGCCGGAGATATTAAGTCGCGGACCAATCTCGATACTCTCTATTTTAGCTGGCATCGGATGGCTGACGATTACTCTGCTATTCATTGAATACCGCGAGCCGAAGATTGTGATGGTCGTCTATATGCTCCTGATTATTGGTGCCGTGACAACGGGATAGGAGAGGATAAGCTTTATTAAGCGTGTTGTTGCCCTAAGGGCGTGACGAAGCCTCGGGGGTTTATGCGATGGCCTCGCCAAGTGATCGTTCGAGAGAAGCCGTGACCGTGCCAGCATTATCAGGCGCTAGCGCGGCCGCTCCGATTGCGAGCAGCCGCTGGCGAGTGCGAACGCAACATCAGATAGCGCGAGCACGTCTCCCCGCTCGTTCTTACAAATTGCGAGCAGGAAACAGGGATGTTTGTGAAAACAGGCGATTATGAGTGCAAGCGGCTTTGGTCAGAGTCGAACCGGAGGGGCGGCGATGAGCGAGGCGACCAGGCGCGCGGAAAGGCCGAGCACGAGGACCGCGACCAGGCGCGCGGATGGGACCGTTAATCGGAACGGAGACGACCACGACGAACGACCCAGATTGCGGCCGTGAGGTGCAGAACAGCCTGGAGATGAATCCCAATGCCGCGGTTGTGGACTTGCCCCGCCAAAGTGGAGAGTTCCCTTGAGATGAAAGGCGAACTCGATGACGGAGCAGAAGCGGTTCACGAAGGAGTTTGAGGACGAGGCGGTCCGGCTGGTGGGGACCAGCGGGCAAACCAAGCGGCAGATTGCCGATGACCTGGGGGTCGGGGTTTCGACGCTGACGCGCTGGATGGCCAGGCGCCGCGACTGCCTGATCGACATGCCGGACGCGAGCGCATCGCAGGACGTGATGGTCGAGCTGAAGCGGCTGCGCCGGGAGAACGAGATCCTGCGTCAGGAGCGGGACATCCTGAAGCGGGCCACCGCTTTTTTCGCCAGGGAGGGAAGTCGATGAGGTTCGCGCTCGTCGATCAGGCGAAGAAGGATTTCCCCGTACACCGCCTCTGCCGTGTGCTCGGCGTCAGCCAGAGCGGGTATTTCGCCTGGAAAGACCGACCTGCCAGCCGGCGTCTACGCGACGACATGGTCATGCTGGCACATGTCCGCTCCGCCTTTGCGCAGTCGAACGGCACCTACGGCAGTCCGCGCATGACGCGCGAGCTGCGGGACGACGGCTTTGCCATCGGCCGACGACGAACGGCGCGGCTGATGCGCGAGAACGGCCTCCGGGCAAGGCAGAAGCGGCGGTTCAAGCGGACCACCGACAGCGAGCACGCCTGGCCGATCGCGCCAAACATCATCGACCAGGACTTCACCGCGACCGCCCCGAACCAGAAATGGGGCGTCGACATCTCCTACGTCTGGACCCGCGAGGGATGGCTGTACCTCGCCGTCGTCATCGACCTGTTCTCGCGCAAGGTGGTCGGCTGGGCGGTCGGTGACCGGCTGCACCGCCGGTTGGCTCTCGCCGCGCTCCGCAAGGCTCTCACGATGCGTCGCCCGCCCGAAGGGCTGATCCATCACTCCGACCGCGGCAGCCAATACTGCTCGGTGGACTATCAGGCCGAGCTGCGCCGCCACGGCGTCACGATCTCGATGTCGGGCAAGGGCAACTGCTTTGACAACGCCATGGTCGAGACCTTCTTCAAGACGATCAAATCCGAGCTCGTCTGGCGCACCGTGTTCTACACCCGCGCCAAGGCCGGGCAGGCCATTGCCCGCTATATCGACGGCTTCTACAATCCCGTGAGACGTCACTCGGCGCTCGACTACATCAGCCCCGCCCAATTCGAGCGACAGGCGGCCAACTAAGCAGATGCCTCTCCACTTTGGCGGGGCAAGTCCACGTCCTGCCTGTCACTATCACTCATCTTGGTCTTAGCTCCTTTGGGTACATCCATCATGACCTATCGTGACAGACCTAGCCACGGACAGGAATATAGGAACCTATGTAGCCTAGCGCAGCAACGTGGCTCTAAGTGACCAGTAAGCTTTGGCATATTGAGAATTAAACGACACGCATCGATTGATTTGTCACTATTGACATCGACCGAACCTTTAGGTGGTACTGCGATTAAGACAAAATTTAGTGATCGATCGACCGCGTTTGCTGTTACTCACTACTAAACTGAACGCTGAGCATCAGCACTCGGCAGATAGACGAACCATCCGTCTTGCAGATCGCGATTTGCCAGGTAACGCTGCATCGCACGCGCAGCTGATGGCAACGATGCGCAAAAGGTTGCGCCTCAAACCCGATGGCGGACCCGGCTGTGTTATTATCGCAGCGAGAAGGCGATTAATTTCAAAATACCTCGGTGGAGACAGAGTCCGTTTTTACTTCGCTCGGACGTGATTGGTGTCGACCTAAGATATATCTCCCACTCGCTATGCAGCTTGCATCATAGGGACGATCGCCTTTGCAGCGAGCTCGTCTAATCCGTCAGCGATCCATCTAGCATAATGGCGCTCAATCATGGCGACGCTTGTATCGTGCACGGCGGCCACGAGCCGGATCGGCAGTCCTTCACGGATACCTCGGACGATCGACGAGTGCCGTAATGCGTAGGGGATCGTGCCTACCACCCCAGCCACTTTACAGGCAGCCTTCCATGGCCGCGTCATCTCGGATGCGATCATCCAGGGGCCGCGACTGTCGCGTCGCCACTTGGCTGGGCCGATCTGGACATGCCGCCAGCGGCACAGCAGCGGCTCATCGGATCCCCGATCCTGCGTGATGGAAGCCAGGGCAGCGATCACGTCGGGGCCGACCCGAACCGGCGTGTAGCCTCCCTTCTTCCCCTGACCGCCCTTCCTGCTCTTGGGAACCATGAGGCGATGCAGCGCCGGCTGGACGTCGCGCACCTTCATTCGCCGGAGCTGCGAAAAGCGAGCGCCTGTCGCGACAAGGCAAATGACCAAGCGGCCCAGGTCTCCGTCATCATCGACGCGGTAGGCGGCGGACACCAAGGCCCGAACCGTATCGTCCGCCAGGATCATGCCCTCCACGATCTCGTCGGCCTGCTCGGTCTCCGCCAAGTTGTCGGCCTTGAGCCCGAGCCGGACGGTTTCGGCGAAATCGGATGGCAACTTCTTGCGCGCTGCGCGGTGGACGGCATTGAGCGCGGCTTTCAAGTCGGTCGCGATCCGTCGCTTCCGGGTCGGCTTTAAGCGATCACCAAGGCCGATCAGCCATGCCGCCAACTGCTCCTCGGTGAGCGCCTCGAGAGAGATGTTAGCGAAGGGCGGGTTGTCGAGCACGTGGCGCCGAAGCGTGCCGGCGGTGATCGATCGTACCAGTCGCCCTTCCCGCGCGCTCTCGCGCGCGTTGTGAACGGCGATGTGGGCTTCGACGGCGGTTCGGATCGTGCCCACGGGCAGATCAAATCGGAGCGTGGAGCCTCGACGTGCTTTGGCGACGGCATCGCGGGCGGAGGCGACCGCCGCGTTGTAGCTGAGCGTCCCTTCAGCAATCGCGTCGTCCGCCGTTCCGAGCTCGATGCGGCGGTAGGTCTTGAGCGCGGCGAGATAGTGGCGCACGATCCACTTGCCGCCGACGCGCGCCTTGCGGTACCCTAAATGAATGTCAGGATCGATCGCGCGCCAGTGCAGACCGGCGACCAGCGCGGCCCGCGCTGTTCGAGTAGTCAGGGCTGCTTCGATGAGCTTTCGCGCCATGGTTGGACCGTGCAAAACCCGTTTAAAATACGGCCGCCGACCTCGGCGGACGTTGGCGGGAGGTTGCCGATGAAAAGGCGCTTTTACAAGAGCATGGGCGGACGCCGGCGGACGCCGGAAAACGTCTCATCCAACGCTTTCACGGCTGAGACACGGGTTCGAGTCCCGTAGGGGTCACCAACGAGACGGAAAACATGCGGGGCATGCTTTCCGCACGTTGGTGACGGAAGCGTAAGCGATCTCCGTACTGCGGAGGCAGGGACGAGCGGCGGAGCTGACCCATCACCGCCAAGCGCGTCGGGCGAGGCCTAGCCTCGTCCGCCGACATGGCTCTGCGGCGGCGGCGCTCCGATAAGGACGTGTCCGAACGTCGACGATCTAGCCGCTCCGTCGTTTTTGGACTTGTTACAACATCACACGCTGTTAAGGCCCGCTGTCGAAAGCGGGAGTTATCCAATGTTGCATAGGTTCACCGGCGCGGCTCTGCTCGCGATCGCCGTCGCGTCGCCCGGACTCGCCCAAACCACCGGTCCCGGCCAGACCGATACGACGGTGCCCGCGACGCAGGGCGATGTCCTCGTCACCGCGCCTTTCCGCCAAAGCGAGACCGACATCCTGCAAGGCACGTCGATCGTCACCGGCGAGGAACTCACCCGCGAACTCCGCCCGACGATCGGCGAGACGCTCGCGCGCCAGCCGGGCGTGTCGGCGACCTCGTTCGGCCCCAATGCGTCGCGCCCCGTGCTGCGCGGGCTGCAGGGCGAGCGTATCCGCGTGCTCACCGACGGCATCGGCGCGTTCGACGTGTCGAACACCTCGGTCGACCACGCGGTCGTCATCGACCCGCTGCTCGCCGACCGCATCGAGGTCTTGCGCGGACCGTCCGCGTTGCTGTTCGGGTCGTCTGCGATCGGGGGCGTGGTCAACGTCATCGATACCCGCATCCCGCGATCGCGGCCCGGGGCCGGATACCGCGTGAACGCGATCGGGACCTACGGCTCGGCGGCCGACGAGCGCTCGGGCGGCGGGTCCGCCGACGTCGCGGTCGGCCCGTTCGTGCTCAACGCCAACGGCTCGTATCTGAAGTCCGACGACCTGCGCACCGGCGGCTTCATCCTGTCGCGCGGGGCGCGCGCGCAGGCGTTGAGCCAGGTCGGCCTGCCGCAGGACGTGGCTCCCGGGGAAGACCCGATCGACTTTGCGGCCAACGCCGCCCTTCGGGGCAAGATCCCGAACTCGGCGTCGAAGACGTGGACGGCGGGGGCGGGAGCGTCGCTGATTACCGATCGCGGATCGCTCGGGGTGGCGTACAGCCACTATGACAGCTTCTACGGCGTCCCCACCCGGTATGCGACGCTGGTCGGCCAAGGACAGGAAGCGCCTCGGCTAGACATCGTCCAGGACCGCGTCGACCTGCGCGCCGAGGTTGAGACCGGCGGCGGGTTCCTCGACCGCATCCGCGTCCGCGCGGGCCAGGCCGAATATCGCCATTTCGAGCGGGAGCCGAATGGCGACATCGCGACCACTTTTCTCAGCAATGGACTGGAAGCCCGTGCCGAGCTCGTCCAGGCGATCCGCGGCGGGTGGCAGGGGGCGTCGGGGGTCCAGTACTTCAACCGCCAGTTCGATGTGATCGGCGACGAGGCCTTCCTGCCCCGCAATGGGACGGAACAGGTCGGGCTGTTCACGCTTCAGCAGTTCGACTTCGGCGCGTTCAAGGCCGAGGGTGGGGTTCGCTACGAGCGTACGAACCAGTCCGCCAAGACCATCGCCGACGATCTTCGGTTCTTCGGCGGCAAGCGTGATTTCGACGCCGTTTCCGGCTCGCTGGGCGCGTCGGTCGGAGTGACCGACGGCCTCCGGATCGGCCTGAACGGATCGCACACCGAACGCGCCCCGTCGGCCGAGGAGCTGTTCGCAAACGGCGGACATGCCGGGACGCAAGCGTATGAACTGGGCAACCCGAACTTCCGGTTGGAAAAGTCGTGGGGGCTGGAAGGGACCGTCCACGCGCACGGAGAGGGATTCAGCTTCGACGCGTCCGCCTATTACAATCGGTTCAGCGATTTCATCTCGGAAAACCAGGTTGATCAGGACGTATGCGAGGCCGCGGCCGCACCATCGGGCCGGACGGTCGACCTGCCCTGCTTTCAGTATCGGCAGGCCGATGCGCGCCTTTACGGGTTCGAGGCCGACATGTCGCTGCGGCTCGCCCGCCTTGGGACGACGACGATCAATCTCGACGGTGTCGCCGATTACACTCGCGCGACGATCAAGAAGGGCGGGCCGATCCCGCGCATTCCCCCGCTCCGCCTGCTCGGCGGCATCGAAGCCCAGGGCGACGCTTTCACCGCGCGGGGCGAGGTCGAGCATGTGTTCGAACAGAACCGCATCGCCGCGTTCGAGACGCCGACCGCGGACTACATGCTGGTCAATGCGAGCGTGAGTCTCCGGCCGTTCGGGCGCGACAACAAGACCACGCTCCTGCTCAGCGCGAACAACCTGTTCGATGTGGTCGCGCGCCGCCATGCGAGCTTCCTGAAGGACTTCGCCCCGCTCGCCGGGCGCGACATCCGCGCGACGCTCCGGGTCGGGCTCTAACCCGCCAGCGCCAGGACGCGCCGCGCCTGCTTAAGGTGCGGCAGGTCGACCATGCGCCCGTCTAGCTGGAGCGCGCCTGCATCCGGGTCGGCGGCGAACGCCTCGACGATCCGGCGCGCCCGCGCGATCGCCTCGGCATCGGGGGTGAAGGCGGCGTTGATGACGGGCACCTGCGCGGGGTGGATCGCCATCATGCCCGTGAAACCGTCGCGCCAACCGCGGGCGGCGTACGCGGCGAGCCCGTCCAGGTCGGCGATCGCCGGATACACCGTCTCGATCGCGGGCACCCCCGCCGCATGCGCCGCGAACAGCGTGAGCGAGCGGACGGTCTCGTAGGGTGGCGTGTAACTCCCGTCGGGCTCGCGGGAGGTCTGCGCGCCGATCGCGGCGGGCAGGTCTTCCGCGCCCCAGGTCATCCCGGCGAGCGCGACCGGGCTGCGGGTGTATTCGCCCAAGGCAAAGATCGCGGCGGGCGTTTCCGTCGCGATCGGCAGAACTAGCGGCAGGCGCTCGCTCAGCGCGGCCAGCGCGGCCAGCGTCACCGCTCCTTCGGCCTTGGGCAGCACCAGCCCGTCCGCCACGCGCGCGACGGCCAGATCGGAGTCGAGCATCCCCGAGTCGACCGGGTTGATCCGAACGAAGCGTCGCACGCCGCCGCCGGGCTCGGCGAGGAACGCCGCCACCGCCTCGCGCGCCGCAACTTTGCGCACAGGCGCGACCGAGTCCTCCAGATCGAGGATCACGGCATCCGCCCCGCTGGCGACCGCCTTGGCGAAGCGGTCCGGCCGGTCGCCCGGCACGAACAGCAGCGACCGCAGCCTCATGCGGGCCGCCGCCGGATCAGCGCGGTCCGCATGCATTGGCACACCACCTCGTTCCGCTGGTTGTGCAACTCATGTCGGAAGGTGATCAGCCCGGCGTTCGGCCGCGACCGGCTCTCGCGTAGGCTCTCGACCTCGCTCGACGCGCGCATCGTGTCGCCGATGAACACCGGGCTCGGCATCACCAGCTTGTCGTAGCCCAGATTGGCGACGAGCACGCCCAGCGTCGTGTCGCCCACCGACAGACCGACCATCAGCGCGAAGGTGAAGGTGCCGTTGACGAGGATACGTCCGAACTCGCTCGCCTTGGCCGCCTCGACATCGAGATGCAGCGGCTGCGGATTGTGCGTCATCGCGGAGAACAGCAAATTGTCGGTCTCGGTCACCGTGCGCCGTATCTCATGCGCGATCCGGTCACCGATAGCCCAGTCCTCGAAACAACGCCCCGCCATCGTCCGCTCCCGCGCTGTATCCGGGCCCGGCTAGCTCAATCCAACGTCAGCTTGAACCCCATATGCGTCGCCGCGAAGCCCAGCCGCTCGTAAAAGCGATGCGCGTCCACCCGGTCGTTCGTCGAGGTCAGCTGGACCAGCCGGCAGCCGTTGACCCGCGCCCGCTCGATCGCATGCGCGATGAGGGCCGCACCGAGACCCTCGCCGCGCCGGTCGGATGCTATCCGCACCGATTCGATCAACGCGCGCTTCATCCCCCGGAACGCCAGCCCAGGAATCAGCGAGAGCTGGAGATAGCCGACCAACCGCCCGCCCTCCTCTGCTACGAGCGGCAATTGGCGCGGATCGGCAACCATCTCATCGAAGGCGGTAAGGTAGGAAGCGGCGAGCGGCGGTTCCGGCGCTTCGCGGCCGACGCTCCGCGCATCGTCGGCGAGCAGCATCACGATCGACTCCAGGTCGGAATATCGGGCGGGACGGAAGAAGGTCATGAGCCGTCGCCTACACAGCAACATGGATCATGGCCAACTCGGTTCGTCGTAATTTTCAAGAGTATCGTGATTAGCGGAGTGTCGGTGGAGGCAGGATCGTTCTCCATATGGTCGCGCCGGGTTGAGGGCCTGCGGACGAACTGATAACGTTCACGAATTCTATCGAGCGCCGTCAACGGCGTCGGAACCGGGTGGCGGGGAGATGGCGATGAAGGGTGTGCAGGAGCACGATCGACCGGGACGGCGGCAGGTGATGGCCGGGCTAACCGCGGTCGGGATGGCCGCCGCCGCCGGTCCGGTGATCGCGCGCGTGGCGCGGTCGGCGGCGTCGCCCGACCTCGGCCCGAACGTCGTCGTCCTCGACCCTTCGTTGCCGGTGGCGGCGATGCAGGCGCGGCTGGACGCGATCTTCCGTGAGCAGGAACGCGCGCATTTCACCGATCGGCGATATTGCGTGCTGTTCAAGCCGGGGCGGTACACGCTCGACGTCAATGTCGGCTTCTTCACACAGGTCGCCGGGCTGGGCGCGCTGCCGGGCGAGGTCGTGATCGACGGCCACGTCCATGCCGAAGCGGACTGGAATAACGGTATGGCGCTGGTGAACTTCTGGCGCGGCGTCGAGAATATGGCCGTACGGCCGCCGGACGGGCGTGATCGGTGGGCGGTGTCGCAGGCTGCGCCCTACCGCCGGATGCATCTGCGCGGCGACCTTCGGCTCGACGACGGCGGCTGGTCGAGCGGCGGGTTCATGGCCGATTGCCGGATCGACGGCACGATCCGGTCGGGATCGCAGCAGCAATGGTTCACGCGGAACGGTTCGATCGGCGGGTGGGACGGGGCCAATTGGAACATGATGTTCATGGGCGTCGAAGGTGCGCCCGCCACGAGCTTCCCCGAACCGCCGCACACCAGCATCCCCGCCGTGGAGCGGATGCGCGAGAAGCCGTTCCTCCATCTCGACCGGTCGGGTGGATGGCGGGTGTTCGTACCTACGGTGCGCGCCGAGACCCGCGGCGTAAGCTGGGCGGCGGGGCTGCCAGCGGGCGAATCGATCCCGCTGGACCGCTTCCTGATCGCGCGGCCGGAGATGAGCGCGCGCGAGATCAACGCGGCGCTCGCGGGCGGTCGTCACCTGCTGATGACGCCGGGCGTGTACCGGCTGTCCGAGCCGCTGCGCGTCGAGCGCGCGGGCACGGTCGTGCTCGGGCTGGGGCTCGCCACGCTGCTCGCGCTTGGGGGCGCAAAGGCGTTGACGGTCGCGGACGTGCCCGGCGTGGTGATCGCCGGGCTAATGCTCGATGCGGGGCCGACGCTCTCGCCGGTGCTGATGGAGGTCGGCCCGCACGGCTCGGCGCGCGATCACCGGGTGAACCCGACCTCGCTCCACGACCTATATTTCCGCGTAGGCGGCGCGGCGGTGGGGAACCCGACGACCTGCCTGGAGATCAACAGCCGCGGCGTGATCGGCGATCATCTGTGGATCTGGCGCGCCGACCATGGCGACCGGGAGGGCGGGCGCGAGCATGTCGGCTGGAGCGAGAGCACGGGCGATCAGGGATTGGTCGTGAACGGCGACGATGTGGCGCTCTACGGCCTGTTCGTGGAGCATTTCCAAAAATACCAGACGCTGTGGAACGGCGAGCGCGGGCGGACCTGGTTCTACCAGAACGAGCTGCCGTACGACCCGCCGAGCCAGGCCGCGTACATGGCGGGAGCGACGCGGGGCTGGGCGGCGTACAAGGTCGCGGATCACGTGGACGATCACCGCGCGGTCGGGATGGGCGTGTACGCCAATTTCACCGCCGACCCGAGCATCGTGCTGGAGAGCGCGGTGGAGGTGCCCCGCAAACCGGGCGTACGGATCGAGCATGTGACGACCATCTCGCTGGGCGGCGGCAAGGGCACGATCGCGCACATCGTCAACGAAGCGGGCGCAGCGGCGCGGCCGGGCGCGATCCGACAGACGCTCGTCCGCTATCCGGCGAGTTGAGGGACCCAAAATGCTGCCTCTTTTTCTAGCGCAGGCCGCCGGCCTCGGCGCGACCAACCACACGGTCGACCTGCCGATCCGCGCGCCGGTCGCCGCGCCGAGCTTCGCCGACGAGTTCGACGGCCCCGCGGTCGACCGCACCAAATGGCAGTTCGACACGTCGCGCAACGCCCAAGGCTGGCACAATAACGAGAAGCAATATTACTCCGACGCCCGGCCCGAAAACGCCCGGATCAAGGACGGCGCGTTGGTGATAGAGGCCAGGCGCGAAACGCTGACCAAGCGGCGCTTCGCCGATTGGGGCGGACAGGCCTACACGTCCGCCAGGCTCGTGACGCGCCGACCGCTCGGCTACGGCTTCTACGAGGTGCGTGCGAAACTGCCGTGCGGGCGCGGGATCTGGCCCGCGATCTGGTCGCTCGCGCCCGACGGCGAATGGCCCGACAATGGCGAAATCGACATCATGGAGATGGTCGGTTGGGACTCGACCGTCATTCACGCGACGCTGCATTCGGGCGCGTACAATCACCGGATCGGAACGCAGCGCGGCGCGCGGCGGCGGGTGCCGACAGCCTGCACCGCGTTCCACCGCTATCAGCTGGACTGGCAGCCGGACGCGATCACGATCGGCATCGACGACCGCGCGCATCTGCGGATCGCGAACTATCGCCCGGGCGGGGCGTCGGCTTGGCCGTTCACGAGGGCGTACGACCTGATCCTCAATGTAGCGGTCGGGGGCGACTGGGGCGGACAGAAGGGCGTGGATGACCGCGCGTTCCCGCAGGCGATGCGGGTGGACTACGTGCGCCACTGGAAGCGTTCGCCCTAGCCGCGCCTCACGGCTTCATGGTGGCGGCGTCGAGCGTCGCATCCAGCAGCATCGACCGGTCGGCCGCATCGCGCGCCAGCGCCACGCGATAGCGGCCGCCCGCGATGCGCCAGCCGGGCAGCTTCACGTCGTAATCGGCGACGACGCGCGGTTCGGCGGTGAGCGTCACGCGGCGCGACTCGCCGGGCTTGAGCATGACGCGCGTGAAGCCGGCGAGGCGCATTGGCGACCCCGAGCCCTCCCGCGCGACATACATTTGCGGCACGTCCGCACCCGCGACGCGGCCCGTGTTGACCACCTCGAACGAGACGCTCAGCGACCCGCCGCCGGTGACGACCGGAGCGCGATAGGCGAAGCCGGTGTAACTGAGGCCATGACCGAAGGCGAAGAGCGGCTTGCGCCGCTGTTTCTCGTACCAGCGGTAACCGACATCCGCGCCCTCCACATATTCGACGGGGAAACTCGGTAGCTGAAAGCCGGACGCGTTCGCGGGGTTTGCCGCCGCCTGCGCCTCGACCGAGGTCAGCTTGTCCAGCCCGACGGGCGTGGGACGCGGCGGCTGCGACGCATCGGCGGGATAGGTGATCGGCAGGCGGCCCGATGGATTGACGCGCCCGGTCAGGACGTTCGCGATCGCCTCGCCCCCGCGTTGGCCCGGATACCAGGCCTGGACGACCGCGGGCACCTTGGGAAGCCACGGCATCAGCACCGGCCCGCCTGTCTCCAGCACCGCGACCGTGCGCGGTTGCGCGGCCGCGACGGCGGCGATCAGCGCGTCCTGTTGGTCCGGGAGCCGGAGGTCGGCGACGTCCTGTGCCTCCGTCGTCCACTGGGTCGCGAACACGATCGCCAGGTCCGCCCCGGGCGCCGCGGCGACCGTGGCGTTCAGGTTGCGCCCATCCACAAAGCTTACCTGCGCGCCCGGCAGCGCCTTGCGAAGCGCGGCGAGCGGCGAGGACGCGTGATAGGTGTAGCGCGCGAAGGACGACGCCGCGCCGGTCGACAGCGCGATCTCGATCGGCGCGCCGCCGACCGATCGCACCTGGCTCGACCCGCCGCCCGACAGCACGCCGACATCCGCGCCGCCGCCGATTAGCAGGATCTTGCGGGCCGTGCGGGCGAGCGGAAGAATGCCCCCCTCATTCTTCAGCAGCACGATCCCCGCCTCGGCGGCGCGTTGCGCGACCAGTGCGTTCGCCGCGTAATCGGGCGTCCGCGCGCGGTCGGGGACGGGCATGTCGTATGCGCCCGTCGCGATCAGCCCCGTCAGGTAGCGCGCGACCATGTCGTCGAGCCGGGTCATCGGCACGCGCCCTGCCCGCACCTTGGCCTTTAGCGCGTCGCCGAAATAGATCGCCTTGTCGAGCTCCTGCCCCGATTGCTGGTCCAGCCCCGCGCGTGCGGCCTTGGTGGTGGAGTGCACCCCGCCCCAGTCGCTCATCACCCAACCTGGATAGGCCCAATCGCGCTTGAGCACCTTGTTCAGCAAGAAATCGTTCTCGCACGCCCAGTCGCCGTTCACCTTGTTGTAGGCGCACATGACCGACCCCGGCCGACCCCGCTCGATCGCGATCTGGAAGGCGAGCAGGTCGCTCATCCGCAGCGCCGCCTCGTCGATGCGCGCGTCTAGGACCATCCGGCCCGTTCCCTGCGAATTGAGCGCGAAATGCTTGACCGTCGACACGATCCGGTTCGACTGGACGCCCGCGATATGCTCGCCAGCCAGTACGCCCGCCAGCAGCGGGTCCTCGCCCAGACATTCGAAGTTGCGGCCGTTCCATGGATCGCGCGTCAGGTTGACACCGCCCGCGAGCAGCACGTTGAACCGCTTGGCGCGCGCCTCCGCGCCGATCATCGCGCCGCCCGCGCGCGCGATCGCGGGGTCGAAGCTGGCGGCGGTGGCGAGGCTCGATGGCAGCGCGGTGGCGACGTCGCCCGGTCGCTGCTCCACCTGGTTGGCGACGCCGAGCGACGCGTCGCTCTCGCGCACGATCGGCACGCCGAGCCGGGGCACGCCATCGATATGGCCCGCCGACGGGATCAGCTCGTTCGTAGTCTTGCCTTTGGCAAACGGCGGGAACAGCCCGTGGACGAGCGCGATCTTCTCTTCGAGCGTCATGCGCGCGACGATCGCGTCGGCACGCGCCCGCACCTGGCCTTGGGCGGGGGCGATCCGCGGAGCATCGGTCGCCTGCGACTCGCGCGCTGACGACGCGGCACTCGTCATGGTCGATGCGGCCAACAACGCCGCGTACATGGCCTTCGACATCCCCGTTCCCTCCGCCTGGCCGTTCCGACCCAGAGATATCAACAGCATACTCCGGTAACGTTCACAACAGCTGTGGCGCTGAGGACACGCCCGCCCGGCGAACCGCGTCCGGCAGTCTTGACAACGTTCCCAATTGTCTGGGAGTGAGCGTTATCAATCAAGGTGCGGGCACAACCGCGCCGGTGTCCAGGAGAGGTCTACCATGCGCAGCTTCACGGCTCGCTCGATATCGCAGCTGGTGTTCGGCGTATCGACGCTGGCGATCGCCACCGCTCCCGCCGTGGCGTGGGCGCAGGACGCCGCCACGACGATGGGCGGCACCGGACCGTCCGAGATCCAGGAAACGCCCGCCGGCACCGAGACGCAGACCGCGACCGAGGGCGACATCGTCGTGACCGGCATTCGCGCGTCGCTACGAGAGGCGGTCGATATCAAGCGCACCGGCCAGGGCGTCGTGGACGCGATCTCGGCGGAGGACATCGGCAAGTTCCCCGACACCAACCTCGCCGAGTCGCTTCAGCGCATCACGGGCGTGTCGATCGATCGTTCCAACGGCGAGGGTTCGACCGTCACCGTCCGCGGTTTCGGGCCGGAATATAACCTCGTGACGCTGAACGGCCGGCAATTGCCGACCTCGACGCTCGGGGACGGCGCGAGTGCGCCCGCGTCGCGTTCGTTCGATTTCGCCAACCTTGCGTCGGAGGGCATCGCCGCGGTGGAGGTCTATAAGACCGGTCGCGCCGCTGTGCCGTCGGGCGGCATCGGCTCCACTATCAACATTCGTACGCCTCGCCCGCTCGACCGGCCCGGCCTGCGTGGCTCCATCGCGGCCAAGGGCGTGATCGACACGTCGCAGAACGGTAAGAACGACATCACCCCCGAGGTGTCGGGCATCATTAGCCAGACCTTTGCCGACGACCGTTTCGGCGTGCTGCTCACCGGTGTGTACCAGAAGCGCAATGCGAGCGTGAACTCGGGCGACGTCACCTTCAATGGCAACAATAGTAGTTGGCTTGGATCGGAAAATAGTTGGGGGACGCTTGCCCAACCCGGCACTCCGGGCTTCGCCAACATCACTAACCGCCCGGACGCGAACGAGGTCTACGAAGTGCCTCAGGGTGCCGCCTACGGCCTAACTGATATCAAGCGCGAACGGATCAATGGGCAGCTCGTGCTCCAATTTCGGCCGGTCGACTCACTGACAGCGACCGCCGACTTCACCTACTCACGCAACGAGATTGAGGTGCGGAACAACGGCGTGGGTATCTGGTTCAACTTCGGAGACACCTCGAGCGCCTGGACCGATGGTCCCACCCCCGGTCCTATTTTTTACTCGGAGCGGTTCGGCCCGGGCAAGGACCTGTCCTACAGCGGCGCGCTGACCGCCAACCGGTCGGAGAACAAGTCGCTCGGCGGGAACCTGACCTGGGAAGGGCCGGGCGGCGTCACGGTCGGACTCGACGCGCATCATTCGACCGCTGTCTCCAGGCCAACCAACAAATACGGCAGCAGTACCTCGCTCGGCAACGCGATCTTCGGCGTACAAAGCCAGACGCTAAATTTCGAGAAGGACCTGCCGCGCATCTCGTATCAGATGTATCCGGGTATCGATCCGCTCAATGCGGCGCTGATCATCCCGACAGGCAACTCGTTCCGCAACGCTTACTTCAAGGATCGGATTGACCAGGTCCAGCTCAAGGGCCGGTACGATCATGACGGTGACTTCCTAGACTCGATTGATTTTGGGGTCTCGTATGTCAACAACAAGGTCAGGTCGGCTTATGGCTTTATCCAGAACGATACGTGGGATGGCGCGGGCCGGCGTGCGGCGGACACTCCGGACGATATCTTCGAACTCGTGACCCTTCCGGATAAGTTCGAGGGCGTGTCGGGTGCCAAGGACATCATCCCGTCCATTTACACATTCAACTTCGAACGCCTCGCCGACACGCTCGAGAGCCTCTACCAGATCTGTAGCAAGCCACAGTCGGGAACGGCGCGTGCGGGTACCTGTCTGGCGGATTACACGGTTGATCGCCGGCTAACGGAGAAGACGCTGTCGCCCTTCGTCCAGGTGAACGCCAAATTCGATGTCTTCGCGCGACCGACTAACCTGATCGCGGGCGTTCGCTACGACCATACGGTCATCGATTCGTCGGCGCTCGTTCCCATTCCCACGGGCACGCGCTGGGTATCGGCGAACGAGTTCGGCATCATCTATTCGGGCGAGAGCGATTTTACCCGCCTCAAGGGCGAGTATGACAATTGGCTGCCCGCCGTTGATTTCGATATCGAACCTATCGACAATGTGAAGCTTCGCGCATCCTACAGCCACACAATCACCCGCGCGGATTACGCCAGCCTTCAAGGCGGACTGACAGTCGCGCAGAACTTCCGTCTTGGAGGAGGTGACGGCAATCAGGGTAATCCCAATCTGATCCCGTTCAAATCGAAGAATATCGATTTCTCGGCGGAGTGGTACTATACGCGCGAGAGCTATATTTCGGTTGGTTATTTCAACAAGAAGGTCGAAAACTTCATAAATTCGCAGCAGATAGGCTCCTCCGCCTTTGATCTGCGCAATCCAGGGGACGGGCCACGTTACCGCGCGGCGGTGGCGGCGCTGGGCGGGTCCACCGACGCGATCGCGATCCGCGACTATATCCTGCGCAACTTCCCGGCCTCGGTTGAGGTGACGGGCTCCACGACGGTCGGCACCGGCGCGGCTCAAAGGACCTTTCTCACCGGCAATATCCTCGGTCTGCCGGAAGATAACCTCATCAATTTTCAGATCGCCACGCCGTCGAATAGCGACCAGACCGCGAAGATCGATGGCTTCGAGTTCGCGATCCAGCACACTTTCTGGAACACTGGCTTCGGCACTATCCTGAATTACACCATCGTCAACGGCGATGCGAAATTCGATAACACGGCTGACCCGAATATCGGACAATTCGCGCTGGCTGGGCTCAGCGATAGCGCCAACGCAGTTCTCTTCTACGACAAGGGCGGCATCCAGGCGCGTGTGGCGTATAACTGGCGCGACGAGTTCTATGCGGGAGGCAATCCAGACCCCACCTATGTCGAGGCGTATGGGCAGGTGGACGCAAGTGCGAGCTACGAATTCGTGCCCGGCATGACCGCATTCGTCGAGGCGATCAATCTGACCGGTGCGAGCCGACGAGGACACCGTCGATCGGACAATTTCGCAACCTTCTCCCAACCCGGCTTCGCACGCTATTCCGGCGGCCTACGCTTCTCTTTTGGCGGTCGGTAAGCGGATAGGCGCCGCGACGGCCGGAAGAAACGCCGTCCTCGGCAGGGGGTGGCGTTTTTTCGTTGGGGGCGGCATTGCCGTGGGCTTGGCGAGAGAACGGAACACAGGCTTTGGATAAGGCGGTTTCCAGGATCGTGGTCGTCGGCGGTGGCACTGCCGGTTGGCTCGCGGCCAGCCTCATCGCCGCGCGCGCGGACCCCGCCGCCGCCGCTCCGCTCACCGTTACGCTGATCGAGTCGCCCGACATCCCGACGATCGGGGTTGGCGAGGGCACCTGGCCGACGATGCGCCGCACGCTGGAGCGGGTCGGGCTGTCGGAAGCCGAGTTCCTCCTCGCCTGCGACGCGTCGTTCAAGCAGGGGTCGCGCTTCGACGGCTGGCGCACGGGCGAGCCGGGCGACCACTATATCCACCCCTTCACCACCTCGGTCGAGGGCGAACCGCGCGATCTGGTCGCGGCGTGGCGGGACGCGGACGATCGACGCTTCGCCGACCTGGTGAGCGCGCAGCCGCGCGCCTGCGCGCTCGACCTCGCCCCGCGTCAGCGGGCGATGCCGGACTACGCCGGCGCGCTCAACTACGCCTACCATCTCGATGCTGGGAAGTTCGCGGCGCTGCTCGCCGCCCATGCGACGGACAAGCTGGGCGTGCGCCACCTGCGCGACCATGTGGTCGGCGTCGACCTGGCCGACGACGACGATATCGCCGCGGTCCGGACGCGCGCGGGCGGTGCGGTCGACGGCGACCTGTTCATCGACTGCACCGGCCATGCGGCGCTGCTGATCGGCGAGCGTTACGGCGTACCCGTCATCGACCGGAGCGGGACGCTGCCCAACGACCGCGCGCTCGCGGTCCAGGTGCCTGTTCTACACGACGCGCCGATCGCGTCGCAGACCAACGCCACCGCACACTCGGCGGGCTGGATCTGGGATATCGGCCTGCCGACGCGGCGCGGCGTAGGCTGCGTCTATGCCTCCACCTTCATGAGCGACGACGAGGCCGCGGCGACGCTTGGCGACTATCTCCACCGGACCGCGCCGGGGATCGAGCCGGAGTCGCTATCCCCGCGCCGCCTGACCTTCCGGTCGGGGCATCGCCAGCGGTTCTGGGAGCGCAACTGCCTCGCGGTCGGCCTGTCGGCCGGGTTCCTCGAGCCGCTCGAGGCGTCGGCGATCGTACTGATCGAGCTCTCGCTTGACGCGCTCCTCGACAATTTCCCGGCTACGCGCGGCGTGATGGACATCCACGCCCGGCGCTTCAACGACCTGTTCCGCTATCGCTGGGACCGGATCGTCGAGTTCCTGAAGCTCCACTACGTGCTCAGCCGGCGCGAGGAGCCGTACTGGCGCGCGCACCGCGACCCCGCCTCCATCCCGCCGCGTCTCGCCGATCTGCTGCGTCTGTGGGAGCACCAGCCGCCATCGCGCGCCGACCTGCCCGCCACCGACGAGGTGTTCCCGGCGGCGAGCTACCAATATGTGCTCTACGGCATGGGTTTCCCCGCCCCCGCCGATGGCGCGATCAGGATCACGCGCGGCATCGCCAAGTCCCTCGGCCAGGTCGAGCAGCGCGCCCGAGCGCTCGCAGCGAGCCTGCCGACCAACCGCGCCTACCTGGACGCCCTGCGCGCCGCGAACCATCTTCCTCTTGGAAAGCTCGGCTGAATGGCTGACCACGCTGTCCTGACCGCCGAGGCGCACCGGACCTTGCGCGTGCGCACCGACCGCGCCGCCGAGCTTGGCGACGGCGTGATGTGCTGCCTTGCCATGCCCGCCGAGTTCCGGGACGTGCAGAACGAATACCCGATCCTGTTCCGCCATAATTCGGAGCGCGACGGCTTCACCGCGCTGGCGATGTTCGGGTTCGAGACCGACGAGAACCTGTTCCTGGAAGACGACGTCTGGGATGCGCGCCACCGCCCGCTGGCGATGGAGATCCAGCCCTTCCTCATTGGCGGCGCCGATAGCGCCGGGGCGAAGCAAGTCCATGTCGACATGGCCAGCCCCAGGATCGTGCCGCGCAGCGGCGGCGACGAAGGCATACGGGTGTTCGACGAACTAGGGCGTCCGACGCCGTATCTCGAAAAGATCGCCGAGCGGTTGGGGTTGCTCGATGACGGGTATCAGGGGGCGACCGACTTCTTCGACGCGCTTCGCCGTTACGACCTGCTCGAACCGCTGACGCTCGACGTCACGCTGGATGACGGATCGACCAACCGGCTGGTCGGCTATCACGTGATCGACGAGGACCGCCTACGCGCTCTGGACGCGGCCGCGCTCGGCGACCTTCATGCCGGCGGGCACCTGATGCCGATCTTCATGGCGCTCGCCTCGCTCGCGAACCTCGGCGAGCTGATCGCCCGCAAGAACCGGCGCGTGGCGCATGGCTGAGGCCGATCCCGGTTTCGCCCGATCGCTCGCGACCGTGCCTGAAGTGACGGTAGCCGACGCCGAACAGCTGGATGCCCGCCTGCGCGACGCGGACCAACCGTTCATCGTACGCGGCCTCGTCGCCGACTGGCCGCTGGTGCAGGCGGGCCGCCGCTCGGCCGGCGAGGCTCGGCGCTACATCGCGCGCCACGCTCGTCAGCACCCCTTCACCGTGTCGGTCGGAGCGCCGGGGAGCGGCGGGCGGCTGTTCTACGACGACGCGATGGCGATGAATTTCCGCACGCTACGCGCGCCGCTGCCCGACATATTCGCCAAGATCGCCGAGACGGAAGGCCAAGTGGATGCCCCCG
>NZ_CAXSBH010000046.1:0-23942 GCF_964235535.1 uncultured Sphingomonas sp.
TATCCCGAGATCTACGAGATGCAGGCCCGTGCCATCTTCGAGGCCGCGCTCGACGTCGCTGAGGCCAGCGGGGACGCGCCCATCCCGGAGATCATGATCCCCCTCGTCGCGACCGCCCGCGAGCTCGACCTGATGAAAATCGTCATCGACCGCGTTGCGAACGCCGTATTCACCGAACGCGGTCGCCGCCTTGAATACCTCGTCGGCACCATGATCGAACTTCCCCGTGCCGCGCTCCGCGCCGGCGACATCGCCCAGGGCGCGGAGTTCTTCTCGTTCGGCACCAACGACCTGACCCAGACCACGCTAGGCGTCAGCCGCGACGACGCGGCCCGCTTCCTCGGCGAATATGTCGAACAGGGTATCTACCCCAAGGATCCCTTTGTCAGCCTCGATATCGAGGGCGTGGGCGAGCTCGTCGGCCTCGCCGCCGAGCGGGGCAGGGCCACCCGCCCCGACCTGAAACTCGGCATCTGCGGCGAACACGGCGGCGACCCCGCCAGCATCGATTTCTGCGAGCAGGTGCGGCTCGATTACGTATCGGCCTCCCCCTACCGCATACCCATCGCCCGCCTGGCCGCCGCCCAAGCCGCCCTGCGCCGCTAAACCCTCTCCCGCTTTCGCGGGAGAGGGACAGGCGCGTCAGCGCCAGGGTGAGGGCCCAACCTCTCGCCGCGGAGGCCCGACCCTCACCCTCGCCGTGCTACGCACGTCTTTCCCTCTCCCGCGAAAGCGGGAGAGGGTTTAGTTCAGTGCCTTAGAACGCCAATACGTCAGTCCCGCGGGTGAGCGCGCGGGTCCGATCTCGGACCAAAATCGAACCAACTGCTTTTGGACCGCTCGCCCATCACCCGACGCGTGCCGGGGGTGACCGATGCGACGACCGGCGCGGCCACGCCCGCTCCCTGGCTCAACCGCGCATTCTCACGCTCAAGTTCCGCGATACGTCCCTGCGCTCGCCCCAGCGACACCCGGTCCCGCTCCAGCTCGGCGATCCTCGGGTCCGCCGCTGGCCGAGCCTGATTGCGCTCCATCTCCGTCGCCCGCGCCTGCGACAGCGACACCGCTTCGCGTTCCCGGGCCAGTTCCGCCGCATGCGCCTCCCGCTCACGCTCCAGCTCGGCAATCCGCGCATCCGACCCGGCGTACCGCGTCCGCTCCGTCTCCATCTCGCGGATGCGCGCGTCCGACCCCGCCAGCCGCGACTCCGAGTCCCGCCGGAATGCCGCATGCGCGTCGCGCTCGGTCACGTACCGGTCCTGCCATTTGCGCCCGCGCGGCGCAAAGGCCAGTCCCAGCAGCAATCCGCCCAGCAGCGCCAGCGCCAGCGCGATCCAGTCCGAGGGTGTCGTGAGCATGATGGCAGTCCTCCTGTTACGGAAAGACAACGAACCATGCCGGTCAGGGTTTCCCCGTTTACAGTGATCCGCTCGACATCGTATCGGAGATGGAACAGGCCGCCGGGCCCAGAATGACCATGAACAGCACCGGAAGAATGAACATGATCAGCGGCACGGTCATGATGGCGGGCAGCCGCGCCGCCTTTTCCTCCGCGCGCATCATGCGCTCGTTGCGGAATTCGGCCGACAGCACCCGCAGCGCCGACGCCAGCGGAGTGCCGTATTTCTCCGTCTGGATCATGGTGGTGACGACACCCTTAACCGCCTCCAGATCGACGCGCATCGCCAAATTCTCGAACGCCGTCCTCCGCTCGGTCAGGAAACCCAGCTCGATCGCGGTCAGCGTGAATTCGTCGCCGAGTTCGGGATAGCCGCGACCCAGTTCCTTGGCCACGCGGTGGAATGCCGCATCGACCGTCAGGCCGGCCTCCGCGCAGATCACCAGCAGGTCGAGCGCATCGGGCAGACCTTTGCGGATCGCATCCGACCGCTTGGCGATCTTGTTCTTCAGGAAGATGTCGGGCGCTTTGTAGGACAGGATCAGCGAGCCCGCGACCAGGCCGTACCGCTTCAGCGTCGTCCAATCGGCGAAATATTCGGTGCCGTAGACCCAGAACGCCATGCCGCCGCCGAGCACGATCGGCAGCACCATCCGACCGAAGATCACCGCGACCGCCCAGTCTTTGGATCGGATACCCGCCTGCATTAGCTTAATTTGCGCCTGCTTGACCTGATCGTCCTGAAGAACTTTCATCGACTTCAGGGTGCCACGGATCCAGTCGGTCGTGTCGTTCCGCTGGACCAGCTTGGCGCGGCGCTTGGTCGACGCGGTAATGCCTGCCTTCAGCTGCTCGCGCCGTTCCGCCAGCGCCTTGACGCGCTTGGCCATCGGATCGTGGATCGTGAGCGCTCCCCACAACATCGCGAGCACGCCCAGCGCGACCGCGCCCGCGATGCCCGTCACCGCCCAAGTTACGTCCACGCCGAGCAGCGTCGGCGCTTGGCCCGTCCCCATACCTATCCGTCCTTAAATTTCGAACCGGATCATCTTGGCCATGATCCCGGCCCCGATGCCCATCCACACCAACCCACCCAGACCGACCGCGATCAACCGCTCATCGACGAAAAACTGGTTCATATATGCCGTGTTGATGTAATAGATCATCACGAACACGATGAAGGGCAAAGCGCCGATAATGTAGGCCGACGCTTTGGACTCGGACGACATCGCCTTGATCTTCAGCTTCATCTGCGCGCGCTTGCGCAGCACCTCGGCCAAGTTCGACAGCGTCTCCGCCAGGTTGCCGCCGGTCTCGCGCTGGATAGCGATCGTGATGGTGAAGAACTGGAACTCGGGCGTGCCGAGCCGGTCGGCAGTCTCCTGCAACGCCGCATCCATCGACCTGCCGATCTTCATCTTGTCGGAGATGGATCGAAACTCCTCGCCGACCGGACCGGCGATTTCGTGCCCGACCACACCGATTGTCTCGGAGATCGGCAGGCCCGAGCGGAGCCCCCGCACCAGCAGCTCGATCGCGTCGGGGAATTTCTTGGTGAAATTGCCCACGCGCCGCCCGATCATGTAGCCCACGACGAGGTGCGGCAGTCCGCCGCCGAGCAGCACCGCCGCGAAGAGCGCGAGCAGCGTCGGTAGCCCGTACAGGAGCATGAACAAACCCACCCCGATCGCCAGCCCGCCCGACGCATAGCCGTATTTGCTGACCGTCCAGTTTCTGCCCGTCATGGCGAGGCGCTTGGCGAGCTCGGCGCGGCGGGGCAGCAGTCGGCCGAAAGCGAGGTCCGATTTGGTTGCGCGCGACATCGCAACGCGGCGCATCTGCACGTCCATCGCGACTACGCGCGCCTCGCCATGCCGAGCCCGCACGGCGGATAGCCGCCGGGCTTGCGTCCGGAGCGGCGCGCGGCCGAAGCTCGCATAGCCGATGCCGCCGAGCACGAGCACCGCCGCCAGCGCGGCCAGCATGATCGGCGTCGACATCATTCGATCGCTCCCTGGCTCGAACGGAACCTCATTTGCCGGGCTTCTTGGCCAGCATGCCCTTGAAACTGAATCCGCTCTTGGAGCCGGCGGGCTTGCCCTTCTTCTTGCCAGCCACCGCCGTGTCGTCCGACTCGCCCAGATCGACCATGCCCAGCACGCGTACCGCCAGTTCGAACAGGGGCGCGACTGTCTTGCTGCCCTTGTTCGCCTCGACCAACGGCTTGCCCAGCTTGGCCGCGTGCACCGACAGCTTCTGGTCGTATGGCATCACGAACTCGACCGTGCGCTCGATCGTGTTCTCGAAGTCCTTGCGGCTGATCTCGTATTCGCGGCTGGTAGGCATCTTGTTCCCGACCACGACCACCTGCGTGTTCGGAGCGTTCGACTTGAGCCAAGCGAGCACGCGGATCGAGTCCCGGGCGGACGCCAGCGTCAGCTCGGTGACGAGCACCGCGACTTGCACGTCGCTGATCAGATGTGGATATTGGACCAGCATGGCACGGGGCAGGTCAATGATCGTCGCCTCGAACGCGGCGCGCATCTCCTCTTGCAACTGGTAGAACGCGGACCCGTCGGACGCGATGGGCGAATTGATCGGTGCCTCGGCGGACAGCACCGACAGCTTCTCCGACGCCTTCACCATCGCGCGCTCGATGAACAGCCCATCGATCCGGCTCGGATTCTCGATTGCGTCCGTTAGTCCACGCCCTGGCTCCAGATCGAGCAAAAGCGCCCCCGTGCCGAAGTGAACATCCAGGTCCAGCAGCGCGGTCGACCGTCCATGCTTATCCGAAACCAGCCAGGCGAGCGAAGTCGCCAACGTCGATGCGCCCACCCCACCGCGTGTGCCGATCACCGCCACCGAACAATGCGCCCGCTCCGCTCCCGCTTCGACATGCCGGGGGGCGTTCAGCATCGCCTGGGCGCTACCGAACGCATCGCGCATCATGTCGGGCGTCAAGGGCTTCAGCAGGTAATCCTGGATACCGCTGGCCACCAGGTCGCGGTACAGTCGGACGTCGTTGACCTGCCCCGACGCGATCACCACCGTACCGGGCTCGCACACTTCAGCCAGCGAGTTGATATCGTTGATCGGGTCGCCCGATTCGGACAGATCGACGAACAGCACGTGCGGGCTCGCCGAGACCGACAGAGTCTGCACCGCGTTGCGCAAACCTCCCTTGTTGACCTTGTCCGGATTCCATCCGAGGTCCAGTACGACCGGCCGAACCGCGTCGGCGGTGGTGTCGTCGCATACGAAGGCCATGAACGGCTCGCGCGTGCCCGCGCCTGCGGGCTTCCAGGGTGCGTTCATTATTTGGCTCCCGCCTTTTCGGGCTTGATCCCCGACGCGCCGGTTGCCGGCGCCTTGCGATACGATTCGATCGCCTTGGTCGACAGCAGCGGATCGGTCGCGGCCGGACCGGTGCGCCCGCGCACCAGGTCTGCCGGATTGGCGATCATCGCCGCCAGGCTGCCATTCACCGAACAGCCGTAATTGGACGAGGTGTTGCTCCCGATCTCGAGCGACGCGTCGCGGCTCCAATCGGGGCAGCCCGGCACGGACGCCCGCCGGCGCCCGACCACGACCCGAACCGTACCCGGCGCGACCGGCGCAGCGTTGACGGGCGTGGCGTCGGCGACGAGCAGCCCATATCCCGCGACGATCCCGCCGACCTCGGCGCGCGCCCCATAGCCTCCACCGCCGTCGTCGACCGAGACTTGGTCGCCGTAGCTCAACCGCATCGCATCAAACCACCCGGCCAGCCGCGCGGACTCGCCGTCGGCCAGCGCGTCGCCCGTCGTCTGCAGGTCGAGCAGATAGTCGGCGCGCTCGACGACCGGCTGGTGGACGGTTTCGAGCCCGCGGTTCTCGGTGCCTCGGCACCCGCCGAGCGCGAGCGCGGCCGCGGCGGAGACCAGGAGGAGAGGGCGTGTCAGCATGGGTTGGTCCTCGCTTGGCCGAGATCAGTTGGAAAAGCCGGGCGCGACGTCGCGCTTGCCCGGACGCGACCGGGTCGCGGGCCGGGGCCGGTCGGCGGTCGGTAATGGCATGGCCGGAGCAGCCGCTCCGATCGTGGGCGGGACGCCGGGACCCGCCACCGTCGGCACCGGACGACGTCCGCCGCCGTAACCGCCGTCGATCTTGCCCAGCAGCACCTGCTGCACGTCGCTCGCCGCCTGGTATCCATCGGTCGGCAGCGCAATGTCGGCGGCGTTGTTGACCGGCTTGACCAGATACGGCGTGATGATGATCACCAGCTCGGTCTCGCTCCGCCGAAAGGCGTTGGACCGGAACAGCGCGCCGATGATCGGGATGCTGCCCAGGCCCGGCGTCTTATCGACCGAGTTGTTGTGGCTATTTTGCAGCAGCCCGCCGATCATCATGCTCTGGCCCGATCCCAGCTCCAGCGTCGTTTCCGCGCGCCGGGTGGTCAGGCCCGGGATCGTCGTGCCGCTCAGCTGCACCGACCCTTCCGACGTCAGCTGCGACACCTCCGGCCGGACGCGAAGCGAGATGCGCCCGTCCGACAGCACGGTGGGGGTGTAGGCCAGGCTGACGCCGTACTGCTTATACTCGACCGACACCGCGCCCAGCCCCTGGCTGATCGGGATCGGGAACTCGCCGCCCGCCAGGAACGTCGCCGTCTCGCCCGACAGCGCAGTCAAGTTGGGGTTGGCGAGCGTCGTCACCTGACCGATCGTCTCCCCCAGATCGATCGCGGCCAGCAGGTCGAGCCCCAGCAGGTTGCCCGCCAGGCCCAGCGTCGTGCGCGACGCACCGTTTTGAAATTGAAAAGCCGTGCCGTTCGCGCCCGGTGTGATCGTGCCCGGCGTTCGACCGGACCCGATCCCGAACAGGAACCCGCCGCTCCGGTCGAGCGAGGTCAGGTTGACGCCCACATTCTTCACGAAGCTGCGGCTGACCTCGGCGATCCGCACTTGCAGATTAACCTGCAGCGGGGTCGCCGTCTTCAGGCGCGACAGCACCTTGGTCGTCTCACCGACGAACGCCTGGACCAACCGCTCGGCCTCTGCGGCATCCTCGGGCGCGGCGACCGTTCCGGTCAGCAGCACTAGGCCGTTCATGGGCGTGGCGGTGATCTTGGCGTCGGGCATCGCCATCGCCAGCATCCCGCCCAGCGAGTCGAAATTATTGCCGATGCGCACGGTGGCGGCGAACACCACTTGGCCGCCCTTGGTCGTCGCCGACACCGTGGTCTCGCCCGGTTTCTTGCCGTAGACGTAGATTTGGGTGGGCGACCGCACTTGGACGTCGGCGACGTTCTCGTCGGCTACGAACAGGTCGCTCATCGGCTGCGCCAGCGTGATCAGCCGTCCGCGCCCCGTCGCGATCTGGACGACGGTCGCGCCGGCGGACACCGCCGATGCCGAATGCCGTGCCAGGGTCTGCGCCCCGCCCGGGATGGCCCCGACGAGGAGCGCGGCGGCCATGATGGCGGCCAGCGGCCGGCCGTGATCGGTTGCGAAGTACATGCTCACTTTCCCCCCGCCGGAACGATGGTCACGTTGTTGCCGCGTGCGATCCGCACGACGGGCACGGGCGCGGCCGGAAGGGAGACGACCATCGGCCCCATGGCGGGTCCTTCCGAGGCCGCCTTGCCGGGCACGCTGCGCCGCTGGAAGCGCGATACGTCGGCTCCCGTAGCGTAGGTCGAATTGCCCGTTTGCGGCTGGCTCGCCACCTTCAACAGCATCGCGCGCTCGGATTTGGGATCGATGCCGTCGGGAACCCTGACCGCGCCGCTTGCGATCGCCTCCTCCAATTCGCCGCGGTCGTCGGCGATTGATCGGAGCGAGATGGACAACGATCCGACCGTCTGCGCCACCGCCACCTGCTCGGCGATCTTGGGCGTCGCCTCGACCGTGACCGTGTTGAATGTGGTCACCTTCGTCTTGCCGTCCTCGCTCTCGGTGTTGTCGGTGCGCTGGTCGGTGGCGAGCACGCGGACGTTGCGCATGACCGTCTCGGAAACCTTCAGCGGATCGCCGTCGCCGCCGCCCTTGACCTCCTGCGTCAACACCAAATCGATGCGGTCGCCGGGAAAAACGAACCCCGATACCGAACTCGCGCCCGACACCGGAAAGGTAACGGCCCGCATGCCCGGCCCGAGCGCCGCGGCTAGGAAGCCGCGGTCGCCCGGCTTGACCAGGGCGCCCTGCGTGACCGGCTGCCCGGCCGTTATTTGGTTGCGCACCACCGTACCCAGAAGCGACGCCATGTCGGTCTTTTCCTTGAGGTAATAGGCGTTGTCGACAAGCTCCTTGGGCCAGGGCTGGAACTTCAGCGCGGTGGCGTCCAGGATCGTGCCGACGGACAGCGCCCGCGTCGCGACCAGCACTTCGGGGCCATCGATCTTGACGGGTGCGGCGACCGCCACGGGGGCGGGACTCCCGGAGAACAGGCTGCGGCCCATGAATGCCGTGACCACCGCGATGATCAAGGCGCCCGCCAGCAGTAGGACCTTGCGACTATCCATGCTTCACTCGTGCCTTTCGGAGCGCGTCGTTATCCATGCGGCTCATCTAGCCGCCATTTGGTTAAGAACGGGTTCGCCGAGCGCCAGCAGCCCCGCGACCGCGATCGCCACGCCGTACGGCACCTCGATCTCATGCTTGCGCCACTTGCGTTCGATGAGCATGGCGACCGTGATCGCCCCCCCCACGAGCGACATCGTCACCAGCATCTGTGGAAGGACAGTCAACGGGAACCACAGCGCCAGCGCCCCGATCATCTTGACGTCGCCGCCGCCCATCATGCCCAGCGCGAACGCGCCCGTGAACAGCCCGAACACAGCCAGCGCGACGCCGACCTGCAACGCTACCTCCGGCCACAGGCCCAGGCCGGTCGTCCACCACCAGGCGGGCGCGAGCAGCGCGATGGCCGCGTTCTTCCAGTTCGCGATCTCGCGGACGCGCACATCCTCGATCCCGGCCGACAACAGCAGCACCGCCAGGACGACCGGCAACGCCGCGAGCATGATCTGACCCAATCCCATATCCCATCACGCTAGACGGGCCGGCTTTCAAAATCGTAACCATGTCTTCGCATGTCAGCCCCGGCCCAAACTTACGCCCACCATCGCCGCCGGCTGCCGGACGCCGCCGTCCTGTCGGACTGGCGCGCGCCGGACGGCTGGTCCTTGCGCCGCTTCGACTGGCCCTCTTCGGTCGGACGCGGCCGCCTGCTTTTCCAGGGTGGACGCGGTGATGTGATCGAGAAGTATCTGGAGACGTTCGCGCACTTTCACGCGCGCGGTTGGTCGGTGACGTCGTTCGACTGGCGCGGGCAGGGCGGTTCGGGGCGGCTGTCCCCCGACCCGCATGTCGGCCACGCGAGCAGCTTCACGCCCTACGTCGCCGACCTCGCTGCATTGTGGCGCGAGGGGGACGGGGAGGGCGGCCCACGTGTCGCGATCGGCCATTCGATGGGCGGCCACCTGCTGCTGCGCGCGATGGTCGACGGCTCGGTCGCGCCGGATGCGGCGGTCCTCGTTGCGCCGATGCTGGGCCTGCGGTCGCCGCTGGGCGCGAGGCTTGGCGGCCGGATCGCTCGCTTCGTCGCCGGGCGGGGCGACCCCGCGCGCGCCGCCTGGCGGGGCAACGAGCGACCCGCCTCGCTCGTCAGCCGCCAACGCCTTCTGACCGGCGACGGCGACCGCTACGCCGACGAGGGCTGGTGGTACGAACGGACGCCTTCAATCCGCCTCGGCCCGCCGAGCTGGGCCTGGCTTGCCGAAGCGTTCAGGTCCACCGCCGCGCTCGAGGCCGATCCGCGCCTGGACGCGCTGGCCGTTCCGGTCCTCACCCTCGTCGCCGACCGTGACGGCCTGGTCGACGCCCGCGCCGCCCTCCGCGTCGCCGCGCGCCTGCCCCGGGGAGAGCTGATGCGCTTTGGCCCTGAATCGGCGCACGAGATCCTGCGCGAGGTCGATCCCATCCGCGACCGGGCGCTAGCCGCCATTGACGCCTTCCTCGACCGGCACGCGCCCGCATGACGCCGGCGTACGATATCGCGATCGTCGGCGCCGGCATCTCCGGTGCCAGCCTGGCCGCCGAGCTCGCGCCGCACGCCCGCATCGTCCTGCTCGAATCGGAGGCGGTCGCGGGCTATCACGCGACCGGGCGCTCGGCTGCTTTCTGGTCGGAGACCTATGGTGGCCCTGGCGTCCAGCCGCTCACCACCGCGTCCGGCCCGGCGCTGCGCGACGGCGGCTTTCTCCAGCCGCTCGGCTCTGCTCATATCGGCCGCGCGGACGACGGCGCGGCCATTGACTCCTTCCTGCGTGCGTTCGAGGGCAGCGGGGTCGCGCTAATGCCCATCGATCCGTCGACGATCATACCGGGCCTGCGCCCCGCCTGGACGCTCGGCGTCATGGAACGGACCTGCGCCTATATCGACGTCGCCGCGCTCCATGCCGACCGGCTCGCCGTCGCCAGGCGTGCGGGCGCGGTCGTGATGACGGATGCGGGCGTCGCGTTGGCCAGCCACGCCGAAGGCCGATGGCGGATCGACACACCCGCTGGCGCGGTCGCCGCCACGCTGCTCGTGAACGCGGCCGGCGCCTGGGCCGACACCGTGGCCGAGCGCGCCGGGGTGCGCTCGCTCGGCATCCGCTCCTACCGCCGCACGATCGCGCAGCTCCGCACCGACCCCGGCGCGCCCGCCGACCTGCCGCACGTCGCCGATATCGCCGGCCGCTTCTACTTCAAGCCCGAGCCCGGCGGCCGCCTATGGCTCAGCCCGCACGACGAGACGCCCACCGACCCCTGCGACGCCGCCGCCGACGAGCTCGACGTCGCGATCGCGATCGACCGGTTCGAGGGCGTGGTCGACTGGCGCGTCGCCGCCGTCGAGCGCAAATGGGCGGGCTTGCGCTCCTTCGCCCCCGACCGCTTGCCGGTATATGGCTTCGACCCCGCCCAACCCGCCTTCTTCTGGTGCGCCGGCCAAGGCGGCTTCGGCATCCAAACCGCTCCCGCCGCCGCCAGGCTGTGCGCCGCGCTCATCCTGGGGAGGACGACGCCCGACGGCCTGGACCCCGACCGCTACAACCCGAACCGCTTCTGACACTAACCCTCTCCCGCTTTCGCGGGAGAGGGAAAGACGTGGCGAAGCCGCGGCGAGGGTGAGGGCCGGGCCTGTCCGGGCGAGGCCCGCCCCTCACCCTGGCGCTACGCGCCGGTCCTCCCCCCGCGAAAGCGGGAGAGGGCTAAGCCGACCGCCCCACCGCCGCGTCGCTCGCCAACCGGTCCACCCGCTCGTTGTCCGCGTTCCCCGCATGGCCCTTCACCCACACCCACTCGATCCGGTGCGGCTCGGCCGCCGCCAGCAGCGCCTGCCACAACTCCGCGTTCTTGACCGGTTTCTTGTCCGCCGTCCGCCAACCGTTGCGCCGCCATCCATGGATCCACTTGGTCAGCCCATCCATCACATACCGGCTGTCCGTCGACAGCTTGACGGCGCACGGTCGCGTCAGCGCGCTCAGCGCCCGGATCGCCGCGGTTAGTTCCATGCGGTTGTTGGTGGTCGGGTTCTCGGCCCCCGACAGCTCCTTCTCCGTGGTGCCCGATCGGATCAGCGCACCCCAGCCGCCCGGCCCCGGATTGCCCTTGCACGCCCCGTCGGTTGCGATCTCGACAATCGGCAAAGTCTCAACCGTCACGCGAACACATTCCCCATCTCATATCGTTCAAGTCGCCGCAGATAGGCGAGCGGATCCTTACGCGTCACCAGCGCATCGGCCGGCGTGTTCAACCAGTCCCATGCCCGCGTCAGCAGGAACCGGATGCAGGCCCCGCGCGCCAGCACCGGAAAAGCCGCCCGCTCATCCGCGCCGAGCGGAAAAGCCGCGTCGTACCCGGCGACCAACGCCCGCCCGACTTCCTCGTCATATCGCGCGCCCGATCCATCGAACGCCCAGGCCGAGTGCGTCACCGCCAGATCGTACGCGCGCACCTCGGTGCAGGCGAAATAGAAATCGATCAGCCCCGTGACCTCGTCGCCCATCATCAGCACGTTGTCCGGGAACAGGTCAGCATGGATCGTCGCGCGCGCCAGCCCGTGCGGCCATGCCGCCTCGACTCGCCCCAGCGCCATCGACACCCGCTCGCCGAGCCCCGGCGCGATCTCGTCCATCCGCGCCCCGCACCGTTCCAGCAACGGCCGCCAAGCCTCGACGCCCAGCGCATTCGGACGCGCGCCCCCGAAATTCGCCAGCGACCCGTGCATCCGCCCCAGCGCTTCCCCGGCCGCCCGCGCCTGCGCGGGCGTGGGCGTCGTCACCGACACGCCTGGCAGAAACTCGATCAGGCAGGCGGGCCGTCCCTCGACCACATGCACCCGCTCGCCCCGCCGGTCCGCCACCGCGCGCGGCACCGGATGGCCGCGCTCCGCCAGATGCTCGATCAGATCCAGAAAATACGGCAAGTCGTTCGCCGAGACTCGCTTCTCATACAGTGTAAGAATGTACTTCCCGGCAGTTGTGAACACCAGGAAGTTGGAGTTCTCGACCCCCTCGGCGATCCCCTTGCACAGGTACGGTTCTTCCGTTTCGAACCCCGCCATGAACCGCCGCAGCGCCTCTGCCGGCACCGCCGTGTAGACCGCCATCAGGCCGCGGCTTCGAGCCCGCGCGGCAGCTTGAAGGCGATCGTCTCTCGCGTCGTCTCCACCTCGCGCTCGACCACCTGGAACCGCTCGCCCAGCCGTTCGACCAGCTCGCGCACCAGCAGCTCGGGCGCCGACGCCCCCGCAGTGATGCCGAGCGTTCCCACCCCTTCCAGGAACGCCCAATCGAGTTCGGACGCCCGCTGGATCAGCTGCGCCCGCACCCCTTCGCGCTCCGCGACTTCGACCAGCCGGACCGAGTTGGACGAGTTGGGCGCGCCGATCACCAGCACCGCGTCGCACCGACCCGCGATCGCCTTGACCGCCGCCTGCCGGTTCGATGTGGCGTAGCAGATGTCCTCGCCCCGCGGCGCGTCGATCGCCGGAAAGCGCCGGTGCAGCGTGGCGACGATCTCGGCGGTGTCATCGACCGACAGCGTCGTCTGGGTCAGGAAGGAAAGCGCATCCGGCTCGACCGGCTGGATCGCCAGCGCGTCCTCGACCGTCTCCACCAGCGTCATCGACCCTTCGGGCACCTGCCCGAACGTCCCGATCACCTCGGGATGCCCGGCATGGCCGATGAATACGATATGTCGCCCCGCCGCCACCAGCCGCTCGGCCTGGCGGTGCACCTTGGAGACGAGCGGGCAGGTCGCGTCGAGATAGGCGAGCCCGCGGCTCTCCGCGTCGGCGGGCACAGACTTGGGCACGCCGTGCGCGGAGAAGACGACCGGCGCGGCGTCGGGCACCTCGTCAAGCTCCTCGACGAACACCGCCCCCTTGGCGCGCAGAGAGTCCACCACGAACCGGTTATGGACGATCTCGTGGCGGACATAGACCGGCGCGCCGTGCTTCTCGATCGCGAGCTCGACGATGCGGATGGCTCGGTCGACGCCGGCGCAGAAGCCGCGCGGCGCGGCGATCAATAGCTGCAGGATGGGCTTGGTCACGGGCCCTCTCTCTACGCCATTGCTTGCGCGCGCGGAAGGCGGTTCCTAAGAGGCAGGCCGTTATGAAAAGAGTGCCCGACCAGTGAAGCCACCGCTCATCATCGCCTTGCTGTCGGCCCTGCCGCTCGCCGCCTGCGCCCGGACCGGCGAGATCGACGCGACCGGCGGGATCAGCGCGGTGCGGTCCGTCTGCCCCGCGGTGGGCGTAGCGGCAGGCACTGGTGACGTCACCGTTTTCGATCCGCCCGCGAGCCGCGACCAGTCCGCGATCGACGTGTCGGCGGTGCTGACGAACCTGCGCTCCACCTGCGACGACGCGGGCGATCAGATCGCGACCACCCTGACCTTCGACGTGCTCGCCCGCCGCGCGCGCGGCGACGGGGCGCGCCAGGTCGTGCTGCCATACTATATCGCGATCGTGCGCGGCGGCAGCGCGGTAACGGCCAAGCGGATCGGGCGCGTCGCTGTCGATTTCCCGGCCGGGCAAACGCGGGCGACCGGGCGGGCGCAGGCCACCTCCTACGTCAGCCGCGCCGCCGCGACGCTGCCGCCCGACATACGCCGCCAGCTCACCCGCCGCCGCAAGGCGGGCGACGAGGACGCCGCCGTCGATCCGCTTACCCAGCCCGAGGTGCGCCAGGCCGTGCTGTCGGCCAGCTTCGAGGCGCTGGTCGGCTTCCAGCTTACCGACGAGCAGCTGCGCTACAACGCGACACGTTGAGCGGGTGACCGCCGGGCGTTGACACGTCTTCCGCGCGCCGCCAGAGCCGTGCGGGTCGATGCCGGGCAACCGGGATGGGCGCGCGCGGGAGAGTGGCACTTACAGTGTCCGCCGAAGGAGCAACCACCCCGGAATCTCTCAGGCACCAGGGACCGCGCGGGCCTCGTGACACTCTGGAAAGCGTCGCCCGCGCGAGCGGTGGCCACCGAAGGGGTAAGCCGGGTCCGCCCGGCGAAAGCTCTCAGGTTCCGTGACAGAGGGGGGAACGGTAGGCGGGCGGAGCGTTCCGCCTGTTATCCGCCCTTTGATACGGAGTGAGCCGGTGAGCGAAGCGGTACATGGCGGCCCTACCGAACACGGCGCGCGCGGCACCGAGTTCAGCGGTGATGAGGACGGCGGTGAGCTATCGCCCCAGCTCCTGCCGCTCGACGCGTGGCACCGCGCACGCGGTGCGCGCATGGTTCCGTTCGCCGGCTACGAAATGCCGATCCAATATGCCGGCATCATGGCCGAGCATCTTTGGACCCGTACGCAGGCCGGGCTGTTCGACGTCAGCCATATGGGCCAGATGCTGTTCACGGGCGAAGGCGCGGACCGGGCGTTGGAGGCGGTGCTGCCGGGGGACGTGACCGGGCTAGGCGTGAACCGCATGCGCTATTCGCTCTTGCTCGCCGACAATGGCGGCATTTTGGACGACCTGATGGTGACGCGCCGCGAGGACGGCGTGTACGTCGTCGTCAACGGCGCGACCAAGTATGACGACGTCGCCTATCTCCTCGACCACATGCCCGACGAGGTTACGATCAACCTCATGGAGGATCAGGCGCTGCTTGCGCTGCAAGGGCCTCGCGCGGTCGACGCCCTCGGGCGTTTAGTGCCCGGCGTCGAACGCCTCGTCTTCATGACGGCGGGCGCGTTCGAATGGCGTGGGTCGCCGCTGTGGATCAGCCGATCGGGTTACACCGGCGAGGACGGGTTCGAGATATCGGTCCCCGCCGACGCCGCCGAGGCGCTGGCCGACGCGCTGATTGCCGAACCCGAGGTCGAGCCGATCGGCCTTGGTGCGCGCGACTCGCTCAGGCTCGAGGCCGGACTGCCGCTCTACGGACACGATCTCGATCCCGAAACGTCGCCCGTCATGGCCGATCTCGGCTTCGCCCTGTCCAAGCGGCGGCGCGAGGCGGGCGACTTCGCAGGCGCCACCCGCATCCTGCTCGAGCGCGAGCAGGGCGCCATAGTCAAGCGCGTCGGCCTGATCGTCGAGGGACGCCAGCCGGTCCGCGAAGGCGCGGGTGTGGTGGACGATGACGCGACCGAGGTCGGCCGCGTCACCAGCGGCGGCTTCGCGCCGTCGCTTGGGCTCGCCATCGCGATGGCTTACGTTCCCGCGGCGAGGGCCGTTCCCGGCACCGTCATCACTTTGGCCCAGCGCGGCAAGCTTCACCGCGCCACCGTAACGCCCATGCCCTTCGTTCCCCACAACTACGTCCGCGCAGGAGCCGTCACATGAGCCGTTACTTCACCGAAGACCATGAATGGATCGATGTCGACGGCGACATCGGCACCGTCGGCATCAGCGAGTACGCGCAGAGCCAGCTCGGCGACATCGTCTTCGTCGACATGCCCGAGGAGGGCAAGGAGCTGAACAAGGGCGACGAGGCCGCGGTGGTCGAATCGGTCAAGGCGGCGTCGGACGTCTACTCGCCCGCGAGCGGGACGGTGATCGAGGGCAACGCGGCACTCGACGACGACTCGTCGCTGGTCAATTCGGACGCGGAAGGCGAGGGCTGGTTCTTCCGCATCACGCTGTCCGACCCGAGCGAGCTTGAGGAACTGATGGACGAGCGCGCCTACGAGGCGTTCGTCGCGAAGCTCTGATAATTAGGAACACCCGATGCGCTACCTACCCCTGACCCAGCCCGACCGCGACGCCATGCTGTCCGTCATAGGCGTCGGCTCGATCGACGATCTGTTCGTCGACGTGCCCGAGGCGGCGCGGCTCGACGGCCCGGTTCGCGGATTGCCGCATCATGCGAGCGAGCTGGCTGTCGAGCGGCACATGAACGCGCTCGCCCGCAAGAACACCGTCGCGGGCGAGGTGCCCTTCTTCCTGGGCTGCGGCGCGTATCGGCACCATGTGCCCGCCTCCGTCGATCACCTGATCCAGCGCGGCGAGTTTCTCACCGCCTATACGCCCTACCAGCCCGAAATCGCGCAGGGCACGCTGCAGATGCTCTTCGAGTTCCAGACGCAGGTCGCGCGGCTGCTCGGCACCGATGTCGCCAACGCCTCGATGTATGACGGCTCGACCGCCTGTTGGGAGGCGATCGGTATGGCGCGGCGCATCACCAAGCGTGGGCGCGCCATCCTGTCGGCGGGGTTGCACCCGCATTACGTCTCGGTCGCCAAGACCATGGCGAAGTATACCGGCGACGTGCTCGACACGGCCGATCCTGGGCTGGTTGCCGAGACCGACATCCAGCGATTGATCGCGGAGATCGACGACGAGACCAGCTGCGTTGTCGTGCAATATCCCGACATCCTTGGCCGCATCGCCGACTTGTCCGAGCTTGCGTCGGCCTGCCACGCGAAAAAGGCGCTGCTGATAGCGGTCGTGACCGAGCCGGTCGCGCTCGGCGCGATCCGCTCGCCCGGCGAGATGGATGCAGACATCGTGGTCGGCGAGGGTCAGTCGCTCGGCGTCGGGCTCCAGTTCGGCGGACCGTATGTCGGGCTGTTCGGGTGCAAGGAGAAATACGTCCGCCAGATGCCCGGGCGGCTGTGCGGCGAGACGGTGGACGCGGACGGGCGGCGCGGCTTCGTGCTGACCCTGTCGACGCGCGAGCAGCATATCCGCCGCGAAAAGGCGACATCCAACATCTGCACCAACTCCGGCCTCTGCGCGCTCGCTTTCTCGGTTCACATGACGCTGCTGGGTGAAAAAGGTTTGCGGCGGCTCGCGATGCTCAACCATCATGGCGCGGTCGCCGCGGTCGAGCGGCTGGCGAAGGTTCCCGGCGTCGAGCTGGTCAACGACGCTTTCTTCAACGAGTTCACCCTGAAGCTGCCGACAGAGGCGAGGCCGGTGGTTCGGACGCTCGCCGACCGAGGCATCCTGGCGGGCGTATCGCTCGGGCGGCTCTATCCCGGGGTCGACGAGCTTGCGAACGGGCTGGTGGTGGCCGTGACGGAGACGACCACGCCCGACGATATCGAGGCGCTGTCCTACAGCCTGGAAGAGGTGCTAGCGGCATGAACATGAACCCAAGCGGCTGGCGGCCGGAAATTGTTAACCCCGAAAAGGGGGCTGACCATGCGACTTTCGAGATTTTTCGAACCTCGACAGGCAATAAGGCGCTGATGCTGGAGGAGGCGCTGATCTTCGAGATCGGGTCGGACGAGACGACCGGCGTCGACCTGCCCGAGATCGGAGCGGGTGCGAACCGGCTGGGCGGGCTGTCGCGCGAGCGGCCCATCGGCCTGCCGGGCCTGTCCGAGCCGGAAACGGTCCGGCACTATACCCGGCTTTCGCGCCAGAACTACGCGATCGATCTCGGGCTGTTCCCGCTAGGCTCGTGCACGATGAAGCACAATCCGCGGTTGAACGAGAAGATGGCCCGGCTGCCGGGGTTCGCGGACATTCATCCGCTGCAGCCGGTCGAGACGGTGCAGGGCGCGCTGGGCGTGATCAACGAACTCGCCTTCTGGCTGATCGACCTGACCGGCATGCACGGCGTCGCCATGTCGCCGAAGGCCGGCGCGCACGGCGAGCTGTGCGGAATGCTCGCGATCAAGGCGGCGCTCGAAGCGCGGGGCGAGGGTCATCGCAAGGTGGTGCTGGTGCCGGAATCGGCGCACGGCACCAACCCCGCCACCGCCGCTTTCGCGGGTTTCACGGTGGAGGACATTCCGGCGACGGCCGAGGGCCGCGTCGACACGGCGGCGCTGAAAGCGCGGCTCGGCCCCGACATCGCGGCGGTGATGATCACCAACCCCAACACCTGCGGCCTGTTCGAACGCGACCTGAAGACGATCTCCGACGCCGTCCACGCGGCGGGTGGTTACGTCTATTGCGATGGCGCGAACTTTAACGCGATCGTCGGGCGAGTTCGACCGGGCGACCTCGGCATCGACGCGATGCACATCAACCTGCACAAGACCTTCTCCACGCCGCATGGCGGCGGCGGGCCCGGATCCGGGCCCGTGGTGCTGTCGGAGGCGCTAAGTCCGTTCGGGCCGTTACCATTTACCGAACGCTATGCCGACGGACACATCACGCTGGTCGAAGAGGATACCGTCGGCGAGCGTCATCCCGACAGCTTTGGCCGGATGACGGCGTTCCACGGGCAGATGGGGATGTTCACCCGCGCGCTAACCTACATCCTGAGCCACGGCGGCGACGGCTTGCGGCAGGTCGCCGAGGACGCGGTGCTCAACGCCAACTATGTGCTGCGCTCGCTGGAGGACGTGCTCGACGCGCCGTTCGCCGGCTCGGGGCCGTGCATGCACGAGGCGCTGTTCTCCGACGACAATCTGGCGGACGGCTTCTCGACGTTGGACGTTGCCAAGGGGCTGATCGATGAGGGTTTCCACCCGATGACGGTGTATTTCCCGCTCGTCGTCCACGGCGCGATGCTGGTGGAGCCGACCGAGACCGAGTCGAAGGCGGCGCTCGACCAATTCATCGGCGCGCTGCGCTCCGTGGCCGAGCGCGCAAAGGCGGGCGACGCGAGCCTCAAGAGCGCCCCGCACTTCGCCCCCCGCGCCCGGCTCGACGAAACACAAGCTGCTCGGAAGCCCGTACTGACATGGCGAGAACCGCCGCTCGCGCAGGCGGCGGAGTAGCTCTTCTTCTAGCCCTCTCCCGCCTTCGCGGGAGAGGGCTAAAAAGGAGGATAGGGGCTCGGCCCGCCAGCCGCGATGAATCGGTCGATCTGCCCTTCAAGGACCGGAAGCGGGACGGAGCCGAGCGCCAGCACGGTGTCGTGAAAGGCGCGGATATCGAACCTGGCCCCGAGCGCCTTCTCCGCCTTGGCGCGGGCGCGCTGGATGGCGAGCTGGCCGAGATAGTAGCTCAGCGCCTGACCAGGCCAACCGATATAGCGGTCGACCTCCGTAGTGATCTCCCGTTCGGACAGCGCGGTATTGTCGCGGAAATAGTCAAGCGCTCGGTCGCGGCTCCACCCTTTCGAATGCAGGCCGGTGTCGATCACCAGCCGCGCAGCGCGCCACATCTGATAGCTTAGCATCCCGAACCGCTCATACGGGTCGCGGTAGAAGCCCATCTCGTCGCCGAGCCGCTCGGTGTAGAGCGCCCAACCCTCGCCGTAAGCCGAGATGTAGCTGTTGCGGCGGAAGGGCGGGAGGCCCTTATTTTCGGCGGAGAGCGAGATCTGGAACGAGTGACCGGGCGCGCTTTCGTGCAGGGTCAACGCGGGAAGCTGGAGGAGCGGGCGGCTGGGAAGGTCGTAGGTATTGACCAGATACGCGCCAGGCCCACCGCGCCCGGCGGTGTAGAACGGCGCTATGTCGTCCGGTACCGGGCGGATCGCGAAACGACCGCGCGGCAGGCGACCGAACCAACGCGGGGCCATGCCGTCGAACCGCTTGGCGAGCCAGGCGGCTTCCTTGAGCAGCGCGTCCGGGGTCTTGGCATAGAACCGTTGGTCGGTGCGCAGGAAGGTCAGGAAGGCGGCAAGGTCGCCGGCGAACTTCACCTCGCGGCGGATAACCTCCATCTCGGCGCGTATCTTGGCGACTTCGGCCAGGCCGATCGCGTGGATTTGGTTTGGGGAAAGGTCGAGCGTGGTAAAGGCGCGAATGCGGGAGCGGTAGTAGGCGGGGCCGTTCGAGTAAGCCTCGGCGGCGAGTGTCTTGGTCAGCCCGGGAAAGTAGCTTCCGCGCAGGAAAATCAGCAGGCGCTGGTGGACGGGGATCACCGAGCCGGCGATAACGCTGCGAGCCTGCGCCTGGAGGTCGCGCCGGGTCGTTTCGGTAAGGGTGGCGGGGAGATTCATGAACGGCTCGTAGTAAACGGTGGCGGCTGGGTTAGTCGCTTCCGCGACCACGGCGACGGGGCGGTCGCGGCCGGTCATGACGATCGCGGGCGGCGTAAAGCCGCGCGCGAGGCCCGCGCGCATATTGGCGATCTGCGCGTCTATGTAGGCAGGCTGGTCGGCGAGCTGCGACAAGTACGCGCGGTAATCGGCCTCGCCGCGGGCGAAGCTGCCGCGCGCGCCGCCTTGCAGGTCGGACCAGAAGGCGCTGTCGCCGTTGACGGGCTTCTCCCATTCGCGGAACCGCTCTTCGTCGAGGAAGGTCGCGATCTGGTTGCGATAGACCTCGAAATCGATGCGGGCGGAGGGGGAGAGTCTTGTCTCGACGACGCCGTCCAGGCGACGGGAAATATCCGCCCAATAGGCCGCCCGGCGAGCGTGGGCAGCAGCCGAGGGATCGGACAAACGTGGGTTCACCGCCGTGGGGTCGTCGTCCGCGATGCGCTCCGCAATCCGCCAGTTCCATTCCGTTTGCCAAATAGCGGCGAACTTCGCGTCCTCGGACGGAAGCGGGGTGGCGGCGAGCAGGAGGGCGAGCGGGAGGAGATTGCGCATGGGCGTGAGCGTGGCCGATCGGTGCGGCGGGCTCAAGGGATGGCGGTGGCGGTGGCGATGGCGCGGAGGTGGCGGACGCGCTCGCGCCATACGATCACAAGGCCGCTCGCGATGATGATCGGCACGCCGACCCAGGTGGCCGGTGCGGGCAGTGCGCCGAACAGGAGCCAGCCGAGCGCCGTCGCCCAGAGCAGGCTGGAATAATCCATCGGTACCACGACCGACACGGGGCCGAACCGGAGCGACCCTGTCATCGCGAACTGCGCCGCGCCGCCGAGAAAGCCGATGCCGAGCAGATAGGCCCAGACGAGCGGTACGTGCGGCTGCGCGGCGAACAGGTAGAGCAGCCCGAGCGGCGGTAACGACAGGACGGAGAACCAGAAGACGGTGGTGCTCGTCGGCTCCGTCCGGCCCATGCGGCGGAGTAGGATCGAGACGAAGGCGGTGAGCAGGCAGCCTAGCAGCGCGAGCCCGGCACCCCGGACAGGTATGTCGCCGACGCCCGGCCGGGTGATGATCAGCACGCCGACGAAGCCGCCAGTGACCGCCCCCCAGCGCCACGGGCCGGTTGGCTCCTTGAGCACCAGCGCGCCGAGGATCGTGGCGAAGATCGGGATGGTGAAACCGATCGCGGTCGACTCGGCGAGCGGCAGCGCCATGATCGCCGAGAAGAAGCAGAACATCGCGGCCAAGCCGACGGCCGCGCGCAGCAGATGCGCGGGCAGGCGGCTCGTGCGGACGTTGCGCAGGCCGGGGCCGGCGATGATCACGGCGGTGATCAGCAACGCCGCGCCGAACTGGCGAAAGAACAGTATCTCGATCAACGTGGCGCCGCCCGCCTCGGCCAGCTTGATGCCAGCGTTCATGAACCCGAACAATGCGACGGAGACGAGCCGGAGGCCGATGGCGGCGGCTATACGGTCCTGGGTGTCGGGCATGGGCCGCGCATAGGCCGGGGTCGCCGACGCGCCTAGCCGGGGGTGACGCGTCCGGCCTCGGCCGCTATCCGCACCGCCCATGAAACATGCGCTCAGCGTCACCCGCGAACAGGACTTCGCCGCCTGGTATCAGGGCGTCATCGCCGAAGCCGACCTGGCCGAGGAGTCGGGCGTGCGCGGGTGCATGGTGATCCGGCCGTGGGGTTACGGCATCTGGGAACGCATCCAGCGATTGCTGGACGACCGGATCAAGGCGACAGGGCACGACAATTGCTATTTCCCGCTCTTCATCCCGCTCTCGTACTTCGAGAAGGAGGCGGAGCATGTGGAAGGGTTCGCCAAGGAGATGGCGGTCGTCACGCACCACCGGCTGATCGCCGATGGCAAAGGCGGGCTGGTACCCGATCCCGACGCCAAGCTGGAGGAGCCGCTGGTCGTGCGCCCGACATCGGAGACGGTGATCGGCGCGGCTTTCTCGCGATGGGTGCAGTCGTGGCGCGACTTGCCGGTCAAGATCAACCAGTGGGCCAACGTCGTGCGGTGGGAGATGCGGACGCGCATGTTCCTGCGGACATCCGAGTTCCTATGGCAGGAGGGACACACCGCGCACGCCTCGGCCGACGAGGCGCGCGAGCATACGCTGCGTATGCTGGAGGTGTACCGCCTGTTCGCGGAGGAGTGCCTGGCGCTGCATGTGATAGCTGGCGAAAAGCCGGAGAATGAACGGTTCCCCGGCGCGGTCGCGACCTATTCGATCGAGGCAATGATGGGCGACGGCAAGGCGCTCCAGGCCGGGACCTCGCACTTCCTGGGCACCAATTTCGCGTCGGCGCAGAATATCCGTTTCCAAAACGCCGAGGGGCAGTTCGAGCTCGCCAACACGACCAGCTGGGGCGTGTCGACGCGGATGGTCGGTGCGGTGATCATGGTCCATGGCGACGATGACGGCCTGCGCTGCCCGCCGCGCATCGCCCCGTGGCAGGTGGTGATCGTGCCGATGCTGCGCGACGGGCCGGATGACGAGGCGGTCGTGGCGTACTGCCGCGAGTTGCAGGCGGCGCTGGCGAGGCAGGTCGCGCTCGAGGAGCCGGTGCGGGCGTTGCTGGACCTGAAGCCCGCCAAGGCGGCGACCAAGCGCTGGGGTTGGGTCAAGAAGGGCGCACCGATCATCGTCGAGGTCGGCGGGCGCGACGTGGCGGGCGGCAACGTGTCGGTGATCCGGCGCGACCGGCTCTATCGGGCCGATGGCAAACTCGACAGCGCGGTGATCGCGCGGGGCGAGCTGGCGGAAGGCATAGGAGCGATGTTGGAGGACATTCAATCGACGCTGCACGCACAGGCGACCGAGCGGCTGCGCGCCAACATCTCGCCGGTCGAGGATTGGGTTGGGGTAGAGGCCTTCTTCGCGAGCGATCGGCGCAGTCCGGGCTGGGTGGACGTGCGCTGGTCGAAGCCGACCGGCTCGGCGCTGGATGCGGTGGTGGAGCGGCTGAAGAAGCTGAAGCTGACGATCCGCAACGCGCCGATGGGCCAGACCGGGTGCGATGACGGCCTGTGCGTGTTCACGGGGGCGCTCGCCGTCGAGCGGGTGCTGATCGGACGATCCTACTGAGCCGAAGGTAACGAAGGTAACGAAAGTAACGCTGAAACGCACTTTCACCATGCAGCCGGGCGACTTGCGTGATGGTACGAGCGAGGGCCGATGAGTCCGACCTCGCCTACGCCGCCGGAGAATAACGATGTCAAAGAGCCGATTCGATGACCCTAAGCCGCGCGTCGGCTTGTAGGACAGCGAATTGTTGAATGCGGCGAAATGGGTGGCGACGTCATGATCGATTTAGGCGAGTATGAGCGGGGAGCCAAGCACGACGGCGACTATTCCGACGACCTCGCGGCGGTGCAGGAGCGGCTGGCGCGCATCCAGGTCGCGCATATCGTCCACGGTCGGGCGGCGATCGTCATGCTTGAGGGTTGGGACGCGGCCGGCAAGGGCGGGATCATCCAACGGCTGACGGCGGAATGGGACCCGCGCCATTTCGAGGTTCATCCGATCGCCGCGCCGACAGAGGCGGAGCGGGCGCGGCCGTTCTTGTGGCGGTTCTGGACCAAGCTGCCGGTGGCCGGCGACATCGCGGTGTTCGATCGGAGCTGGTATGGGCGTGTGCTGGTGGAACGAGTCGAGGGCTTTGCGAGCGAGGCCGAGTGGCGGCGCGGGTACGACGAGATCAACATGTTCGAGGCGCAATTGGCGACGAGCGGGGCGACGGTGGTCAAGTTGTTCGTCCATGTGACCGCGGCCGAGCAGGACGACCGATTGCGCGCCCGGCTGGAGCATCCGTGGAAGCGGTGGAAGACAGGGGCGGATGATTACCGCAACCGGGCGAAAAGGCCTGAGTATCTGGAGGCGCTGAGCGAGATGTTCGCGCGGACCGATACGGACGTCGCGCGATGGACCGTGATCGACGGGAACAACAAAAAGGCGGCGCGGATCGCGGCGTTGACGGCGGTGGCGGATCGGCTGGAGGCGGCGGTGGATATGACCCCGCCGGCGCTGGATCCGGCGGTGGAGCAGATGGCGCGGGAGGCGTTGGGGATGGATTGATAGCCCTCTCCCGCTTTCGCGGGAGAGGGACAGGCGCGTCAGCGCCAGGGTGAGGGGCGCGCCTCGCCCGGAGAGGTCCGGCCCTC
>NZ_CAXSBH010000047.1:0-23811 GCF_964235535.1 uncultured Sphingomonas sp.
GCTGGCACGGCTTCATCGCGCAGCAGAAGATGATCAGCATCAAGAAGCATTTCGGGTCGACCGAGCGGCGGTATCTGTATTTGTCGGGCTGGATGGTCGCGGCGCTGCGGTCGGAGTTCGGGCCGCTCCCCGACCAGTCGATGCACGAGAAGACGAGCGTGCCCGCGCTGATCGAGGAGCTGTACACCTTCCTGCGGCAGGCGGACGCGCGCGAGCTGGGGATGCTGTTCCGCGACGTCGACGCGGCGCGGGCGGCGGGGGACCAGGTGGAGGAGCGGCGGCTGCTCAACGCAGTCGACGCGCACCAGACGCATGTGGTGCCGGTGATCGCGGACATCGATGCGGGTTTCGGCAATGCGGAGGCGACGTACCTGCTGGCGCGCAAGATGATCGAGGCGGGGGCGTGCGCGCTCCAGATCGAGAACCAGGTGTCCGACGAGAAGCAGTGCGGGCACCAGGACGGCAAGGTCACGGTCCCGCACGAGGATTTCCTGCAGAAGGTACGGGCCTGCCGCTACGCGTTCCTCGAGCTGGGGGTGGAGGACGGGATCATCGTCACGCGCACCGACTCGCTGGGCGCGGGGCTGACCAAGCAGATCGCGTTCTCGAAGGAGCCGGGCGATCTGGGCGACCAGTATAATTCGTACCTCGATTGCGAGGAGGTGACGGATCTGGGCGGGATCAACGGCGACGTGGTGATCAACCGCGAAGGCAAGCTGATGCGGCCCAAGCGGCTGCCCTCGAACCTGTACCAGTTCCGCGCCGGGTCGGGCGAGGACCGGTGCGTGCTCGACTGCATCACGTCGCTCCAGAATGGGGCGGACCTGTTGTGGATCGAGACGGAGAAGCCGCATATCGAGCAGATCGCGGGGATGGTCGACCGCATCCGCGAGGCGGTCCCGAACGCGAAGCTGGTGTACAACAACTCACCGTCGTTCAACTGGACGCTCAATTTCCGACAGCAGGTGTTCGACGCCTGGGCCGAGGCGGGCCGCGACGTGGCGGCTTACGACCGGGCGCGGTTGATGTCGGTCGATTACGACGGCACCGAGCTGGGCGACGAGGCGGACGAGCGCATCCGGACGTTCCAGCGCGACGCGGCGGCGCGGGCGGGGATCTTCCATCACCTGATCACGCTCCCGACCTATCACACGGCCGCTTTGTCGACCGACAATCTGGCCAAGGAGTATTTCGGCGATGCGGGGATGCTGGGGTACGTCAAGGGTGTGCAGCGCAAGGAGATCCGCGAGGGGATCGCCTGCGTGAAGCACCAGAACATGTCGGGTTCGGACCTGGGCGACGACCACAAGGAGTATTTCGCCGGGGAGGCCGCGCTGAAGGCGGGCGGCGCGCATAACACGATGAATCAGTTCGCCGCCTGACGCGCCAGGTCGCAGCAAAGCTGCGACCGTCACCTGCATCCGGCCCGGCCGGCGGGGCCGCAAGCCCCGTCCGACCCCCCGCCTACGCGGGGGCAGGCTTGCGGCTTCGCCGCGGCGCACCCGGCCCACCAGTTTTCCTGGGGAGGAAAAGGAACACCCGTCGGCTCCGTCCGGCGGGTGTTTTCCGTCGGGGCAGGCCTGCCCCGCTGTAACGCCCCCGACCGGAAACCGTCACCGGCCCGTATCGCGGGCGGACTAACATCGGGCAATGAACACGCCCCATCCCCGTTGCGGACGCATCCCGCCCGCGCTGAAGCGCGACCTGCGCGTGATGCTGCTGGCCAAGCATGCGCGGTCGTCCGGGGCGGCGGACGCGGTGGACGGCAATCACGCGATCTATCATCACGAACTGCGAACCACGCTGGAGGAGATCGGGTTGGACGTGATCCCGGCGGACCGCTTTGCAGACCTCCGCCGGCCGGAGGTGGACTTCGCGATCCCGCTGCTGAACCGCGCCGGTTTCGAGCATAGCGAGATGCTGGCTCCGCTGCTGTTGTCGGAGCAGGGCGTGCCGTATCTGGGGGCCAGCCCGATCCTGCGCGGGCTGTCGGACGACAAGCATCTGCTGAAACTCGTGGCGCGGGCGCGCGGCGTGCCCACCGCCGACTGGGTCGCGGTCCGGCGCGGCGCGGGCCCCCTGCCCCCGCCGCCCGCGCGGAACGGGTGCGCTCCCGATCGCTCGGACGGACGCTGGGTGGTGAAGCCCAACGCGTCCTCCGCGTCGTGGGGGGTGGCGGTGGTCGAAGATTGGACCGCAGCGCGGGACCATGCCGATGCGCTGGCCGGGCAGGGGCACGACGTGCTGGTGGAACGGTGGACGCCGCTGGTCGATGTCGCGGTCCCGGTGATCGGCGACCGGTCCGGCCTGCCCTGGCTGCTGCCGCCGATGACCTACTTGCCCGACGACCCGCACGTCCTGCGGTCGTACGAGGAGAAGCGCGGGCTGGTCGAGGGCGGGGACGATCCGCTGGTGTTGGTCGAGGACCCGGCGCTCCTCGCGCGGTTGGACGCGATGACGCGGACGTTGGTCGCGGAGTTGTGGCCGTTCGATTACGGCCGGTTCGAATACCGGTTCGATCCGGCGACGGGGGACGCGCTGTTCATGGAGGCCAACCTGTCGTGCAATCTGTGGTCGAAGAAGACGATCTCGCGCTCCGCCGCCTCGATCGGGATCGATCATGCGAGCCTGGTGGAGACGATCGTCGCGCATAGCCTCGCCCGCCAGCGGGTGCGCGCCGACGCGATGGTACTGGCCGCGTGACGATGGTGGGCGCGCGCCCGGTCAGTGGCGCGGGCAGGGGTGCTGCGCTGGTCCTGGCGGGAAAGCGCGACGGTGTGGTCGATCCGCTAGCCGCCGAGGCGGGGGTCACGCATAAGTGCCTGGTCGGGGTAGGCGGGCGGGCGATGCTGCTCCATCCGCTGGCCGCGCTGGTCGCCGCGCCCGAGGTGGCGCGCATCTACATATCGATCGATGATCCCGCCGCGCTGGACGCGGTGCCGCAGATTGCGAAGTGGCGCGCGGAGGGACGGGTCGTGATCGTGGCCGCGCGGCCCAATCTGGTCGACAGCGTCGTGGCGGCGGCCGATCTGAGCGGTTTTCCGTTGTTGGTCACCACCGCCGACAACGTTCTGCTGACCCCGGCGGTGGTGGCCGAGTTCGGACGCGCGGCGCGGGCGGCACGGGCGGACGTGGCGGTCGCGTTCGCGACGCGCGCCTCGGTGCTGGCGGCGCATCCCGACGGGCAGCGGCGATTCTACCGGTTCCGGTGCGGCAGCTATTCCAACTGCAACCTGTATCGGCTCGGCGACGAGCGCGCGCTCGCGGCCGCCGAGACGTTCCGGTCGGGCGGGCAGTTTGCCAAGCATCCGCTGCGCATCGTCGGGGCGTTCGGCGTCCTCAATCTCCTGCGCTTCCGGTTCGGCATCGGCACGCTCGCCGCCGCATTCGGGCGCTTCTCGCGCCGGTTCGGCTTGCGCATGACGCCGGTGGTGATCGCCGACGGCGCGGCGGCGATCGATGTCGACAATCCGCGCACGCTGCGGGTGGCGGAGCAGGTGCTGGCGGCCCGATGAAGGTTGGGCGGTGAAAGCTATCCGATGCTGACGCTGCGCGCGCTCCCGCCCGCCGATACCGACCCGGCGAACGCGCTTATACAGCTGTACCGCGGGATGCTGCGTGCGCGGTGGGGATGGCCCGAGCGCGGGTTTGCCGCCCTGCTGGCGCGGTGCGGCTTCGGCGTGGGTTGGTCGAATGCGGAACTGAGTTTCCTGACGCCGGCCGTGCGCGACGCGGGGCTGAGCATGGCCGAGCGCAAGGGACTGCACCGCGTACTCAATTCGGCAGCGTTCCCGCTTCGCGACAACCCGCTCAAGAACAAGCTGCTGTTCGCGCGGCACGCCGCCCTGCACCGACTGCCCGTCCCCGCCACGTTCGACGCGGATGCGGGTTCTATAGATGAGTTGCTGGCACGGTGCGCCGCGGTGATCGTGAAGCGCAATTACAGCTCCAAGGGCCAGGGTATCGCGGCGTTCGCGCGCGGTCCGGACGGATGGCGGCCGGACGACGCGGCCGCGCTGGCGCGGGCATCGCGGCGCGGTGCGGTGATCCAGGAGCGGTTGGCCCCGCACCCCATGCTCGCCGACCTGTCGCCCGGCGCGCTGCCGACGATGCGGGTGATGACCTGCCTGGACGAGGCGGGCGAGCCGGAGGAGTGCGGCGTCGTGCTGCGGCTGTCGGCGGGCGGGCCGCGGCCGGTGGACAATTTCAACGCGGGCAACCTGGCGGTCGCGGTCGACGGGTCGGGCCGCTGCGGCCGCGCGCTGCACCGCCGGGGCGACGCGGCGGCGGTGGTCGGGGTCCATCCCACGACCGGGGCGGCGTTTGCGGGGCGGTTAGTGCCCGGGCTGGACGAGGCGACGGCGCTGGCGCTCCAGGCGCACCGGACGCTGGGCGATGGGTGGACGGTGGTGGGATGGGATGTCGGCCTTGCTATGGGCGGCCCCGTGCTGATCGAGGGGAACTGGAACCCCGGCACCGTCATCCCTCAGCTGATCGGCGAGGCCGGGGTCGACCGGACCCGTCTGGGCGAGCTCTACCGCCACCATCTGTGCCGCGCACCGCCCGCGCGATGGGCGACGGCGCGCGCGGTGCATTGGGATCGCCGGCCGGGCTGACGGTCCTTACTTGAGCGGGCCGATCGACAGTCCGCGCCGGTAGTTCATGACGATGTCCGCGCGCACCGTCCCTTGCGGCACGGTGATAACCACCGCCTCGAACGACGGCTTGAGGCGCAGCAGCGTGACCTTCGGGTTGCGCGAAAAGCCGCCGCCGTCGTTCCAGTCGGACTTGCGGTTGGCGTTCGCGTCGTGGCGCACGGCCACCGCGAACCGGCCCGCCCGGGACAGCGTCACGCACACCTCCGCAGCGCTCCCTCCAGCGATCGGCACGTCGATGCGGCGGACCCAGCGCCCTTTCTGGAGGAACGTCGCCGGGTCGGGCCCGTAGGCCTGGACGCGCAGATTGCCCCCGCCCGCTTTGAGCCCGGTGACGGAAACGAGAACGGCGGGTCGGCCCGCGACGCCGCATCCCTTGTCGCCGAGCGGCGCAGCCCCGGCCGGGGTGAGCGCAAGCGGCAGGGCAAGCCCGGCCGCGAAGAGGCGTGGGATGATCGAAGGCATGGCGGGCGTCCTTAGCACCCACGCTTTAGCCTCCCCTGAACGGCCGCGAAAGCCGCCGATTGCGCGAACGGCAGGTTTGGGCTAACGGCGCGCACTTCCGAGATCATCGACTGCGGAAAGCCGTGGGAGCCCCCGCCTACGCGAGGGCGCTTGCACCACTAACCTTGGAATAGAGAGACATGGCAAAGAAGATAACGGGTTACATCAACCTGCAGGTGCCGGCCGGCGAGGCCAAGCCCGCGCCGCCGATCGGCCCGGCGCTGGGTCAGCGCGGCGTCAACATCATGGAGTTCTGCAAGGCGTTCAACGCGCAGACGACCGAGGTCGAGAAGGGCACGCCGCTGCCCACCAAGATCACCGTCTATGCCGACCGTTCGTTCTCCTTCGAGACCAAGACGCCGCCCGCGACGTTCCTGCTCAAGAAGGCGCTGGGGTTGAAGTCGGGCTCCAAGGAGCCGGGCAAGGCGTCGGCGGGCACGGTCACGCGCGCGCAGCTGCAGGGCGTGGCGGAGATCAAGATGAAGGACTTGAACGCCAACGACATGGACGCCGCGATCAAGATCATCGAAGGCTCCGCGCGCGCGATGGGCCTCCAGGTAGTGGAGGGCTGATCATGGCCAAGCTGAGCAAGAAGCAGAAGAGCGTGGTCGTTAACCCCGAGCAGCTGCACGGCGTCGACGAGGCGATCGCGCTGGCGCGCACCAACGCCACCGCCAAGTTCGACGAGACGATCGAGGTCGCGCTCAATCTGGGCGTCGATCCGCGCCACGCCGACCAGATGGTCCGCGGCGTCGTCACCCTGCCCAAGGGCACGGGCAAGACGGTGCGCGTGGGCGTCTTCGCGCGCGGTCCCAAGGCCGACGAGGCGCGCGAGGCCGGGGCCGACGTGGTCGGCGCGGAGGATCTGATGGAGATCATCCAGGGCGGCACGATCGATTTCGATCGCTGCATCGCGACGCCCGATCTGATGGGAGTCGTCGGCCGGCTGGGCAAGGTGCTGGGTCCCAAGGGCCTGATGCCGAACCCCAAGCTGGGCACGGTGACGATGAACGTCGCGCAGGCGGTCAAGGACGCCAAGGGCGGCCAGGTCGAGTACCGCGTCGAAAAGGCCGGGATCATTCATTCGGGCATCGGCAAGGCGAGCTTCCCGGCCGAGGACCTGCGCGCGAACTTCGACGCGCTGGTCGCGGCAGTGGTGCGCGCCAAGCCGTCGGGCGCGAAGGGCAAGTACGTCCGCAAGATCGCGGTCAGCTCGTCGATGGGCCCGGGCATCCGCGTGGACGTGGCCGAAGTCGCGGGCGGGTAAGGCCAGGACGTTCCGATCGAACGAGAAAAGGGCCGGGAGCGATCCCGGCCCTTTTTCGGTTTTCCCTTGTTGCCCGTCATCAAGCTACCCGGGTCGCCCCCGACTGCGACGCGGCACCGACCGACATGATCGCGACCGTGCCGCCGAACGCGGTGAACATGGTGAGGAAGGCCGCGGCGGCCGTGATGCCCTTCTTGAACATTTCGTAACTCCTTGTCCCTGGCCGGACATCTTGCCCGGTCAAGCCACGCATTAATCCCGCGCCGGCTCGCGATCCTGAGCGGACGATGGGAAGAACGGGGGAGAGACCCGGCGACCGATCTTTCCGGGATTGGCCCGTTTCACCGGCTTGCGACCACGCCTCGTTTTCCGCAACGGGTCGTGATACGGCGCGCACGGAGGTTCAGGCGATGGTGCTCGACCGCGATCCCGGCGCGAAGCTCGAATTCGGCGACTTCGCCATCGACCGGCGCGACGAGCGCCTGCTCGGTCCGACCGGCGCGATCCGGCTGGGCCGCAAGGCTTATCGCCTCCTGCTGGCGTTGACGGAGCTGGAGGGTCGACTGCTGACCAAGGACGCGCTGCTGTCGTCGGTGTGGGACGGCACGATCGTATCGGAAGCCGCGCTCACCTCGGTCGTAAAGGAATTGCGGCGCGCTCTGAACGACGACTCGCGCGCCCCGACCTATATCGAGACCGTGTATGGGCGTGGATACCGGCTGCTGACGCCGGTTGCCGCGGGCGAGACCGCCGCCGAGGATGCACCCGACCAGGCCCAGGCCGCGGCAACCTCGCTGAAGCTCGGGGCACCGCCGATCCTGGTCGTGTCCGCGTTCGACGGGCAAAGGGTGGCGGTGGATCATCCCGACCTGGCCGCACAGCTTCGCGAGGAGGTCGTCTCCGGGCTGGCACGCTTTCGCGAGCTGCAACTGATCGCCGACAGCCGCCCGGACGCCCGACTGCCCGATCGGGAGGACATGCGCGCTTACCAGCTGACCGCAATGGTCCTGCCGCATGGAGACGGGATCAAGGTGATCGCGCGGCTGCGGCGGCTGGCCGACGACGTGATCGTCTGGACAGAGAGCGTGACCGCCGACGGGTCCGACATGGCGACCGGCGTCGAACATATCGTCAGGCGCATCGTCGGTGCGGCGCTGCCGATCGTCGACGAGGATATGGTGCTCGAGACGCCGCGCGATGCCGCGAGCGTATACGGGGCGTATCTGTCGGCGAAGTGGATATCGGTTCACGCGCGCGGGTTTTCGGAAGCGAAGGACGCCGCCGCCAAGCTGGAAGCCATCATCGCCGAGCGTCCGGGCTTCGCCCCCGCCTATCCGGCGCTGGTCCGTTTATACAACACCGATTACGGTTACACCGGGCTGGGATCGACCGGGTCGCGCGAGCGGGCCCGCGCACTCGCGCTGGCAAAGGCGGGACTGGCCGCCGACCGCGCCAACGCCCATGCGCACAGCGTGCTCGGCTTTTGCCATCTGTGGCACGACGACCGCGTGCTGGCGCGCGCGTGTTTCGACCGTTCGCTGGCGCTCAATCCATACAATCACGTCCGGGTTCAAGAGGCGGCGACCGCTTACATGTATCTGGGCGAGGCGGTGGCGGCGCGGGAATTGATGAAGCGGGCGATGGATTTAAATCCGTTTACCGACGACGCCTATCATGAGGATTTCGGTCGTCTGCTGCTGATCGAGGGCGAGTACGACGCCGCTCACGCTAGCCTACGTGCTGTACTGAACGGGTCGATCTGGCCCGATCTGTACCTTGCGGTCTGCGAGGTCGAGCTGGGCATCGATCGCGGCCGGAAGCGGTTGAGCGAGTGGCTGAGCCGCGTCGGACGGTGCTGGCACGTGGACGCCGCACCGACGCTCGACCAGGTTCGGGCATGGGTGCGCCTGCATCAGCCGTTCTCCCGCGGTGCAGGTGAGTCGTTCTTGGCGCGGGTGGATGCCGATCTGGCCGTCGCCGCCGCGCACACCTCCCGGGCCAGCGCGTCGAGGTAGCAAGTCCAGGGCGGCGGCGGACGGAGAACCTGCTGCTCGTCCCACGCGGCGGCGGACGACAGGCACGCCACCGCATCCATTCGCTTTATCGGCGTATACAGACTGCGGAGTAGTTCGAATCCGTCGGGTGTAACCAGCGCCGATCCGACCGAGACCCGCTCGATCATCGCCCAATCACGCACGGTGAAATGAATATCGTGGATCAGCGCGCGGAGGTGACGAGCGGCGGCGGCGGCCAACGCGCGCGCACGGACGGCTGCGGCCAGCGTCGCTCGCACCTCAACCATCGGTACGGTCAATGCGGTCCAGCCCAGTTCACCCGGCGCATGAAGGCAAGCAACCTCGTCGTCGCCCGTCAGCAGCCCAAGGCGATAGGCGCGGAAGATCGCTCCGACGCCGATCATACCGAGTTCGTGAAGCTCGGCGGCGCGGAGCGCGCCCATGCTGGCCGCGCCGAACACGACGACGCGGTGTGCCGTCAACGCCATGATCTCCTTGTGCCACGGGGCGGGACTGCGATCGAAAAAGCCGTCGATCAGGCAGACGATGGCGGGCGGGCGATCAAGGAGGCGGAGCAGGTCGCCGGCCGTCACGGGGGGCAGCCATTCGAAACGCGCGTCCGGCGGTCGATCCGCTGGCGGCAAGGACGGCCCGGCGAACACCGCAATGCGGCCGGCGATCACCGACTTAGCCGACGGCGACGACGGACCAGCGAGCCTAGGCCGCAGGCGAAGGCGCGCACCACGTCAAACCGCCCGACGCGGGCGAGGTCGACGACCGCGACCTCCATAAAGCCCGCATCCTCCAGCGCCGCGACGAGCGCGGGGACTCCCGCCGGACCGGGTGCGATGTCCCGCCAGTCGACCCCTGTCATGCCCGCTGGAAGCGGCATACCCATACCGACCATCGCGAGGCCGGACCGCGCTCTGTAGGCCGATGGAGCCAGATCCTCACGTGCGCCTGCGATCCATGTCGCGCGCGACTGCATCGCTTCGGCCAAGGCTTTGAACAGCGCCAGTTCGGGCGACGGGTGCGCTCCCTGACCGTAAACCGCGCGGTAGGGTGCGTCGGGCTCACTCGGCTGATCCAGCTCGCAGGTGAGGACCGGCGTGCCCGTGATCGACGGGGCGCGACAGACGCGGGCGGTGATCCCACGCCGTGCCAGTCGGTCGCGCCACTCGCCGAACCAGGCGAACGGCACGGTGCCGGTCAAGACGGTCGCCGCCGTACCGGCGTGCAGCCCGCCCGCGCGCAGTTCGGTGACGGCGTCGCGCTCGATCAGTTCGTGCAGCGCTACACCAATCGCTTCCGCACGGTTCGCGCCCGTGCCGACACCATTGCTGGCCCGGTCGACGTCGCTTGGCAGCCCACGCGTGAAATCCAGCGAAACGGCATCGAAGGGAACGAATAACGGGCGGCCGGACGACAGTAGGCGCGTCTCCGTCCAGCGGCGCCGCCGCTCCGGCAGCACGGTCATGGATAGTCCAGCGGCGAAGTCCTGGATATGCCGGACGCGGCAGTCGGGCGGCAGCGCGTCATGGGTGCAGACCGGCCCGTCCTCGTCGAAGCTTTCGGCCGCATGACTTTCCACCGCCTCCAACAGCGCGCCGAGCTTCGCGTCGTCGGCGGTCAAGCCCTTGCCCTGATGAACGCTGAGTGCGCGGCCTAGCGGACGCACGGCCTGCCAAACCGGCAACCCAGGCGTATCCAGCCGAGTAATGTCGGCCAGCCGTGTGACTCCGGCAAGTGCACCCGCGTGTCGTGCGTCGGCGAGAAGAGATGCGGCCGCGACCGACCGCGTCCAGTCGGTCGGGCCGAATATGGGCGCGGATGGGTCGTCTGGTTTAATCGTCGTCCGTCGGCCCGGTATTCTGGCCGGCACCGATGCGATGCACTAGTTCCACGACACCGACCCGTCCCCTCTCCCCGCTCCGAAAGAGCTTTTCGACCTGCGTCACGCCGTCGCGTTGTTCGGGCGTCAGGTTCGGTGCATTCGGATCGTATTCCAACACGGCGGTAGTGACGTAATACCGGCCGCCCCGCTCGATGATGAAGCTGGGTTCGGCATAAGCGAGTATGGTGTCGGCGGCGACATGTACGACGGCGCCGGTTGCGGCTGGATCGGTCATAGACATCTCCTTGATGGAGGTGGAACGCCTACTGTAATCCATCCTAGCAGAAGACCGCGGCTTCGGAAACAAGGGTTATGTCCAACCGCACATCACCCGTTCCTATAATCGGCGAGCATCGTCCCGGCACCGTTCGAACTCGACCGGGTCGTGCGAGCAAACCACCTGCACCTCCGCCCGGTGCTCGACCGACAGCCGCCTTACGCGCTCCTGGTTGCGCATGCGGTGGCCGCGGTGGGTCTCCATCAGCGTCTGGTAGGCGCGTAGGCCCGGTGTGCAGCGGCGGCGCGCGCCGCGCATCTCGCCCCGGTGGAAATACGCGTCGCCCGCCTGGAGCAGCCAGTCGCTACCTTCCCGGCGGACCGCGACGCCGGCATGGCCCCAGGTGTGGCCGGGGAGCGGGACCATCAGGATCTCCGGGGGGAGCCCGTCGAGATCGCGCACCGCGTCGAAGCCGAACCAGCGGTCCCCGCCCGCCGCGGCGTAGGTTCGCCACTGCGTCACCGCGTCCCACTGGGCGGGGCGGTAGCGGCGCGACTGGACGAAGCCTTCCCACGGCCCGGTCGCCTGGTCGTACTCGGCCTTGAGCAGATGGACGCGTGCGCCGGGGAAATCCTCGATCCCGCCCGCATGGTCGAAATCGAGGTGGGTCAGGACGATGTGGCGCACGTCGTTGCGCTGGAAGCCCAAAGCCTCGATCTGACGGGCGGCGGTTTCCTCCTCGCGCAGGCGGATGTTGAGGAGCGCGCGGAAGAAGCCGGGGACGCGCCCGTGCGGATGGGCGACGTCCTGGAGGCCGTAGCCGGTGTCAACGAGCACCAGCCCGTGCGAGTCCGTTTCGATAAGCAGGCAATGGCCGACGATCTCGCCGAGCGGCCCCAGGCTGCGGCCATCGAACACCGCGCCGCCCAGCGGACAGTCGGTAGCGCAGTTCAGATGGTGGACGCGCATCGGGCCTCTCCTGATCGTACCCCACGGGAACGACCGGAAGAGGCCCTTGTTCAGCGTTTAACCTAGATCAGACAGCAGGTTACAATCCGATCACCGCGCCGTCGTTCTTGGTGATCACGATCGTCGCCGACCGTGGCCTGGCACCCGTCGGCGAAGCTACGCCCGTGCCGCCCTGGTTGGCGGGCCAGTTGCTCGAGATGGCGGCGACCGAGCCGTCCTCGCCGGGATGCTGGATGTTGATGAATACCGACCGGCCGTCGGGGGTCGAGTCGATACCCGTGATCTCGCATTGGACCGGGCCCACCAGGAACCGGCGGAGCTTGGTTCCGGGCACGGCCCCGACGCGCGCGGTGGCGGTGCCGGTGGTCGGCGCGCCGGTCAGCGGCGTGATCGTGTTGGTGATCGAGCGCGTGGTCCCGTCGCCGACGCGGCCGGGCTGGCCGAGCAGCAGCATGCAGTTGGTGACGTCGGTATAGGCGCCGTCGTCGGTCTGCAGCCACAGCAGCGGGTTAACCGTGCCGCCCGCGTTCGCCGTGCGCGAGAACCACAGGCCGTCGGGCGAGGAGAAGTCGTTGGTGTCGTCCAGCCCCGACAGATTGATGTTGTCGCGGTTCAGGTCCGCGCCCGATCCGAACGCGTACACGTCCCACGTGAAGGCGGTCGCCTCCGTGGTGTCGCCCGTCTCGCGCAGGCGGATCACCTGGCCGTTGGGGTTGCCGCTCGTGCGCGACGGGGGCGAGGGAGGGTCGGCGTTGACCTGGTCGCCGGTCGGGCGCTTCAGGTCGGTGTAGGCGCGCGGGTTGGCGGCGTTGGTGTTGGCGGTGGTGCGCGACGAGTTATTGGTCAGCGTGCAGTACATCTCGCCGTTGGCCGGGTTGACCGCGGTCCATTCGGGCCGGTCCATCCGCGTCGCGCCCAGCGCGTCGCCCGCAAGCCGGGCGTTGATCAGCACGTCGGCCTGGCTGTCGAACGGATAGGCGGCGTTGGCGGCGGTCAGCGGCCCCTGCCCGAACACCAGCGGCAGCCAACGCCCCGTCCCGTCCGCGTCGAACCGCGCGACATAAAGCGTGCCCGCGTCGAGGTACTTGTCGCCCAGCGCGAGGCGATCGGTGCCCGACGCGTCGGCCGCGACCCAGGGCACGGTCGACACGAACTTGTAGATATACTCGTTCTGCGCGTCGTCACCCATGTACCAGGCCGGCCGCGTTCCCGCCACGAACCGCCCGGGCCAGGCGCCTTCGTGGTTCATGCGGCCGAGCGCGGTGCGCTTGCGCGGTGTGGAGGCGGGGTTGAACGGGTCGATCTCGACGATCCAGCCATATTGGAAGATCTCGTTGCGGAAGTCGCCGGTGCCATCGGCCGGCGCGGCGGCGGTCGCGGTGATGTTCCATTTGCGGAACAGCGTGCTCGCGGGGTCGGCGGCCTGCACTGTCGCCCAGCCATAGTTGCCGGTACGACCCTCGGGCGCGCCGTAACGCGCGAGCGAGGTGTTGACCTTGGCCGACGCGCCGCCGCGCACGGCCGCATCGCCCGCGGTGCGGCGAAAATAGCCGACCCAGTTCTCCTCGGCGGTCAGGTAGGTGTTCCAGGGCGTGTAGCCGTTGGCGCAGTTGTTGATGGTGCCGCGGCCCGCGACGCCGGTGGGGGAAAAGGCGGTGCGGAGCGTCGCCACGCCGCGCGCGGGGCCGAACATGTCCATGGGGGTGTTGGGGGTGATGCGCCGGTTCAGCGCCGACCCTTGCGCATAGGACCACGCGCCCGCCGCACCGGCGCGGCTGACCTCGATCACGGAAACGCCGTGCGCCTCGATCTCCTTCAGCGCCTCCGCCTCCGGACGAGCGCCGTTCACGGTGGTGGGGCCGTTCGCGTGGAGGAACGTCTGGGTGATGTTCTCGTGGTTGAGCACCAGCAGCCCGCGCGCGCTGTTGGCCGGATCGGGCGCGTTCGCACCCGCCGCCAGGCCGAAGAAGCTCATGCCGTCATGATGGTCGCCCGCACGCGACGAGAAGCCCGTGTCGGTGCCGTTGTTGGCGTAGGCCGACGTCGCCGCGTTGATCGGATCGCCCAGCCGGTAGAGCACCGTGACCGAATAGCCCGCCGGCACCGCGACGGTGTCCGCTAGGCTCTTGGCCACCGCCGTGAAACCGAGCTCGGCGGTGTTGATCGTGACGGTGGTGTCGGCGTTGGCCGGCCCGGACTGGTTGACCGCGGAGAAGCGGAACACCAGCGGCGTGGCCGAGGCGACGTTGGGCGCGGAAAAGGCGACGGTGTCGCCGGTCGCGCCGGGCGTGAGCGCGACCGGCGGGCCGCTGACCTGGGTCCAGCTGCTCGCGGTGGCGGTGCCGCCCGACACGCCACCCACCAGGTTGACCATGCGGCCGCCCGAGGTGGTGATCGAGTCGCCCGCCGAGACGCTGAGCGCGGGCGTGTCGTCGTCACCGCCGCAGCCCGCGAGCAGCGTCGCCGCGCCGATCGCCGACACGCCACCGAACAACGCCTGCCGCCGCGAATAACGCTGCGCGACGAGGTCGCTCAGATGCGGGTTCGCCGTGCGATTGGTCTCGATATCGCCGTCGTCATAGCCCCATGCGGAGCGGAGCCCGAACCCGTATGCCATCTGATATCCCCTGCAGCCGACGGCCGGTCGGCCGCGCCCTCCGGCGGATCCAATGATTGGTTAAGGCTACAGGCCTGTGGCGCTTCCGGGACGGAACGGGGACAACGCGATGACGGAAAGGTTACAAGACGGATCGCGTCGATCGAGCGACCGTCTCAACGCGTCGCGGCGCGCGCGGTCGTCGGCAGCAGTTGCTCGACCCGGAACACCAGCTCGTCGGGATCGAAGGGCTTCTTCATATAGTCGTTCGCCCCGTCGTACATGGCGAGCGACACGTCCTTGTCGCTGCGCCTGCCGGTCAGCATCAGCACGGGAAGATCTACGAGCCTGGGATTGCTACGCATCTCGCGCAGTACCAGGAGTCCGGACATCTCGGGCATGTTGCAGTCCAGGATGACCAGATCGGGCATCCGCGACCGGATCACCGCCAGCGCCTGCGCCCCGGTCGGCAGCACGCCGACGCCGTGGCCCGCGCCGATCAGCGCGTCGCGTACGAGTTCCGCCACGATCTCGTCGTCCTCCGCCACGATGATGCGTGCCACTAGCTACTCCCGATCGAGCACCCGACTTCGGGCGTCCGGAGCCTCGTTAACCCCCTACTGGTTACCGGCCCGTAAGCGGGATCGCGAAACAGGTTCGCAAGAGACCGTCCGGTCGCGATGCGCATGGCCCAAGCCCGCCGCTCCCGAATGCGCGACGAAGCTCCACGGTCGTGGACGGGTCACCCGTGCCGGGAGCGGCCGTGCGCGGTTGACCCGGCCGGTCGATCCGCTATGTGCGCCGGTCATGCTTCACCGGCCCCGGCCGGCGGAGTCCGTCCGAGACAGTGGGTGCGCCGGGTTTTCCGTCGCTTAATTACCTGCCGAGACGGGGAATGGTTTCCACGGAAGCGGCTCGGCCGTTCCCGTTCGGCGCGCCTCCGGGCCGCCTGCCCCCTCCCCTTCGATGGACAACCCGGTGAGCGGGTTGCCGCTCCCCGGTTCGCAACCGTACCCATCCGCTCGCGGGAGGGTCGGGTCGTTGAACTTCATCGAAGTACCACTTCGATGAAAATTTGGGAGAATGGCATGGATCGTGGGGAAAAGGCCGCGGCCGTCGCCGAGCTCAACCGCAGTTTCTCCGAGGTCGGCGTGGTGGTGGTCACCCGCAACCTCGGCATGACGGTGCAGCAGTCGACCGTGCTGCGCGACCGGATGCGGGAGGCCGGGGCGACCTACAAGGTCTCCAAGAACAAGCTGGCGCGTATCGCGCTGGACGGGACGGACTATCTCTCGCTCGGCGACATGCTGACGGGACCGGTCGGTCTGGCCAGCTCGGTCGATCCGGTGGCGGCCGCCAAGGTGGTGGTCGAGTTCGCCAAGGGGAACGACAAGTTCGAGATCGTGGGCGGGGCCATGGGCTCCACCGCGCTCGACCTGGCGGGTGTGCAGGCGCTGGCGACGTTACCGTCGCTGGACGAGCTACACGCCAAGATCATCGGGCTGCTGGTCGCTCCGGCGACCAAGCTGGCGACGATCGCGCAGGCCCCGGCCGCGCAGCTGGCGCGCGTGCTGTCGGCGTACGCCGAGAAGGACGCGGAGAAGGTGGAGGAGGCCGCCTGAGCGCGCGGTGTCCGTTTGGTTTCAACTCAATAGAACGAAGGAATTACACATGGCAGACCTGAATACGCTCGTCGACCAGCTGTCCGAGCTCACCGTCCTCCAGGCGGCCGAGCTGTCCAAGATGCTCGAGGAGAAGTGGGGCGTCTCGGCGGCGGCGGCGGTTGCGGCCCCGGCGGCGGGCGGCGGCGCGGCTGCTCCGGCGGTCGAGGAGCAGACCGAATTCGACGTGATCCTGACCGGCGACGGCGGCAAGAAGATCAACGTCATCAAGGAGGTCCGCGTGATCACCGCGCTGGGCCTCACCGAAGCCAAGGCGCTGGTCGAGGGCGCCCCCAAGGCGGTCAAGGAAGGCGTCAACAAGGAAGAAGCCGCGAAGTTGAAGGCTCAGCTCGAGGCGGCTGGCGCGACGGTGGAAATTAAGTAGGCCGCAGCGGGAGAGACGGCGTAGCGCCAAGCTACGTCGCACTCCCGCAAGGCCGGCCGGCGGAGCACCGCTCCGTCCGACGTCACGGGCTTTGCCCGTGACCGGTGCGATAGGAAGGAGGGCGGCCCCGGCGACGGGGTCGCCCTCTTCTTCGAGATTGTGTCCGCGATGAGTGAAAGTGGATATGCCGGGCTGGTCATGCACATATGTCGATAAGGTCAGTTTAATACGTTCGGCCTATTCGTCGTCAGCAATCAGCATGACGGAGATAGCGGCTTATGGAGCGCGTTACGATTACCTCTTTGCGGCTGGCCTTGGCGGTAGCCGCCGTGGGCTCAGTCGTCATACTCGGACTTATGGTTCTCAGTTTCTTTGTTCCGATCGATTGGCACCGATGGAACGCGCTTGTGTTCTTTGCGGGTACAGCTTTGCTGGCAGGTGCTCGCTATCTGCACAATTTAGCGACAAATGGACCGAGGTCCGCTGAAGACATCCGGGACATTTAGAACTCCTCAAACCCGGTTTTGGCTGAGCGAGTTGCAAGCGATCATGCGAAAAGTCCGCAACGGGTCGAGAGCCGCCCTCCCCGCCCAGCCCAGCCCAGCCCCGCCGCGGCGAAGCCGCGTCGTCGGACGGCGCTGTGCGCCGCCGGCCGGGCTTGCGGGAAAGACGGATTAGCGGGGCTGATCCGTCTTTCCCACCGCGCCGCTCACCCGCTGCGTCACGAAATTCGCCACTGCGTCCCCGTTGACCGTCCCCGGCGTGACGATGTCGAAATGGTTCGCCCCCGCCGGGCTCAGCACCTCGACGGGATCGCCCGCCGCCTTGGCCGCCTGCGCGTAGGGGGCCATGAACGGACCGAACTCACCCACCACGAGCAGCTGGCGCAGGCCGAGCGGCAGATGCTCGGCGGGGGACGCGGCGCGGTAGGCGTCGGGCTTCTCGGCGGGGGTGCCGCCCATGAGCGGCACGATCACGGGTTCGCCGCAGACCTGAGCGTCGATGCCGACGAAGGGCGCGAGTGCGCCGGGGCCGTCGATCGCCACGACCGTGGTCGGCCTGATCGCGCCCCGGCCCCTGAAGCGCGCATCGAGCTTGGGCCGCGATGCCGCCCACAACGCGAGGTGCGCGCCTGCCGAATGCCCGACCAACGCCACGCGCTTCATGTCCAGCGGATGCCGCCTGGCAAGGCGGGCGAGATGGTCGGTCCCAGCCGCCACATCCTCGAAGGTGCCGGGCCAACCGCCGCCGGGGTTGCCGAGCCGGCGATATTCGATCGCCCAGGTAGCGACGCCGCGCTTGCGAAGCGCCTCGGCGAGCGGCGTGATTCCCTGCACCGTATCGACCTTGGCCTGCCAGCAGCCGCCATGGATGACGACCGCAACCGGGAAAGGACCTTTGCCCGGCGGCAGGCGAAGCTCGCCCGAGCGAAGGTCGTCGGGCCCATAACGTTCGACGAGCGTGGGAGGCGGCACCTTCGCCTGCGCCGCCCGAAGCGCCGCCATGCCCTGTTGCGCGGAAGCGGGAAGCGCCGCCGCGATCAGAGCCACCGCACCCGCTAAAGCTAGATACCGCATCGAGACTCTCCCCCTCTTCGACCTTCATAGCAGAAACGGGGTCGATCGGATTGTGGAAATTCGCTGGAGGAGGCCGGGTTCTTTCAGCTTTCCACCCCGCCCGCGTGCGGCCGGGCGGCCACCTCACTCACCGTGCGCGGGGGCTGGTCGAGCCAGAAGGGCGCGAGCTTGGGATTGCCCGCGCGTTCGATGCCGACCGCGAAGCTCCGGGCGGTCTGGGCGTCCCGGTTCTCGGCGGCGCGGTAGAGCGCGTTGACGGCGACCAGCGGCACGAACATCGGGCGGCCCGCCGCGTTGATCGAGCGAATGTCGGCGTGGAGCAGCGCGGCGACGGCGCGGATCGTGCGCGTCTCGCCGGGGGCGAGCGCGAAGCGCGGCGTCGCGGGGCGGGCGATGGCTTGCGCGCGATAGGCGGCGAGTTCGCCATCCTGGCCGGCATGGGTGCTGAACAGGCGGACGCCGATGCGGATACCCTCGGCGGGCGCGTCGCCGGTGTTGGTGACGCCGATCTCGCAATCGACGGTGGCGCTGAGCAGGTTGATGCCGGCGCGGGTCGGGCGGAGGTCGAGGACGAGGCGCGCACGGGGCGCGGGCGGTAGCGGCGGCGCGATCGGTTCGACGAACTCCGCTTCCGGCTCTGGGTCGCGGCGACGACGTAGCGCCAGCCAGCCGCCGAGCAGCGCGAGCACGCCGCCGCCGAGCCACCAGGGCCAACTGGATGTACCGTCGTTAAGTGGTGCCGCGGTCGGGGTCGGGGTCGCCGACGGCTCGGGCGTCGGTGCGGGCGTGGGCGCGATCGGGACGACCGGCGTCGCGTCGGGGGTGGGCGCGGGCGTAGGCCGCGCTCTCGGTGCCGGGCGAGGTGAAGGCGTGGCGGCTGGTGCCGGTGAAGGCGTCGCCGCCACGGCGGGCGGCGGCGTAGGGGGGGCCGTGGGCGTCGGGGTAGGCGTCGGAGTTGGCCGTGGGACTCCGGGGAGGCTGAAGCCTTCCAGTCCGGGGATCGACCGCGGCGGGTCGGTCGGCCCGGTCTGCGCGGTGAGGGGCGCCGGTCCGACCGGGACGACGGACAGGACAGTGGCGAGCAGGACGCGCCGCCAGATCGGGGGCATGAGGGTAGGCTCCGTGGCTGAATGACGGTTGGATCAACGCCGACCGGCGCGGCCCGGCGGCGGCGCGGGATCGGCGGCATCTATAACGGCGGGCGCTTTCAAGTCGATCTACGACCGTGCGCTCCCGGTTGCCGAACCTTTCGATCCGGTTGACGCTGCCAGCCTCCTATCCTACTTAGAGCGCTCGCCGAGATCTCCGAGACATGACACGCCGTCGCGCAGTGTGTCGTACGGATGGGGTTCACGGTTCTCCCGACGCCCGAAGCCGACGCACCCCGTGCGATCGGCCTTTCGGCGTCGTGCTGCGTCCCGCCCGGGGGCTCCCGGGCAGAGATTTACGGCTGCGAAGGCGAATAATCACATGGCGACTAAGGCGATCGATGGCGGCTCCGCACGGCGCGACACCCAGAGCGGCACGGCCAAGCGCCGCATCCGCAAGATCTTCGGCAACATCCACGAAGTCGTGCAGATGCCGAACCTGATCGAGGTCCAGCGCGAGAGCTACGAGCAGTTCCTGCGCTCGGACAAGTCGATCGGCCATGTGTCGGGCCTGGAAAAGACGCTGCGGTCGGTGTTCCCGATCCAGGATTTCGCGGGCACCGCCTATCTCGATTTCGACGATTACGTCCTTGAGGAGCCCAAGTTCGACGTCGAGGAGTGCCGCCAGCGCGGGATCACCTATGCCGCGCCGATGCGCGTCACGCTGCGCCTGACCGCTTTCGAAGTCGATCCGGATACCGAGGCCAAGTCGGTCATCGATATCAAGGAGCAGGACGTTTACATGGGCGACATGCCGCTCATGACGGGGAACGGCACCTTCTTCATCAACGGCACCGAGCGCGTTATCGTGTCGCAGATGCACCGTAGCCCGGGCGTCCTGTTCGACCATGACCGCGGCAAGACGCACGCGTCGGGCAAGTACCTGTTCGCCGCGCGCGTGATCCCGTACCGCGGCTCGTGGCTCGATTTCGAGTTCGACGCCAAGGACATCGTCAATGTCCGCATCGACCGCAAGCGCAAGCTGCCCGTCACCGCGTTGTTCTATGCGCTGGGCATGAACTCGGAGGAGATCCTCAACGAGTTCTACAACCGCGTCACCTACGTGCGCGGCACCGGTGGGTGGAAGATCCCGTTCGCGGCCGAGAATTGGCGCGGCGTGAAGCCCGCCTACGACATCGTCGATGGCAATTCGGGCGAGGTCGTGTTCGCGGCCGGCCAGAAGATCAGCCCCCGCGCCGCCAACAAGGCCGCCAAGGACGGGCTCACCGACCTGCTGATCCCGACCGAGGAGATCTTCGGGCGCTATTCCGCCTATGATCTCATCAACGAGACCACGGGCGAAATTTACGTCGAGGCGGGCGACGAGATCAGCCCCGAGAACCTCGACAAGCTCGACCGCGCGGGCATCGAGCGGATCGAGCTGCTCGATATCGATCACGTATCGACGGGTCCGTGGATCCGAAACACGCTAAAGGCGGACAAGGCGGAGGAGCGCGAGCAGTCGCTGTCCGACATCTACCGCGTGATGCGTCCCGGCGAGCCGCCGACGCTGGAGACCGCCGAGGCGCTGTTCGCCGGGCTGTTCTTCGATCCCGACCGGTATGACCTGTCGGCGGTCGGCCGCGTCAAGCTCAACATGCGCCTCGACCTCGACGCCGAGGACACGGTGACGACGCTCCGTACCGAGGACATCCTGGCGGTCGTCAAGACGTTGGTCGGCCTGAAGGACGGCAAGGGCGAGATCGACGACATCGACAATCTCGGCAACCGCCGCGTCCGGTCGGTCGGCGAGCTGCTGGAGAACCAGTACCGCGTCGGCCTGCTGCGCATGGAGCGCGCGGTCAAGGAGCGGATGAGCTCGGTCGACGTGTCGACGGTGATGCCCAACGACCTGATCAACGCCAAGCCCGCGGTCGCCGCGGTGCGCGAGTTCTTCGGCTCGTCGCAGCTGTCGCAGTTCATGGACCAGACCAACCCACTGTCCGAAGTGACGCACAAGCGTCGCGTGTCGGCGCTCGGGCCGGGCGGTCTGACCCGCGAGCGCGCGGGTTTCGAGGTCCGCGACGTCCATCCGACGCATTACGGCCGCATCTGCCCGATCGAGACGCCCGAGGGCCCGAACATTGGCTTGATCAACTCGCTGGCGAGCTTCAGCCGGGTGAACAAGTACGGCTTCATCGAGACTCCGTACCGCAAGGTCGTGGATCACAAGGTCACGAACGACGTGGTCTATCTGTCGGCGATGGAGGAGGCCAAGCACACGATCGCGCAGGCCTCCGCCGATCTGGACGGCACGGGCGGGTTCACCGAGGAGCTGGTGTCGTCGCGTCAGGCGGGCGAGTTCCTGAACGCGCTGCCCGACAACGTCACGTTGATGGACGTCAGCCCCAAGCAGTTGGTGTCGGTCGCGGCGTCGCTGATCCCGTTTCTGGAGAACGACGACGCGAACCGCGCGTTGATGGGATCGAACATGCAGCGCCAAGCGGTGCCGCTCGTCCGCGCCGAGGCCCCGTTCGTGGGCACCGGCATGGAGGAGACGGTGGCGCGCGACTCCGGGGCGGCGATTTCGGCGCGGCGGGCGGGCATCGTCGACCAGGTCGACGCGGCGCGCATCGTCATCCGCGCGACCGGCGAGGTCGATGCGGGCAAGTCGGGCGTCGACATCTACACGCTGATGAAATTCCAGCGGTCGAACCAGTCGACCTGCATCAACCAGCGTCCGCTGGTAAAGGTGGGCGACGCGGTGGCGGCGGGCGACGTGCTCGCCGACGGTCCGTCGACCGAGTTCGGCGAACTGGCGCTCGGGCGTAATGCGCTCGTCGCGTTCATGCCTTGGAACGGGTATAACTATGAGGACTCGATCCTGATCTCGGAGCGGATCGTGAAGGACGACGTGTTCACGTCGATCCATATCGACGAGTTCGAGGTGATGGCTCGCGACACCAAGCTGGGGCCGGAGGACATCACGCGCGATATCCCCAACGTCGGCGAGGAGGCGCTTCGCAACCTCGACGAGGCCGGCATCGTCTATGTCGGAGCCGAGGTCGAGCCGGGCGACATCCTGGTCGGCAAGATCACGCCCAAGGGCGAGAGCCCGATGACGCCGGAAGAGAAGCTGCTCCGCGCGATCTTCGGCGAGAAGGCGTCGGACGTGCGTGACACCTCGCTCAAGCTGCCGCCGGGCGTTTCGGGGACGATCGTCGATGTGCGCGTGTTCAACCGCCACGGCATCGACAAGGACGAGCGCGCGATGGCGATCGAGCGCGAGGAGATCGAGCGGCTGAAGAAGGACTCGGACGACGAGCGCACCATCCTCAACCGCGCGACCTGGTCGCGTCTGCGCGAGATGGTGCTGGGTCAGGTCGCCACCGCCGTTCCCAAGGGCTTGAAGAAGGGCGCGGAGATCGACCAGGACCTGCTCGACTCGGTCGACCGGCACGAATGGTGGAAGTTCGCGGTCGCGGATGACGCCGTCCAGGCGAACCTGGAAGCGGTGAAGGTGCAGTATGACGACGCCGCCAAGGTCATTACCGACAAGTTCCAGGATCGCCGCGAGAAGCTGGAGCGGGGCGACGAGCTGCCGCCGGGCGTGCTCAAGATGGTCAAGGTGTTCGTCGCGGTGAAGCGCAAGCTGCAGCCGGGCGACAAGATGGCCGGCCGTCACGGGAACAAGGGCGTGATCAGCCGCATCCTGCCCGCCGAGGACATGCCGTTCCTGGCGGACGGGACGCCGGTCGATCTGGTGCTCAACCCGCTCGGCGTGCCGTCGCGGATGAATGTCGGCCAGATCTTCGAGACGCATCTGGGCTGGGCCGCGCGCGGTCTGGGCCAGCAGGTCGCCGAAGCCCTGGATGATTGGCGCGAGGCCAATCCCGACGCCAAGCCGGGCGCGATGCCCGACGCGGTCAAGGAGCGGCTCCAGACCATTTATGGCGAGCATTATCTCGACGACATCAACGCGCGGAGCGGCGACGAGATCGCCGAGCTGGCCGAGAACCTGCGGCCGGGCATCCCGATGGGGACGCCGGTGTTCGACGGCGCGGTCGAGAAGGACGTGACCGACATGCTCGAGCTGGCGGGTCTCGACCCGTCGGGTCAGTCGGACCTGTTCGACGGGCGCACGGGCGATCAGTTCGACCGCAAGGTGACGGTGGGCATCATTTATATGCTCAAGCTCCACCACCTCGTGGACGACAAGATCCATGCGCGGTCAATCGGCCCCTACTCGCTCGTCACCCAGCAGCCGCTGGGCGGCAAGGCGCAGTTCGGCGGGCAGCGTTTCGGCGAGATGGAGGTCTGGGCGCTCCAGGCCTACGGCGCGGCCTACACGCTCCAGGAGATGCTGACGGTGAAGTCGGACGACGTGGTCGGGCGCACCAAGGTGTACGAGGCGATCGTCAAGGGCGATGACACGTTCGAGGCGGGCATTCCGGAGAGCTTCAACGTGCTCGTCAAGGAAATGCGCTCGCTCGGCCTGAACGTCGATCTGAAGACGATGGAAGAAGGCTTCGACAGCGACGGCGTGCAGATCGCGGCGGAGTGAGGTGAAACCCTCTCCCGCTTTCGCGGGAGAGGGACAGGTGCGTGAGCGCCAGGGTGAGGGCCGGATCTCTCTAGGAACAGCCCTCATCCGACCTCGCTGCGCTCGGCCACCTTCTCCCGCGAAAGCGGGAGAAGGAACAGAATTCTAGGAAAGGTTCATACCCATGAACGAGATGACCCCCTTCGCGAACCCCGTCGTCAAGGCCGAGACGTTCGACCAGATCCAGATCGGCATCGCGTCGCCCGACAAGATCCGTTCGTGGTCCTTCGGCGAGATCAAGAAGCCCGAGACGATCAACTACCGCACGTTCAAGCCCGAGCGCGACGGCTTGTTCTGCGCGCGCATCTTTGGTCCGATCAAGGATTACGAGTGCCTGTGCGGCAAGTACAAGCGGATGAAGTACAAGGGCATCGTCTGCG